>JAFDZU010000056.1 GCA_018266765.1 Bacteroidota bacterium
GAGAACGTTCAACCGAATTTTATACTCAATAATCTAATGTTATTTTAACTCAATACTTAGGTGAAAAATACAATTTATCGAACTAGCAATAAGTAAGTTTTGGGCTTATCATACTTTTTGATACACAGCCAAATTTTTTATAAAGAAAAAATGAAAAATAAAATCATAACTTTGCTTGCTGTTTTTACAGCTATAGTGTTTGGTTCTGTATCGGTTTATTCACAAACGGGTTGTCCAACTTCTCCAGTTCCGGACCCACCAGGTTCTTTAAATTGCCAATGGCAACTGAACGTTACTACTTTTTTTGATATGTTAATGCCAGATGGAACTTTATGCAATGCAAGTTTAATTTTCTGTGAAAGATGTTGTGATGGTAACAGTGAATTTTATTTACAAAGCTTATCTCTCCCGAAGGCGTGTGTTGACAGGCAAGGAGTTGGATTTAGTTTATATCAGAAATCTATACAAGATCAAGTCAGGAGCCACATGTTTCGTAACAGTTGTAGCGATAATCCTCCTGCATATCCACCTTGTCCTGATCAATCTGTTTCGTATGTTTATGAACATAAATCACCTTGTTATAATGTTCAATATGTCTATACATTAAATGGTTTGATGACAGTTCTATCTTCTTGTATAGCAGAAATTGGCTGTACAAAGAGATACACAGTCTGTTTTGATGGTACAAAAAATATCTATACATTTGCCGATAATCCATATTCGGTTAGTTGTCCAACTAATACAAATGGATGTTTCGGTATTTGTAATGAGCAACCTTAAACATCATAAAAAATCACACCTAGTCCGAACAGATTAGGTGTGATTTTATTTAAACCTTTTTCAAGAGATACAATGAAAACATTCAAATTACTTGTCGTTCTACTTATTTTTCCTTTCTATGCTTCTCAAGCAACTTCATGGCAACGCTTGGATGCCGATTTTCAAAAAGTGCGATACTTTCCACAGATTGGGAAGGTTTTTGCTTTAGGAACAAACGGCTGTCTTCTCTACTCAGAAGATAAAGGCATCAACTGGAAACAAGTTGTATCAAAAACTAATAAAAGTCTTTTTGCTATGGATTTTGCAACTTCAGCAATAGGAGTTGTTGTAGGTGATAGTGGATGTATTGTTCGAACAATTGATAGTGGTAAAACGTGGCAAAATATTCAGTCCAATACACAATACCTTTTACGAACTGTCCAATTTACAACGAAAACAGATGGTTACGCAGGTGGATTATATGGAACACTTCTTAAAACAACAGATGCAGGAGCTACTTGGAAATCTATACCATTAACAAATTCTGTACATATCGGTGCGATTTCTATGAGTTCTCCACAATCTGGAATTATTGTTGGTAGCGGTTCTACCATTTTGACTACGAATGATAGTTGGGATAATTGGGATAGTTTGACGATAAATTCAATGCCAACAGGAGATTTTGACTTTCGAATTTGCATTCGAGGCACAATAGGGGAAATATATCTTTCTGGGATTAATTACAAAAATAATACAGGAACAATAGTTATTTCCAGTGATGGAAAAATATTTACTGGACGTGAGTTTCCTGTTGTTAATGATATGATTTTCAGCAAAGATACTCTCTTTGTAATCGATGTAAATTCCGGTATTTCTAAAGTTGATATTACAACACTTAATTTTTCACCAATTCTTATTGGAGACAGTCGGTATGCTGTTTCATCCCAAAACTTAACATCTTTTTGTTTCATTGATAGTAGCATCGCTATTGCTGTTGGTCTATCCAAAATTATGTACCGGACTACCATAGCAACTGATTATTGGAGCTTAGTTTCTTATTTTAAAATGAATACAACTGAGGCATATACATCAATATTTTTTGTTAATGATACCATAGGTTATATATGTGGTTCAACAAAATATCTGTTTCGTACTCAAAATGCAGGTGCAACATGGCTTCCACAAGAGCAAAATGTACCGGGAGCGATCAATTTGCCTTATACGAATGATATATACTTTACATCACCTAAAAATGGGTTTGGAGCAACATCTTCAGGGAAGTATCCATTTGTAAAAACTATAGACGGAGGAAAGTCTTATACCGGAAATTATATTCTGACGGGATACTATCCTAAAGTTCGATTTCTTAATGATTCCATAGGTATTTGTGTTGATTTAATCTCTATCTCAAATAATGCATTAATTGGAATTCTTCATTTAACAAAAGATGGTGGTACTACTTGGAAAACAAGTTTTTTTGACGGTGGTCTTGTTTCCGCTCATTATCGTAATGATTCTACAATACTGCTATGTGGTTCGAAAAAAGATAAAAATACTGCTGAAGGATATAGGGGGATTATCTATTTAAGTACTAATGGTGGGAGCAGTTGGGATTCTGTATCTATGCCTTTTTCAGGTTTTCTTTCTGACTGTTGGATGGTTGATAATTCAACTATGTTTCTTACCGGATCAGCTTCTACAAACAATAGACAATACGGGATTATTTATCATTCGAGTAATGGTGGTAAATCATGGGAAATACTTGATTCTTCGAATGCGCGAGGAGCCGTTGCTGTCAAATTTATAAATGAAAAAGTTGGTTATATTCTCTATTTAAATAAATTAATACAAACAAAGGATGGAGGGAAAACTTGGGAAATAATAGCACAAGCATTAGAGTTTTCAAATTTAGAATTTGGCAGAATAGCATGTTTACCAAACGGGAACATAATTCTAAGTAGTTATACCGGAAATCTTTACCGTTCTTATGTAGATAAGAGTATCAATGCTGTTGATGTGCCACCGATTGAGTATCCATCAGGAGCAGTTCCTGTTTGGTTACGAAATCCGAGTCCAAACCCTTTTAATGAAGTTCTGAGGGCTGAAGTATTATGGTTACCTATAGTTTCTGAAGATGAAATTTCATTTGAGTTTACAAACATTCTTGGTCAACGCCCTTATTCTCCCGTTTCATACCAACTAACAAGAGGCAATCCACCTATTGGAGCTGAGGGATATCGTGGTGGTATGGTTGAAGTTCGTCCTTCTGCGAATCTTCCTTCAGGAATTTACATTCTTAGTATTGGCTATCATGGCTTTTTAAAAGCATTGCCTGTGATTATTGCAAGGTAAGGTTTTGTATCTGCTTTTAGTAAGTGTGATACTATTCTACCACCTTCGTAATTTGTTATTTAGCAAAATGTTGATAGAAAAATATCCCATAGTAACAACAATAAACGCCTTCCTGAAATTAATCGGGAAGGCGTTTGTTGTCTCAAGAATCTACACCCCGAATGAACTCAAGTGATGGTCGAGATGCTTCCACATCAAAAAACCATTCTCTTCTCTTGATAATTTGCCCAAACCTCCATGAGGTCCAAACTCGTAACTTTTATCAGTAGAATAAAACTTAGAAACAAAATCGAGTAATGCTTCTTTATCAGTATCAAAGTTTGTCGGTTTTGTTCCCTTACCATTTCCGCCTTGTTTGTAGAGTTTCAAGGTTTGCAAATTATGCTTCCACGGCTTGACAGTTATGATAAACTTTTTGGCAAGAGGACGCAAAAAACCGGGAACAGAAGGTTTTACATTTCGCGTATTCATAACGTCCCGAAACGGGTCGGTAACATGACACATCATTTCATTTACTGTCATTTTACCCCATAGATTTTTTGAATCGGCAGAGAGCTTGTTGATTCGACTTACGATAGAGTCGTAATCACTTTTATTGAACAATGAGTTTGCCATAACCATATTCCTTAGATATTGAAAAATAAAGACAAATACTGATATATTCTACTGTAAATGTTTATTGAAATTCGTTACCGTCAGTTCGAGGGAATAAGCACCTTCATTCCGTATTCTGCAAAAATTTCTACAACTACCTTTAGGTCAGGTTCACCCGCAGGCAGTGCACCAAGTTTCTCAAAAAATTCCTCGAAGTTACCACCGGGAACTACCGTCCACAATGTTATTCCGGCTTTACTTCCTATATTTTGAAAAGCATGTGGAATATGCTTCGGGAAATAAATCTCATCGCCTGTTTTTGCCACATATTGCTTTTCGCCAAGTATGATAGCGAATTCACCTTCGACGACATAGATAAGTTCGTCCTCGCGGTCGTGAACATGCGGCGGAATTCCTAATCCGGGCGGAGTCACCAATTCAAAAACATAATGATTACCGCCAGTTTCACGCTTGGATAACTTTATCGTTACCGAATGCCCAAGTACATTCAAAATTTTGCCTTCACCGGCTGCTACTACTGTAGCTGTTGATTGAGTAGTTTGCATCGTACAATTCCTTCAAAAAAATATAACAACATAATTACGATGCAAAACTACGGTAGGAAAAACCTCTGTTTCGTTCACCTATGTTAACTAATTATTTTGGTTTAAAAATATTTTTTCTGATTCGACTTAACGACTGCGGCTTAATGCCAAGATACGATGCTATATAATGTTGCGGAATCCGCTGAACGATTTCGGGTGAATTTGTCAGGAGGTTTACATATTTTTCTTCGGCTGATTCGGTTTGGGTATCTATTATTTTTTGCTGGGTTGCTTCGTACGATTTCCGCGTTTTAACACGATACCACTTTTCAAATATCGGGATATTATCAAGTGCTTCTTCCCATCTTTTTTTATCGGCTTGAAAAACCTCGCAATCCTCCAAAACTTGAATACTGAATCTGGCAGGTGTGCCCGAATAAAAACTTGTTTTATCGCCTATCCACCAATTTAGAAAAGCAAAGTACATTGTAAATTCATCACCACGACTATCAGTATGAAATGCACGTAAACAACCCGAATTTACAAAACCAAGATACCGGCAGAGTTCGCCTTGCTTGGTGAAATATTCTTTTTTCTTTAGGTATTTAATAGTCAGATAAGAGGTGAATTTTTCAAACTCTTCATCGCTGAAATAATCAGTTTCTGCGAAGTGTTCGCGAAGGTTTGAAAAATCAATATGCCGTTCCATGTATTATCTTGTTCTTAATAGCCGAGTATAACTTATGACCAATACTTACAGACATTTCCATTCGTTAGTATAGCGTAGAAAACACATCTCCAAAATACGTAATTTACTCTAACAAAGCAATTATAATTTTGATTTAACTTAGAATGAAAATAAGGTATGTAAAAACGCATGATTCTGAAAATCGTACATTCCAACCTTCGCAATAAGAAAGAGCACCGTTCTTGTGAAAATATAATCTTTCTTTGCCACAAGAAAGTAGTGTGTCGTATATTTGCAAGTGTTGTAAATATACATCTCTTCTTCCTTCTTCCATAGTCACGACTATGCGTTCTGCCCTCAGTACATCTTCTCGTGTTTGTTTCTCGGCAATTTTCCGTTTGAGATTGGTTCTGTGCTGTGGTATTTTGGGAATAATACTGCCACTTGCCGGAGTTATGTTTGCACAATCCAAACCTGATATTTCAACCTTGGAAAGTATCATGCAACGTGGTTATTTTACATGGGGTGCCGATGCCGAAGGCGGTGCACCGTATGTATTTGTAAATCCAGACAATCCCAATGAATTAATCGGCTATGAAGTAGATATTGCCAATGAAATTGCACGGCGGCTTGGCGTTAAAGCCGTTATGAAACAAAACAGTTGGGACGCACTCGTTCCGGCTCTTAATCGTAAAGATTTTGATATTATTCTCAATGGATTAGAAATTACCGACGCTCGGTTGGAAGTCATCAGCTTCACAAAACCGTATTATGTGTATTCCCAGCAAATAGTAGTTCGTGCCACCGATAATCGTATTGGAACTCTCTTTGATTTGCGTGATAAAACCGTCGGAACTCTCTCTGCATCGGTAGGGATGATAATGTTGCAAGACCTTGGCGGAGTAAATATCAAAGTATATCCGGGTGTAGTCGAGCCATACCGCGACCTTGCCGATTCACGCTTAGATGCTGTTGTATTGGATTTGCCGATGGCAATTTACTATGCGCGCCCTAATCCCCAACTCAAGTTTGTAGGCGAGCCGACGGGTGAAGGATTTTATGGAATCGGGATTCGCAAAGAAGACTCAGAACTACTCGAAAAATTAAATGAGATAATCACCGATATGGTGGCTTCGGGAGCTACCGAAAAGATTGCTAAAAAATGGAATATTTGGACTCGCGCACAGTCACGCATTGGCGAATATAAAGAAAATAGCATCTTTGGTTCGACGAAAAAATCAACATGGCAACAGCTCGGTAAGTATCTTCCGTTGCTTCTTGATGGTGCATGGGTTACGGTGAAATTATCGGTTGTTGCGATGATTTTAGCTATTAGTTTAGGGCTGTTTATCGGGATTGTGCGCCTTTACTCACCTGCGCCGATTCGGTTTATTGCCGGAGCGTATGTTGAAATTATTCGTGGAACTCCGTTACTGATTCAATTATATCTGATTTATTACGGCTTGCCGAATATCGGGATAAAATTAGATGCGTTCACGGCGGCTGTGGCGGGCTTGGCTCTTAATTATTCTGCCTACGAAGCGGAGAATTATCGCGCCGGAATCCAGTCTATTCCGCACGGACAAATGGAGGCGGCTCTCGCACTCGGGATGACTAAACTCATGGCACTCCGTACGATTATAATTCCGCAAGCATTTAAAATCGTACTTCCGCCTGTCAGCAATGATTTTATTGCTCTCTTTAAGGACTCGTCGCTCGTGTCGGTTATTACAATGGTCGAACTAACCAAAGTTTATGGCTACCTTGCCGCAACAAGCTATGATTATATCGGCTTAGGACTTCTTACTGCGGCAATTTACTTTATGATGAGCTATCCTGCTTCGTTATTTGCCCGAAGTTTAGAAAAGAAAATGTCGTATGGGAAGCCATAACTACTTATGACAATTGTAATTCATCGTGTTGTACTACTTTACGATGCGGTGCTGTTTTACATTCTTCGGAGCATGATTGAAGATGAATTTTCTCGCACTCAGGACAGCAAAAATGCTGTTTATTGCACTCCATATTTGCACAATTGATATATCTGTCCGATGCAGTACCGCAATGCAAACATTTTGATACAATTACATCTTCTTCGGTATGATTAATCGGAACAGATATGCGCTCGTCGAACACATAGCATTTCCCGTCGAACAGTCTGCCTTTCACTTGCTCGTCTTTGCCGTAAGTTACAATTCCACCATGCAATTGATACACATCTTTGAATCCTTCTTTCAGCAGTAATCCTGTGAATTTTTCGCATCTGATACCGCCTGTGCAATAAGTTAAAACTTTTTTATCTTTATAGTCGCTCAAATTCTCTTTTACCCACTCGGGAAATTCTTTGAATGAGTCCAATGGAGGTCGAATTGCATTCCGAAAATGCCCTAAATCATATTCATAATCAGTTCGAGCATCTACAATTACAACATCTTCTTCTACCATAGTTTTATAGAAATCCACCGGCTCAAGATAGTGACCTGTCGTGACGTTCGGGTCGAGTTCGTAATTCAATCTGAATGTTACCAATTCTACTTTGTGCCGCACAAAAATTTTACTGAAAGCATGTTTATCTGCTTCATCAATTTTAAACACAATATCCGCAAATCGCTCATCCGAACGTAAATGCTTCATATATGCATCCGTTTGTTCGATAGTACCGGATAATGTTCCGTTGATACCTTCACGAGCAACCACGATACGCCCTTTTACACCTAATTTTTTGCAATAATCGAGATGCTGTTTAGTAAATTCTTCGGGATTATCAATTAGAACATATTTATAATATAATAAGATTCGGTATTCAAAAGCAGGCGCATTCATAGTCATCACCATAGAGAAAAATTAAAAGATAAATGTTTGTAAGTAATTGTCATTTCGACTCCGCTCAATAAACAAGACCTTCCGCCTAACATCCAAGCGCATTGAGCGAAGTCGAAATGCAAACTCTGAAATTATTTTTCAGATGACGAAGTGCCGACATACCGTAGTTTGATCGACTCAACGTTTCGTTTTGAACGTAAAAGTATAGTGCATTCATAGCCGTCGGTTAGGATAATTTCATTTGCTTCGGGAACTCGTCCTGCCGCATGATTAATCCAACCGCCAATTGTTTCGTATTCTTCGGCTTCGGGCAAAGGAAAAGGCAAATGTTCATTGACATCATCAATAGCCGCACTTGCACGAACGAACCATTCATCGTCGCGTTTTTCGACGATTGAAATTTCGTCATCATATTCATCTTGGATTTCACCGACTAATTCTTCCATAATATCTTCGAGGGTTACGATTCCGGCTGTTCCGCCAAACTCATCAAGAGCAATTGCCATGTGCGCTTTTCGCTTTTGCATATCGCGCATCAGTTTACTTATTTTTTCGTTTTCCTGAACATAAAAAGCAGGACGAAGAATATCTTGCAGAATAATTAAATCCAGATGATTCATCATAGTTACTAAGTCTTTGGCATAAACTACTCCTACGATTGTGTCAATAGTATCACGATAGACAGGCATCCGCGAATAGCCCTCTTCCATTACTTTTTCGATGATAATATGTCCGGGCATTGACAGTTCAAGACCAACGATATTACGCCGCGGAACCATGATTTGATTGGCAGTCGTTTCCCTAAATTCAAAAATATTTTCGATAAGTTTATGCTCGGTAGATTCGAGTACGCCTACTTTCGAGCTTTCTTCGAGAAGATACCGAAGTTCCTCTGCGCTGTGAAGTTCTTCTTCGCGGGAAATCTTCAGCCCGACAAGTCGCAGAAGCGATGTGGCAAGACGATTCAAACCCCAAATAAATGGTTTGAACAGAATATAAAATCCACGCAAAGGAAAAGCAATAATAAGTGCTACTTTTTCGGAATATTGAATCGCAATAGATTTTGGTGCTAATTCTCCCAAAATTATATGAAACGTAGAAATAAGTAAAAACGCAATTATAAAAGCTACTTCATGGGTAAGACCAATCGAAAGATGAATACCAACAGACGACATTCCGGCTGAAATTATATCCGCTACAAACGGTTCGCCAACCCAGCCAAGTCCCAGACTTGCAAGAGTAATACCAACTTGTGTGGCTGAAAGATACGAATCGAGATTCTCGATGATATGTTTGGCGGTTGTGGCAAAACGATTTCCTGTTCGAGCGAGCATTTCTATCTGCGAAATACGCACTTTCACTATCGCGAATTCCGCCGCAACAAAAAAACCGTTCAAAAAAACTAGAAATAACGTAAAAAATAAGTCGAAAATCATGCAGTCAGTCCTGTGTGGAACATTTTTTCACCGAATTATTGTTGTAAAATCAACTTTTGTGTTCGATACTGAAATCTCTTATCGAGATGGAAGCCAAAATATTGTGCAAAAAAATCATGTATCTGTACTTTTTGCTGTTCTGAAAGCGAAATACCAAGGGTTTCAGAGAGCGTACAGCCGGAAATTTGTTGTAAGGCAATTAATGCGGACGGCTCGAAGCGAAAGCCCTCACGATATTGTCCAAGTTCCGGTATCATCACACTTCCGTCTGTTATCGAAAAGATAAATTCGCCTACTTCCGTTACAACAACATCATTGCCCGTCTCGAAACAGACCGAGAAGTTCGGCGCAAATCCCATAATTGTCGAAAGTTGAATCTGAAACGCAATCAGAAGTGCATATTCATTGCCCGAAGCCATATTCAGCAATTCCAACGTAGAGCAGAGGAGACGAAATATCGCAGTATTTGCTTCTTCCGGCTCTTGCGTAACCGATATTAATTCTGCAATTGCCAAGCCAATTATTAAACGGTCGTAATCTTCTGCGAGACGGCGGAGCGGAACTCTTGTTTCGGCTTTCGAGAGCAGATGCAGGTCACGTTGCGGCTTTTTGTAGATAGTAAGCGAACTGTGATTGAGTGCCTCGAGCGTTGCACCAAATTTGCTTTTGGGATTCCGTGCACCTTTGGCAAGCAACGACATTTTACCGTGTTGCAATGCGTACACCGTAAGGATTTTGCTTGTTTCGCTAAACTTCCGCGAATGGAGAATTATTGCTTCGTCAGTAATAATCATTGGGTAGAATTTCAATTCGTGATTACGTAAAATTACACAATTCTTGGGAATTAAGTAGCCAAACTAACAGAACTTCACAATTGAAACATAAGCTAAAGGGCATAAAAACGAGATTTTATTCTTAAAAAGCTAACCAAAGTATAATTGTAGAATAGATGGAAGTGATTTTCTATGAAAAACTTCCTTCTATATGCGTATTTTTGCGGATAAGAGGTAGGGTTTTGTAGCTGAAATATTCCTTTATAAATAAATTATGCGTCACTTTAGGACGACCGACAGACACAATGATAAACTGGTTCAAAAAAGAAAATTACAAAGAGTATCGGGACAGACTTCTGAACGCCTTTCCGCTGACTTTACATGACGATGTAACAGCAGTTTTAGATATTTTGCCTTTTGATATTAATGACGTAAAACTTTCTGGCGGACAAGTTCATAAAGTTGACAACTTAATTCACCCAAACAATTTGACAGTGCAGTTGGACACAAAGCCGTTGACAATCCCTGGCAGACTTTACTTCAACGAGCCAGACAAAGCAAAAGAAAATAATCTGACAGAAACTCAAAAGACAATTCTCAACTGCATCTACTTGCGACACCATGACGGATACCTACGACAAAGACGGTTAGAACTACTTGCTGACAAAAACGAGTATTGGGTAACACCATTTACTTTTCAACTTTTAGGTGATTATGTTTTAGAAATTTTAGTGGTGTTGGACAAGTATCTCACCGACAAACACCTTGACAACTATGGCAGATTTATAAACGAAAATCCAAAGTATTGGCAGCAAACAGAAAGCAGAATGATAAGTTATTGGAACGAGTATTACAGACGACAATTTCCAAAACTAAAAGACTATCTTGGACGACAATTGGCGGACAGAATAAAGAAAAGCGAACTTTTAACAAGGGGTTTGCGATAGCGGGGTTTCGTGCTTCGCAGGCAGATTTGTGGTTAAAGAAAGTTCAGTTCTCCGCATCAACATTTATACTAAAATCCTCCTCATTGCAAATCTGTAGAAACTCTAACTACTATAGTATATAAACTCCGAATTTATAGGGTAAACAGAGACCTGACGGAAAGTAAAAATGTTAGTACTATTTTATAAATTTGTTTTTTCTGAATGAATATGGACAAGCGATTTAATGACATAATTCAACTCATTAAACACTCTCGGACTAATGCCATAAAAGCCGTTAATACTGAATTGATTAACCTTTATTGGAGTATAGGAGAATATATAAGCAGGAAAATCGAACTTTCTGAATGGGGCGACTCTGTAGTGACAGAATTGGCAAAATATATTCAACAAAATGAACCTGAAATTAAAGGATTCTCCGACAAGAACATTTGGAGAATGAAGCAGTTTTACGAGACGTACAAGGAATTCCCAACACTTAAACTACTAGTGAAAGAAATTAGTTGGTCGCATAATTTGGCGATTTTTTCAAGAGCCAAGACAATCGAAGAAAGGGAGTTTTACTTAAAATTAGTAAAACAGGAACATTATAGCTTTAGGGAATTAGACCGACAAATTTCTGCCGGCCTTTTTGAGCGGACTATGTTAGGAAACTCAAAACTCTCAACAGCGTTGAGAGAAAATAACCAAGAGCTGATAAATACATTTAAAGACAGTTATGTATTTGAATTTTTAAGTTTGCCCGAGCCGCACAGTGAGAGCGAATTGCAACACGGACTTGTAAGGCAAATGAAAAATTTCATTCTTGAACTGGGAAAAGATTTTTTGTTTATAGGCGAAGAGTACAAGTTGCAAGTTGGAAATAGCGATTTTTATATTGACCTTTTGTTTTATCACCGTGGTTTACAGTGTTTAGTAGCATTTGAACTCAAGGCAGACAAGTTCAAACCCGACCACTTGGGACAGTTGAACTTTTATTTGGAAGCATTAGACCGAGACGTAAAAAAAACAAATGAAAATCCAAGTATTGGAGTGTTGTTGTGCAAGGATAAGGATAGTGAAGTTGTTGAATATGCTTTGAGTAGAAGTCTATCCCCGACAATGGTTTCGGAATACAAAACACAGCTTCCCGACAAGAAACTATTACAACAGAAATTACATGAACTTTTTGAGAATGATGGGTAATTAAAAGTAGAAATAGAGTAACTAACATCATCGAGGTACTATGGTGGACAAGGTGTTTCTATGAACTATTTATACTAAAAATCCTCCTAATCGCAAAATTGCATCCCATATTAAAACATTATCCAAATGAAACCAAATAAAAATGACATCCTGTTTTCTATCGGACTACTCTGTGCGGTTTGGTTTGCTTGCACCGGAATAATTTGGGTGTATTACTTGGCACTTTTTATTTCATATCCTGTTGGTGTAATTAGTTTTCTGATGTGGAAATTAATAAAAAGCGAACAAAGAAAACGAACGAGATTCATTCCCATAATACTCGCAGTTGGGATGATACTTTCTCTGACAGTTTTAGTTTTATTATTATTATCAAACTAAAAAATACCTGCATATTTTTCGGTTAAGATGCTTACGGTATGAAGTAATATCAAACAAACTCGATGGTAAAGAGCGATGAAACAAATGATACGGAGAATTCATATTTTAGGGGCTTCCGGCTCGGGAACAACAACCTTAGCACAGGAAATCAGCAAAAAATTTAACTTTAAGCATTTTGATACAGATGATTTTTATTGGATAAAAACCAATCCGCCATTTACGCAAAAAAGGGAAATTGAAAAGCGAATATCCTATTTATCTGATGCGTTACAATCTGCCGACAAATGGGTTCTCTCCGGTTCATTATGCAGTTGGGGAGATGATTTTGTTCCATTTTTCGACCTTGTGGTATATCTATGGATTCCGCATGAGATTCGTATGAGTAGATTGACTGCAAGAGAAGCCCAGAGGTATGGAGCAGATTCAATAAAATCAGGCGGTTTGATGTATGAAAGTCATAGAGAATTCATGGAATGGGCATCAAATTATGACTCAGGTGGTATCAATATGAGAAGTAAACAACGGCATGAATCATGGCTCAAAACCATGCAATGTAAGATATTGAAAATAGAGGGAGATATTGAACTCAAAGAGAAAATTCAACAAGTTGAAAAGATTATCTTAAATTCCCAATCGGACTAATTCGTTTTTCCTATCCGTTAGTGTCTTAATCCGGCTTGAATTGTATGCCAAATATAAAGT
This sequence comes from Bacteroidota bacterium, assembly GCA_018266765.1. GTDB lineage: Bacteria > Bacteroidota > Ignavibacteria > Kapaibacteriales > UBA961 > JADJXV01. The sequence continues at coordinate 13,180 of JAFDZU010000056.1, forward strand.
TATGCAGAAGGGCGGTAGTGTAACTGCAGGCCGCACGAGAAACCATTTGCTGACTTTATTACTAATAACTGCATATCCTAAATAATACTCTTGATTTAGAATAATTTCTGTCCAAATACTCTAACCTACTCAACTTTGAGAACCTTATAGAATGAATTCCCAATTTTAAGAAAATAAATACCCGACGGTAAATTATGAATATCAATCCTCCCGTAATTGAGCGTTTCCAACACAATCTCACCTAATGGATTATACATAGTAATCAAACTTCCATAAGTATTCAAACCAAGCTCGATAAATTCTTCAGCAGGATTTGGGTGAATAATAGTGGCATCTGCCGTTTCAATTTGATCATCAACTCCTACATTACTTTTAGCTTCTATTGCTCCGATAGAACGTCCGGTCAGCGCAAAAGGTTTACCATAAAAATCTGTTGTCGGTTCTGTTTCATTTGTACCTGCGCCAATTGCAGGGCTTCCCGCTACAAGGTGGAAATCATAGTTCTGACCATTTACAAACAGAGCAGTACCCGAGCCGAAATTCATCGGGTTTTTGTCTTTAATTGCATCTAAATCCGGAGTATCCCAATATGGGCCATTAAACATCGAATTTGAAATACTGTGATAGATGTTCGTACTGAAAGTAGCCGCACCTGAGGGTTGAGTTCCACCATTAAAATATGCAGAATTACCAAATACAAAGATATTATTCTCAATTCTATTCCCCGATAATGTTGGATACAATGAACTTGTGGTCAAGAATCTCATTGTCGCCTGTCCGCAATTATAGAATGTATTATTAATCACCTTACAATCTACAGCCGACGACAATGCTAAGCCCCTGTAACCACCAATAATAATATTAGAATAGAACTTAAGATTTTTTACTTCAAATTTATCCTCGGGACAATAAAACTGCGCTCCGGTATCGCCGCCAAGTTCAAAAGCTACCCATGGTGTTTGTGATGAATTGATAAAAATATTGCGTTCCATCGTGATATTCGACGCACCACCTTTGATATGCCCGCCCGTAAGACAATTTTCAAAACGATTACCGATAATCAACCCATTTCGGCACACATTATAATCCATTGCATCACACGCTGGAATATCTTTGAAAATAGAGTTTTTCACTTCAAAACTATCCACTCCGGCAAACTTAAACGCAGTAATTGCAGAGGCATCGGTTGTATTTGAAAAACTACAACTGTCAACGATAATAAATTTAGATTGAGTAGTGCAACTTCCACTATTATCAACGCTCAAAAGCCGTCCGGGATATTTGGTATTACCCTTGAATGTAAGGTTAAGAAACTTGATATATTCACAACTCATAAACTGCCAAGTGCCTGCAATATCTATATCATCACTTTTGTATCGTGTAATAACAACCCATTCTAACGGAGTTCCCTTTAATTGCGATACTCCCTGATAGCCGCCATACGAACCCGCATGAAGAAACACAGTATCGCCGGAGTGAATTGCTCCTACATTCATGGCTGATTCTATATTGGGGTATGATTGCCCCGGGCCGAGATGCACCTGCCCGAAAGAAGTAAGCACGAAGAGCAAAAAAAGCAAGAAGTGTATTGTTGTTTTCATATGGTTGAGTTAAAAAAAATGTACTTGAAAATTACTTTGCTGTATTCAAGTAATTAATGCAACTTTTTGAGTTGACAAATATAAATAAAATATCCATTAAGCGTTAAGTAATTTAACTCTTTCCCGTCCGAGTGGTTGTACCAAGCGAGCTTCCTCATAACTTTATATCTGGCAAATAATTGAAGCGAGTTGTAAGAACCGGTTCAACTTTAAAATATCAAGCATAGAGTGAAACGGCGCAGTGAAAGTCACAAAAGTAATGAAAGGGCAAAAGAAATATCATTTCTCTATGACGGAATGGGCAAGAGAATCCGTAAATTTGCAGAAGCAATAGGAACAGCCGATGGTTTCGATTGCGGTTGGTTGGTTAGAGCCGACCTTCTTCATAACTTTATAATTTGGTAAGTAATTGAAAGTCAGTTTTAAAAACTGACAGGACTTTGAAGGAAAAGTAATATGAAAAAGTTCACATTTTTTATTTTTATTTTTATTCAATCATCATACCTGTTGTCTCAGGATAATCTTTCGGATGATGAGAATCTGACTACACGACAACAAGATTCAATTTATTTTTGTAATATATTGGATGATAGATCAATTTATCAACAATACTATGTCTCTATTAATATTATAACACCTGATTACATAGGAAGAATAGTTCTGGGAGCTATTGCTTATAAAACTTTGGTTCGTAAAGTATTGAAAGTTACCACAATGGATAAACCATATACTTTCGCATTACAATTATTATTAAATGATGATACTCTTAGAACTGATATTCCAACAAGTATGTTCTATCAAATACCTTGCTATAAGGTAAAAACAATACCAATTGTTGAAGAATAGGTTGCCAAGGGTGAAGAAGCATTTTTATTTTATTTTTTTGAGTCTCCATATCATGATGACATGGCATTTATAAAGAGAAGGGAAGTACTTTTGAAGCCGTATTCTAATATAGAATGGATAGAATTTCAAAGTTCCATCATTCAGCAACTTTGCCAATGGCGCTATTATTGTCGTCCTCTTCATTCAGCCGAAGGACGTTTGCATTGTCATAAAGTCTTTATACATCCTCCTTTTTCTCGGTAACCTTGAATAAAGTGAGACCTTTCCCATTCAGTTGGCAGTTAGAGCCGCCCTT
>JAFDZU010000057.1:0-27012 GCA_018266765.1 Bacteroidota bacterium
TATCCCGAACTCACGTTAATTAAAGTTAAATTCGTCCCTTGAAATACCGTATAAAATATGTTTGAAAAGCCAACTATCTTCATTAAGCATAGGATGATTGAAATCACCTGTGTGCTTTAAACCTATTTTTTTCATAACATTAATTGAAGGCAAATTATAAATTGACGTAAATGAATAAATTTTATCAAAATTCAGAATTGAAAAGCCATAATTAAGACATGCCAAAGCACCCTCGGTTGCGAGTCCCTTATTCCAGTGTGTAGCTTTCAGCCGCCAACCAATTTCAATACAAGGAGTAAAAAAACTCTCGAATCTCGGATGTGAAAATCCAATAAATCCAATGAAATCCCCACTAATTTTTTCCTCAACGGCAAATAATCCGTAAGCATATTCATCAAAATGATGTTGAATTCTTTGAAAAAATTCAAGTGTTTGCTCGCGCGTCATCACACCAGGAAAATACTTCATTACATGGATGTCGGAATTCATCTGAATAAATAGTTCAATATCATCACCTTGCCAATTTCGCAGAATCAATCTCTCGGTGGAAATAATCGGTTGTAATATCATAATATTGTGCAGATTTTTTTTCTAAAATTATGCAGTAACCGAAATATTTGGCGCTGGTTCAATTGCGGTATTCCGCTGTGCTTGTTTTAATGTTGCAGTTAGTCCCATAATATTAAATTGCTGAGACTCTAAAGCCGCACGTAAATGCAGAAAATTATCTATCAATCTACGAACGCTTTCTACTTCGTTTGCATGAAAACCAATATGCAATCGCCTGTCTAATTCAGCACCCGTTACGATTATTTCTCCCATAGTTTTAGTTTCCATTTTGAGGGAAAAATGACGTAAATGATTATTAGTTTTTTCTGCATTATCGTAGCCGAATTCAGCAACGTCGGGATGATTTTCATTAGGAATTGGCAAAAAAATTCTCAGAGGAAGTCCAACTGCAATTGCATGTAGATTTATGATCAATTGCCGTTCCATGAGCATAATCATTTGCATTGCCGCGGCATTTGCAGGGTTCATTACAGGATTCCCGCTTGTAAGAGAAATAAACTCTTGCAAGAGTGCAAATACGGATGTCGGGTTATTACTGATTGAAAAAAACTGTGCTCGATCCGACATAGGAGTTTGTGGAGATTGCATTTGCCGTAAGATTTGGAGCAGAGGCGCTGCAAGATTTTCCGGTAAATGTGAAAATTCCTTCTGTAAATTCTGCAATGCCTGACTAAGCAAAGCAGAAGTAAGAACCGGCATTGTCAGTGAATTAGAAATGATAGTTTGTGCTGTAAGAATTGCCTGCTGAGCTTCTGATGAAGTCTGCGTATGAACGGCTTGAACTTCCAAAACAGGAACAATTGCCGGAACAACATTACGTGCTGATATCGGGTTAATGTCTGGCATAATATCTCATCAATTTATCACTTATTTTAGGGCATTATCGGACAGTTTGTCTAAAGCAGAAGTATAAAACAAAAAATTAACACATTTTAGGATAACTTCACAGTTAATTTACTTTAAAACCTTTAATATCTAATAATTATAAAACGATAAAACTTATTTCTGTACATTTAATTTAGTTTCAATTACTCTATCAAGTGAATATTTTCCGCTACCTAAAAGGAATAGAACTATATAGACAAGGAGAAAAAGAAACGCCATTTCTTTTCTCCCGAACGGGTCATTCGAATGGACAATAAAACCTGCAACGCTCATATTAATAATAAGGGGAATCAATGATGCTCTTGAGGCCAAACCGAGTATCAAAAAACAAGAACAAAAAAATTCTGCAAATACTGCCAATATAAATGAAAAGTAAATTCCAATTCCAATAGGATCTGCAAATTGAATAGGCACATCCGAGAATAATTTCATCAGTTTCGGCGTTCCGTGCGTCAGCATAAAACATCCAATCCAAATCCGCATAATCAAGATAGCAATATCTACAAACCTGTCGTTGCGAAGAGTCGAAAATAGTTTTTTCATGTTGTTGTTCTATATGAGTTATTTGTTAGTGAATTAATTAATTATTGCTTCACCTCGATAAAGAAGCAAAAATACCTAAAAAATAATTACTTAATTTAGCATAAAGTCTAAATTAAACAAAATTTTACGTTTATTAAATTTACAAAAAAACCGCATTACGAGCCGAAGCGTAATGCGGTTAATGTGGTAGTGGTTTGGAGGATTCTCATCTTGCCGATTCTTCTTCGGGTATGATGGAGAAGTAGTTTGCCACTTCATTGGTAAAATCTGTATTGGTAATTAATACCTTTGAAAAGTTCGGACAGGAGCCGAAACCTGTCCGAACTTTTTGGTGTATCAAAGGATTAGTTTCTGTTTGTAAGTTTCCCGTTGCCTGAGATAACTTTACTTAAAGTTTCGGGTTTCCCTATGTAGCTTACTTTTCCATTACCGGTGATGTGGACATCTAATTGGTTTTCTGTATTGACTTCACAATTACCCATACCGGTTACATTCAATGTAGTATTTATCGCTTTGAGCTTATAAGCATGAACTTCACCGTTACCTGTTGATTCGATTGTATGTGAAATCACGTTACCGGCAAGCGTGATAGTTCCATTGCCTGTAATTTGAGTGTAAACATTCTCTGCGTGAAGTTCATCAATAGTAATTTCGCCATTACCCGCTACGACAAATTTAATGTCATCTGCCGAGAGTGATGAGGGAGCAATAATTTTCCCGTTTCCGGCAAGTGTTAGCTCATCAATATTTTTAGCTGAAACAAAAATATTGATTGTTTTAGTCGGACTAAGGCATTTCGGAACGGAGATTTTGAGCGTACCATTCTCAATTTTTGTTACGATAATATTTTGAAGGTTATCGTCTGCCTGAATATGCAAACTTTGCGAGTTATCCTGCGAGAGTATAACTGTTGCATCTGTTTCTACAATAATCTTGTGGAATGAAGCAACTGAATGATTTTCACCAATGACATTGCCCGAACCCTCAAGACAATCTCCTGCGATTGATGTTGAGGTGGCAATAATTCCGATAAGAGCTACCAAAGTAGCGAGTTTGGAGAGAGATAAAGTTTTCATAGCATATATACCAGAAAATGAGAGAAATAAAACTAAATACATTTATAATTGTTTGTTTGGAAGTATTGATAGAAATACCTAAACTATCGCCTCGTATCATCTTCCTAAAAATCAATTACGTCGGTTAGTTCAGTAGGTTTCATCTTATAGGATAAATTTTCATATATTTAACAGAATTTTACAATTCGTTCGTCAAAGTTGCAGGGCCAAACAGTGGCGAAAGGATGCTGGATTCAGTATCTTTTTCAAAATCACATAACATACTATAATTATTATTTTGTGCAGAGATTGATATAATTAAAATAACGCCAAAATATTCCTCAATATTACAATCTAAACTATGCCCAAGAAAAAAACTCCTCCAAACAACGAGCCCTCTTCTGCTCCCGAGCCCCATTCCCTTTCAAAAAAGATTTATGATATTTTACATAGAGATGCTCCGGCGACATTACGTGTTATTGATATTGCCAAACAACTAAACATCCGTTCTGATACCCCCGAATACGAAATCCTCCGAACAGAAATAAATACGCTTGTACAGAATAAAACTATCCATAGGTCTGCCCGCCGCCGTCTTGGACTAAAACCCGTATCGCAGAATACAACGTTGTTTGAGGGCGTTTTGAAATACGAGCATAATCGAGGGATGATTTCAACTGATTCTACTGATTTTCCTGTCATCTTCATTCGCCAACAGTATTTAGCGACGGCACTCGATGGTGACAAAGTTCAGGTAAAATTACTTGCCCTTAAAAAAGATAAAAAACCGTATGGAACAGTATTAAATGTCACTGAACGAGCCAATATTTTAATTGCCGGAACATTGGATTATGATGGTGATTTCTATTTTTTGGTTCCCGATGAAGACAAACATTATCTTGATTTCTTGATTCCACCAAAGAAGCTGAAAGGAGCAACAAAAGGCGATAAAGTGGTCGGACGGTTTCTTCGATGGGAAGATGCTCACAAAAGCCCCGAGGCAGAAATTGTTGAAGTATTAGGACGTTCCGGCAATCCTTCGGTCGAATTTTCCGGTGTTCTTAAAGAATTTGGTTTGTCGGCAAAATTTGACGACCTACTCGAAGAACAAGCCCGGAAAGTTGCTATTCAACCGACACCTAAATCAATCACAAACGGGCGCATTGACCTTCGAAAAGAAGAAATCATAACAATTGACCCGGACGATGCACGAGATTTTGATGATGCGCTTTCTCTTACTATTTTAGAAAATAAAAATTATCGTTTGGGTGTTCATATTGCTGATGTTACCCACTATTTAGAAGCTGATACTCCTCTTGACCACGAAGCATACAACCGTGCAAACAGCACCTATTTAGTAGATAGAGTTGTACCGATGCTCCCCGAATCACTCTCGAATGACATTTGCTCACTCGTGCCGGATAAAATTCGATTTGCATATTCAGTGTTCATGGAATTTACGCCAAAGGGATTGCTGAAAAACTATGAAATTGCCGAAACTGCTATCAAAAGCAAAAAAAGATTTACATATAATGAAGTGCAGGAAATAATTATTTCAGGCAAAGGTAAACACCTTGAGCTTATCAACAATTTATTTACATTATCTAAACTATTACGCGCCAAACGCTTTGAAAAAGGTGGTTTAGATTTTGAAACAACAGAAACTAAATTTCAATTAGATGAAAATGGAAGTCCCGTTAAGGCAGTAATAAAAAGTGGGAATGATGCCACTAAGCTCGTTGAAGAATGTATGCTTGCGGCGAATCAAACCGTTGCACTGCATATCAAGAATATCAGTAAAAAAATGAAATTACGTCACCCGTTACCATTTTTCTATCGAATTCATGATTCTCCCGATGCTGCAAAACTGAAAGATGTTTTAAATTTTGTCCGTTCGCTTGGCATTAAGACTAAGCTGGAAAATCTTACATCGAAAGAAATCAATCATTTACTTCTTCAGGTAGAAGAATTACCAGAGAAAAAAGTAATTCATCAATTTGTACTGAGAGCAATGGCAAAAGCAGTATATTCTGAAAATAATATTGGTCATTACGGACTTGGATTTAGTGATTATGCTCATTTTACATCGCCTATTCGCCGATATCCCGATGTTATTATTCATCGCTTACTCAAAGAATATGCTCATGGTTTGCCCTCGCCGCAGAAAATTGTAGTGCATAACTCTGAACTCTCAGCAGCTTCGGCACATTGTTCCCTGAGAGAACGCCAATCGGTGGAAGCAGAACGTGCATCTACAAAATTAGCTCAAACTATTCTTGCTCAAAAAAATCTGGGAAGTGAATTTAATGCAACCGTGAGTGGAGTGACAAGTTTCGGGGTGTTCGTTTTGCTCGACGAAGTGGGTATCGAAGGACTCCTTCATATTCGTGATTTAACTGACGATTATTATATTTTTGATGAGAAAAATTTTCAATTAGTGGGAAGAAGGCGCAAACAATCCTATCGAATCGGAACTCGACTTCGAGTCCAAATAGCGCATGTTAATCTCGACAAAAGAGAAATTGATTTAAAGCTTGTTGGTAATGCCGAAGAATAATAATTGGTTTTCGGCGGTAGTGATAATAATCGTATATTTATGTGTGAATTCTTATATTAAACCTTAATCTTGTGTCATGAGATTTGCCGCGATTGATATTGGCAACAGCCGCGTAAAAATATTAAGTAAGGAACATGGTTCCGTTGTATTTCCTATTGATGAATTAGATGATACATGGTTTGACGGACTCCGTTCATTTATTCAAAAACACAAATCACCGTATTCTTGGGCACTATCTTCAGTAAACTCTAAAGTCGAAGAAGATATTATAGATATGCTTATAGAATTTTCTCCTGTGATTATAGCGGCAGAATTTATTCTCAACAATCAAACTCTTATTGATATTTCGCAAGTGAGCGGCGCAGGAAGCGATAGGATATTCGGAGTAATTGGTGCGACAAACTACTCAAAGCCACCCTTTATTACTGTAGATTGTGGTACGGCAATTACAATAAATTATTTAGATAAAAACAGTACTTTTAGAGGTGGAGCAATTCTTCCGGGAGTTTCTACCCAACTTCGAGCTTTGAATCAATTTACAGAACAATTGCCGCTTTTGCTTCCTGAATATACCGACTTGCCCTTCGGTTCTACCACCATGCAAGCGATGACAGTGGGTACACTTTGGAGTGCAGTCGGAGCAATTAAGGAAATAATTTCACGGATAAAATCTTCTGCAGGAATCCAATCAATTCCTATCGTTTTTACCGGTGGTGAGCATCAGCTTCTTGCATCGGCATTATCCGATATGGAGATTATCAGCAGTCCAAATTTGGTTCTTGAAGGAATTCTTACCGCTCAGATTTCTCTTCCTTCAGAAACAGATTTCTCTCAAAATATTTAAACTACTTTTGTATTTTCAATATAACTATGAATCGTTTTATACTCTTGTTTTATATATGTGTTCTTCCTTTGCTGATGATTAGCTGTGGCTCGGATGATGAATCTGATACAAGTGGTTATATTGAATTTGACTCTCATGCAATCCAGACTGCTCGCAAAGAAAAAGATAAATTTTTCAAAACTGACCCACATTCTCCGCTTATTCCCGAACAACGTGCGAGTTTCAACGGACTTCGATATTTTATGCCTTCGGAAGATTATTATGTGAATGCCGCATTTGAACAAGCCGAGACACCGGATACACTTATGATGCTCACCTCGAAACAAAATGACAAACGATATTATTTACGCTATGGCTTTTTTACATTTTCAATAGGTGATTCTTCCTATAAACTAACTGCATTCAAGCCAATCGGACAAGCAACGGGAACACTTTTTGTTCCTTTTAAAGATGAAACGAACGGTAAACAAACGTATAGTGCAGGACGATATTTGGACATTGAAGAAGATGTTGGAGCAAACGAATATACATTAGATTTCAATGCGGCTTATAATCCGTATTGCGCGTATAATTATGGGTATAGTTGCCCAATTGTTCCTGCCGAAAATGTTCTTCATGTCAATATAAAAGCAGGCGAAAAAAAGCCGACTGACGAATAACTATTTCTATTAAAAGAATTTATTGAATGAACAAAAGCACTTTCATACTTTTTCTCTTGTTATTTTTGTACTCGTGTAATAATCAGAATCAGAATATTCCTAAAAGAGAACAGCCAACTAAAAGTGGTCTTGAAGTTCAATCATCGAGCGGACATTTTACGGTGGCATTGCCGCCGGATTTTCCTGTACCCGAAGCAGATACTCAGCACATTGTTTCAGAAAACGACAGTATCTCAATGTTTACATATATTTCTGAAACGAAACGTGGAATTTGTTTTTTCGGCTCTAATGAATATTCATCGCGGACTTTTGCCCGTCAATCAGCTAATGATATGCTCGATAACGCACAAAATGCGGCTCTCAAACAGTGGAACGGACATCTGACTGACCGGAAATTATTCGAGAGAGACGGTGCAAAAGGCATGAGCTATTGGTTCAGTACCAAAATGGATGGTAAAGATTTTTATGGACGATTCGATTGTTTACTTTCAAGACCTCGAATGTACCAAGTAGGTTTTCTCTCATTTGATAAGTCTGAGCTATATAATCCTGATATTCAACATTATTTTAGCTCTCTGTCAATTCCCTTAACTCAAGTACAGTAATTAATACTAAAATTTTTTGAATATGAATACACCCGAATCTGCCGCTCAACGCCAACTCGATGCGTATAATGCACGAGATATTACTGCTTTCTGTGCGGCATATACTTCTGATGTAGAGCTTATTAATTTATTGACAGGCGAAGTATTCTGTTCGGGGATTGAACAAATGCGACAACGATACGGCAGGCAATTCGAGCAGTGTAGTGAACTTCATTGTAAATTGACGAAGCGAATAGTGTGCGGGAATGTTGTCATTGACGAAGAACAAGTTTCAGGTTTGGTAGCCGGACAGTTGGTTCATGCCACTGCGATATACGAAATTCAAGAAGGATTTATCGCTCGTGGCTGGTTTGTTCGTGAGTAAAATTATTTTTTTGGAGAAATTATAGTAAATATCTGAATAGTTGCGTGATTTTCCGTAGTTTTGCGTAAAATCATGCTGCAGCAGCATAGTTTTTGAACCCTCCCCATCGCGTGTATGTACAAAAGATCTCTTGATTTTAGAAAAATCATAATTCCGGCAAATTCTACAGAAGTCTTTGCCATGCTTGCCGTTATAGGCGGGCTGTGTATCGCTCTTTTTCTCCCCGAATTACCCATTCGCTTGATTGGCGTGTGCGTTTCGGTATTGGGAGGTGTGGGCTATTTTATGCTTATTTCACAGCGGATTTCTGAAACTGTGGAATACACTCGCAAACCCGTGAGCCAAACTACGACGTTCCGAACAACCGTCAAACGTGACAGTGCCGCCGGAAAACGTATTGTATTCGATGATTTTGCTACTTCCTTTGGTGATGAAGAAGCCGCTTCCGGTGATTCTCCGAAAGATATAACAGAAGAACTTCCCAAAAAACCGGCAAAGCGATTTGTCGAGACCGAACCTTCAACTCCTGATTCTATTGCAGTTACTCCACGAAAACGGGTGGTTTTTGATGATACTGCCGATTATGATGATGTCGTACCTTCCATTCCCGAACCTGACGATGACGGTATCTCCGAAGTGAGAATTATCGAAAAAATTGTGGCGAGCAATCAAGAGACTCAAACTATTGAAACTCAACCTGACATTGCCACAGCTGAACCTTTGTTGACAGAATTCACTGAACCAAAGACAGAACCAAAACCTACAACTAAGACTTCTGCTCAACCTGTTACAAACCAGCCACTTGGGTTTGCTCCTGTTGCTGAAATAAAAACGACATTTCATGAAGTTGTCGAAGCTGAACAAGAAGCTCGCGAATCTGCCGGACACAAACGGGCACGCCTAAATATTCAAATTGAAGATTTGATGGAAGACGACCAAACGCCAACTCTTCACAACGAACCTCGTAAAGAGTTCGACCACCTTCTTAGTCGGGTATTAATGGTAATTCGCTCGGTAACTACTGCACGAACTGCCGCTTTCTTTTGGGTAAATCATGACAAACGCCAGCTTGTTATGGAATCATTCATTTCTGATAATCCTGATATAGTTTCACAACAGCGAAAATTCTTGTTAAGTGATGATGTAATAAGTCAGATTGCCGGAAGCGGACGTCCTGAAATTCTTACTGAAATCAAACCAGCCGCTGAACTTGACCTTATTCCGTATTATGTACGAGCTGCTGGAACTGTTTCTTTTATCGGTGTTCCTGTATTTTTTGGCAGTACAGTAGTAGGAGTTTTGTGTGCCGATACCAAGCAACCCGATGCATATGACGCAATTACAGTTGGTTTTTTTGGTCATTTCACAAAACTTATTAGTGGATTAGTACAAAGCTACACAGGCAAATACGACCTTCTGCAAGGTATCCGCGCTTTAGATACAATCAGTAATTTCCGGACACTTATTTCACAATCTCAATCCGGAATTGAAGATATTTGCGCCGCACTTATCGAGGCTGCCAGTAGTGCCGTGGAATATTATACAATTGGTGTTGGAATGTTCGACCACGATACTAATCAATGGAGTGTTCATCAGATTCTTTCGAAAGATCATGCAAATTCTGCAATTGTCGGATCTGCACTCGACCTTGATAATTCACTTATCGGGAATACAATTCTAACAGCAAAAACAACGTTTCTCAATCCTGTCGAAGAAGAGATATTCCGAGTAGCCGAGGAGGAAACTCCACTAATGAATGGTTATTTTATATCTGTACCGCTCAAATCAATGTCCCATAACTACGGGGCGTTATTTGTAGAGGGCCCGAGTGGCGGAATTTCCAATCAAGATGTCAGTATTTTAGAAATACTTGGTGAACAAACAGGCACAATTATCGAGCAAATGCGATTCCAAGACATGCTTCACACCTCGGCCATGATTGATGAATCACGTGGGATTTTTAATTCTGCTGCATTTTCGAGAAGATTACAAGAAGAAATTGCTCGCTCGGCTGATTATACCTCAGCTATTACATTAGTTCTTTTGCAACTTGACCATTATTTTTCTATTGAAACTTCTCATGAAGTCATGGAATATATGATACTTCATATTATTTCTATCATTCGTAAACATACCAAAGAATACGACATTGTTGGTGAACTTGACAGTTCAACTCTTGCAGTAGCTCTCATCGGACAAAAAACCCAAAAAGCACAAATTTGGGCTGAACGATTACGAAAAGAAATAGCAAGTTCGGTGATTGAAGTTTTAGGCAAACGTTTTACGGTTACTGTAAGTATCGGTGCGGCAGAAGCGATGCCAAAAGAATCAACCGAACTTCTGATTAAAAACACCAAACACGTTCTTCATCTTGCACTCCAAAAAACAAATTCTGTAAGTGTATTCGGCTAATTAAAGCACTATTTATTTGTAATTATGACTCTTTTTCAATCGTTTATTCTTGGTATTATCCAAGGTCTCACGGAATTTTTACCCGTCAGCAGCACTGCTCACCTTACTATTGCCGGAAAAATGATGCAGGTAATTTCTCCCGAACATCCCGAACAATGGACTGCATTTGTAGCAGTAATTCAGCTCGGAACTCTTGCCGCTGTCCTGCTTTACTTTGCCAAGGATATTTCAGCAATCACCACAACATTTATACGTGAAAATTTGGGCAAAGGTCGTGTAAAAATTAAAGAACAGTCGTTGAATGCAAGAATGGGGTGGATGATTGGCATCGGCAGTGTTCCGATTGTTGCCATTGGACTTGGATTAAAGAAAATTATCGAAGGAAATTTAACGAAAGATTTAACGATTATTTCTTTTAGTTTAATTGGATTGGCTCTGGTTCTTTTTTTAGCTGAACGAGTAGCTTCATTCCGAAAAACGATGGAAAAAGTATCTCTGCTTGATGCTATAATAGTTGGTATAGCGCAATCATTAGCTCTTATTCCGGGTGCTTCAAGGTCAGGAACGACTATCACAGCAGGATTATTTTTGGGTATGACACGAGAAACTGCGGCTCGATTTTCATTTCTACTTAGTATTCCTGCTGTGCTTGGCAGTGGTTTACTAGAATTAACACACGCATTGGGTTATATTAATTCTGCTGATGCAGCGGCACTTATCATTGCTTCGATTGCCGCATTTATCAGCGGCTATGCTTCGATTGCATTTTTACTTCGATTCCTTCGCACCAAATCTACCCTTGTGTTTGTTGTCTATCGAGTTGCGTTAGGAATAGGCGTATTGCTCGCCCTTAAAAACGGACTTATTCAGCCATAACTTACTCATTGTGTTTTTTTGCTATAAATACCCGTAGTAAATTTTCAACTTCTTTACCGCCTTCGACACTTTCTCCTCCAAAAAACACATCTAATTTTTCGGGTGGTCGCTCATTCTCCTGTAAATCTTCTTGCCGTGAATACATCAGGGTAAGAGCATAAATAATCAGCAGTACAAATTCTAATCCCAATGCAAATAAAATTATTGACGGTTCGGACGGTGGAATAAACTTTAACCCTCTGATTCCAATAATGATAATCAATGCGGCAGCTCCGATATAGACTAATCCCAATATTGCATTGCTATATTGAATCGTAAAATATTGTCTCATATAAAATTTAATGGCTCCGCCTACTCTCATGAGTCGCATTATTCCTGAGGATTCATTCCATCGTACAGCCCTTTGAAGTGTTTCGATTTCGCTATAAGGGGTTCCCACTGTTTCGGCATAATCATGGAGTTGTCGTATATCAGAGTTGAGAAGAGTTGAGATAATTCCCTTTAATTCAGAATCTGTGTGTTCGCCATATACATTACGTGCAATTCTGTCAAGTGAATTAATAATTTCTCGTTCGATTTTTTGACGAAGAAGTCCTATTCCTTGCGGAAGCAGAGCCGAAAGCCATGCAGATAGTGCCGCCGCAAGTGTAAGGATTATAGGTAAAAGCGCAAAAAAAGGATTGAACAAATAGCGTGCTTGAGCCAAAGTAGATTTTTCTAGGATACGATTATCTACTATTGCCCATTTCGTTGAATAAGTAGTGGTAATGATATCAATTTTGGCATCATCGGAAATTTGGTATTTTACTTTACTCCCGTCTCTTAGCACCTCTGTATGGAGAAATTCACGGAAAAACATATCCATTAAAGGAAGCCCAACATAGAATAAAAGTCCATAGGAAATTCCTATAAGCAAAACGCCAAAGGTGATGAATTGAAGTGCTGAGTGTTTCGACAATTCAAAATATTCTTTGCGGGATGTTGATAGATTATCCATAAATCTCTATTGTAAATAAGCGACTCATTAAAAAAACAAAATTACAGGTTTTCGCTCAAGGATGCTTACCTGTACAGCGAAATTAGAAAATTTTATGTGATTCTTATGGAGAAAATAATAAATATAAAATAACTGTCGTTTTAGTCAATAAATTGTGAGCCAAAAAATCCTCAATTAACATACAAATAAACATTTGTTAAGTATTTAATTAATATATACTTACCACCACTATTAGATCGCCTTTATTTTATTTGGTTGAATAACAGAGAATCACACCTCACAATATAGGTTTTATTCGCTGGCTGAAAAATTTTTTTTGTAACAAAGCTCGGTTCCTCTGGTTTCTCCCTATAGATTCTTGCAAGAATTACAACACACTAATCAATATTCTCAATCCTAAAATTTGGAGTACAATATGAAAAAGATTTTATCGGCAACTCTTAGTTTTGCAGTTGCATTCAGTTTATTATTTGCAATCGGATGTTCGTCCGATTCTAATCCTCTTTCTTCCTCAAACGGCACATCAATTGACAATCAATTATCAGCTTTTATTGGTGATAATACTTCAAATACGGATGATAATGCTGCACTTTTCCGAGATGCAGACCCCATGGGATATGATAATTCTCTCTATGGCGAAGATGGAACATGCGAAAAAGGTAATCGTGGAAGAGGCGGGCATCATGGAAGAGGCGGACATCATGACGGAGACGACCACCCACAATTTCGTACTAAATTTGATTCACTTCGTTTGGTGCTACCATGCCTTGCTCTTACAGCAGATCAGAATACAGGAATTCAACAAGTCTTAGACACACTTCACTCCCAAGTCAGTGCCATAATGAAGGCAACTCGCACAGCCCAAGAACCCTTACGCGCTGATGCTAAAGCTCAAGCAAAATTAGTATTTGATGGTGTAAAAGCCGGAACAATAACACGCGCCGATGCAAAAGTTCAACTTGATGCAATCCGCACCGCACTCAACGAAGCACTCAAACCCGGAAGAGATGCCGCACTTGCTCAAATTCAACCACTTCAAGATATTGCTTATACTCAAATAAGAGCACTCCTTACCGCTGATCAACAAGCACTTTGGGATGTTTGGATGACAACGGGTGTTCTTCCTTGTCCGGGAAAATAACTTCGCGTTATTCCCTTTAGCATAATATTTCCGACAGCTCGCATCTAACTTGATGCGGGCTGTTGCTATTTTATGTCCGGTTTGCGGCTCAAATCGACAATCCGAAAAAATAAGTTTTCCCCAAGAAAAAAATTCATTGAAATAAGTCAAAAACTTATCTTAAATTTGAAGTGTCGAGCAGCATAATTTTGGTTGCCCACCTTTAATATAATAACAACCATTCTACATAGTACTTACTCAAACCCTGCCCATAAGCAGCGTAGTAAGCAACTATCTGCTGCCGACTAACATTGATATTTATTTTGCTCTTACGATGGAGTTACTTTTTAATTTTTTGAGGTTTCAATGAACATTCCACGCCGCTTTACGCAATCAGGTATTAGTCCGTATTCTCAATTTGAATACACACGCCGCGCATCCGTCCTCCGAAACCCGGACGGTTCTCTTGTTTTTAATATGGAAAATATCGAAGTGCCGTCGCATTGGTCGCAAGTGGCAACCGATATTCTCGCCCAAAAATATTTCAGAAAAGCCGGAGTTCCGCTTGTGGACGAGCAAGGCAATCCAATCCTTGACGAAAACGGCAAGCAAAAGACCGGTAGCGAAAATAATCTTCGTCAAGTAGTTCACCGTCTTGCAGGATGCTGGCGGCATTGGGGTGAGAAACATGGTTATTTTGACACCACAGAAGATGCTCAAGCATTTTATGATGAAATTGCCTATACGCTCCTCAAACAAATGACTGCTCCAAATTCTCCGCAGTGGTTCAACACAGGACTTCATTATGCCTACGGAATTTCCGGTAGTGCGCAGGGACATTATTACACAGACCCCGACACCGGTAAACTCGCCAAATCAGCTGATTCTTATTCGCATCCTCAGCCCCATGCCTGCGCTCGCAGAAATACCCTTCTCTTTACAAACGAAGGAATTCGTACTATCGGTGATATAGTCGAGAATAATAAAGTAGGAATAAGGGTATTCGATGGTAACAGATTGGTAAATGTACTTGCCGTAAAAAACAACGGTGTTAAAAGTGTTTATAGAGCTTCGCTTAAAAATGGTAATTTTATTGAATTCACCGACGACCATCAAGTATGGAGTTCGGATAAACGCCTCAAAGATGGCGGTCAGTATTCTTGGAATGAACTCAGAATGTTGCTCGGAAAAAAGGTTCAACAAGTTGCCGTTAGCGAACAGATGGGTTTATTGGTAGAAAGTAATGAAGTTGAATTTGCCAACAGCAGTACTACTCAATTTCCGAAACAAACATCTCAAAGTAATATTCTAAACAATGAGGATATCAGAGTCAATTTTGCAGACTCTCCGAAAAAACTTACCGTCTTAAAGGCGGCATTGGCAGGATGGATCATTGGTGACGGTTACTACGGAAAATATAATAAAAACAACAAAACAACGATGTTCGGTGCAATTACAATTAATGATGATGAATTTAATTTTGTAACTGACTTGTTTACGGAAATATTTGGAAAATATACCATTGCTACTCGCCGAGATGTGGGTGAATTATATAGAATTGTAAAATTAGACTCTAACATAGTAGATGATTTTGTAGAAAATTACGAACTGAATACAACTTCGCTGACAGCTTCTGTACCGGAGTGTATCATGCAGGCCGGACGCGATGAGCAATATGCTTTCTTGCGGTCACTATTTCAAGCAGACGGCTGTGTTCGTGTACGCAATGAAGATGGACGAAATTCGGGCGACATCACACTAACTACTATTTCGGAAGAACTTGCACACGGCGTACAAATCCTTTTGTTAAATTTGGGAATATACTCTAGCGTTACTCGATGCAATGATTCCCGAGAAGACCGACACAAGCCGTTCCATGTTACCATTGCATATTTTTCGGAACGCAGGAAATTTGAGGAGCATATCAATTTTATCTCTGAAGAAAAAAGAAGTAAACTTCAATTCCTTAACAACACAATTCAGGGTAAAAATAAATTTTCTACATCGGAAGAAACAGTTGTTTCTATCGAATACATCGGCGAAGAAGAAGTTTTTGATATTCAAACAGAAACTTCTCAATTTGCCGCAAATGGTGTTATCGTACATAATTGTTTTATTCAATCAGTTGATGATGATTTAGTAAACGAAGGCGGAATATTTGACCTTGTAACTCGTGAAGCACGAATATTCAAATTCGGAAGCGGAACCGGTTCAAATTTCTCTAACTTACGCGGAAGTGGCGAAAAACTTTCGGGTGGTGGTGCATCATCGGGTTTGATGAGTTTCCTCAAAATATTCGACCGCGCCGCCGGTGCGATTAAATCAGGCGGTACAACTCGTCGTGCCGCTAAAATGGTTATTGTTAATATTGACCATCCCGATATCGAAGCATTTATCGAATGGAAAGCCAAAGAAGAAGAAAAAGTAGCCGCACTTGTAGCCGGCTCTAAAATTAATGCAACATTCCTTCAGGCAATCTTAGACGAAGCAATTGCAGGTGGTTCTGACCGCAAAACCAATCAAAGACTCAACACGTTGATTCATAACGCCGTTCATCGCGGTGTACCTCTCAACTACATTCAGCGTACACTAACGCTTTTAGAACAAGGATTTACTACGCTTAATTTCGATACATTCGATACACATTACGAATCCGAAGCATATATTACTGTCAGCGGTCAAAACTCCAATAATTCTGTTCGAGTTACCAATGATTTTATGAAAGCCGTTATCGAAGACGGAACGTGGGATTTGAAATGGCGGACAAAATCAGGTATTGCAAAAACAGTAAATGCACGCGATTTATGGGCAAAAATAAATATGAGTGCGTGGAAATCTGCCGACCCGGGATTGCAGTTTGATACCACGATAAATGAATGGCATACATGCCCTTCTGACGGACGCATCAACGGCTCTAACCCCTGCAGTGAATATATGTTCCTCGACGATACTGCCTGTAACCTTGCAAGTCTTAATTTAGCGCATTTTGTGGATGAAAATGGGAAATTCTTGGTAGATGATTTCCGCCATGCGACTCGGCTTTGGACTATCGTTCTTGAAATATCAGTACTGATGGCACAATTCCCATCGAAACAAATTGCTAAGCTAAGCTATGATTTCCGTACTCTTGGGCTTGGTTATGCTAATCTCGGAACAATTTTAATGACCGACGGTATTCCCTATGATTCTCCGAAAGCACTCGCAATCGCCGGAGCGATAACCGCACTTATGACAGGCGAATCCTATGCCGCAAGTGCCGAACTCGCTCGTGATGTGAAGCCATTTCCCGCGTATGAACGGAACAAATCGGCAATGCTTCGTGTGATAAGAAATCACCGCCGCGCCGCGTATAATTCTCCGGTAAGTGAATACGAGAACTTGACTATTCCGCCTATCGGTATCAATCCTGATGAATGCCCTGCCGAACTTCTCACCTCTACTCGCGAATCGTGGGATAAAGCAATCGAACTCGGTGAAAAATATGGCTACCGCAATGCACAAGTAACGGTTATTGCTCCCACAGGAACAATCGGACTCGTGATGGACTGCGATACAACCGGCATCGAACCTGACTTTGCAATCGTTAAGTTTAAGAAACTTGCCGGTGGCGGATATTTCAAAATTGTAAATCAATCTGTGCGCCGCGCACTTGTGAATTTGGGATATTCCGACCAGCAAATTGATGACATCGAAAAGTATTGCAAAGGTCGTGGCACATTCGCCGGATGTACATCAATTAACCGTCAAAAACTCAAAGAAAAAGGATTTACCGACGAAAAAATTGACGTTATCGAACAGCAACTCGACAATGTATTCGATATTAAATTTGCTTTCAATAAATGGTCGCTCGGTGATGAATTTTGCTACTCACTCGGATTTACCGACGAACAATTAAATGACTTTTCGTTTGATATGCTTCGTGAGCTTGGATTCACTAAAGATGATATTGAAATTGCCAACGATTACGTTTGCGGTACGATGATGATAGAAGGTGCGCCGCATCTTCGCGACGAACATTTGCCGATTTTCGATTGTGCAAATAAATGCGGCAGAAAAGGACAACGCTATATTCAGTACATGGCGCACGTCCACATGATGGCGGCGGCACAACCGTTTATTTCGGGAGCAATTTCCAAAACGGTAAATATGCCTGCCGATGCAACCGTAGAAGATGTGGGAAATGTCTATATGGAATCATGGAAAATGATGGTGAAAGCTATCGCTCTTTACCGCGACGGCTCGAAACTTTCACAGCCGCTTAATTCTTCGAATGATGATGATTTAGATGAAATAATTATGCTCGGTGATGAAGATTCATTAGACGAAACACTCGGACAAAAAGAAGTGCAAGAACATATTATTGAGCGCGTTTATCATCGTGCAGAACGCCGCCGCCTTCCCAAAAAACGCAAAGGGCATGTACGCGAAGCGTATGTTGGCGGACACAAAGTATTCCTACGTACCGGTGAATTTGAGGATGGAACACTCGGAGAAATTTTTATTGATATGTATAAAGAAGGTGCCTCATTCAAAGGACTGATGAACTGCTTTGCGGTGCTGGCTTCTAAGGCATTGCAATATGGAATTCCGCTTGATGAATTGGTAGATTCATTTACATTTACGAGATTCGAGCCGGCCGGCCCTGTGCAAGGTCACGAATCAATCAAAAATTCAACTTCAGTATTGGATTATATTTTCCGCTCACTTGGCTATGATTATCTCAATCGAACTGATTTTGTTCATGTAAAAGCTGTGGACGAAGTTCCTGCAAAACCGCAGGTTTCATTGCCAAAAGGACATCAGCCCAAAGCGGAAAACTCCACAAATCTTACATTGGACTTTGCGGATTCTGCTCGTGCGGCGGCTAAAATGCCCGCAGGAAACGGGTCGCTTACCAAAGTATATGAAGCAAAAACAAAGGGCTACACAGGCGAACAGTGTTCTAATTGCAGTTCGATGCGTGTAAAACGGAATGGAAGCTGTACCGTCTGCGAAGATTGCGGAACGACAAGCGGCTGTTCGTAAAAGCGAAAAGTTTTGAGTAGATACAAAAAGCGACAATCCCGTAATTGAGATTGTCGCTTTTTTTAGAATATAAAAGGGAAAATTACCGTTGTCCAAGTGTCATCGTAAAGGTTGATGCACCTTTTTTGAGATTTTTCTGAATTTGTATATTTGTTAATTTTGCTATTTTATAATAGCAATGGTTTTTGTGGCAGTCTTATCGCCGTACTGCACACGAACTGTATATACTCCACTTGAAAGGTTATCAGTTTTGATAACAGAACGACCGACATTACCAACAGTATATCTGCCTACGCACGAACCGTATAAATCATAAATATCTACTCTGCAATCTGATGTTTCTTTGCCGAGTTCTACAGTTATATAATCGCTCGCGGAGTTTGGAAAGATGTGAATAGTATTAAGTGCAGTATTTTGCTCTTCTACAGAATTAATAAGTTCATAATTATAAATATAGTACGCACCATCCATAAGCGTACCTACTTCGAGCGTTTGCATATCACCATCTATATTTAACCGTTGAAAAGTAGTTATTACGCTTTTAACTAAGTCTTTAGGAGTTTGCTCCCAAGATACGCCCTTGTTGCTGGAATAGAACACACCTGCATCTGTACCCGCAAAATACATATTTGCAATTTTAGAAACACAACGAACATTCGTATTAGTTAAACCGTTATTGGTATGACGCCAAGAATTGCCTGCATCATCCGAAATAAAAACGCCTGTTGATGTTCCTGAAATAATAAGTTGATTCTCAACAAATAATCCCTGAATTATTAGATTGGTCAGACCATTATTCTTTTGCATCCAAGTGGCACCGTTATCAATAGAAGTAAAGATACCGTTATCTGATCCAATTGCTATTAAGTCATTATTGACAGATATAGTATGAACTGGTTTATTACTTCCTTGATTTGTTTTTTTCCATAATTTTGATCCCTTTTTCATACGGTAACAACCATCATAAGCACCAAGAAATATATATTCTTCATTTGAAGCAAGAGCAAAATAAGAGTAACCATCACCGTCGTCAGGGTATTGATAATTTCTTCTATCATTGTACATGTAAAGACCAGTTTCTGTACCAATAACTATAAGAGTATCATCTTCCCCTAAACAAAGTACCTTTCCTGCTTCACTTCTATTTGGATTTGCTATATGGTGGTAGACAACTGGACCATTTCCATTTATTTCCATGGAAAAATAACCATAGTCTGTACCTACGCATAATCGGTCTGATTGTGGTAAGAAACAGAATATAGACTGGTAGCAGTTCACTATCGAAAAACTCTTTCCATAATCAGTTGTTTTATATAATGCATTATTTTGAGAATCCGAACCAACGACGTAGATTATTTTTGGTATATATATGGCAATAGTGAAAGAGACATTCAGTGGCACCCACGTTTCTCCGTCGTCATTAGATTTGTATGTTCGATATCCGGAACTGGCAAATATCCAATCATCGAAAGCAAATAATCTATCTATATAGTCATTTAATTTTATCTTCTGCCAAGTTGTCCCAAGGTCTATAGTCTTGAACAGTCCAAAATTAGCAGCAAAAAATAATGATGTTCCACTTTGGATGAAATCCTTAATTAAAGAAAACTCATTGGATTTTATTGATTTCCAAGTATTTCCATAATCAGAGGATAGTATAATTAATTTTGAACCAATGCCAATTTGAGCACAAACTATTTTCCCTGATACTATTACCAATTCAACGCTTTCATTAGTATTTACATTATATACAGTTTGCCAACTCAAACCTTTATCTGTTGACCTGTAAAAAGAAGAACCACCTACAAAAACTGCATTGCTATCAGCAGATAATACAAAAATAGATCGTCCTTTAAATGCATTTAGTTCCCATACCATACCATTGTCAATTGAGCGATAAACTCCCTCATTAGTGCCAGCAAAAAGCGTCATACCACTTGATACAAGTCGATTAATTCTTAAGTTAGGCAGTCCTTTATTGACTTGCTCCCATGTATTACCTCCATCATTTGAACGGATAATCCCACTCCCTTCTGTGCCAGCAAATATAGCAAGACCATTATAAGTCATGCACGTTATATCAGAGCGCCACATACCTTCTTCTTTCTGCCACTTGATAGCTTGAGAAAACGATAATTGAGGAAACAGAAATATTATGATTATTGGCAAAAGAATCCATTTTATACTATTCTTTATTTTTTTCATGTTTTTTACTTGAAAAGTTGAACATATTTATATTTAATAACTTATATTTTTTTCTAAAGCAGGTTTTTTTCTACTTTAGGTAGGGGGTAAAAGTACACTACGGTTGATTCGCGTTCCGTTTAAGTTTGAATAAGACCTTATGTTTAACTATTTTATTAGTTTTCTCATATTGTATTTCTGGATTGTGAGGTTTTGTTCCAAATTTATGGAAATTCCAGTCAAATACTCCCCAAGGAGTTGTACCGAGGTTATCAGGTTTTTGTGCAAGTACAAATGCTCCAAATATCGCAATCGAGGCAAATATAAATCCGATTAAAATTAAAGCAGCTACGGGATTAAATGCTCCTATTGTTTTTACAGTACCTAATTGAGGAGCAACCACATCATAAAGTGAAGTAACATAAGCTAATCCCCCTATCACTAAACCTGTCCTTTGCCCGGCTTCGGCAACAACGTCTGAACGGATTTTTCCAATATTAGCATCTGTTGGATTATCTACTAAGCTGGCAGCGTCATCACAGTCGCCATCAGCCATGTCATAATCATAAGATGTAACTTCTGCCGCAACGGAAACGAATCCTTTTGTTTGTCCAACACATAGTACACGCACATCTTTCTGAATATCCGTTGCATCTGTCCAAGCAAATGCGCCGGGGTAGTTTGCCGCAGGGCGATATTCCCAAACATTTCCGCTCGAAGTGTTTATCTTTGCAACTTTCCCAAATTGAGATCTGTCATTACCAGCTGCAGAAATTACTACGATACCTGAATCTATTGACTCTTTCATTCCGTTTGCTTCATCTGTACTTCTTCCAATACCACCATAACTAAAATTTAATGCATCAAAATGTTGCCATACTTTAAGTGCTACATCATTGTCCACGTCATACCGGGCTGCCCTACGATCAATTCCTCTGAGACACAATCCGGTACAATTAGGACAAGTCCCCACCATACCTTTTCGGTCAGTAAGGTTACCATCATTATCACCTTTCGCAACCGCCATACAGATTACCGTTTCTCCATGGTCCCCCGTACCAAAAGGGTATGTCAAGTCTATACCATTCCCTTTATTTGTTGTATTAGTAACGTTACCTAAATCAGGATGTGTTAAACCGTTGGAAGGATACCTGTCTCCTGCACAGAGCATCACACTGCTTTTACCGGTTGTAATTTCCCATGCCATCGGTGCTTGAATTTTATACAGGTTCCAATGCCATCCGAGGCGATGCCAGTTTTTGCTGTAAAATGTATAGTACCCTGGACTAAAGGTAGAATTGTGAACATAGATATCTGTAATTGGACTCCCTACTTTCATTCCTCTATCATTGGGAATACCAGTAACTATATCAGCTTGATTATCATAATTTGCAAGGTCAATTAGTTGCATGGATGATAATCTGGACACAATTGAGTCAATTGGTACTCTACTGGCAAAACGAAGATAGTATGCTCTATTCCCCAACGTATTTAACGATGTATCATCGGGATTGAATTTTCTGAGCCACAGCGTGCCAAAATCACTTTCAAGCTGTTGAAACGCTGAACGAATTGCCGGAAATGACGTGTCAATTGCAGTCCACGAAAAATCAATGATACTGTCATGTGGTGCCCACGGCAGAAAGACTATCGTTTGAGTAAAGATGATCGCAAATGTTTCCCTCGCAAAACGTTCACCAAAGGTAGAAGAGCCGATACACGAATCTACACACACGGAATCAGGGTTATAATAAGGATAAGAATCTACCGCCCATAATAATTTCAAACACGAATCAGGGACTTGGGCGTGAATAGTTGGAGCAACTACAACTGAGGATAGGCATAGTGCCAAGCAGGAGAGTAATAAAAGAATACTTTTCATAGTAATAATGCTTAAGTAAGTATATAAATAAATATTAGTGTGGATAACAGTTAGTGTGGATAACGAGATGTATCGAAAGAATGTTCTATATTAACTGAGCAGTTTTCATGGCAACCATCTGAACCTATTTGTGGACATAGTGGCTGAAACGTATTCGGATATTCCCAGCTATAAATATATTTAGTACATTCTTCTGTGTTTTTCTCAACAGTAACAAGTGTAGTACAACAATCTGACGAGCATGCTAAAAGTGCTGTAGAGCCACCAACCATAGGTGTACCTTTTTTGATACAACCTGGTCGTGCAACTTTCCAAAACTTCCAGTCTTGAGGGTCTGTTTGAGTATCAATGAAGGCGGGGATTTTTGAAAGGAAAAGTAGATACAGTGAACGGTCGAATATTTCTGCTGAGGAAAGACCACTACAGTCAGTTCCTGTGAATATGATACTTGTAATAGTAACTTCTACAAACCCATTGCTACATTTACGATATTTATAGCTTATGATTGCCGAACAAGAATAAGCAGCACCACCAACATCGGCGGTAGTATATGTTCCGGTAGTCCAAGCAACTGTACTGCATGGGCTAATGGGTTCGCAAGCGTATGGAGTTTGTGCGTTTGTGGAATTATGCACAACAAGTAAACTCCCTATAAAGATTCCCATCTCAAATAATGTCCATCCAAAGCGGATAATACGTCTCACTAATATTCTAAAGTGCAGGATAGTAGCAGTATGTGTCATAACTGTACTCCCACAATAAGTCGGCTAACAGCACGATTTAGAGAGGTAGAGTACCCCCCCCCCCCCCCGCACGGACTTTGCGCGACTTAGGAAGGAAGTGGGTAAGACGGCAGTAACATGTTTCATAGAAACTCCTAATAAATGATGAGTAGAGATGCCGGTGAATCCGGCGTTAAAAATTGGCTGTATTTAAATGATGTAAAACGGAGCGTTGTCTGCTATGATAATTGTGAACAATGTAAATTACTTAAAATATTGTTGAAATACACAAGTTTTTTTTGGTTTTAAAAAATAGTTATTAAAACCGTTTAAAACCAAAACTTTATCCACGTTTGAATCCAAAAAGGCACGATTTTCGCGGGAAACATTCAAAATCAGTATTCTCGAACAACTATTACTCTCTATTTGGAGTTAAATTCAGTTTCTCAAATTATGAATATCCACTTTAATTTAAGGAATTGACGATATACTCTCAGTTATACACCTACTACCCAATCACTTTAAAAACACGTTGAACCGAACTGTCGTAGTTCATGGTACTCCACCGCTGAAAAAAACCAAAAATTAACTTCACCAACCCTATTGTAATACGTCGCGTTTCCTTCCTGCATTTTTTGTATATTGCACCTAAAAACAACACACTAACTTGATTTTGTCGGCGCAGTTGTCGCCGTATTATTCCGAAAAATTATGCTTGAATTACCTATTCTTACTCAAACGTTTGAACGTGATACTATTATAGAACTGTCTTCTCCCGCTATTCCTGAGCGTAAACTCTATGTGGAAACCTACGGCTGTCAAATGAACGTAAACGACTCCGAAATTGTTATGGGAGTAATGAACAAAAGCGGTTACACTATCACCAATAAACCTGATGATGCCGATGTAATTTTACTCAATACATGCGCCGTCCGCGACAATGCCGAGAAAAAGATCCACGAGCGACTCGACCATCTAAAATATTACAAAAAGCGGAATCGAGATTTGGTTGTCGGTGTGTTGGGCTGTATGGCAGAACGATTGCGCGGGGATTTATTAGAGAAAAAATTAGTAGATGTGGTCGTTGGCCCGGACGAATATCGAAGTGTACCCGAACTCATCAGCCGAGCTTTTACGGGCGAAAAAGGAATTGCCGTAAAGCTCAGTCGGGTAGAAACTTATGACGATATTTTACCACTCCGAACCGATGGTATTGCGGCATGGGTTTCAATTATGCGCGGCTGTGATAAGTTCTGTACATTTTGCGTTGTGCCGTTCACTCGCGGAAGAGAACGTTCGCGTGCATTGAGTTCGGTGGTGGACGAACTAAAGATTCTGCGCGAC
This sequence comes from Bacteroidota bacterium, assembly GCA_018266765.1. Lineage (GTDB taxonomy): Bacteria > Bacteroidota > Ignavibacteria > Kapaibacteriales > UBA961 > JADJXV01. Next base: position 24,645 of record JAFDZU010000057.1, read on the forward strand.
AGCGGATTCAAAGAAACGACGCTTCTCGGACAAAATGTGAATAGTTATCGCGACGAACAATCAAGCAAAGATTTTGCGGATTTACTCGCGGCATGTGCTCGCGCTGTGCCCGAAATGAGAATTCGATATACAACTTCCCACCCGCAGGATATGAGCGATAAACTTATCGAAACACAAGCGGAATTTGAGAATATTTGTAATTATATTCACTTGCCGGTACAGTCAGGTTCAAATAGAATTTTGAAATTGATGAATCGAACCTACACGATTGAGCATTATTTAGAACGAATTAATACAATAAGAGAATTGATACCCAATTGCGCAATTACGACCGATATAATTGTTGGATTTCCCACTGAAACCGATGCCGATAATACTGCAACTATGGAACTCATGCGCGAGGTGCAATATGACGGCGCATATATGTATAATTATTCCCCGCGTGAAAAAACCAAAGCATGGAAAATGGGAGATGATGTTCCAAACGAAGTAAAAACTGAACGATTGAGTGCGATTATTGAACAGCAAAGAATCATCTCGGGCGAGCTGAATCAAAAGACGCTCGGAACAATTGAAAAAGTATTAGTCGAGGGCGCAAGCAAGAAAAATCAAACTGAATGGCAAGGTCGCACCGACTCAAATAAAATCGTAATTTTCCCGCATAATGAGCATGGCGGTTATATCGTGGGTGATGTTATTTCGGTGAAAATCAACCGTGCAAATTCCGCCACGCTGTTTGGAGATATTGTGGAATAAATATAAATAAAGAGAATACAATTTATGAGAACGATAATTTCAGAACTGACTATAAAGAATTTTAAATCCATCAAGGATATAAAGCTTGAACAATGTAAACCTGTAAATCTATTTGTCGGTAAGCCCAACACAGGAAAATCCAATATTCTTGAGGCAATTTCATTGCTTTCAGGCGGATTCAACCCCGGAAAAAAATTTTTCGAGGGTTCTATTTTTTATGAAACTTTAAATAATTTATTTTTCAATCAAGATATTTCACAAATCGTTTCTGTACAAAGTGATGTTTGTTCTGTTCAACTGTCATATTTTCAAGGTGATAAGAAATTTGGTTGTTTCGCTGAAGCCACCAAACCGTATGATACTGAAAAATTCTTTGCTACAGGGAAACTAATCGAGAATTTGGCACCATCTGAATTAGATAATATACAAAAATATACTTCTTCTAATGAAGCAATATTACATTTTAGAGATATGAATTTATCATCATATTTAGGAATGAATGTTCGTAGAAATGGTGATATTGAGCAAGTAACAAATGACACTTGGTTCTCTCCTATTAGAAGTTATCTGTATAGCAGACAACATAATCTTGATTCATTAGATGCACCTTATCTTCTACCGCCTCACGGCAACAATTTGTGGGGTATAATATCTCGCACCCCAAAGTTAAGTGAAGTAGTGGGAAAATTTTTTAACCAATTTAACTTAGACCTTATCATTGCACTTGATGATGAGGAAAATAAAATTAAAATCCAAAAAAAATCGGATGGCTTTTTTGTACATCTGCCCTATTCTTTGGTTGCTGATACTCTACAACGCATGATATTTCATTTAGCCGCAATCTATTCAAACAACAATGCTGTAATATTATTTGAAGAACCCGAATCTCATACTTATACACCCTATCAAAACTATTTAGCCGGAGAGATTATTGCTGATGAGCAGAACCAATATTTTATTACAACTCATAGTGATTCTATTTTTGATTCAATTCTCCGTGAAGCACCGGAAAAAGTAGCTGTATTTATAGTAGGTTATGATGATTACCAAACCAAAGTCAGACCGCTCTCCGATGATGAAGTTCGTGATTATTTGAATAGTCATGCGAGTATTTTTCAGAACCTTGATGCCTATGAAACATTATGAATTCAATACTGATTGCCGAATGTTATTTTGATACATTAATCATCGAAATTCTTACAGGAAATTTTGGATGGACAAAAGGTAGGGATTATTGGCATGTAGAAGGTACGAAGGTTTTTACTTCTATGAAGGAGAGAGCTAATAATGACAAAGGAATTACAGTCGGATTCTTCGATAAAAATAAGAAGTTATACGAAAATAAATATATAAATAGTTTTGAGAATGAACGTGAAGAAAATGGAATTCAATGGCTGAAAAACCCGAATAAAGCCAACCAACATATTTTCTATCTTAAAGATGGTGCAGAAGAATGGTTTTTGGAAACAACGAAGAGTGCAGCATTATCTCCTCTGACGTATAATGTTTCTGAAAATATTATTGAATTTAAGAAGAAAACCAAAAAATTGGCAATCGAAAAAGATAATGAATTGTATCAACTTGTAAAAGCAGTAATCGGCAAGAATCCACC
>JAFDZU010000057.1:27061-37588 GCA_018266765.1 Bacteroidota bacterium
CAACGTGAAAAAGGTGCAATTGCCGAAGATGCCGCCGTCGAATTTCTGAAAGCAAAGGGATTTACAATCCTAAAACGGAACTTCCATTTCGGACGCGACGGTGAAATTGACATTATTGCTCGTGACAAAGATGTACTTGTTTTTATCGAGGTAAAAGCACGTGCAACCGACCTCTACGGCTCGCCCGAATCTTCTATTACACCCTCAAAAATGAAAACAATCCGCCGTACTGCCGAGGGATATTTATATGTCAATAAAATTACAAACGTAGAATGTAGATTTGATGTTATTGCCATTGATTATTCCAAAAAGCCACCCGAAATCCGCCATTTAGTCAATGCGTTTTAGATGAAGCAGCCGTAATTATTTATACGTAACTATTTATATAATCATCGTTCTATCAAAAATACAAACATGGATAACTCTACTCCAAAAATCCGGCTTGATTCGATTGATTTTCTTCGTGGTTTGGTTATGATAATAATGGCTCTCGACCATGTGCGCGATTATTTCTCGAATGCTACATTCGACCCCGTTGATATGGCGCACACCGATTTTTACTATTTCTTCACACGGTTTATTACCCATTTTTGCGCTCCGGTGTTTGTATTTCTTGCTGGAACAGGCGCGTTTTTATCATCGAAACGCCAGCGTCCGAAGGAACTGTCACGCTTTCTCTTTACTCGCGGTTTGTGGCTTGTTTTTCTGGAGCTTACGGTTGTGAGATTTGGCTGGTTTTTCAATGTATCTTACACAAATTCAGTTGGTCAGGTTATATGGGCTATTGGTTGGGCGATGGTTGCACTTTCGGGATTGATGTGGCTTCCGCAGAGAATTATTGCCGTCATCGGAATTTCAATTATCCTTTTTCATAATTGCTTGGACGGAATTCATGCCCAAGACTTTGGCGTGATGGGTTGGATGTGGACGATTCTCCACGAGCCGGGAGCTGTGCAGATAACTTCTACTCATTCAATGTTTTACCTCTATCCTTTGTTGCCGTGGATTGGTGTAATGGCAAGCGGCTATGCTTTCGGTGCATTGTATTCGATGGAACAGCAACGCCGCAAATCCATTCTTCTTCGGATTGGGGTGGGAATGATTTCTGCGTTTTTCATTCTTCGGGGAATTAATCTCTATGGCGACCTTGTTCCGTGGTCAGTTCAGCAAGACCAACTTCACAGCGTTCTTTCCTTTTTTAACGTCACAAAATACCCGCCTTCACTGCTGTATCTATTAATTACACTTGGCCCTTCGATGCTTGTACTCAGCGCATTGGACGGCAAACAGTTTGCTCTGTCGAAACCGGTAATTATCTTCGGGCGTGTGCCGATGTTCTATTATATTGCTCATATTTATCTTATTCATTTGCTTGCTGTTGCAGTTACCGTTATACGCGGAATGAATGTAGGATTTTATACAAGCGATGCTCTTTTTTCGCAGTCGGTCGGGGAATATGGGTTTCCGCTCATAGGCGTTTATATCGTGTGGGTGGCTGTAATACTACTACTCTATCCGATTTGCAAATGGTATGCAGGAGTGAAACAGCGCGATACCACCGGATGGCTAAGTTATTGGTAGTAAATAATTTTAGAATCAGGTAGCTTTAAAAACTACGGGAACAGCACTCACTCTTTTTTCAAATCCGACTGAACGGGAGATTGATGTTCATTTCAGGGCTCCGCTCAATGACCATCAATGGAAGATAGAAGGTGTCATATCGCAGTGCATTGAGCGAAGTCGAAATGCTGTCCTACATTCAAGTCCAGCTAGCTCTTGCAATCAGCTTCAATTATTTACCAACTATAAAGTTATGAAGAAGGTTGGATGTTACAAGAGAACTGATGGGAAAATGTTTGCGAATTAACACAGTTCTTGACTGGACAGGGAATCAATCTTCTATCTTTTCATATGTTCAGAATCTTTGCTTCTCTATAAACTCTGTAAACTCTGTATAACATCCAAAAAGAGAATATCTCAAAACCGCAGTATAAGTAAACCGTTCTCCAACTCGGATGCTTTAATTCAGGAATATAAACTCTTTTTGAGCCAGATAAGTAAAGAATACTGATTTGCTTGCCTATATGTAGTGAGTTTGCATAATCTAAATAAACCTCTCGTGCTATTCCTATTGCTTTTTTACCTGTCACTTCATCATAGTATTCAACCGTCAGTTTTCTATACCCATTATCACGTTCTATATTAAGCACTACTGCATTGCCGACCTTGTTTTCTGATGCAAATTTGTACTCTTTGATTATACCCCAGAAGAGAACAACAATAAGAAGTATCATAAAAATAATTACAATAATACCTACATGATACTTTTTAACCTTATTTATCATCTTTAAGCTCTTTTTAATAATGGTTGCTCCTACATAAATTGCTTTTTCTTTCCCCTTTGTTGTGTCTTTTCAATTACCTTTTAAAATCCAACTAGTTCTTGCAACTGCCAACCGCACGGAAAATCATCAGCACATTCAATTGCTTTTGCAAATTTACGAACTATATGGAAACATCCTACCAGTTCTTAGAGCTAACGTTCAGAGCAATTTACCAAAAATAAAGTTATGAAGGAAGCAATGTTCTCCACATACAAATCATCTCCATTCGTACTAGTGCAACCCGCACACACTCCGAGAATTAAAAATCTTCGAAGTCAAGTGCAATTTTCTTAATTTTGCCACTCAAACTTCTTGTATTCATAAATTTCTTGGGTAAATATATGTTCCAACGTTTTTTTGTGCTTTCAATTACTGCTATCAGTATCATTTCAATTGCTCCGGCACAAACTCCTACATTCAGCGAGCATGTTGCTCCTATTATTTTTAATCATTGCACTTCGTGCCACCGAACAGGTGAAATTGCCCCGTTTGCACTAACAAACTATTCCGAAGTTCAAGCGAATTCCCAAATGATAAAATATGCTGTTTCGACGGGAATTATGCCTCCATGGAAACCCGTTCGTGACTACGGAAATTTTGTAGATGAACGCCGACTTACGCCTGAAGAAAAGAAAACTATTATTGATTGGGTAGATGGCGGAACTCCCGAAGGTGATGTTTCGAAGCTCCCGAAACTTCCCACATTTCCCGAAGGTTCACAGCTCGGAGTTCCTGATTTGGTGCTTCAAATTCCCGTTAAATGGAAAGTTCAAGGTAATTTACAAGATGTGTATCGCAATTTTGTAGTTCCTACCGGACTTCTCGAAGATAAAAGTATTGCCGCTATCGAAGTTCGTCCGGGAAACAAAAAGGTAGTTCATCATGTGCTCATGTGGAACGACACAACCGGAACAGGACGCAAACTCGACGCAATGGATACACCGGCAGGTTACGAAGAATTTGGCGGTGCGGGATTTGATAATGTAGCGGCATCATATCCCGGCTGGGCTCCCGGAACAACTCCTCGGTATTTCCCGGCCGGAATCGGAATGAAACTCTATAAAAACAGTGACATAATTATTCAAGTTCACTACGCGCCGTCGCCAACGGACGAAGAAGACCAAACGTCAATTAATATCTTTTTCAAAAAAGAAAAAACGGTGAGGGAATTTACCGAAGCCGCTATTCTTCCCGATTATATTCCCGGTGGATATAATGCGTTTGTTATTCCTGCCAATCAGGTTAAAACCTTCAAAGCTACTTATACTGTCAAAGAAGACAGAACCGTTCTTGGCGTTTTTCCGCATATGCACAATCTTGGTAAAAGTGCTAAATTATATGCAGTAACTCCGCTAAAAGATACTATTAAACTTATCAACATTGCCGATTGGGATTTCCATTGGCAAGGAACATATTCTTATAAAATGCTTCAAAAAGTTCCGAAGAACTCTAAGCTCTATTATGAAGCAACGTATGATAATACGCAAGCAAACCCAAATAATCCCAACACTCCGCCGCAAACAGTTCAATGGGGATTCAGCACTTCCGAGGAAATGTTCTTGTGTTATGTGTTTTCGATGCCTTATCAAAACGGAGACGAAAATATTTCCCAAGAAACACCAACGTCCGTTACAGATGATATGAATTCGGATATTGCGCCCGATATTATACAAGTAGATGGCATATTCCCTCAGCCGGTTGGAACGACATCGCATATTAATTTTACACTATTTGTAAATGCAGATGTGAACATGGATATTGTGGATTTGAACGGGAAAATTGTGGGTTCAAAATCTCATATTCCTGTTTCAATTGGTCAAAACAGTATTGCTCTTCCAGAAGGAATACCTTCGACGGGTATGTATGTATGCAGAATTCATATTAACGGAAAAATTATGTCTATTCCGTTTATTGCAAGTCGGTAACTTTGGTTGCAAAATGACGAGGTTAACTTGTTTTCTACAGCAAATTGGTCATTGTTTATCAACATTCTTCAACAAAATCAGCCCTTCGACCGAAGGGCTTTTTTGAATCAAAAAGGAAAATTAGCCGAATGGATAAAAAACCGGAACTTCGCAGAGAATTAGGGCTTCTTCAGGCAACGGCACTTAATATGATTGATATGGTTGGGATTGGGCCGTTTGTGGTTTTGCCGTTAGTTGTGCAAATAATGGCGGGGCCTCAGGCAATTTGGGCATGGATAGCCGGAGCTTTGCTTGCAATAGTTGATGGATTTGTATGGGCCGAACTTGGTGCGGCAATGCCAAAAGCAGGCGGAAGTTTTATATTCCTTCGCGAAGCATTCGGCAAGGAACGTTGGGGCAAATTGATGTCGTTTTTGTTTATTTGGCAAACGATGATTCAAGCACCGCTTGTGGCGGCGAGTGCGGCGATAGGTTTTGCTCAATATTTCACCTTTATTGTTCCCTTGGGCTATTACGAAAAAAAGATGCTTTCGGGAGCGTTGATAATTTTGATAACTATCTTGCTTTACCGTAAAGTAGGCGATATCGGAAAGATTTCGGTGATTTTATGGGCGGCTGTATTAGGAACAATCGGCTGGTTAATTTTTGGCGGGGCAACGCATTTTAATGCTGATTTAGTTTTTCAAGAACCGGCTATTGGATTTAGTTTTTCGGGTGTATTCTTTGTATTATTAGGTCAGGCAACTGTCAAGACGGTCTATTCCTATTTAGGATATTATAATGTATGTCATTTGGGCGGAGAGATACAAAATCCCGAAAAAAATATTCCCCGAAGTATCTTTATTTCAATAATCGGAATTGCGATACTCTACCTTGCACTAAATTTGAGTGTGATGGGTGTAATTCCTTGGCAGGAAACTAGGAATTCGCAGTTTATAGTGAGTACATTTGTAGAAAAACTCTACGGCCATACAGCGGGAGTAGTGGCAACGGGATTGGTTTTGCTAATTGCATTTTCGTCGTTATTTGCTGTGGTGGTGGGATATTCAAGGATTCCCTATGCGGCGGCAACCGAGGGAGCGTTTTTCAAGGTTTTCGGTAAATTGCATCCTACCAAAGAGTTCCCGTATATATCATTATTGGTGTTGGCTGGAATTGCATTTGTATTTAGCTTGCTGCTGAGAATGAGCGAAGTGATAAGTGCAATACTTGCGATGCGAATTATTGTACAATTTATTGGTGGGGCAGTCGGTGTAATGCTTTTGCGAAAGCGTTGGTCAAGCGACAAATTGCCGTTTAAAATGTGGCTCTTTCCATTGCCTGCTGTGATGGCGATATTCTTATGGGTTTGGTTGTTTACGGCAACAGTCAATTCGGAAATTTGGGGAATGTCGGTCGCTTTTTGGGGAGTTGCGGTAATGTTTTTGGGGATAATCGTCTATTGTATCCAAGCGAAAATACGTGGTGAATTTCCTTTTGCCGTTGAAAGCAATTCGGGAGAAACGTCGGTTTAATTTGTTTCATTATTTCTAATAATAGTACTATGAGATTACTACTTTCATATTGTTTTGCAGTTATAATTAGTATAAATATTCTTACTGCCGGTGAGCCACCAAAAGTGTTGATAATAACAGCGCATCCTGATGATGAAACCGGCTTTGCGGCAACTGTCTATAAAGTCACTCACGAACTCAAAGGCAAAGTTGATTTGGCACTTGTAACCAACGGCGAAGCAGGATTTAAGTATTCTACTCTTGCCGAAGATATTTACGGTGCAGAACTTACTGACGAAGCAGTCGGGCGCGAACTCTTGCCTACAATTCGCAAAAAAGAGATTATGGCAGGTGGCAAAATCATTGGAATCCATAATTATTATTTCTTCGACCAGAAAGATACCCATTATACGCTTGACTGCGACACAGTTCTTCATCAAGTGTGGAATGTTACATGGGTACGTGAGAAACTCCGCGAACTGATTCTCCGCGAACAATACGACTATATATTCTGCCTTTTGCCGACACCGGAAACACATGGGCACCATAAAGCCGCTACGATTCTTGCATTAGAAACGGTTTCTGCACTTTTGCCGGAACAGCGTCCTATAGTATTTGGATGCTCGGTAACGGAAAAAACGGATACAACAAAAACCAAGTTTACGGGTTTAGACGGCTTTCCGCTTACGGCTGTTAAAAGCGGGAAACCGTCGTTTATGTTCGACCGTACACAGAAGTTTGGCTATAAAGACAATCTAAATTATAAAGTTATCGTCAATTGGCTGATTGCTGAGCATAAATCTCAAGGAACTATGCAACTTGCCATGAATCGCGGAGATAGTGAGAATTTTTGGTTTTTTGATATTAATTCGCCCACTTCAATCCCGAAAATCGAACAATTCTTCGAGTCGCTCAAAAAAAATAATTTCAAGAAAAAAGAGTATTAACTTCTTTTATTTCTCTAATATCTTGTATATTGCAAAACAGTAATTTATTTCACATACTTTTCGTCGGAGATTTTATGAAACTCTCTTCTATTTCAAGATTTATTCTTGGACTTTTCGTAGTATTTATCGGTGTGAGCACTACAACCAATGCCCAACCGTGGACAAAACTCTCTTTTCCTGAAAACAAAGTCGTGTATGCGCTCTTTCCAACGACGGGAGATAGAATATATGCCGGAACGGAAGCCGGAATTTACCGTTCGGGTGATAATGGTGATAATTGGACTCTGCTTGGCTTACCGACTCGAACTGTGCAAACAATTGCAATGAAAGGTTCGACGATGTATTGTGGCTTAGCAGGTGGTGGAGTTCAACGCTCGGCAGATGATGGTGTAACTTGGACAGAATCAAGCAACGGACTTCCAAGTAGTACGGTTTACACTCTTCTTGTTCGTGGTGAATATATTTTTGCAGGAACTAATGTAAGCGGAGTCTATTATTCAACAGATGGTGGAGACAGTTGGATACAACGAGGACTACCTACTGATTGGGTTTATACATTGGCACTAAACGGATCTACTATTTTTGCCGGAACATTTGGCAATGGTGTGTATCGTTCGGTGGATAATGGAGCTACCTGGATTATATCGGATACAGGTATGGTCAATCCTTTTGTAAAAACAATCTATTCAGCCGGAACTTCTTTGTATGCAGGTACATTAGGCGGTGGTTCATTCCGATCGATTAATACAGGAAGTGAATGGACGGATATCAGCGCAGGGCTTGGAAGCAGAGTAGTAAATGCAATAACAATTGGTGGTGTAACCAATAATCTCCTTATTGTAGGAACAAAAGATGCCGGTGCATACCGTTCGAGTGACAGCGGAAAAACATGGATACAATTCGTTGAGAATTTAGGAAATCATACAATTAACACTCTTGCAACTATTGGTATTAATTTATTCGCAGGAACAGAAGGCGGAATATATCGTGCATCATTAGATCCATCGGGAGTGAACGAGGAAATAACCTCCGAAAATGAACTTTCGGTATTTCCACAGCCATTTAGCAGTTCCGGTTTTTCGGTAAAATTACCTTCATCGTGGAAACAATCGACCGTTCGATTGATGCTTTCTACAATCTTAGGCGGAAAAGTGATAGACGCAGTATTGTCCGTTCAAAACAACGAATACGTTTTTGTACCGACAAATGATATGCCGTCGGGTGTGTATATTCTTCGTGTCCAAAACGGCAATCAATCCGTCTCGCGGACAATTATCAAAGAATAAACTGACGATTATTGGAGTACGATTGAATTATCGGCAAGTTGGTCGCCCAAGCTGACGGGAATTTCACCATAGTCTGACGGCAGATAGAAATAGCATGGATATTCCAAATCTGAATCTATAGCTTGTTCAGACTGAAATTCCATCAATTGTGTATAAAGAGCGGGCGGAAGGCAGATTTCACGAGGTGGCGTGCCATGAGAAGCAATGTATTGGTCAAGAGCTTGATATACTTCCGAAAAGATTGTAAATACATCCATGTTGTTGTTCTTATATAGTAGGAGAATGACATTTAAACGGACTTTTTCGTTGTCGTACCATCGGCAATACTTTCCCACCGACTAAAAAGTTCCCTTTGCATTTAAAAACTGCTCGAATACTCTTCGAGCAGTTTTAATAATAACTCGATTCTTATGGTTTTTCATTCCTTTTATCGCATGTGTATTTTCTTTGCAGTTTTGATTTTGTTTGCCTTCGAGATTCGAGCGCAAGGAACGGCAGGAAGTGCGGCATTATACGAGTCGCTTATGATTGTGGATTTGCCCACAGCGGGAGTAATTTCCGTAAAAAATTACTTGCTCACCTCTCGATTAGCCCCAATCGGAAATTTCACAGCAAGAATGGCGGTTGCTCCCTTCAAAAACTTCAATATCAGTCTATTTGCTACAGCACAACATCTTATCGGCAATTCTCCTGTAAAAGTAGAGCTCCCTACACTTCAAGCGCAGTTTCGGTTTATAGATGAAACACGCACATTTCCCGCACTTGCTGTGGGAGTTTCCTCGAAAACAAACGGATATTTCACACAAGATTTCCTTTTGAATCAATCCGTCGGTGCTTGGATTAGTGTAAGCAAAAATTTTAGAGGAATGCTCGGAACGATCGCACTTCATGGCGGAATAATAGCAAGTGAACCCTCAATAAGCGGTTTTGCCGGATTTGAACAATCAATAGGAAGTTCGATTGCTGTGGTAGCAGAAGCAGCTCTCACATCAAAGACCGGTGCACAACAACAACGAGAGTTATATGGAACGGCTAACGCAGGTTTACGTTGGTCGGTAGTGCGCGGAGTTACACTCGAACTCATTGTTCACGACCTGTTTAGTTCGGTGAATTCTACCGGAATTAGCAGAGCATTCGGCATCGAGTTTATTAGAGCTTGGTGAGCAATCTACTTCTTCCGTCAAGTTCATTTCGACTCCGCTCAATGAACTTTTGCAAAGACACAACCCATTAATCACCCTCTCATTCCACCACAAATTTATAACCTACAGAGTGAAGCGTGAGAATATGCTGAGGTTTCGCAGGATTACTTTCGAGCTTTTTCCGTAAAGTAAGAATATAATTATCCACGGTTCGAGTTGTCGGGAAATGTTCATAGCCCCACACCGTATCAAGGAGCATTTCGCGGGTAATTATCTCGCCTATGTGAGCGCGAAAATACTTTAGAATATCATATTCTTTAGCTGAAAGTCGGACTTTTGTATTGCGAACAGTTGTTTCTTGAAGGTTAAAATTAATGACGACATCACCAAATCGAAATTCGTCAGTATCGGTAGATTTGGTTGTTGGTTTGGTCATTCTGCGGAGTAAAGCACGGATTCGGGCAATTAGCTCACGAACACTAAATGGTTTAATCACATAATCATCTGCACCAAATTCTAATCCGAGTATTATATCAGTTTCCGCGCCTTTGCTTGTCAGCATCATAATTGGTGTCATGATTCCTTCGTTGCGGAGGGAAATGCAGATTTCGCGACCGTTCATGCTCGGAAGCATAATATCAAGCAAAATACAATCATAGAGACCGGTTTTTGCCGTTGCGAAACCTTCGAGTCCGTCGCGGCGGCTTGTTACCGTAAAAAACTCTTCTTCGAGAGCATCGGTCAGTCCGCGAACAATGGCACTGTCATCTTCGATTATTAGAATTTTTGGCATTGGTACTCTTCTGCGATTGCAACGTATTCGTTTCACTGCAAATTTACGAACTTTATTGACGATGCCAACCGAGAGCTATAGGATGCTGATTCTTTTTGATGAATTAATAAGAGGAAACGACTCGGCGAGAGAATGGAGGGGAATTTACAGAACGGCTAACACTGCAGAGCGAACGGGGAAAGGTGCATTTCTTGTTGTCCTTTTCGGAGAATATCCGTAGTTTCGCTGAAAGAATAACAAACAATAGTTAGTATTCACATAAAGGTGGTTGTTATAACCGCCTTTCAAACGATACTCTAATTAAATAAATGGCTGTGTATCAAAAAGTATGATGCGTATAACTGCATGACAAAGAAGTTGTTTGAGAAATATAACGTTGTGAACCATTTCTTATATACCTTCTTTTGATGAAAGTTGTTCGATAATAATCCTTCCTTAAGTGCTTTATGACTCTTTCAAGGATCGGAGAACGTTCAACCGAATTTTATACTCAATAATCTAATCTTATTTTAACTCAATACTTAGGTGAAAAATACAATTTATCGAACTAGCAATAA
>JAFDZU010000058.1 GCA_018266765.1 Bacteroidota bacterium
AATTACTTGACTCCTGCGTAAGGTTAGAATTTAATATTTTAAGTCTTACACAGTTTTCGCATGAGTTAAAGGCAATTGAAAAGCAAATGTTGAACCTTTGCCCAAAGCACTTCGCACCCAAACCCGCCCATCATGTTCTTCGACAATTCTCTTTACAATCCATAATCCCAATCCCGAACTTGGTTCACCGCCAGTTGGCATTGCAGATAGCCGTGCCCCACGTCCGAATGCACGCTTAATATCATCTTCCGAAAGTCCTAAGCCATTATCGCTTACTTCTACAATAATTGTATTAGACTCGTTTTTGGCGCGCACTCTGACGCTACTGCCACGATGAGAAAACTTAATAGCATTACTGAGCAAATTATCCACAACTTCTTCAATCCGCTGACCGTCAATCTCGGCTTCGGGTAAATTAGGAGGAATATCGAGCATAACCTCAATAGATTTGAGCTTTGCAGCGGCATCATTACGGCGATGAACACTGCGCAGTATATCAGAAATATCCCACGGCTCTAATGCAAGTCGCATCTGACCTGATTCAAGAGCCATAATCTTGCACACTTCTTGCGAAAGCGATACGATTTTACGAGAAGTTTCCACCAAATCATTCATAACATCTTGCTGTTCATTAGCCGTTAAATCATAGGTTCGGAGTAATTCTACCAAGCCCTTAACTAACCCTGCCGGATTTTTAATATCATGAATAACCATTGCAAAAAGTTCGTCTTTTTGCGTGGCAAGGTCTTCGAGTTCTTGCTTTTTGATGGAAATACGTTCAATCTTTTCTTCGAGCTCACGGTTGCGTTTATTTAACTCGTCGCTACGAGTTTGCATTGCATCAATTTGTCCGCGAAGCGATGCTAGTTCAGCACGGAGTCTGTTGTTTTCAGTGAATAGTTCACTGTTGGTTTGTTCGTTTTTTGATTTTTGATCCGACATAGTTCCTCCATTGGGAAATTGCTGTAAAGCTGATTTGTTTTTACTTGTTGATTTTAAAGAGGTTATTACAGATAAAAACCACTTTTTAATTGAATTAATTACTATATGTTTACTGTCCTTGCTTAACTTTTCTGATGTTGTTTCATTTGACTTTTCCGGTGGTTGATTGGTTCGTTTTTTTGAACGCCAACGCAATATAAGAAACACACTCCCAACTGCCAAGACACCCCCGCCAATAATCAATAAAAACAACATTATTGAGCGAGATTTATTCGTACTCACAACTTTTGTGCTGTCTGCTGATTCTGTCAATTTTTTAAGAGTCGCTTTTTTTGCCGCTGCAATTTCTTGTTTGCGTCGGTTTGCTTCTGTAGTATTAACACGAAAATCAACCAAAACTGCACTTGCTTTCCAATTACCGGGTGCAACTGCCTGCACGTAAAAACTGTAATCATCTTCGGGAAGTCCGCTGTAGGAACAGAGAGGAGAGTTGATTGTTTGCTGACGTTCCTGATGCCGAGTCTTTCCTGTGAGCCGAGTGTTAAATAAGAGCGGTACACGCTCACCGCCGCTTACTCTACATCCGTAACTGAATAAGACAGTATCATTACGACTGACAACCAAATCAGGGTAGATATCCGACCCGCTCCATAATATTCCATTAACAACAATTTGCTGAAGAACTGTAGTACGGCTGACATACAAATTGCTATCTGTTGTAGAAGTCGTATCCGCCGCCAATACAGTCTCCAATCCAATAACAAACCCTACTAACAATATACTATATATGATAATTCGTTTCATTACAACTTTGTATTTATTCAATCTCAATAGACTTTTTCCTTTGCAATTCTGCTTGACGACGGATTTTGGTGCGAGGCGAATCAACAATTTTTTCCATTATACGAAGAATATCAAAAAACGTATGAAATGGATAATGAGGAATTCTCCGCTCATTGCAAAATGCAGCAAGTTTATGTTTTGCAAATATTATATCGGCGTGTGAAGCGGCACAAGTATCCGAAAGTCCATCACCGATATAAATAAAAACTGAATCCGTAGCCGATGAACTAAGCATAGTATTCCGCTTACACGACGCACAAAAGCATTTGCAACTTTCGCTCGCTCCCGGAAATATCGGCTGAACTCCGGAATTCTGAACTGAAAGATAATTAGAACGCACATTCGCATCTGTAACTCCAACTGCTTCAAGCATCGGATGTATGTATTCTATAAAGCCATCACTAAGTATCGTCAACTGAATATTTTTTTGAAGACAGAATTGGTAGAATTTCGGAAAATATGCGTCAATCGAGAAATTTTTGGTGAAATGTTTAATAGTTTCAGGGGTAAAATCCTGTGCTGAAGCAATTGCAGTTTGATAATATTCTCGAACGGTTATTTCTCCCGCGAGAAGTTGGGAATGATATGGTTCGAACACCCCAAAATGACGAAAAAGAGCATCGCCAATATCATTTTGAGCAATAGTCCCGTCAAAATCGCAAAATACAACTAGCGAAGACGCTGTGCTGTTCTTTGGGTTCATGTATCTGCTTGCCGAATTAATAAAACATAAATCACCATTATCTCTGCTGTTGAAGTACAGGAAGCGCGTAAGTAAATTCATCCGGTTCACGTTCCTCTTCGGGGAAAACTCGCTCTTGCCACTCTGTTCCTGCTGTTTTTTCGAGTGCGGCAATACTACGAAGTGATAATTCATCACACATTAAATATCCTGATGCAGTCAGTCGTAATCGCCCGTTTGATTGCTCAATTAATCCTTCACGCATCCATAATTCCAATTCATTTCCGAGAGCATGAGAAATATCAATGCCGAAATCACTTCGGAATTCCTCTAAGCGAATTCCTTTTGCTCTTAATTCCAAAAATGCTCTTTCGAACATTCGTTCAGCATCAGAAAGAAATTCTGAATTCGCCACCGGTAATTCACCATCTGCTACAATGTCCGTATAGCGGGTCAGTGAACGAAAATTCCAGTATCGTTTGCCATTAATCAGTCCGTGAGCCGACGGGCCAAATGCTACGTATTCGTCACCACTCCAATATGTACAGTTATGAATACATTCACGATCGTTTTGTGCAAAATTAGAGACTTCGTATTGACGATATCCTGATTTGGCGAGCCGCTTTATTGCATATTCATACATTTCGGCATCGTTTTCTTCGGGTGCTTTATCGACCGAACCGCGCTGAAGCATTGTAAAAAGTGGAGTGCCCTCTTCAAAAATCAAACTATAGGCAGAAATATGTTCCGGTGCGAGTGCAATTACTTTTTCGAGTGTGAATTTCCATGAATCCATCGTTTGCAAGGGAAGTGCGAACATCACATCAAGATTTACATTGTCAAATCCTGCTTTGCGGGCCAGAGTAATTGCTTCTTCGGCTTGAAACGGCGAGTGAATTCGATGTAAAAAAGCAAGTTCACTCTCATTAAATGATTGAACACCAAAGCTTAAACGATTAATTCCCAACTCTCGATAGCCACATAATGACTCGTGTGTAACCGTTCCGGGATTACATTCCATTGTCCATTCTGCATCATTATTGATGACAAAATTCTCGCGGATTGTGGTAATTATCAGTCCAAGTTGCTCAGGTGAAAGCAGTGAAGGTGTTCCGCCGCCAAAGAAAACCGATGTGGCAGACGGAAGATTATTCGAATGTTTCGAACGAAAAGTAATTTCATTGCAAAGCAAATCCACAAACGAAGCAATATGTTCTGTTCGCTCAATTGAATAAAAGTCGCAATAAATACATTTTTTCTCGCAAAAAGGAATATGAACGTAAATTCCAAACATACTGTCTTAAAATAAATTATAAAAAAGATTATCGTACAATTGTACCAATTCTATTCCACCGCGCAGACCGTGAAACAGCATCCACTGACCAATAAACCATCAACGGTTTTCCCATTATACTTCGTTCGGGAACGAATCCCCAAAACCGCGAATCGTAACTATCCGAACAATTATCTCCGAGAACATAATAATAATTATCTTGAACTGTATAGGAAGTTGTTTCTTCACCATTAATATAAATCCGATTATTCTCGATTTCCATCGTATTTCCCTCACGTTCAATGAGAAGTTGATAAAGGTCAATATATTCGGGAGTGAGCGTTAATTTCATTCCTTTTTTAGGTACAATAAGCGGTCCGAGAAACGCACAATCTTCTGTATCAGCCATTGGTGGTGGTGCAGTAGTTGTAGTTACATCACAATAGTCAATCGGAGAACCATTAACAAATACCTTTCCTTCATTCACTGATATTGTTTCTCCCGGAAGACCTACTACTCGTTTTACATAGAGTTCAGGATTTTTGGGAATTATCTCGGAAATTTCACCCGGAAAGTCAAATATTATGACATCGCCACGGTGAATGCTTTTGAACATAATTCTCCACTCAGCAAACGGCAAACGAATATTTGTAAAAGGAAGAACTGTCGGCAACCCAATCGAATATGCAATTTTATCAGCGATAACATAATCTCCGGCGAGAAGTTTTTGTTCCATCGAACGTGAAGGAACTTGATATAATTCTATAATAAATATCTTGAGAAAAAGTGCGACAGCTATTGCTACGCCAAGAGTTTGTATAATATCTCCAAACCGCAATCCTGCTAAGGTGTGCGACTTTGATGATTGTTCGGAAGTCTGATTCTGTGTTTGCACTATGAAGGAAGAGGGGAGTTGCTTGTTCTGTTTTCACTTGCAAAAATACGGAAAATCATTTCGACGATAGGCACAATACTCAAACAAGTTTTTCAGCAGTGGAGTAAACATTCAGATGCGATGTTCGTTTGCTGGTAGTAGCTATTGGTTTCTAAACAATAGAACAGCCGATACAATCGTTACTCGGTGACGTATAGTTTGGCAACTGCCGCCATTAGCTGTACTTTTGTAGAGGTTCTTTTGAATTTTACGTTCTATTTTATGAAAAAAATACTTGTTATCGTTGTACTAATTGCATGTAGTTCATTTGCTTTTGCACAGCGCACTAAATCACATTCTCCAAAATCTAAAACGGTATCCAAGCAAGTCCAAACTTCAGCTCCGTTGCGAGCTGTGATTGCGGCCGTCCAGCTTAGTGCGAATGTTCCTGCATCACTTGAATATAAAGTTGATGCTGCATTTGGGCTTACTTGCTTTGCTTCAGGCAAATACACTGCTGTAAGTTTTGCGGCTCGTGATTCTGCGGCTCGAATGGTAGAGTCGCAAGGCAAAGAACCAACAGCACTTACCGTCGCTCACGAACTTAAAGCCGACCGCCTATTATTTGTTCAGGTGAGTCGTATTGAAAATATTCTAAGAGTTCAAGTTGCCTCAGCCAAAGGTGATAACTTTGCTCAAACAACCAGAAGTGAAGGGTATTCTCTTTTGCGTTTTCATCAGAATGACACAACAATCCTCTACGATCCATCGCTCCTCGAAGCTCTTCAACGTGCATTTGCGGCGGCAGAAGGCGATTCGATGATGTTTGCCAAAGCTGAAAAAGATATGCAAGTATTTCCTGCTCCGCCACTTGCCATTATCGGAATAGAATTTATTGACAGTGTGAAAACACTCTCAAAGATATTTGATGCAAAACAACAACCCGTTAATGGTTATGATGCCGTTCTGACCATATTTCAAACTGCAAAAACAAGCAATAAATTCACTGCATTCGATATGGATACTCGGGATACTATCTATGCTATCGAGCAGTTAGAATATGTAGAGAACAACAAACCCGCATCGCTTGTCGAACTTAAAATTCTCTATAAATATGGCATAACACATTGCATCGTCGGTTCGCTGATTCGCTCCGAGAAAGGAACGATACTTACCTTGCAATTATGTGAATTAAGTCCCAATGGAAAATTAACAAAAATTCGCAGTCAGCGAGGAATAATCTCTGATGATGATAACATCGGAGAATTACGTCAGATGCTAACACAGCTTACCAGAAAAATTCTAAAAATCGGGGAATAAACACCATGAATACACCAACCAAAACCGAACGGAGAATTCATGTTATCGCCCAAAACCGAAAAGCAAGACATGAGTTTGAAATTCTTTATACTGTCGAAGCCGGAATTGCTCTCACCGGAACAGAAGTGAAATCGCTCCGCCAAGGGAAATGTAATTTTCAGGATAGTTATGCCGGATTTTTAAGTAATTCTAATGATGAAATGACGTTGATTAATCTGCATATTAGTGTTTATGACCACGGAAACCGCGAGAATCACTTGCCACAACGTCCGCGAAAACTTCTTATTCATGCCAAGGAAGCAATCAAACTTCGCTCTGCTATTCAAGAAAAAGGACTTACAATTATTCCGCTTGCTCTATATTTCTCCGGCCCGTATGTGAAAATTGAACTTGGAGTGGCTCGCGGCAAAAAACTATACGATAAACGCGAAGACCTCAAACAACGACAACTCGACCGCGAAATGCGCCGTGAACAGTGATGTGAAAAGTATCATTGAATACAAGTTGTTAAAGTAATGGCAGGAAGTTCTGAATTATTCTTGATGAGGAAATTCGTCTAAGTTAGTTGGTTCGACCGTATCCTTTAAAAATAACTCTACAATTTCTACCTTTAATGCCTCACAAATCCGGCACAAAGTTTCCACTTTGGGGCTTTCCTTACCTAATTCTAATCTCGAAAGATAATCATTACTTAATCCTGAAAGTGCAGCTAACTGCTCTTGCGTAAATCCTAATGATATACGTATTTTTCGCACTTTCTTGCCAATTTCAATGATTATTTGGTTCATTAACAAATATTATCTAAATTTGCGCTGAACCATTAGACCTGTTGGTCTAAATTAAAATTTTTCTTACTTATTTGAAGGGAGAGAGTTATGGGTGAAGATGCAAAAACCAAAAAGCCAATCTACAAAAAGTGGTGGTTTTGGCTAATAATCATTGTTGTTGTTGGAGTTGTAAGTAGTGGAAAGAAAGATGCTACAACTTCATCTACTCCATCGGAGCAGATGTTAAATGGAAAGTCGGGGGAACCTAAATCAGTAGAACCTGTAAAGGAAACTGGTCCCAAAGTTGGAGATATAGTTACCTTCGATGATTCAAAATGGGTAGTTCTATCTGTAAAAAATGCGGGGCATGAGTTAACTTCAACAAATGAATTCGCTAAACCAATGAAAACTGAAGGTAACTTTGTAGTGATAAAGTATAAAGTTACAAATACAAGTGGTAAAGAAGAAGTATTGGCGGATGTACCTAAACTCTATGACGCTCAAGGTAGTGAATACCAAGAAACTAATGTGATGGGAATGAGTCTTTATTTAGGTGATGATGCCAATGGAATTCAATTTCAAAAACTACCAAACAATATTTCAAAAACTTTTTATGCAGTCTTTGAAGTTTCAAGTGTTAAAGGATTGAAGTATCAAGTACGTAGTCTCAGTGCGTTTGGAGATAAACGCCTTGTTGATTTAGGATTGTAAGAAATAAAAACAAGTAGATGTTAGTAATTAAAAGTCAAAAAGTAGGAGCCAATTTTAAATATGTAGTTAAGCTGAATTCATTTAGGATGACAGAATATGATTGATGTTTAATTTGTATTTAGATTTACTCGTACAAACTAAAAATGGACACTTGCATTTTGATTTGCAAGTGTCCATTTTAATAGAGTGCTTATCCGTAAGATTGCTATTTATCCGTGAAGTCCTTTTAATACTGATTGAATAATGCCCATTCCTTCATGAAGGTTTGCTTCAGTTAAATTTAGTGCAGGGCGGAACCGAACCGAACGCTCACCACAACCAAGAATAATTAATCCGTTTTGAAAACAATTAAAGAGGAATTCTTTGCGAAGCGGAATAGTCGGTAAGTCGAATGCGGCAAATAATCCACGACCGCGAGCATTAGAAATTAAGTGTGGAAATTCTTCCCTTAGCGAAGTGAAATAGTCTTGGAGAATTGTGCCGACATGCTGAACATTATCTAACAAATGTTCTTCTTCGATAATTTCGAGATATTTGGCAGAACGTGCCATGTCCACCAAATTACCGCCCCACGTAGAGTTTATTCTGCTCGAAGTATGGAACACATTATTCGGAATGTCGTCAATTCGATCGGTTACAACGATACCGCAAACCTGCATTTTTTTCCCGAATGCCATAATGTCGGGTGTAGTTCCGAGCTGCTGATGTGCCCACATCGAGCCGGTAAGTCCAATTCCTGTTTGTACTTCGTCGAATATTAGCAGTGCTTCGTTTTCATCAGCGAGTCGGCGAAGTTCAGCAAGGAATTCAGGACGGAAGTGATTGTCTCCGCCTTCACCTTGTATCGGCTCGATAATAATAGCGGCAATATCGTCGCGGTTATCAATAAATGCTTGCTCGATTTGGGCAATTGAGAGTTTCTCTTCGGCAATTACTTGAGCAAGATTTTCTTCATTCAAGGGAAATTTGATAAAAGGATTGTGAACTCTCGGCCACTTAAATTTAGGATAATAATTTGTTTTATTCGGGTCGGTGTTCGTCAGTGACATTGTGTATCCGGTGCGCCCATGAAATGCACGATTGAAGTGGAGAATTTGATGTCCGCGCTCGGCAACATATCCTTTTGCAAAGTTTTTACGTACTTTCCAGTCAAATGCAACTTTGAGAGCATTCTCGATAGCAAGCGCGCCACCTTCGACAAAGAAACTGTATTTGAATTCGGGCGGAACAGCCACTGTAAAAAATGTTTTTACGAATGTAGCCATTGTTTCTGTATAAATATCAGAGTTTGAGGGTTTATTCACCGCAATTCTTCCAAGATAATCCAAAAAGTCAGGGCGAACCATTGAAGGATGATTAATTCCAACAGGCGTGGAAGCAAAACATGTAAAGAAATCGAGATAACGATTGCCATTTCTGGCATCTATGAGGTTTGTGCCATTGCTGTTGTGGAGGTCGAGTACATAGTCAAAACCATCGACAAGCATAGTGCTGCTTAATTCTGAAAGCACATTTTCGGGACTAACAGCGTAGCGAGGTTTATATGATTGAGAAATCATTGTAAAAGTTCCTTTAAAAGTTATAAAGTAAAAATATCTAATTAAATTCGTCAGGCATTGTGTAAGGTCAGAATAAAACATTCTGTCTTAACGCAAGTACCGTAATATAAGAGGCAATAATTAAACCGAGCAAGGCAGGAAGAAACAATTTATGCAGGGACAGCAGAGGAAAGATGAAGGCAAGCAAGTAATGCTTTGCGCAATCCAAGCCCACTCAAGAACGAGCCGCCACGAATAGTTCCGTGCGACGAAAGTGAAGGAGACGCTGTTAAGGTTTTGTTTCTCATAATGCTACAAAATTACAAAAAATTAGCCGATGATAATCTTCTTGAGAGATTTTTGGGTATATTGCTTCTTAAAATATTCAAACAAATATTGTAAAATTAAAGAAAATATTTGTTCAATTTCCTCCGATATGATAACTTGCATTATTCAATAATAACTATTTCCTCAAAATTACATTAGGAGTACAGCAAACATGACTGCAAAAGACGCAAAAAAACATACTTATAAACATGGAATTCAGCATTACATAGTGTTGCTTGGTTTATTGGTTTCAATTTCGTACTTATTCTATAGCTTTATTATTCCAAGAGCAGTTGAGGGTGCGGTTGTTTCACTGTTTAAACCTGAGGGAGAAAAAGAGATGGGGCATTTTGACGGTGTGATAGCTATGGGTACTCAAGAAGCCGGAAGATTTAAGCCCGGAAGCGGATTGAAAGGAATAATCAATACTGAATATCTATTTGATTTTACCAATAATCCACGCACAGAAGCAAAAGATGGCTATTCTAAAAAAAGCGATGAGTGGGTTGTCCGTGCTCCTAAATTAGGAGAAGAAGCTATTATTTTACAGCCGATGATAGGATTTTCAATTCTTGCGTTCGTGTTTGGTGCGGGTATTTCTATGGTGCTCACCTTGATTTTTCCCGCTACTATTGGATTTATGGCTTACAAGGTAGATAGAGAAATTATTCATACTAAGTCAAAGATTCGTCTCCAAACAGGATTCAATAATGACATTGTCGAAGTATTAACTGTATCAGAAAAACAACTTGAGACGATGGATCGAGATCATGTTGCCAAAGTGTTCCGTTATGTTTGGGATAGAACCGAACCTGAAGAAGATGTAACAGGAAAACAAGGAATTAAATTTAGCAGTATGTTTGATGATAATACGGATATATTGGAATTTCGTGATGAAGTATTATACCTTAGAATCAAAGAGTTCTTCTCTGATTTCGTGATGAAAGAAATTATTGATACGAAAGAAGCTCAATCCTATAGCCGTAATCGTTTGCAGTTCATGAAAGGACTTCGTCTTTATATGTCACATCACTTTACCGAAAAATATTCTAATAATGTTACAGGACTTGCGTATTTCGGTGCCGCTATTCTTATTATCGTTATCGGTGTTCGTGGTTTGAAATTCATACCTCCTACTCGTCCGTCGTTGATTTTAGGTGCTATCTTCCTTGAAGGTTCGATGCTTGGACTCCTTGCATTCACGCTTGTTTATACTGAAGAAGAAGAACGTATGGATAGAATGCTTAAGAAAATGGAAGATGCAAGCCGTAATCAATTAGAAACGCTCGAAGATGTTTCGAAAGATATGCATAAAATGTCAGTTGCATTGGTAGAAGGTAATTCTGATTTGATTAAAACAAAAATAAATCAAGCTGTTACTGAGTTTTTATCTAATCCGAATAATCTAAGAGGTGAAGTGGCAGATGAACTCGGAAGAATTGTGATGACTGCCTTGAGCAAAGGAATATCAGCCGGCAGTAAATAAGATAAAAGAATGAATGTAAAATAAAAAGTGAGGATACAATTTACTGTATCCTCACTTTTTTTATGCGCTTGAAACGGCTTACTGCTTTTATTCTTTAACTTCACCAACGAATGTCTTTTGAAACTCTTCCCACTTGGTCGTTGTATGGGTGTTTTCGCCATAATACTTCAAAACTTTTTCGAGCATTGCAGGTTTTAAATACCCCGGAACAGGCGATAAAACTTCAAATTTTTCATTGAGATAAACTGTTGTCGGATAAGACATTTGTCCGTTCAGAAGCGAGACAGCAAACTCATTTGCTTTATATTCAGGAATATAGGCAAATGTATTGCCATTGAAACGCAACGTATCGCGAGTTTCAGCATTGAATTTCACTGCATAATATTTTTGATTCACGTATTTAACTATCACAGGATCGCTAAAAGTAGTTGCATCCATTTTTTTGCACCAGCCACACCAATCAGTATAGACATCAACAATTATCTTACGCGGTTCTTTCTGATTTAGTTTTACTGCCTCCTCGAATGTTATCCATTTGATTTTTTCAGGTTCGACAGCATGGACAAAACTCGTGTTGGCAAAGGCAACGAG
The DNA here is from genome assembly GCA_018266765.1 of Bacteroidota bacterium. Classification (GTDB taxonomy): domain Bacteria; phylum Bacteroidota; class Ignavibacteria; order Kapaibacteriales; family UBA961; genus JADJXV01. The sequence continues at coordinate 11,355 of JAFDZU010000058.1, forward strand.
AAATATAATGATAGATAAACGATGTGTGTATTTCATAAATAAATATAGTGTAATAGTTCATTATTCTTTAGAGTTACCAAAATTCTTTACTTTTAAAAATGAAGCTGGTATCTGTTTGTTACATATGTAGAAGTACTACTCTCAATCAGATTGCACTTCACATTATTCATCTTTCTTGCGCCAGCCGAAAAATAAAGCGACGACACCTGCAAAAATAGTAAGGATGTTCGCACCTAAACTCATTCGTTTGCCAAGCTCGAACTTTTCTGATATATACTTGAATTCTATAGTATGTTTGCCTTTTGGAATCATAACCGAACGAAAAGCGTAATTTGTTTTATAAATTGGAGTTTCAGCTCCGTCAATATATGCTTTCCAGCACACCGGGTAGTGCACTTCACTCACAAATAACAAATTATTTCCGGTGGCATTAGCTTCGATTTTAATATACTCATTTTTATGTTCGACTACATTTGCCGTAGCTTCCGGCATTGTCGGTTCGATTGATTTGGGAAGATTTTCCTCCACAAAAGCAACTTCTTTTGGATTGAAGTCATTGTTTTTAATATGATTAAGAATGTCAATGCCTTTTGCTGTGTGGACTGTATCAACAAAAAATGCACGAGGTAACACGCTCGGATTTTGATACACAAGCGTTTGCATAGACTGTCCGTTCATTGCCATTTGCCCCTCGAATGCCGGTTGAACTCCCTGAAACAACGGCTGCGCCGCCGCCATATATTTCACATTCAGCATACTAAGAAGTGTTGGATTAGTAATTGCTCCTCCGCCCTGTCCGCCCGCAACATCTAATAAATCCTGATAAACACGAAGTTTCGCTGAGTGATAACCATGAATATTCTCCAAAAGAAAATATGCAGGTACGTTCGTTTTTCCGGTTGTCAGATAAATAAAATCCGCCACTCGGTAGAGAGATTTGTCCTTTTTGATAAAGTCCACAAAATCCGGTTGGCGAAATTCCGCTTGCGCAATATTTCCCTTATTTATTTCCATCGGACGGAAATCCACACGCCATAAGTCAATGACAAGTAATGCTGTAAGCGCAAGATAGAATATTCCTTGCTTGAGTTTCTTTGTAGTAAATAAATAAGCAAGCACAGCCATGACGATTCCCAAAAACGCAGTTGTGAGCCAATCGGAAGTCATTTGAGAAAAAAGCCATTGCGCCGTTCCTTGGTCGAATCCTTTTTTAGAATCTATAACCGATTGCACATATCCTTCTTCGCCGATACCTGAATATAACAGCCCGATGATAAAAAACGCAACAAATCCTCCAATACCGCCAAATAACGCTTTCTTGCGTTGAGGAGTGAGATTTCCCCGCCAACTAATTAATGCTGTAAGTCCGTATCCTGCAAGTATTGGAACTGCAAATTGCATCATCACAAGTGCCATTTGTGGTGCACGGAAATTATTAAATCCGGGAAGATGATAGAAAAGAACATCATAGAGAATAGGCATATTTTTACCAAAGGAAATCAACAGAGAAAAGATAGAAATAGTCAGTAAAAACTGCACAAAAACATCTTTTCTATACGCAAAAAAACCGAGTATTGCCAGAGCCAACACGCCAATTCCCATATAGTTGGCCGCATCGGTAAATGCCATTTGTCCCCAATAGGTTTGCAGAACATGACCTTTGCCTCGCCCTGAAGGTTTGTATTCCATCTTGCCAAAACCATAAAAATTAGGCACAAAAAACGTGATTGTCTCTTCGGGACTGAACGACCAATTTGTACAATAATCGTAGTCAAATCCACCAGAAGCATCTTGTTTTTTGGACTCGGTTTGTTCTATCGGAGCAGTTCCGCGCGTAGAGTAAGGTTTATATTCTATTACACTTAAATAACGGTCAGCCGACATCGAAAATGCAAGTCCTCCGGCGAGAGCAAGCATAATTCCGGCGCGAAATACTCCGCCCGGATTATTCTTGGTAATAAGCCGACTAATTGCCTCGAATAATAAATAAAGCCCAAAGACACACACGCCATAAAATGCCATCTGAACGTGAGTGGACTCTACCAAAGCATGTACCGCCAGAACAAGAATAACAGAATATTTAAGCGAAAATTTCTCTCGTAATTTCTCTAAACATAATAAAATAAAAGGGAATGTAGAAAGTGCCACGGGCTTGGTATTGTGCCCGATTATTATCCACACAATAACCCATGTAGAAAACGTAGCGGCAAATCCCGTAAAAAATGCGGTAAATCGTTCATGCTTTTTCGAGCGCATCAGCAGATACATTCCTGCGCCGTAAAGAATATAGAAAAAGGCAATGCGAGCGGCATCATTATGGAATAATGCACTCATCAATTCAGAAACGCCAAATATACCTTTTGATATAAAATCCCACCAACGGTCGCCCGTGGTCAGAAGTGCGGCATAACTTGGTAACCCGCTGAAAATATAAGGGTTCCACAACGCAAACTCACCACTTTTCTTGGCGGCATCCAAATACGGTGTAAAACTATTCGAAGCAATATTATCGGATGCACCAAAACTGCCACCCGTAAATAATGCAGGCGCAAGGAATATCAGAACTGCTATCGCAATCGCTCCGATATAGGCAAGGTCTTGGTACTTTTCGGGAATAAATGTGCTTGAAGCCGTTTGAGGAGTAGGTTTAGTCGCCATCTGCGTTTCCTTTCTTTGTACAGTAAACTAATTAAATTTTATTCTGCAAAAATAAGAAAGGTACAACGAATACAGTAGTGTCAATGCTATTTGGGCAAAACTAATTCATCGAACTACACAAACAGTAAAAGCTATTTAACCATGAAATACTACGAGTTATCACAGAAAAATGACAACCGAAAACTCTAACCAATTATGAAGGATGTTGATGATAGAAAAGCAAAGTTTGCTCGTGTACTGATATTATTCAATTTTATTAAAAAATACCCAAAAGCCATGTCTCAAAAACTCCGTTTTTAGTAAAACTTTTCTGACGAGCATAAAAATCTGTATCTAATTTATATTAATGATGGTTAAAGCGATAGTATTTAAAAATCTAAAATTGAGAATAACGTAAAAATTTCAAGTTTTATACAAAAACCCATGTCTCAAAAACGACGAATTTGTCCAAGGAAATAGCAAATATTCACTGTATTTTTGCTCAAGTTGTAATTTCTACTCTTTTTTTTCGAGCATTTCAGACAATAGTGGAGTATTAAAACTGAAAGAATTGAGTCCATCATCAATAAATTATTATCAGCCAAAATCAGCCAACATATTTTCCAAACATCATTACATCATCATTTAGTATTAATTTTGAGGAGAGAAAAATGTCCGAAATTATCGCACAAATCGAATTGCAATGCCGGCATCAGCAATTTGATGTCAATTCATTGATAAACAGATTCAACATTTCAGACACATACTTGCGGGAACTTTCTCGTAAAATTTTTGGTTTGAGTCCAAGTGAGCTTATCGAATCAGTACGATTAAGCTATATACTCAATCATATAGAAAGTAAAGAGCATTTTGTTTGTTTGAGCGAGAAATGCGGGTTTGGGTGTATAAAAACATTCAATCGTGTGTTCTCTAAAAGGATAGGTATATCAGCGGCACAAGCACGAAAACAACTGCTTCTGACTACTGATAAAGATGCTTTGAAACAAGAATGGTTACATATAATTTGGTTGCGTGGAGGCAAAGGAATTCCACTCAGCATTCAGAGAAAAAAAAGCTGGTAGAGTTCTGATTTTGTCCTCTGATTTTGTCCTCTGATTTTGACCTCTGATTTTGGGTATTGACAAAGGGTGAGTTAATGCTGTAATTTTGCAGTGAAATTTATTTTTCACTTATTTTCATTTGTTGGTGGTCTGAATCATGTACTTTTGCTTTCCTGCGAGTGTTGGTGTTTGGACTAATAATGAGTGGCAGGAAAGAACTGTTGGGAAAGAGTGTTTCATAATTAACAATGTGTTTTTAATTTTTATGGAGTTTTTTTATGAAAAAGTACCTCGGATTGTTCTTTGCAGCTTTACTACACATGCTGACATTTAACGCCAAAGCACAATCTACCAAAATATGGCATTATCTATTACCTTGTTATTTAATATTAATCTGTGGATGTAATAATATTTCGCCTACGAAAACAGATCCATCTAATTTATCCGTTAGTGCGCCAAATAATATTGGCATCTGGCATAATCAAGGAGTTGCTCAACTAAAAACAACAGGTACCTTAACAGTAACCTATTCTTCAAATTTAGATAGAGCAAATGCCATACTTTCTTGCCTAAGTGGATATTTCTATAGTACACAAAGTTGGGACTCCAGTGAAATGCATAATGCACATGCTATTGACTCAATGAAACATTATTTCGATGATAGTTTATATAGTAATAGTTTAAGTTTATGGCTACGCGGGCGAAATAATCCTGTTATAACACAATACGTATCCGCTGTAGAGTTAGCTTTAATAGATAGTGCTTTTGCTATATTTAGTCAAGATTTCTCCTCAATGAGTAGAGTTCAAGTTTGTGCAACTATTCAGAATCAGGCGAACTCTCTTATAAATCAATATAATAGTAAAAATTGGGATTCATCAGAATGTTCAGGTGAGTTAGCAGCTGGCGTTCTTCAAATCATGAAATATTCAGCAATATATTGGGCACAAAACCAAAATTGGGATACTACAAATGTTGATATACCAGACAATGGTTCCACTGCTTATGTCATATTACAACTTGATTGTGCTGGTTATATTACAGGTTGGGCAGCAGCTCTTTGGGATGATATGCATTCATCTGGTGGAGTACAATTATCAGGACAAGAACGACGTATAGGGCAAGGAGTCATTTGGGGAGCATCGGCAAGTGGAATTGGTCGCTATGTTAAATAATTTAAATTTTAACTTTATACAATATAGTTGGAAACCTAAATGTTTAATAACCAGAGTTTAACTTTGATTCTAACCTCTTCAAAAAGAGGATTAGTGATTTGTCTTCTAATCTCTATAATATCTATATTTAGTTTATTAATATTAAATGTAAGTTTTGAATCAGCAATTGGCATTTCAATCGGAGCATTCATAATGTTTACATTAGATATTGTACATAAGATGTTTATTAAAAAATACTATCATGATTTAGTAATCAACAAACTAAAATTTATATCATGGTTAATCCCGCTGTTCCTTCTTTTGCTAGTATATATTGGCAATATTGCACCTGTACTTACAGGTGCAATATTAATCGGTAGTAGTTTTTTTAACCTACTGTTTTACAGATAAAACATTTTTGCCACCACTCATCAAATAAACTAAATGTCTGTATTTTCAAATTATCCATAGCGTATTTAATTGTTGATAACTTAAATTTTTGTATTCGGATAGCACTATCCGAGAAATTGCCTATAAAGAATGTCGTATGAGCCCAGGTAAGATTATTGAAGGTGTTCGGTTAGATAACGTAGTAGAGAAGTTGGATACAGCCGAAAAATCTCATTCAACTTTCCATGAAGAGCAGATTCGGTTCATTTAAAACATTCAACCGAGCGTTTCTGAAAAGGGTTGGAATCTCAGCTGCCTCAGCACGAAAACAACTACAAACAAGTAGCGATAAAGAGAAGGTAAAACATGTATATCGGCAGAGTATTTGGAGTTCGGGGGGGGGGATACCGCCCGATTATGACAACTTTTCCACTGTAATTACTGAACGTTGAACACAATCGTTGTCCGAATTTTTGTCCAAATTTTTGTCCGAATTTTTGGGTATTGACAAAGGGTATCGTATTGTGGTAGTTTTGCACCCGAAATTTATTTTTCACTTGTTTCCATTCATTGTGGGCTGAATTACTCATCGCTGCTTTCTCGCCGATGTACAATTTAGATCTTCGACGAGTGGCAGGAAAGAACTGTTGGGAAAGAGTGTTTCACAATTAACAATATGTCTTATTTCCTTTTAGGAGAATCTTATGAAAAGTCTAACTCGTTTTTTTGCAGTTGCTTTTTTAACTGCAATCGTATGTATTGGTTCAGCTTTTGCTCAGCAAACGCAAGTTGGTCATTTGTCGGGTGGTGTTGCAGTTCTTGATGTTTCTTCAAGTACGCTACTCACAGCATTTAACGACCAAACTGCAGATGGTACTGTACACAGTTCACTTAGTATTCAGTATGATGGGACTGATTATTATCTAACTGCAATCGGTACTAAGAATGGTGTACAACAAGGATCTGGTGTGGCATTGACAAATACTGGAGGAAATCTTACCATAAAAACATCTGGTGGATTTCGAGTATGTCAAGGGATTAATAACAGTTGTACATGTAGGTTTACTCCTGTGTGTTGGTGTCATCCGGATGGAAATGGTTCTTGTACATTTTCAGAGAGTCCTTCCATTGGTGGTTATCTTGGATCTTTTTATTAAAGATGTTTTCGTTAAATTATTCTGGCTAGTTAAATTTTTTTCCAGCCGGAATAATATTTAACAAATATTACTATATCCCTGTAATCTTATGAAAAATATACTTCTTCAACTTGCAATATTTTTTCCAATAATTTTTACCATGTGTACACCTGTAAAGGGAGTTGCTACTAATCCAAACCATGCGGTAATCAAAGGTACTGTACCGGAGAAAAATCAGATGATGTATATTTATCAGAATCCATTAAATCTAAATGGATATGATGAGATTGCTTTTGACTCAGCGATTATTGATTCTACAGGGAAGTATTCTTTAAATGTAGATTGCTCACCAAATTCAAATTATTCAATCAGAATGAAAGCTCGCTTCGTGATGTCAAACATCTATTGTAAGAATGGCGATACTATAGTTCTAAATCAATCAGATTTGGAGTCAAATCCAGAAGTAGTGTATGATAAAGGAGGAGCTACCAAATTTTTTGCAAACTTCTACAAACGCTACCCTATGCCACCTGAGTATTTCACAAAAATGCAAGAAGGGAAATTGCTAGAATGTTTAGCTGTCATTGACAAACTCAAGCAGGAGCGTTCAACCTTTCTTATGATGAATACTTATATCCTAAATACATACCCCCGACTGAAAAGAGAGATGGATGCAATTTTGAAGTATGAAGCAAGTCGTGATAAAATGAATACCTTAATGTATTTATACTATGATGAAAATGACAGCATAACGGTTAGTGATACACACTGTACGGATTTTATTGACAAGCTACAATTTGAAAACGGCAATACTGATTTAACTGGAGCTTATAGTAGTTTCTTAACTACATTTTTAGAGTTTCCATATATACATTGGAGATTTAAATTAATGAAATCAAAGATAATCAATCGTTATGAACGCCTTTCACTTCGTTTCGAATTCTGTAAATCTCGCTTAAATGGAACATCTCGAGATTATGGTATGTTCTACTGTTTTTTAAAGCTGTTTTCAGGCGATGCAGATTCAAATATTTTTGCTGTTGCAGAAAAACAATTGAAAGATTTCAGAGAGTTTGTGGTTGATATGCGATATTTAGAAATTGCAACAAAATTGTATAATACCAAGCTCGCTTTAGCACAAGGCAAAACTGCCCCCAATTTCACCTTACCTGACCTCACCTCTAAAAACATTTCCCTCTCTGACTTCAAAGGCAAAACAATATATATGGAATTCACCGGTACTTGGTGCGGACCATGCCGTAAGGAAATACCTTTTATGAAAGAGCTTCAGAAAAAGTGCAAGAATAATCCCCATGTACAGTTCCTCACCGTATGGCTCGAAGGCGCAACTCCTGAAATGTGGGTGAAGTATGTGCAGAGTACGGGCTTGGAAGGCGTGCATATCTATTCCTCATCACAATTTGCAGGTGAAGTGCCTAAATTATATCAAATTTCAGGTGTACCGGCATTCATGATAATAGATAAAAATGGAAAAGTAGCTATGCCAAGCGCAAAACATCCAAGTGAGGATGGAGTGTACGAAGATATTATCCACATTGCAGGGCAATAATTCTCTACATTTAATGTAATCCAATGAATCGCCCTCATGCTATTCTACAATATGTAACCCTTGCTTTCTTTTTGGAAATAGCGATTGTTACTTCTACTGTAGCACAAGTTCCTACGGTTCAACCTATTGCCCCGTTAATTTTCCAGCGTAATTCTACTGTTGCACTCTCTTTTTCTCAATCATCAGTTTCCGACTGGCAACAAGGAGATAAGTCTATAGTTGATATTAAGTTTGGAATGACTAATAGACTTTCATTCTCTTTCAAACCTATTACAGCATCTGCTACTATTCGAGTCCTCGTTGGTGGTCAGCGTGAGATTTCAGACTATTTTCCACAAGGAGTATTTCGCTCTAGTGACAACGAATTATTTTGTGAGAACACATTCGTTATACCGCTTGGTCTTTTTGCAGACCCGTATTGTTCAGGAAATTTTCGTACACAAATAACTGAATCACACCGTTTGCTTAAAGATAAAGTTACACGAACATCAAAACTATGGAACCCCGTTACATCACAACAAGCAATGGGGTTTGCCATCCAACAAGTCAAAGGTAATAATCGGCTAATAACACGACTTGGTATTACCTTACAGCAAATCAGAACACACTATCATACAGAGCTTTCAGATAATCCTGCAACTCCACTAAAGGAACAATACAAATCAGATTCTGGTATAGAATGGATAAGTGAAGCACAGCAAAAATTTGATTCTACAATTCAATATACAGGAAGATTTGCAACGCGAGCCACATTTAAACATCTTGACCGATGGACAGTTTTATCAGAAAATGAAATTCGTTTCCGTATATGGAAATTCATAGGAGCAATATTGACAATAAATCTTAATTACAATCTCGAACAGTCATCTGCATTGCAATTTAAACAAGTAGTTAGTATAGGAATTTTACAGGACTTATGAAGATATAAATTGCAATAGTAGTAATTCCCATCATACCCAATTCGGTAGTCTTCCTATAAAAAATTGATAGACGAAAAAAACCGAAAACAACTGCTTCTGACTACTGATAAAGATGCTTTAAAACAAGAATGGTTACAGATAATTTGGTTGCGTGGAGGCAAAGGAATTCCACTCAGCATTCAGATAAAAAAAGCTGGTAGAGTTCTGATTCTGTCCTCTGATTTTGACCTCTGATTTTGGGTATTGACAAGAGGTGTGTGAATGTTGTAATTTTGCAGTGTGGTTTTTCTACTATCTAAATTAAACTAGTGCTATTTGAAATTGAGCTATTCAATGAGTGCAAGTTTGAGAAGGAATAGCTCAGGTAGAAGAAATACAAAAAAATAATAAACTTATTTAACAAACTCAACAATTTAAGGAGTTTAGAAATGAAAAAACGGCTGTGTATCAAAAAGTATGATGCTTATAACTGCATGACAAAGAAGTTTTTTGAGAAATATAACGTTGTGAACCATTTCTTATATACCTTCTTTTGATGAAAGTTGTTCGATAATAATCCTTCCTAAAGTGCTTTATGACTCTTTCAAGGTTCGGAGAACGTTCAACCGAATTTTATACTCAATAATCTAATGTTATTTTAACTCAATACTTAGGTGAAAAATACAATTTATCGAACTAGCAATAAGTAAGTTTTGGGCTTATCATACTTTTTGATACACAGCCGAAAAAACTATTAGCAATCGCAATGTTCATCGTATTTATAGCTACAACATCGTCTAATGCAGAATATGTTCGTGTTACTAAAAACGGTGACGGGAGTACTGGAAAGTACAGTTATACCTCAGTATTCGAAAATGAATGGGGAATATATATCTGGTGCCAAGACCCCGGCAGTTCAAATTGCCCCACAGCTACACCTAATTCAGGAGGTTTCAATACAGATATAAACAATGTATTATCCCAAATTTCGGGTAGTACCCTGTCTGGTAGCTATACTTCGGGTAGTAATACTGTTACTTGGCTGTCTAATAACAGCTTGGGAACAACATGCCGGATTTCAATTGTTCCTACAGGTCAAACAGCACATGATGAATATCTGCCTCTGCCATAAAATTAGCTTTTAAAATCATCTTCTCGTAATAAATTCTATACGAGAAGATGATTGTTTTATTTAATCTACCAAAATACAAATAATGCGTACTGTACTATCAGCTTTTATACTGCTACTTTTAGCGGCAATTCAACTTTATTCACAGGAAGCTATCCAACAATATTTTGTTCTTGATTCAATTATACCGCTTAACAAAGTCGGGGATTTCGGACCGTCTTCCCGTAATATAATTATGGCGGCAGGCGATTCATTCCTTTTGTGTTATGTGGGAACAGACGAAGACAAAAGCGATGGATTGAGTTTTATTCGTTTGCATTTACCATCAAAAAAAGTAGATTCTTTTACTGTGCAAGTTCCTAATCCTAATTTCCCGCTTTCAAGTTTGGTTGCCAACAAAATGGCGTTAAATCAACGATATTGCGTACTGCTTTTTCATAAAAGTATTATAGTTCTTGAGTTTAGCAACAATCAACTTCAATTCAAACGTTGGATTCCTTTGCAAACTCCATACGGATACATAGGCATACAAGGCACTACTATTATCGTTGGCAGGTGTTATAATAGTCATCCCCTTGATGCAGATACTCCAACAGCATTGCTGAAAATAAATGCAGAGTCGGGAGTAATAGGAGAAAGTATCTATCCTTCTTTCGATGCTATTGAGCTTTCCCATTTTCAACCTTCGCATTGGGTAGATTTTTCATCTAATTTTATTGCCTTTTCTCAAACATTAGAATATAAAATTGATATTTTTAATAAAGAATTAAAACGAGTTTTTACGATTACGAAAAATGAATGGAACAGAATAGACACGAGTGCCTTACACGCAATTCGTCAGCGTTCGGAGAGAACCGAACCCAAACAAATAATTGAAGAATTACGAAAGAGTTTGGGCGAAGACGGACAAAGAATAATCGGCATTAACTTTATCTCGGATTCAATGTTGGTAGTGTGCGGTGTGGCGAATCAAGCCAAAGAAAAAAAGATGCGTACATTTTATTATGATATATGGCAGTTGAGCAATGGACAATGGAAATTATACCACGAAAATTTGAAGGACACCAAACCAATGGGAAACATCGTTTGCCATGCTGAAAATTTCCCATATTCCGGTATTGACTACAATTCTACTTTTACTAAAGAATGGACTGCAAGTGTTCGCGTTGCTCCCGATAGAAAAATACTCCTTCAGCCGGGCAAAGAATATTCAAAAATATACACCGAAACAGATAATTACATTTCCCGCCATGAACCGACCTTCCAAATCTATATATATAAATTAAGGATACAGCAATGATTATCCTCATAATGGCAGTGGTGTTTTTCGGGTTTTGTAGTCAGAATAGTTTTGGGCAGCAGTTTAGAGCTGTAACAATACAAAAAGATACAGTGGAATGTTTTTCGGGAAATGGAAAGACTATTTTTGTCCTTGCCAATAATCGCTGTTGTGTTGATTGTTTCAAGTATTTGAACAAGGCAATAGAAGATGGCTACATTAAAAGTAAGGGAGTAAATATTATTAGTTTATGTCGCCCTTCAACGAGTGCTTCGTCCGAGAGAAGAAGAATGTTGAACCTGATGAAGTCGGTTGTACCTATTTCCGACAGCATACTTTTTGAAATTCAGGGTGATGTGATAGACGAGCAACCGTCAATAAACCAAGTGTTTGAAGCATTTTCGATAGAGCATACTCCAGCTATTTTGGTATGGGATAATACCTCCGTTAAGCCATTGCTTGTGGTAAAATACAAATGCCTATTCGATGCCGAAGGCAATGTTTCAAAAATTGCTTTAACTAAAATTCTGAACGTTCTGAAATTATAATTTTACAATTTATTTAAGAGAGACACAATGCTAAAAATACTGTATTGCATGACCATAATAATAGTTGCTACTGCTGTGTCGGCATATTCTTGGACATACAGAAAAACAGTCGGTGGCGGTAAAAATGGATATAATTCTACCGAACTGCGGCGAACCGGAACCGACAATAAGAATACCATTGTTAAAGCATCGGGAATTGGAGCTGAACTTGCACCCATCACAACATCCGATAGTGACGAACAACCTGCAATGGATTATGCTTTAAAGCAAATAAGTAAAGGAGTTCTAAAAGGCAAATGGAACGACAAAAAAAATCAAAAAACCGTTGTTTGGCGGGCAAGTGATAAAACAGGAAGAACATCTACAATTGAAATCGTTGGTGCCGGTGAAACTATTCCAAAAGAAGTAAAAAAATGAAAAAAGCTAATGTTAGATTTAGATTATGGAATTAGTAAAGTGGCTTTTAATTGTAATAGTAATCTCGTATTCTGCGCAGGCGCAAGACTCTAAAATTACCCCGCTAATTTTCCAGCGTAATTCTACTCCAGTCTGGTCAGTTGTTTCCAACTGACCGTAAACACTTACCGCTGAAACGCCTGCACTGCACCTCGGTGATGAATGATAGTATGAGGTGTACGGATGCCTCAAACTTAGAAAAGTCATTAGGTCTTGAGACGCATTTACAATTTTTATGTCTTTGATTGTGAAGCCGCAATTTTTCGGCTACAGTTTCCCACAATTATTTACATATTATAAAGTCAGGTCAGTTATTGAAAACAACTTCAATTATATCCAACCTATATAAAGGTATGAAGAAAGCCGGTTATTACAACCAACCCGACTATAAAAAAAGCCCACGAAAAAACTCGCGGGCTTAAATCTATGCGACCTAAGTACCTAATGTGGTTAAAAAAGAAATCAATGACTTACGATTATCGGCTTGACTACTGCACCCGTAACGGTACGAATGCTCACAAAATAAAGTCCGTTGGCTAAGTTGGAAACATCTATTTCTCGTGTTCCTTGTCCTTCGCTCCATTTTCTTACTTCCTCACCCAATGCATTCACCACCCGAACCGAGGCAACACCCTCCACACCTGAAAGCGTGAATTGCGTCGAAGTAGGATTCGGGAAAAGGTGGATGCCGTCGGATTCGGAGGGCTGTTCGGAGACGGCATTCACCAAGAACGGAATTCCTTCTTCATTCATTGCTCCAAACATTTCTTTACACACAAACCAAATATTTCCGTATCTGTCTGCTCCTACCCATTGAACATCGTTATCAGGCAGAAGTGAATTTGAAGTATTGAATACTGTCCATGTAGAACCATCATATTTCAGAAGTCCGCAGCCATTTAACTTATCAACCCCACAATTACTACAATTACGAGCAGTTCCTATCCAAAGATTTCCATTATGGTCTATTGATAGTCCATTTACATAATTGGAAAGTAACAGAGAATTTGTAGAATTAAAGAGAGTCCAATTTGTTCCGTCGAACTTTACAAGTCCTTCCATTGAAGTCGGACAATCATTAAAAGTAGGCCAATCGAATTTTGTATATTGTTTCATAGTGCTTACTCCCATCCATACTGCACCACTATTGTCTATTGCTAAACTGTAAATATATGGAGCGGGAATAGCTGAATTTTGGGGAGTATATCGAAGCCATTTCATACCATCGTACATTAAAAGACCATTCGGAGTACCTATCCATAAACGATTGCTTGCATCGAGAGCAAGAGCAGTAATTTGTTCATTACCAAGCTCCGAATTTGTTTTATCATATCGGGTTATTGTATAGTTTTCAAGTGAAGCCAAGCCCTGCGATGTCCCAAGCCAAAGTCTTCCATTGTCTTCAATAACTCCTCGTTTTACTGTATCAGTCAATAAAGCAGAGTTTGATTTGTTAAAGATAGTTAGATTCTGGTTTTTATATTTGTACAATCCGTTTTGGGTAAAGAAATAGTTCGAACTATCTTTTAGTGTAAGCATATTAAAAGTTGGAGCATTTATTTTCTGACGATATGAATTAGAAGTGTTATTAAAATTAGGATTGGTAATATTTGTTTCCCAAATAGATTGTTCGGAAACAAAACTATATAGTTTGTCAGTAGTAACTCCTAATAGAGAATAATAAATCTGTCCATAATTATCAAGTGTAATAAAGGTTGGGCGAAGTTCACCATCAATCGCATTGAATATTCTAAATGGTGTAGAATTAACCACTTCTACTATACAAGAATCCTTAACAGCTTCACCACCAATCTGTGAAGTAACATAAACTGTATATATGCCTCTCTTTGAATAATTGTATGTTTTGAATGTTAAGGCAATCGGTATTGTATAGGGATAATTGATGATTGAAGGACTTATTGAAGCAGTAGAAGAAAGAAAAATGGACGCATCAATACCTGACGGTACAGTAAGAGAAACGGAAAATGATGCAGATTCACCGATATTAATTGTTTTAGTACGTGGACTAATGGAAATTGCATTCTGAGCGAATACTTGCACTGCAAATGTGAGTAGTAAAAAGGTGATAGATAGAAATAGATTTTTCATAATGGTTCTCCAGTTAAAATTTATTTGATAATAATCATTTTTTTTGTAGCAGCAATTTTACCGCCAACAGTAAGTGTATAAATATATACACCTGTTTTCAGATCAGTTGCATCAATAGTAACTTGCTGTGGCATTCCTTTGATAAGATCAATCGAACGAAGAATGTCACTCATCATCGAAGCAGAAACAATGAGTAATTTCCCATCACCATTTACTTTCTCTGGAATATAGTATGTAATCTTTGCTGATTCAGAGAAAGGATTTGGGTTGTTTTGTTCTAAAATAATATCAGGGAACTCTTCAAGATTAATATTATTTGTTACTTCCAATCTTGCTAATCTCGTTTCCATAGTTTCGACAACTTTTTTTAGAGAATCAATGGTATAACTATTTTCACGTCGTATTTTTTCAATTTCTATATAATATTCTTCATTCTTTTTCCTATCTTTTATGACTGACGAATCTAGGGATTTAATAGCATTCACCATGACATACATCAAACCGTTAGGATTATAGGTTAATATTGGATTTTTAATTGTTTCGTATTCGGCAGGAATAGTTCTTCTATAGCTTCGAGGAATTATTTTTTTTTGAATGCTTTCTCTGCCAAGAGAATCAGTTAATTCGATTGATAAAGTATCATTTTCTATTACAATATATTGCTGTTCTGCCTTTATTAGATGTCCTTGAAAAACAGTGTCCTCTTTCACTGTATAAGGAAGTACTTGCTGAATATCTTGAGCTAAAACACCAATTTCAGGATGAGGAGAAATAAATCCGTATTTTCCGTTATATTCAAACCATATAGGATTCACATGCCGAAGTTGTTCTAAACCATCCGTAAAAAATGAAATGTTCTTTTTTAGATTTTCATCCGAAGGGATATCCCAGTGTGCTCCCCCAATAGTTTTAATTGCATCTCCATAGACTGTAAGAAACTTATTTGTAGAAGTTCCACTTGTATCTTCACTTGTTCCACCGATAACAACTCTTCTTTCGACTTGAAGTTGAACATTTGTATCTGTTTGGATTTGTGTTCCGTTCCAGCCAATACTAACAGTACCATTGACTCCTAAAATTGTTCCAGGGTTTGAAGTTCCAACACCAATTTTTCCAAGAGTATTTGGCCCATTTGCTGATCCAATGAAGAATGTAGGAATATTAGTATTGAAACTAACCATCAATGAGTTTGGTTTGTCATTTGTCAAAGGGAATGCCCCATAACCTATACCAATACAAAAAGCACCAATTGTATCAGCCCTACAAAGTGTACCAATGATTGCCGAATTATCTCCGACTGTGGCATTAGATTTCCCCAAAACTATAGAGTTTGATGATGACAAATAATTTCCATAACCCATTGCTATACTATAATTGATATTATGATTAGTATCAAGTGGGGTTATTGTATTATTATTACCAATGAGTGAACTATAATTAGCATTAATATTACAATTATTAGTGTTCCCTAAAGTTTGAGAATAATGTCCATAATTGGTATTATTAAAACCAAGCCCTACGCCGTCAATTCCATAAACAAAATTTGTATGACCGATTGTGATTGAACCATGATTATCTTCATTAATCGTATCACTTTGATTACCCCGCCCCAAAGATACCCCAGCGTATGAATAATTTCTGTTACCTTCTCCCATTGAGATAGAAGAAATTGCCGTTGCTTTACAGTCGTAACCGATTGCCACTGAATTTTGACCAATATTAGTAGAATTCCATTGATTAGTATCCACTCTTCCCGCCCTAAACGCCGCCTTCTCGGGTATCCACATCATCCGCGTACCGGCACCAATTTCTTCGGCTGAATAATAAGCACCCATTGTATGATATTCACGTTTTAAAGGAGTAGCACCCTGTTCTCCCTCAAATAATACTGCTCCATTATTCACAGTAAATCTACACATTGGTACTTCACTATTTATACCTACATTACCATTAGAAAGTAGAGACATTCTTGCTACTGTATTTTCTGTCCCCATGTCACTTGAATACAAATCACCGGGGGCTGGTGTTGCGGGATTATATCCTGCTCTAAAATGTAATGCACCTTGTGTAGTATTATTGTCATTATGTATTACTCCGTCCAATCCTGCAAAACACATTGAATTGTATTGTCTGAGCGATTGTATATACCACGAATACGATGTTTCTCTATCTGTGGGTGTCCAACTTACTCCTGATGGAGAATAAAGTCGGATTTGCGGTTGGTAGGTAGGGTCTGCTATTGTCGTTCCTGAGGTTAAAGATATTTTAGCTCTTTTATGTATTTCTTCTTCAGTACCGATACCAACATTTACATCTAACTGCCCTAAAGGAAATTTAGTTTTCACACCTACTTTATTATCAACAATTCGCATAACTTCGATTTGATCTGTTTCATTGGGCAAACTGCTCTTACTCGACGGACTACAATAGAAGGCAAGTCCTCCGCGTAAATCTATTTGCAATGCTGTAACCGAAGGACGAAAAATTGCATCTCCCGTAGAGATGACACCCTGACCACTTGTTACCCCAAGTATTTTACCAACGCACCATGTGGCACCACCATTAATTGTACTTCCAGAGAAAAACTCAATACCTGTTTCTCCAAAAAGATATTTATTATCACCTTCAACATTTTGATTTTGTGTT
>JAFDZU010000059.1 GCA_018266765.1 Bacteroidota bacterium
AGTTCATGAGTGAATTTCCTTAGCTCATGAGTAAGTTTCCTTAGCTCATAAGTGAGTTTCCTTAGTTCATGAGTGAGTTTCCTTATTTCATGAGTGAGTTTCCTTAGCTCATGAGTGAGTTTCCTTAGTTTATGAGTGAGTTTCCTTAGTTCATGAGTGAGTTTCCTTAGTTCATGAGTGAGTTTCCTTAGCTCATGAGTGAGTTTCCTTAGTTTATGAGTGAGTTTCCTTAGCTCATGAGTGAGTTTCCTTAGTTCATGAGTGAATTTCCTTAGCTCATGAGTGAATTTCCTTGGCTTGTAATTTCTAATCTTTTGCTAAAAGTGCCGTTTTTATAGGAATTTGGCTACTTTTTAAACTTGTGGCAGGGCTTTCGGTTATTGAGCGAAGTCGAAATGCACCCTGCCACAGTTATAGATTAATGTCACCTAATTATCATAAATGACTTGACAACCTCTCCCGTCGCTGTTGGAATTCGAGCATAAAAAATTCAAGATGAAAGCTGTGAAACATCTACTTTATGCACTCCCTTTTCTACCCTTAATACCGATAGACCTATTGACGAAAACAACTCGACATCAGCCACGACATTTCCGAGTATTTGAATTTCGTCCGTGGCTGGGTTGGGGATGATTGCTATTTCTTGCTCAGTACTACTAAATGTCTCGAACGCTGATTTAGAATGATTACTCCCGCCGTTGGTGGATGTAGCCTCACAATCAATCCATGGAATAACTCGCGCATTAAATGTTCCACCGAGATTTTTTTTATGAAACCCGGGCCTAAGAGATATTGATTGTCCGGCTAACCAAAAGATTGCACCACTTGTATTTTCAATATTGACTGGACCATGTGTCCCACTTGGCACACATTCGCTACTGCTGGCGGTTATTGTTTCTCTTTCATATTCCAAAAAATTAGTACTTGTCCACGTAATATTTTGGAAACAAGCAGTTGAGTTAATCCCAGACATACAATAACTATAATCATCTACCCACTCGCGTATTACACCGCCAGGTTGAGGTCCAAAGCCATTGGCAAAGGAGATACCAACATTGCAATTACCACAGTAACTCATAATTGTCCCACCCCCGGTAGAAGGCGTTGGACCATCGTCACATTCATCTAACCAACTATACCATGATTCGTTTACTTTTGGTATACTCATCAATTTATTACAATTATCAATTGGACCATCATCCCAACTACAATGGTGTGTATGAACTGAATTCAATAAATGTCCCAACTCATGTGCAAATACGTAAGCATCAGGTGAAAAAAGCCCAACACTTAAAACTTCATTTCCTGCCGTCCACTGAAATGCATAGGCATCATCATCATCACATAAATCATCTCCAATTTCATCTGCTCTACCACCTGCTCCGCTGAATCCGGGGCTTTTTCTAAATAAGTACGCTATATTTCCTGTATAAGTCTCTCGTTCATCAATAAACTCATCTAGCGTGGCTTCCATTTCTTTGTCTGATGGGTCATTATAGACTCTTGTATAAGGATCCGTTGTTGTCCAAATAAATATATTATTTATAAAAATATTGATGTCTTCATTTTTATATATTGCACCTACTACATTAAAGAGATTAATTATGTATTCTGATGTTTCCCAAAGACTACTTGAAAAATGCTGATACATTTCAAACTCGCATTCAACGTGAATTCTTAGAAATTGACATTCACTAGTCAGAATTTTATTGCCGTTTCTTTTCTGCCCATTTTTATGATTTTGAGTTTGATTCATTATGCTGTCAGCTACATTACCACACGAAAAAGGTAGTAACGATTTTAAATCTTTATCGTTATACACACAGTATCTCTCCAAAGTTGTATCTTCAGGCATTTTTATTGGACTAACAACATAATTTCCCGTACTATCCGAGACAACCCCCATAATACCTCCCTCCGAAAAAGTAAATGCAACGAGCGACTTTGCCAAGCCACGAATTGTACCACGGTAGCATAACACCAAAGGAGCGGGATGTATTACTGAATCTTGTGTCATTATTTGGAGTTCGCCAGTCCATAAAGGCACGAGCTTAATATCCACAGTAACATCTCGTTCATCATCAACCGGTATTGAAAGCGCCATCTCTGTCGGTGCCGAATATAGGATTGAAGTAAAGATAGTATGTTGTATATTCAGAGTCGAAAATTTCGTGAGCATTGAGTCCATACTTGCATTCTGAAATGTACTATCCCGTTCAAATATTGTACGAGGTGTTTCTTGAGAATGTGCAATATC
This sequence comes from Bacteroidota bacterium, assembly GCA_018266765.1. GTDB lineage: Bacteria > Bacteroidota > Ignavibacteria > Kapaibacteriales > UBA961 > JADJXV01. Next base: position 2,258 of record JAFDZU010000059.1, read on the forward strand.
AAATAATGCGAAGTAGATACAAAGAGAAAATAGCAATCCATTTTTTTTCATATTATTCTCCTACCTTTTTAATAATGGTTTACTTGAATTATTCAATTTTTGGATTAATAGTTTTATCGCACTTGGCGTATCTTCAAATTTAATTACCTTTATTTTTTCTTCGTCCGGCAATGTTGGATTTGAAGCCGGAACTAAAGCTGTTATCGTCAGTTTAGAATCAGGATAATTACTATTATCATTTAGATTCCATGCTTCTTGTACATCAAACAACGATAGAAGTGAGTCAAGATAATTTTTGTAATAGACTGATGTATCAATATGTAAAGAGTCTCTTATCGGTGGGGGATCAAATACCTTAAAAGTTTCAATAAAATGAAAACTGTCCTTTCTGCCTATGCATATCTGACTTCCAAGCATGGAGCTCCACTTATATTCAATTTGAGTGACTTGACTTGATGTTGGTGACTCTACACTCTTGTCCCTACAAGAAAAAGTAAACAGAGATACAACGATACAAGATATAATAATCAAGAAATTTTTCATTTGGATTCTCCTATTTAGTTTTTGAAAAAGTTTGCCCATCTTGATACAATTTTTCAAGTAACGATTTTATTTCACTCGGCTTGTCATCAAATTTAATTACCTTGATTTTCTCTTCGTCTGGTAATGTAGGAGTCGATGACCGTACTGTTGCCTTGATGGTCAATTTTTTATCAGGGTATTTGCTGTTGTCATCTATATTCCATACCTCTTGTAAATCAATCAATGAGAGAATAGAGGCAAGATATCCTTCCCTATAGACAGTAGTATCAGTTATTATAGTATCTCTTACTGGCTTTGGGTCAAATTGTCTTGCAGCTTCTATAAAGTGAATACTATCTTTTTGGGCTTGTACTAAAAAAGTACCAAGTTGAAAATCAAACCAATATTCAATTTGAGTTATTTGGCTTGGTGGTGGCGCTTCTACACTATTGTCCTTACAAGAAAACATAAATAGAGATACTACGATACAAGATATAATAATCAAGATTTTTTTCATTTCAGTTCTCCTTTTGATTGTTGTTGTACTTGAGTTTTAGTTTATTGTAATTCTTTTTCAATGCTGATGACATGGATAGTTAGCTCTTCGATTTTCTGGAGAAGTTTTTCAAGTCAAGTTAAATTTTAAAACTGAATTTAAACCCTGCCAAATATAAAATTATAAAGAAGGTCGGTTATTACAACCCACCAGACAAACAATCGTTATTTTTTGCCAAAAAATGCCATTTTTATGGAAATTTGGCTACTTTTTAAACTTGTGGCAGGGTTTTCGGTTATTGAGCGAAGTCGAAATGCACCCTGCCACAGTTATATATTAATGTCACCTGATTATCATAAATGACTTGACAACCTCTCCCGTCGCTGTTGGAATTCGAGCATAATAGATTCCCGACGTAAGCTGTGAAACATCTACTTTATGCACTCCCTTTTCTACCCTTAATACCGATAGACCTATTGACGAAAACAACTCGACATCAGCCACCACATTTCCGAGTATTTGGATTTCGTCGGTGGCAGGGTTGGGGATGATTGCTATTTCTTGCTCAGTACTACTAAATGTCTCGAACGCTGATTTAGCATGATTACTCCCGCCGTTGGTGGATGTAGTCTCACAATCAATCCATGGAATAATTCGCGCATTAAATATTCCGCCGAGATTTTTTTTATGAAACCCGGGCTTAAGAGATATTGATTGCCCGGCAAACCAATAGATAAAAGAACCAGATGTATTTTCAATATTGACTGGACCATGCGTCCCACTTGGATTACATTCGCTTTCAGTAGCTGTAATTGTTTCTCGGACAAATCCCAAATACATAGTTTGTGCCCAAGTAGAGTTTTGGTAGCATTCTGTCTGCGAAAAAGTAGTGATACATCCAAAACCACTCATATAATCACGTATCCTATTGCCGGGTAATGGACCGAAGCCATTGGCAAAGCTAACTCCCGGCTTACCAGGACGTGGACAATAACTCATAATAGTTCCTCCATTGGTTGGTGGAGTTGGTCCTGCGGAACAAGGACCATCATCAACTTCTGCACAATTATCAATAGGACCTCCCGGCCAGTCACACCAATGTGTATGATGTGAACCTAATAGATGCCCTATTTCATGTGCGATTGTGAATGCATCCAGTGAAAACAAGCTCCACATAAGAGTATTATCACCAGCTACTTCCGCAAGTGCGTAGGCATCATTATCATCACATAAATCTGCATAGAGAGTACCGAAAAGACCAGGAAAAGGATATTCGGATATACCACTGGCTTTATCATTAGCACTTGCCTTTCTTACTAAGAATGTAAGATTGCCATCATAATATTCATCGTGATTTTTAAAACCACCAAGCGCATAACTTAAATTATTTGATCCATGATTGTATAGGTAATCATCCGAAGAAGTATTGATTTTTATCTTTGATATACCTACACTTATATCTTCATTTTCATAAATAGCACCGACAATATTAAATAATCCAAGAACATAATCCAATGTATTTTCAAGACTATAAGAGAAATATTTATATAATAAATACTCACATACTATATGTACTCTAACACCTAATCACGGAGAGTGTGATACGATTTCAGTAGAATGCTTTCTATCGTTTTTTTTCATGGTATAGTTATTAGTATCGGTATCACCAGTTCCACAGTGCAATCCTTTAACCAATGAATCGAGATCGCTGTCGTTGTAGATAAGGTAATCTCCGTCATCTCCTCCGGGGCCTCGATACAATCCTATAACATAGTTACCTGTGCTATCGGATACTACACCCATTATTCCATTTGGAGAAAATGTAATTGCTACCAGAGAATGCCCCAAACCGTTAATTTTACCACGATAACAAACATATTTCGATACAATTTGTACATCTCCTGAACCGGTATCAACTACCAACGGACCTTCCCATAATGGAGATAATTTAATGTCAACAGTAACTGTACGGCTTGTCGTCAGCTGAACTGCAAGCGATAGAGAGGTTGGAATAATAGTATATATTTTGCTGAATGTATTTGTATCGAGTTTTATTAGATATCCATTATGGAGTACAGAATCTATACCCAAGCTATCGGTAGCAAGTGTGCGTATAGATAAACTGTTAAATAATGAATCAGTTTGAGTTTGAGCTTGCACTTTAGACACGACAAATAAAGTTAGTATGGCATATAGAATTAAGATTTTCTTTGTTTTTTTCATCTGAATTTATCCTTAAGATGTGTTTCTAACGTATCTAATTTTGCCCAAAAATTTAGAAGAGATGAGTATGAATAAATATCTGTAAAGAGTAGCTTTTTTTCAACAATAGATGTTATTGTATTTGTTGAGGATGCTTGACGAGCTGTAACTGTTATTGTAAACAAGGACTGATCCTGCCTTCTTTTTTCTACATTATCTTGAAGTGACCAAAATGTATTAACATCAAAAGAAGATATAAGGGGAATAAATTCTTGTGTATCTGCTATAGCAGTATCAATGGGAATGATACGACCATCATTAATATACCAAATACTATCCCTTGTGCAGATTAATTTAGTGTTGTACCATCCTGTACTTTCAAATGTAATAGAAGTTACTTCATCAGATGCTGGAGGAGCAACCGCATTTTGAGGTTTACACCCTTGGATTAATAGAAGAATGGTGACTATAAGAATAAGTTGTAGGTTCGTTTTCATTTCAGTTCTCCTTTTGATTGTTGTCGTAATTGAGTTTTAGTTTGCTGTAATTCTTTTTCAATACGGATGACATGGAGCGTGAGTTCTTCGATTTTTTGGAGGAGTTTTGCCTGCATATCACCAACACTTATGCCGTTTTCTTTTACATCTTGTGCGCTTGGAATGTCAGGAAGATGTTTATTTTCTTTTATATAGCTTTCCACTTCAATCAAAGAAGGCAAAGCATAATCATCATCAAAAACAAAGTCCGACCAATCAGTACCGGGTAGAACTATTACTTCGTCACACGCTATTTTACCTGATACAGAGAGCAAGTAGTTTGTATTGTGAGAAGTATTATTGAATGCAGTTCCTATATTGACCTTTCCGTCCGGGAATATCTCCATTTTCTTAGTATCATTTGTTTTGAATACGAGCGAATAGTTATCTTTCGTTCCAAGAAAGTAAGAATTTGTACTGATGGTATTCCCGCCTAATGTCCAACTGCCTGCTGCCCCTACTGTACTTGCATCTGTAATAAGTTCTCCAGATGAAGTAGCAAAGACGGGACGATATCCTGTACCGCCAAGTGGAGTAGATACAATCTCTCCGTGTGTCTTTACAATAAAGGATTCAGCATCATTGATCCCGCTGAAATCAGCTTCACGGTAGTCGTACTCATTTCAGGTTCATTACGTCGCTCTACACGAAATAAAATATCTGAAGCATAAGCATGATAGCCGGTTCCAGTGGTTGTAGCATCTTCCGATACAGTTAGTTTTCCGTCTACGGCAGGATTAAAAGTAGTTGTTGAGCCATACTGTGCTCCTATGAAAACTTGTGCTCCATTCCCATACATCGACATGATATCATAATCCCCAAGTGTAGGTCCACCGGAAAATGTCAAACCATTTTCTGCGCGATTATCTATATGATACCACCAACCACTATTGCCGGGAAATAGAGTCATCTTTCCTGCTAATGTAGGGTCATATGTACTGCTACCTGTTCCTGCACCCACAGCAATATGATTTACTACTTGAAGGTTATACCCCGGTGCAGGTGTATTAATTCCCACATTCCCATTATCAAGAATAGTCATGCGTTCATTTTGTGTTCCCGCAACTTCGGTTGTGAAAAATTTAATTCTCGACCCCGCATTATTAGTAGAAAGAAGTAAGTCTTTGGCATCACAAGTCGAAACCAAAAACACATCACCAACATCAAAATTTTGTCCAAAGTTTCCGTTGAGTGATACAGGATATAGTCTTGCTTCCGGTAATCCATTGATAATAAACGGAGGCATAATTCCGATTCTTCCTGCACGTTCGTATGCACAATCGCCAACTATCCCTTCCACATGGTAAGAAAATCTTATAGTTGGCATCGGTTCAAATCCAATTGGACTAATACCGGCATGAAGTCGCATTCCATCTCCTAAAGGGCTTAGGCATGGTGTGGGTGTTTGGTAAGGACCGAGATTATACATCAGCCCGTTCGTACAAGAAATGCTACAACCGGCATCCCCACCTAATGGTTGTCCGGTAAGCCGCGTACTATTGCTGGTACACGTTTGCCCGAACAATACAGAAGGGGAAATCATCATAGCAATAGCCAAAAACATGGCAATGCTAAAGCATCGGGTTAATAAAATAAACCGTCTGCGGTCTGCGGTCTGCGGTCTGCGGTCTGCGGTCTGCGGTCTGCGGTCTGCGGTCTGCGGTCTGCGGAAACCGCTCTAAAAAAGTGTTTCATATAAACTCCAGAAAGATAGGAAATAAAAAAATTATACCGACACTATTGGCTCTTAGTAGTATTCTTTTTAGTTTTCAGGACGACAGCGAAATCAGGTAATGTTAAAGTATTCGGGTGCAACATTATACAGAATATTCGACATTTCCAAGAAGTATTTTGGTAGAAGAAAAAATAATATAGTTACGAGCTTTCTTCACTCACTCGAAACCTTCGCAACTTCACTGTTATCTCACCAATCAAACCAAATTATTTTGGGAATATTCGGCGTGATTGCCTAATTTAACTACAAAGGTTTTATATTCGTTCTTTATCAGTAATTAACTATTTCATATTTTTGCCGACCGACGAGTCGGTCAATTTTTAGTATTCATGTATGTCAAAGCAACAAGAATCAAACGAGCGACGAGATGCCAAGCGAGAACTCATAGTCAAATCTGCAATTCATATATTCGGACAAAAGGGCTTTCATGCGGCAAAGATTCAAGATATAGCAGACTTTGCAAGCATCGGTAAGGGTACGGTCTATGAGTATTTTAGCACAAAAGACGAACTGTTCTTGGCAGTCTATGATAAGTGGATGGACGAATTCGAAGCACAGATGACAGCGAGTGCCGAACAGCACACGAATCCTGTCTCGAAAGCAGATGCACTGATAGATACAGCGATTGATTTCTACGAAACTCATGCTCAATATGCTTCGATTTTGTTGGAATTTTGGGCGCACGCTCTCCGAAGTGAGGACACTCATTTCCTCGAACGAATCCGCGAAATGAAGCAAACTCTCGCAAACTTGGGCGAACAAGTTACTCGGCAACTTCAGTCAGTCAAGGCGTTCACAGATGTAGATGCAGTTTCGTTTTCTCGGCTTGAGCTTGGCATTTCGGATGGAATTTTCTTGCAATGGATTTTAGACGGCAAAGCATATTCATTGCGCGATGCCTATAAATTCCGTCAGTCCGTTATCGGTGCAGGACTTATGACTCCCGCTTTTCGCAAAGTGATGTCGCTCAAAACCAAAAAGCATCTCAAAAAGGGCTTTTGGAAACGTCCCGAATAGTTTGCTTACATGATAAATTGACCTTCCGTTGTTATACTATTTTATGTAACTATAACGGGAGATTGTATGAGAAACATTGTTTCTTATTTGGTAATGGTATGTGCTGTGATAACCACAGTTTCGGCTCAATCAGGCAATATAACGGGTAAAGTGTCGAGCAAAGAATCCGATGCGGCATCTGCCGTAACAGTTCGAGTACAGAATCAAAAGCTTCGTACAACTACAAATATTCAAGGAGTCTATACATTGTCGGTCGTTCGCCCGGGTGAACAGACTATCATTTTTTCAGGTCCGGGTTTCAAAGAAACAACGAAGAAAGTTACCGTTGTAGCAGGTGAAACTGTTACCCTCAATGTAGAGCTTGAGACCTCGGATATACCTATGTCGGAAGTAACGGTTTATGGTGCGGCACGGCGTATGCAAAAAATCACCGAAGCACCTGCGGCAATTTCGGTTGTTCTTCCTTCTGATATTGAGCGCGGAAATTCACACGGACAACTCGCCAAAACATTAGATAATTTTCCCGGTGTAGCTGTGGTTCAGTCGGGAATGAACGACTTTAATGTTAATACTCGTGGATTTAATAATTCAATCAATCGTAGAGTGCTTGTCTTGCTTGACGGACGCGATCCTTCCACTCCCCTCTTGAATTTAGTAGAATGGAATTCATTTCAATCGTCGCTTTCTGATGTGAGTAAAATTGAGGTAGTTCGCGGCCCCGGCTCTGCGCTGTTTGGTGCAAATGCGTATAATGGTGTTATTAATATCACCACAGCAACTCCACTTGATGTAATTGGTACTCGTGTATCGGTAACAGGCGGAGAATACGAGACATTCCGTGCGAATATCCGTCATGCAGGAGAAATTAGCGATAATTGGTCGTACAAACTTACAGCAAATTATTCTCGTCAGAAACAAGCATGGATTTCTTCTCGTGATACTGCTCATGGAGGAAGTTTAGAATATCCCGGACTTGGTGCAGATGTTATTGACGGAAGAGTTCGACGAGCTGGAATTGACAGTATCGGAAGTATCGCTGACCTCATTGCTGCCAATGATATAGCCAAAAGTATTTCGGGTACAGCACGTGTAGATTACAATTTATCACCCACTGAACTGATAACCGCTGAAATAGGTGCATCTCGGTATGGTGGCGAATATTTCGTAAATACAACAGGAAGAATTCTTATAAATGATGTTGAGAAACCGTTTGCTCGGCTTGCTTATAATTCCAAACATTGGAACGTACTGGCAAACTGGAGTCGGAGAAATGCCTTGTCGCCGCATATTGTAATGAATGCAACTGCAACATCGAGTGAACGCTCAGATGTAGCGGTAATTGATGCTCAATGGAATGATTCATTTATGGATGAAAATTTACGTTTAATTCTTGGTGCATCGCATGAATATCAGCATGTAAATACGACAACGGTAGGTGCGTCGCCCCTGCTTTCACCTGATAATTTACACAACAATTTCAGCGGATTATACGGACAGTTTGAATATAGACTATTAGATAACTTACAGTTAGTTGGTGCAGCTCGTTTCGACCGTTCAACCTTTATTGAAAGCCAATTTTCTCCCAAAGGTGGGATTGTATATACTCCAATTCAGAATCATACATTTAGATTAACGGTTAATCGTTCATTTTTGCGTCCGAGTTATAGCGATAAATTCCGTCGTTCGGTAATCGGAGGGCTTCCTCCCTCTGTTAATTTAGCAAAGATTGACTCTACAATTTCTGCTCAAACAGGAGTTGAAAAATTGGGACTTCCTTCTGTAACTCCTCAAGTTTTATTTTTAGGGAATCCAACTATTGGTGTTGAGACTGCCCTTTCGTATGAATTTGGGTATAAAGGCGTTATCACAAAAGAATTGTATGTGACAGTTGATGGTTATTGGAATCACCGTACTAATTTTATTTCGCAAGCACTTGGCGGGTTAGCTAAGGATTATTACAAACAGATTCGTTATGGAAATGCTCAAGCAGATTCACTTATGCGAGTGATGCTTGGTGCATCAAATTATGACCGTTATCAGGGGCTTTCACTTGATGTTTCTACGGGGTTACCCGCATTCAGCATTTCACCGACAAATATAGGACTCATAAATGAATATGGTTTAGAACTTGGTGTAAACTACTATCCAATTAATAATCTATTACTTTCGGCGAATTTTACCTCTCTCAGCTATGACATAGTCGAAAATAAAGTTACGGCTCAAAAAATTGTACCGAACACTTCCCCTGCTCGTGTGAATTTGGGTGCACAATATGAAGAGCAAGGAGTTTTTGATGTAGGTATAAATATTCAAGGTGTAAAAGGTTTCGAGTGGGTAGCAGGATTGGTTCAAGGAAGTGTGCCCGAATATTGGGTTGTGACTCTGAATGCAGGATATAATTTTACAAAGGATTTACGCCTTGGTGTGAATGTGTTTAATCTTTTGGATAGAAAGCATTATCAGATTTTCGGAGGAACGATTCTGCGCCGGTATGCGACTGCTGAAGTTTCGTTTGTACTACCGTAAAAATTCAATATAGAACTAAACTAAAATAATCTTGATGCTTTGAAGGCGAATCTTTAGGGTTCGCCTTCTTCATTTTGTATCAAATACTTTTTATGAATTTCGGTCTTCATTTATAATTCAAGAAGCTAAAACTTCTCTGCTCAAACGAAAATTGGCGCAGAAAATGAGGACGTAAATTCATTGGTAAATATGTTCTTGGCTAATTTTTAACGAAAATTCACGATTATTTGCCAAATTTTGACGATTTTTGTACTTGAATTTGAAATCATTCTCCCCCGAAACGACAATAATTTAACAAGAAATATGCGATTTGGACTCCTCTCTACTGACGTAGCAATAGACCTCGGAACAGCAAACACAATCATTTGGATGAAAGGCAAAGGCATCGTTTTAAACGAGCCGTCTGTTGTTGCATTCGACCGAACTAACAAACACATTTTAGCAATCGGGCACGAAGCCCAAATGATGGTCGGAAAAACCCACCGCGATATTCGTACTATTCGTCCGCTTAAAGACGGTGTTATTGCTGATTTTGAAATTGCCGAAGGAATGTTGCGCGCATTTATTCGTAAAGTTTCGCTCAGCTGGCAACCTGCTCGACGCGTAGTTATTTGCGTACCATCAGGAATTACAGAAGTAGAAAAACGTGCTGTGCGCGATAGTGCCGAACACGCCGGAGCGAAAGAAGTGTATTTAATCGCAGAACCAATGGCGGCGGCAATCGGTATTGGTCTGAATGTTCACGAGCCAGTCGGGAATATGATTGTAGATATTGGTGGTGGCACGACTGAAATTGCTGTCATAGCACTTTCGGGAATTGTCAGCGATGAATCAATCCGCATTGCAGGCGATGAAATGACAAATGCTGTGGTGCAGTATTTCAAACGTCATCATAATATTTTAATCGGCGAGCGAACAGCAGAAGCTATTAAATGTGAAGTTGGCTCGGCATTTCCGATGCGCGAAGAAGTTGAGATTGAAGTAAAAGGACGCGATTTGCTTACAGGAATTCCTCAAATGATTACCGTGAGTTCTGCTGATATTCGCGAAGCACTGAGCGAGTCGGTTGCAGTAATCGTAGAAGCCGTAAGGAATCTACTCGAACGCACTCCACCGGAACTTTCGGCAGATATTTTTGACAGAGGAATTATGCTCACTGGTGGTGGTGCACTGCTTAAAGGATTAGATGAACGCCTTACCCGCGAAACAAGTTTGCCGGTTCATATTGCCGAAGACCCTCTCACAGCAGTTGCTCGCGGAACAGGAAAAGTGCTCGAAAATCTTGCTGAATATTCTTCGGTTCTTATCAAAAGCAAGCGATATTAAACTAAAATGTTAGCGGCTTCCGGTTAGTAAATCGGAAGTCGCTTTTTTTTATATGTTATTTGGTTTGTTCTTTTCCTGTGGAAAACGACACTACGAGCATAATTGCACCGGCAATTGCAAAACACCACCGCATTCCGGCATGTGAAGCAATCCACCCACTCAACGACGGACTCATTAAATTTCCCAATAAACTTGCACTTGAGGCAAGTCCCATCATCCCGCTACGGTTATCTGTGGGAGTATTCTTGCTGAATGCAGTATACAGTGTCGGAATTATAGCGGCTGTAAAAATTCCAATAATTGCACGAAGCCCGAATAAATATTCATAACTTGGTACAAATGACTGTAGTATCGTAGAAATTCCAACAGCTAATGCAGCAACTCTTAGTGTTTTTACATGTCCTTTACGGTCGTTACGTCTGCCCCAATACGGAGCAAATATTACACTGAATACTCCCACAATTCCAACTATTAATCCCGTTAAGGTCGAAAGATATTCTTTAGGCGCGCCTAAATATTCTAAATAAAAAGGCATTACGGGCGAAACAAAAACAATTGCTGATTGTGCTGCAATTATTAGAAACAAAATATTCCGAAGTGAAGGAGTATTCCACGCAAATAGAAAATTTGCTCTTACTGAACTTGAGGGTTTTCGCTCGCTGATAGCCACTCGCTCTTCAACCACATAGGCAATAACTATCACCGAACTTATTAAACACATTGCACCTACAAAGAAAAACACATTACGCATTCCTATTACATCCGAAAGCACACCCCCTACAAGCGCACCAACGATATTTCCGGCTGATAGTGTTGATTGTAATAATCCGATAGCATATCCTGCCCTGCGAGGCGGTGTAGTTGCCGAAACGAATGCTAAGGTAGAGGCAATAAAACCGCTGACAGCTCCTTGAAATATACGAAGTAGTAATAATTGCCACACATTTTGTGCGAATCCCATCAGTGCCATTGCAACCGCTAAACCGATAATTGCTCGGACAACCATTAATTTTCGTCCATATTTATCGCCCAACGCCCCCCAAATTGGAGCGGTGATTACCGAAAACAAAAATGGAGCCGCCATAATTAAACCGCTCCATTGCTGTGCTTCTTTGAGACCGGAAACTCCTAATTCACGAACATATAATGGCAAAAATGGCAAGCATGCACTCATTGCAATCATTGCAATAAATTGTGCTATCCATAATATATACAGGTTTTTTTTCCAGAGCGGGGCAGGCATGAAGGGCATAAATTCTAATCGGCAGTACATTATATGAGTAGAACAACTCACATCGCAAGACGAAACAAACGATGTAATAGCGTACTATTGAATTTGAATTTAGCGATTTGATGTTGGCAATAATTGGTAAGATTTATTCAAATCAAATAGATTTCTATAAGAAAAGTTGATTTCGTCAACCACTAATCATAGATTTCATACACTCAAAGCATCAATATTTCTTGGCGTTTCAGTCTAAAAAGCGTAATTTTGCAAGTCTATTGCAATTGCAATGTATAAAAAGCCGCATTTAACTTTATTTGTATCACAAATTAACCCGAATGTTTGGTAGTAGAAAACACTATTTAAGATTACTGCGCGGCTCTGTAACTCTAAAGTAGATTTTTCTCAACTTAACATTCACACAAGGAATTATATATGTCTGAATTAATTGAAAACGCATTGCCCGAAGTGGCAGAAGCAATCGCCGTTGCGGAGCAAGCTCCTGCACCTGTGGCTGTTACTCCTGTTGCTCCTCGTAAAAAGCGTTTATCTGTTATTGATATAGCCGAAGGTAATTTTGACCTTCCGTTTATGGACGATAGTTCGTTTGCCTCACTTTACGAAAAAACTCTCACCAATATTAAGCAAGACGAGCTTGTTCGAGGCAAAGTTGTCGCAATGACCAAAGACTCGATTTTCGTAGATATAGGTTTCAAATCACTTGGTGTCGTGCCTCGCGCAGAATTTATCTCTGCTTCAATTCTTGAATTAGGCGAAGAAATAGATGTATTCGTAGAGACAATCGAAGATGCAAGCGGAAAGCTTGTTCTTTCACGTCGCCGCGCTGACTTTATGAAAACGTGGGACGATATAATGAAACTCCACACATCACAGCAAATTGTTCCTGTTCGGATACTTCGCCGTATCAAGGGCGGAATGGTTGTGGATTTATTAGGTATCGAAGCGTTTCTTCCCGGCTCACAGATTGACGTTCGTCCTGTCCGTGATTTTGATGCTTGGGTTAGCAAAGTAATTGATGTTCGTGTCGTAAAAATTAATCACCCGAATGAAAACGTAGTTGTAAGTCATAAAATTCTTCTCGAAGAGCAAATTGCTGAACAACGCGGTAAAATTCTTGAAACACTCGAAAAAGGTCTTATCCTCGAAGGCGCAGTTAAGGCAATTTCTGACTTCGGTATTTTCGTGGACTTGGGCGGTGTGGACGGTTTGGTACACATTACAGACCTTTCATGGGGCAGAGTTACTCATCCTTCAGAAATTGTTGCACTTGACCAAATGGTTAAGGTTGTTGTTCTCGATTTCGACGGCGACAAACGTAGAATTTCGCTTGGTATGAAACAACTTACTCCTCATCCATGGGAAACAATCGGCGAGAAATACGAACCAAAAACTACCGTTCACGGTAAGGTTGTCAGCTTGACTGATTACGGTGCATTTATCGAAATTGAAAAAGGCGTTGAAGGGCTTATTCACATCAGTGAAATGTCGTGGACACAGCATATCAAACATCCTTCACAAATGGTTTCAATGGGGCAAATCGTTGAAGCAATGGTTCTTAGCATTGATAAAAACGACAAAAAACTTGCTCTCGGTATGAAACAATTAGATCCGGATCCATGGCAAGATCTTCTCCAAAAATATCCTGTTGGTTCAGTCCACAACGGAATTGTTCGCAATCTTACTAATTTTGGTTTATTTGTCGAACTCGAACCCGGTGTTGATGGTTTAGTTCACATCAGCGACTTATCATGGACAAAGAAAATCCGTCATCCCGGTGAATTCACCAAAAAAGGTGATGAATTAGAAGTAATTGTATTAAATATTGATGCAAGTAACCGCAGAATAGCACTCGGACACAAGCAAATCACAGAGAATCCTTGGGAATTATTTGCTGACCGCTATCAGGTTGGTGCTGAAACTGAAGGTAAAATTGAGCGCATTATCGAAAAAGGCGTAATCGTCGAACTTCCTGAAGGCGTTGACGGATTTGTTCCTGTGTCTCAGCTATCTTTTGCTCCTGTACGGAATATTGCCGAATTCTTCCATGTTGGTGATTTATTACCGCTTCGTGTGGTTGAATTCGATAAAGAATCCAAAAAAATCGTACTTTCGGCAGTTGAAGCTCTCCGTGAAAAAAGTCCCGAAGTGATTGAAGCATACAATGCAGTTCACCCGGTTCCTAATTCTGTGAAATATTCTTCACAACGTCAAGATATTGGTGGAATGCCAATTGAAACTGCATTTATGGAAGACGACAATGCACCTTCGGCAATGGCAAATGCTTTCGCTGCCGCCGCAGAAGTTGCCGCAACAGAAGCTCAGGATGAAGCAGTAGAAGTTGTTGCTGAAGCTCCCGCTGAGGTTGTTGCCGAAGCTCCCGCTGAGGTTGTTGCTGAAGCTCCCGCTGAGGTTGTTGCTGATGAAACTCCTGAAGCAGAAGCTCCTGCAACAGAAGAAACTCCTGCTGAATAATCGTTGAGATAAAATATAGCGTTTTTAGAAAAAACGCAGTCCAATAAAAAAGCGGTGAACGAATTAATTCGTTCACCGCTTTTTTTAGTTATACACTCAATAAATTAGGAACAGCAACCATCTCCGCAACATGGTTCATCTGTCTGTACTTTCATTGGATTATTTCCATCAGATGGTTTTTCACCATAGACAGTTACACTTGCAATTTGATTTCCTGATGAATTAAACTCTGCTATTTCATCGGAAGAAAGATAATTTGATAATATATCTACCGGAATTGTAATTTTTCGGTCTTTCGGAACTGATACATTTACAAAACCTGCTTCGTTGATTATTGACAAATACTCATCAAGTTCTATCGCTCCTGAAACACATCCGGCATACATTTCAGCGGCAGAACGTATTCCTTCCGGAAGATTTCCTTTTAGTATGATATCCGATACACTAAAATGTCCGCCGGGTTTCATTACCCGGAATATCTCGGCGAATGCTTTTCGTTTATCCGGCACTAAGTTTAAGACACAATTACTAATTACGACATCTATTATTCCTGCACCAACCGGTAGTTTCTCAATTTCACCAAGTCGAAATTCTACATTATTAAATCCTAAAGTATCGTTATTGATGCGAGCTTTTTCGACCATTGCTTCGGTCATATCCACCCCAATAACTTTTCCTTTGCTCCCAACCAAAGCACGAGCAACAAAGGCATCATTCCCTGCTCCAGCACCTAAGTCTAACACCACATTCCCCTGTTCAATTTGAGCAAATTCCGTAGGAATTCCACACCCAAGCCCCAAATCTGCATCAGCAACATAGCCATCGGTTGCCGAGTAATCTTCGCTCATAATTGTATAATCCACCGTAGAACATCCACCTACACCGCAACATGAAGCAGCATTTGTTTCTTTGGATTGTTCTGCAATTTCGCCGTATTTTTCGCGGACGAGTTGCTTGATTTCTTCTGCTGTATTCATAGACGTATTCCTTTCATTATTTATAAAATATTTAGTTTATATTGACTGTTAATTTATTTAATTCTTTAGCAATTACATTTTTGGCGAGAAGTTTCTACTCCCACAAAAAAACCGTCTAAAAGGTCTTTCAATTCTGAGAGTTGGGTGTAATCTATGCAGTAACACGAGCGTGGCCCGTCAATCTCACCGCAAATCAAACCTGCTTCTTTGAGAGCTTTCAGATGTTGGGAAACAGTTGCTTGTGCAAGTGGAAGATGCTCTACTATTTCACCGCAAATGCACGTTCCGTGACTCGCAATTTTTTGGAGAATCTCAATTCTTGCCGGATGTGAAATCGCCTTAGCAAGCTGTGCAAGTTTTACAGTTTTGGAAGTAAATTGTTCTGTTTTTTCTGTTGTCATTTTCATTTTTGCAAAATATTGAATTCCTTTATCGTAAAATTACGATGAATATTTCAAACCTCCAAAAATTATTTTTCAGAACAAGAAAAAAGTTGTGATTTTTTTCAAACGACAAAATATGCCGCCATCGACATTAGTTTCGTAATGAATTAATTACCTATTTATTTTTTATTGAGGATACAATTATATCAAAGCAAAATCTTGTTCGGTTGAATATCGAGCTGACGGTTAATGGCGTTTCATGCCCGATTTCAGAGGAATTTATGGATTATATTCTTCGCGATTGGAATCATATTCGGAGTCATTACCATCCGACAGTTCCAAAGAAACAATTATCGGATGAAGTTGTTAAGGCGGTCTGAACAACCTATTGGGCGAGAAATCAGAAGATTCTAAGTTGTATGATTAAGTATTCTTGCACACCGACGCGAACGTTTTGCTCTCGCCTGCGTTCACAAATTTACGAACTCTATTGCGCATACAGTCATAGAGGAAGGAAATTTCTATTGGTATTTTGCAAAGCCGATGAATGAGCAGAAGAAACGATTAACCAGTTAAAACATCATGCAAGCTCTTCATTGGAAAGTATTTACGGTCAGTTATAAGAACTGACCTGACTGAGAATTTGTCATCTGGGTCAGTTATTGCTCCTCTGTCTGCATTGGGGAGCATTGTGTAATTCGGGAATACTCTACAGACGCTTCATCGGCAAGGGGTTATGACGAGTTAAAACAACGTGTCGGACTGCATTCCACCAATCTAATCATGCTTAAAATAATCTTTGATTTGTAGTATCTTCTGTATCCTTTCGGGGGAAATTGTATCGCATTCTGTATATTTGTTTTTTAATTGTACCCATGTTCTTGTTCCATTAGCTTTAAACAACCAACCATAATATGATTTGGACGGCTTATAGATTGAATCACCAACTTCAGCTGTGCGAACTGCTTGATAAGTATCAAAGTCATATTGTTCATTTAATTGTTGATTACGAACAAAAGTCCATACACCTCTACCCGGAAGGGTGCTATCTACTCTATCTACTATTCCAGCAGCTTCTTTGTAGTAAAGGGCAATCAAACCCCTCTGCATGGATCTTGTTTTTTTCGGCATCCTACATCATAAATAGCATTTGCATACAAAGCTAGCATTACACCTATAATAATGGCTGTTTTTAATTTAGCGTTTTTTCCAGTCGGAAAATCCATATCAGATTATTCTCCTAATTATTCATTATTACCACACTCATCAGTATCTCCTTTTTCAGGGGGAACTACTTTAATAGGACCAATTTCAATATATGGTTCTTTTAACATACCTTCCCATTCTTTTGTACTTAGACGATTTCCCAAATCAAATTTAGTTAGCAAATCATCTGTTGAAAATAGATGTTTGTAAACAGACATACTCCAACTCGCAGAAATATTAACTTTAGGTATTCCAACCACTTCCAGTCCAATCGGTTGTTACAACCGACTTCAAACAATCGATAAACAATTGAAATGTAAAGTATTTTCGCGCTATTCAAAGATTTTCCAGTCCAGCCGGTTGTTACAACCGACTTCAAATACTTACCAACTAATTGAAATATAAAATATTTATGTAATATTTAAAGATTAAAAATTGTGTGTTTAAATACTCTTGTACACACCGACAAGAACGATTTCCTCTCGCCTGCGCTTTTACAAATTTACGAACTCTATTGCCCATACCGTCATAGAGGAAGGAAATTTCTGTTGGTATTTTGCATAGCCGATGGATGAGCAGAAGAAACGATTAACCTGATAGAACACCATGCAAACGTTTTATTGGCAAGTATTTACGGTCAGTTACCGAGCACCCACACTTGAAAATAATTTAGAATAATACGCTGGCGATTGGAGTAATCCTGCGGCAGTTTGGACAAGTCGGTCAGTTTTCAGAGTCCGTTCGGATTCTTCTTTATTAGTAAGAAAACGGCTTATAATTTCGTTTTCGAGAAGAGTCGAGAGGATTTTAGTATGCGTTGGCGCAAGAATTCGTTGCTCTTTTTGCAGAATTTTTTCGAGTGATTCAATTTTTGAGGCGAACGCAATATTTGTTTTATCTTGCGAAACAAGTGTGCGAGCTTCTTTTAGTTTTTGGAGAGCAGGAGTTTCCACATAGAAACCTTTTCGCTCGGTAAATGCTTCAAATTGATTCAATATTTCAGGAGTTACTACAAATTTAGCCGGCAACGATTTTAATTTGGAAGTATATTCACTTGCAAACCCAAATATAATATCTTTGGCAATTAATTGGGTAATTACAGCAGGATAATCACTGTCAGAAACAATGCTATCCGGTTCAATACCATGCAGTTCACGTACTGGGCGATTATTTTTTGTGTAGAATATACGTCCTGTGTCGGCGGATACAGATTTTCCTTCGCGTTTGCGGGCAAAATCAACTTTTTGGATACATCTTCCCGACGGTGTGTAATATTTTGCAGTTGTAATTTTTACACTTCCATTATACGGAAGCGAAAAAACATTTTGAACAAGTCCTTTACCAAAAGAACGTTCGCCCATAATAACACCTCGGTCTAAATCTTGAATCGCACCTGCAAGAACTTCGCTGGCACTTGCGCTTCGACCGTTTATCAACACTGCAAGTGGAATATCCGGCTCGAACGGACGAGATTGGGCAATATAAACACGCTCTTCAGTTACAGCACGCCCTTTTGTACTGACAATACGACTTCCTTGAGGTGCGAAGATTTCGGAAATTGTCGTAGCCGCTTCGAGAAGTCCACCCGGATTATCGCGCACATCAAGTATCAATCCACATAAATTAGACTTACTGCGTAATTCAAATATGGCAGTTTTCACATCCTCACCACTTTGTCTCGAAAAACGGTCAAGTTTGATATAGCCGATACTATCTTGTACCAAGCCGAAATATGGTAAATTCTGAACTTTGATTTCTTCGCGTGAAAGTGTAAAAACAAGTGTATCTGCTATTCCGTCACGAAGGATTTTCATGGTTGCTTTTGAACCCGCCACTCCCCTTGTAAATGGACGAAGTGAACGAGAAACCTCATGGAGAACAATTGCGGTATCTATTTGATAAATATGGTCTCCAACACGAAGACCGTTTCGTTGAGCTGAATAGCCGTCGTATAATCCCGTTATGGTAAGCATACTGTCACGAGCACCGACACTCATCCCAAAACCAGTATAGACACCGGTCGAAAGCATATCAATATCTTCGGATGAACTTTCATCGAGCAATGTCGTATAAGGGTCAAGATTATCGAGCATATCTTTCATACCGTTACGAACGAACTCTTCGGGGTCAATATCATCTACATAATTTGCTGAGATTTCGCGGAACATTGCTCCGAACATTTCCAGTGATTTATTGATTTTGAAATAGACAGCATCCCGCGAACCGCTGAAAAATCCAACGGAAAAAATAGCAATCACACTGAGAATTATAAGAGGCAAACGTTTCATTGAAGTAATTTAATCGGTGAAATCATACAGACAGAATTAATTTTAAGCTTTTCCATACCCTTTATACTTATCATATTTAGCACTATACGTAACAATGTTCATTTTTAAATCTCGAAGTGTTCCACCGGACGGCGAAAGATAGAATTCGCCTATTTGTGAAGTTTTTTCCTTAGAGGGAATTCCTTTTTCATCCACATAAAACTGAACTCGATGATAACCGAGAATTAGAGAAGTTATTTGTGCTTGAGCCAGTAAGTTTTCGGGAGTAAAATAATATAATTCGTCAGACATATCTTAAAAAATTGAAGCTCTAAAAGTGTTTGTAAATTAAAAACTTGACAAGTCGTTAAACTGATAATTATAATACAATTATTATTAATCTGTGGTAAGAATTATTCCACTTGCAATGTCATTTTATATTGTTTTTGAAGTAGTTTAGCCGCATCTTTTGCCAAGGCAAGTGTAGAATATCCCCAAAGCTTGACGCGATAGGATGGGTTTTTATTGATAATCACTCGTTCGAAGTATGCTTTTTGACCTCGTTGTTCCCATCGTTCAGTCATTTTAAGAGCTTCTTCTTCGGAAGAAACTTGCTCGGCGGCTATTTCAAATGGCAAAAGTGCAGGGTCTAACCACCTGAGTTCTACTCGCCTGTTGGCAGTTTTTTGCCATGATTCACGTTCTATATAATACAGTGGCTTACGATTTCCAACTGCTCGTGTACGAATTTGAGCAGATGGCACTCCTTGTTCAAGCAAAGCACGCCGAACTGCTTGTGTACGTTGAATTGATAAACCAATTGCATCATCATCAGAATTGTCATTACTGCTATACCCTAATAGTTCAATAAGTTTTTGGGGATTATCCTTCAATGCTATTGCAAGAGAAGCGATGAGAGAATGATAACTTTCGTCGAGGGTTGCATTATTTTTTTCAAAAAGAGCAATTGCTTGATACGCAGGTAATTCCCAAAGTGAATCGGGCTTAAGAACCACTTTATCCTGCAATTTCCCATCATTTGAAGTAAAATTAACTGTAGCGTTTGGATTAGTACAATCAGAAGAATTACCTGCAATTGGTAAAGATATTTCATACGAAGATTTTTGTGATTGTAAAATTTCGGTAAGAATATCCGAGAGTTCGTGTAATTTTTCAAAAGGCAAATGATAAAGCCGTCCTCCGCTCGAACTTGTAATATATTTAAGTGTATAGGTATCACTACTTCCATCTCCGAGAGCTACAACATATATAGGAATATGATTGTCAAGAGCGGATTGAAGAGCATTATTTGCTGAGATTAGTAGCGAAGAATTATCTGAACTTGCAGTAATGATTATTGCGGCTTTCCGTTCTGCTGTAACCAAACGTAGTTTGTCAGTTGTAGCAAGGGTTGCTTTATAGAATGCCGAAAGTCCTGATGCAGGAGGTGCAGATAGGAAATTAAAAATCGAACGAGCCGAATCAGCTGTAGTTATTGGAACAGCTTCGGTTACAACGTGATTATATGTTAAAAAACCAAAATAATCAGTTACAGGAATCGCAGGCAAGAAATCCTCAATAGAAGAAAATACGGATGAACTATATTGAATCATCGGTAATGACCTGTCCATAGCTATTGCAACAGCAACATTGCCGGAAGTATTATGTTCAATTGCAGATTGAGGAATACTTGCTGTTGAATTATCAAGACAATTAAGAGCTGATGACCAAAACTGAGCATCTTCCTTTTGGTCAAATCCGTGAGAAAAATTTCCATGTTTGTCAAAAATTACAACATCAAGTTTTGCTGTCTTATCAACACCCACTGGAGGTTGTGAACGCATAATTTTAAGAAAACTCGGCGAACTTGATTGCTCCAAAGGAGATGGTTGTGCAGATTTATTAACTGAACGTAAATAATTGATTTCTTTTGTAGATTCTTCTCCAAGTAAAGTTGTGGTGTGTTTTTTCTCGGTTGAGTTTAAAATAGCTGCACCTTGAGTTTTTTTAGAAGGATAAACGCGAACTGTCCAATCTTGCGAGAGTGAATCACCACCAATTTTATAGCCCGTTACATGGTAAGTAGTTGTCATTTTAGGGCGAGGGAAGAATTTATCGGATGGCCCGTAATTTACTTCTTCTCCCGAAATTCTAACACTATCGGCATTTGCAAACGTCCAATAGACTGTTGCTTCTTCACCTTCGGGAATATCAGCTACACCACCAAATTGCTCCATGGTTATCTTGGCAGATGAACACGACGCAATTAAAACACAAATGAATGCAAAGTATTTTACGTTCTGTAAAAGTGATTTCAAGGATTGCTCCTAAATAATAATAAACAACTCTCCACACTCAAAACATAGCGAAAATTACTACTTTTACTGCCATCGTGCAATTAAATTTTCTCAAAAGTAAGTGAACCAGTATTTTCAACATCAATTTTTATAGTATCACCTGCCGAGAATTCACTACTTAATAATTTTACTGCTAATGGATCAGCAATATATCGCTGTACTGCTCGCTTGAGAGGACGAGCTCCAAATTGCACATCATAACCAATCCGTGCAATCCAATCGAGAGCTTCATCTGTAATATCGAGCATTATATCCATTTGCTTGAGTTTTTCAGCAAGTTTATCGAGATGAATGTGAGCTATTTGGTGAATTTCAGTCGGTGTTAGAGGCTTAAAAAGTACTATTTCATCTATTCTATTTAAAAATTCAGGTCGCATCCGTTCACGCAATAGTCCTACAATCTGTGAGCGAACACTTCCAATAATTTCATCACGATTTTCTTCCGTTATCTCAAGTAGTTTATCTTGTATAAATTCTGTGCCAAGATTAGATGTCATTATTATGATAGTATTTTTAAAATTCACCTCACGACCTTTTCCATCAGTAAGACGACCATCATCAAGCACTTGAAGTAATACATTGAATACTTCTGAATGTGCTTTCTCAATTTCATCGAGCAATACAACTGAATAAGGTTTGCGGCGAATAGCTTCGGTTAATTGTCCGCCTTCGTCGTATCCAACATATCCGGGAGGTGCTCCAATTAGCCGAGAGACAGAGAATTTCTCCATATATTCGCTCATATCAATTCGTACCAACGCATTTTCATCATCAAATAAAAATTCAGCCAAAGCGCGTGCCATTTCAGTTTTGCCGACACCTGTCGTCCCCAGAAAAATAAATGAACCTATCGGACGATTCTCATCTTGTAAGCCGGCTCTCGACCTTCTGAGAGCATTACTAATTGCTCTAACTGCATCAGTTTGTGCAACGACTCGCTTGTGTAAACGATCCTCCATTGTGAGCAGTTTACTACGTTCTGATTCAAGCATCCTTTGAACGGGAACTCCCGTCCATTTTGCTACAATTTCGGCTATATCTTCAGCATCTACTTCTTCTTTGAGCATCTTGCCTGTGGATTGTACTTCTTCAAGTTTTGAATTTGACTCTATTAATTTTTTCTCAAGTTCGAGTATAGTTCCATAGCGTATTTCAGCTACTTTTGCAAAATTCCCCTGACGCTCAAACTCGGCGGCGTCAAGTTTTGCAGTTTCAATGTCAGACTTGAGTGTACGAATGGTTTGAATATTGTCTTTTTCGAGTTGCCAATGTGCTTTTAAACTATTTCGAGTATCGCGAAGTTCTTGTAATTCTTTAGTCAATTCTTCGAGACGTTTACGTGTTGGATTGAGAGGTTGGTCTGTCATGGTAATTCCCTTTCTTTCTGGTAATTAATTCAATAAATAATTATATTCTCTATCATAGATTTCGTATTAATCGATTTGAATCTAAATGTTATGTTCTCTTTGCTCGTAAAGCTGCTGAACGCACTTTAAAATCAAGTTTTGAATACTCTTGAGGATATTCAGCAAGTTTTTTTTTAGCTAAAAAACCAATCATTGCAGCATTATCTAAACAGTATGTCATTCGAGGAGCGACCATTCTGATTCCATGTTCTATAGCTTTTTGATTCATGTCTTGACGCAATCGTGAATTTGCAGAAACTCCACCGGCAATTGTTATAGTTTTTACTTTAAATTCAATTGCTGAACGAATGGTTTTGGCTACCAAAACATCTGTAATTGCCTGCTGTACAGACGCACAAATATCCGGCAATATTTCATCAGGTATTTCATTTGGAAATGTCTTTTGCAAAAAATATCGTACTGATGTTTTTAATCCGCTGAAACTGAAATTATACGTTCCATCGTGGAGCATTGACCGTGGGAAAATATAAGCATTAGGATTTCCTTGCTTCGCTAATGAATCAATTAACGGTCCGCCGGGATACCCTAATCCAAGCAGTTTAGCTACTTTATCAAATGCCTCTCCGGCAGCATCGTCACGAGTAGAGCCAAGTACTTCGTATTCTCGATATGATTGTACTAAAAAAAGAGATGTGTGACCACCACTAACCACTAATGCTACAAATGGAAATTCCACACTCGAATCTTCCAAACAACCTGAATATAAATGTCCTTCGATGTGATGAACCGGAACAATCGGAACTCCGAGTCGAAGGGCAAATCCTTTTGCAAAATTCGACCCTACAAGCAATGAACCAATCAATCCGGGTTCGGTAGTAACAGCAATTGCATCAATATCATTCTCATTGATTTTTGCAGTTTCCAATGCCTCACGCACAACAGCAGAGATACTCAAAAGGTGCGCTCGCGACGCAAGTTCGGGTATAACTCCGCCATGTTTTGAATGAAACAATTGAGATGATATAATATTACTAAGAACTAAAGAACTATCAAGAACAGCCGCTGAAGTTTCGTCGCAGGAAGATTCAATTGCAAGGAGCATGAAATACTTTATGAAATGGTAAATTTATATAATTAAATCATTTTTGAACTGTTAGACGTAGCAGTACATTGAAAAATTGAAGATACAACGGTTTAAATAAATAAAGTTATTCCACAAAATACATCTTCAACATCCCTTTATTCTTTGCATCAATTTCACCCCGAAACTCGCACGTAAACTTATCCTTCACGAGTTCATACGTCGTCTCGGAGATATTGATTTTCCCTGCTTCGGAATTCTGTTCCATACGCGCTGCCGTATTCACTGTATCACCCCAAATATCGTAGGCGAATTTCTTCACACCTACGATACCGGCGACCACGCTTCCCGAGTTAATTCCAATTCTAATTTCAAAGGTTTTTTCTCCGAGTTCCTTGCTTCTGTTTACCATAAATTCCCGAATTTCGAGCGCGGCATTTACCACGTTTTCCGCGTGATTCTCATCGGCAAGCGGAAGTCCACTAACGGCGAGATAAGCATCACCGATAGTTTTGATTTTTTCGATGTTGTATTTAGTAATTATCTCATCAAAGACTTTGAAGCATGCGTGTAATTCATCCACCAATTCTTGTGGAGAAAGTTGTTCGCTGACGGTGGTAAATGATTTGAAATCAGTGAATAGTACTGTTACATTATCAAACTCTTTTGCTGAAGCACTTCCTTT
The DNA here is from genome assembly GCA_018266765.1 of Bacteroidota bacterium. GTDB lineage: Bacteria > Bacteroidota > Ignavibacteria > Kapaibacteriales > UBA961 > JADJXV01. The sequence goes on from JAFDZU010000059.1 coordinate 26,659, forward strand.
GGTTTTTAGTTCTTCGGCTACTTCGGCTGGGAGGATATTCAGGAGGAGATTGTCACTAAGTTTCTTTCCCTTTTTTATCTTATTACGTTGAAACAAGAATAATCCGGAAAAGAGAAGCATCACTCCGAAGCCACCAATAAATCCATTCCGAACAAGTTTTTGTTTTTGGAGTTCTTTTTCCGCTACCGCATCTCGTTTTGCTTGTTCGGTTTGGCTTACCGCTTCCTTTTTATCAAATTCAAATTGCATGAGAAGCTGCGTTGATTTTTTGGCGTTCTCGCCATACAACAAGCTATCACGGTAGGTGATATAGAGCTTGTAATTTTTATATGCTGAGGCAATGTTACCGGTAGCACTATCTAATTTTGACAGATAGTTATAGCTGTCTTTCATCAGCTCAATACGGTATATATTGTTGAAATTGCTTAGATTGCTTGCATACGTCAAGCCTTTCCTAAGGTACGTTGATGCCTCTGAGTATTTTTTGGTTTTTATGGAGATGCTCCCGAGGTTGATGTATGAAACGCTCATGCCGGTTTCATCCTTGATTTCTTTTGCGATTGCCAAAGCAGCTACATTATACTTCATCGCATCAGGATAAATGCCTAATTGATTGTACACTTCTCCTATGTTGTTCAGGCAACTTGCTTTAGATTTGGATTTATTATTAGCTTCTCTATCATAAATAGATAAAGCCGCAAAATACACTTTTAACGCCTCTGGATAATTGCCCAAATGCCGGTGACTTTCGCCCATATTGTTGTAAAGCTCAGCCATGCATTGGAGATTGCCGGTTTCCTCGGCAACCGTTGCTCCTGCTTTGCTATAGGACAGCGCATCTGCATACTTACCCTGAAGTAAATATGCATTGCTAATGTTTAATAGCAAATTCATCGTCAGTATCTTTTCCTTTATGTTTTCGCATATTTTCAAACCTTTAAAATAATATGCTAACGCTTCGGAGTAATTGCCTTGCTCCATAAAAATATTCCCGATACTATAGCAAGAGCTTGCTATGCCTTTTTTTTCTCCAATCTCTTCTCTGATTTTGAGAGCTTTAAAGTGCATCTCAATGACATCCTCGGCAGTTTTTTTTCCGGTGTAATAATACGCTGACCAGAAATACCCCGAAGCGATTCCCTTTTTATAGCCGAGCTGCTCGGACAACGCAAGACATTGCTGAGCATAAGCTAATGCTTTGCCAGGGCTTTTATCCATGTACGCTTTGGAGAGCTGTGCCAAAACCAACGCTTTGGCGGTATCTTGCTTGGTTGATGATAAAACTGTCTCGAAGGAATCTATAATGTGCTGTTTTTGTGCATAACCTGTTGTTATAACAATAAGTACTATCAGAACGTAAAACAGCTTTTTCATATTTTCTCCACAA
>JAFDZU010000005.1 GCA_018266765.1 Bacteroidota bacterium
TTCGTATGACTTATGGGGTGATGCCGTTAATACTGCCAGCAGAATGGAATCACACGGTGAACCCGGAAAAATTCATGTGAGTGCAGAATTTGTTGCTAATATCAATAAGTCGGTAAGATGTAATTCATCAATATCTTTCATTCTTGATGAGAGACGACGGGGAGCGTTTGTAGAGCGTGGTGAAATTAACATCAAAGGCAAAGGATTGATGAAAACGTATTTTTTAGAAGAAATACCATAGAACCTTATGGTTATAATTAGTGTTCTTACCAGACTTTACGTTCAAACTCTCTCCGAAGCCAAATCATCAAAAACAGTGTAGAAGTTCTTTTGTTTTGTTCTAAATATTCTTCAAATTCTCTAAATACATGTTGTAATTTTTGCTTGATTTTATCAGGTGAAATAAGCTGTGCGGCAAAGAAACGACGCAAGAATGAAGCGGCAATTCTCTGGTCAGGAAATGCAATAGTATCCTTATGACGGTCGAAATAATCTTGAAGATTAATGCTTTCTCGGTGAGCAGTCTCGATATCACCGTTCAGATATGGAATTATGACGTAAATAAACCTGAAATAAAGATGTTCGTATTCTACATGATGTGTTGATTCGTGCGGGATCGTCGCAAATGCTTCACTCGGCTTACCTAGGAAAATATAACAGAAACACCGAAAACCCGCAAACCGCAGAGCCAATTTTACGTGATTATTAATAAGTTCATGATACTCCTTCATTATTTCTAACGCCTTATCATATAACCCAAGTCGCATGAGCGTTCCCGTATAATTATGAAGCAAATCTACTATATTATTGTTTTGAACCGAACCGACTTCGTGGGAATATCGAAGGGCTTGTTCAAATATTTTCCGCGCTTCAATATAGTTTTCATTTATATAATACAATGTTGCCAACGTTCCGAGAGCCGGAAACTTCCACTCGGGATAGATTGTTTGAACTTTTGTAATACTTTCAACCGCTTTTTGCACAAGTTCAATTCTTTTGGGAATTGACGGCTCTGAGTATGTTTGGAGAATAAAAGTAAGAAACTGAATAAATGGCGTTACTGCTGTCGAAAAATCAGTATCTATCTCAAAAGGAACAGGATTGCTGACAGGTTTATTTGCCATCGCCAGCATCCCCTCGCACATTGCACGGTTATTTTGATTGAGCACAAATCCGGTGCGATAGAGCATTTTTAATATTTGTATTTGCTCTATCATAATTGAACGTGCTTGCTCTAAAGTTTCGGGTGAAATTTCACGATGAAACACCAAATATCGAAAATAAATATCTGCTTGGAGTCGAGCTTGTTCAAAATTTAATCTCTCAAGTGATGAAGCAAAAAATTTGGGAAAAAGATGTTCAACTTCTTCAAAACATTTACGTTTCAGTAATCCGCGCAGAAGCATTGTATCACCAAAATTTACGTTGTTTTCTCGTTCGGCAATAATTTCTACTTCTCTCAAAAAACTATGAATTTCACTCACAAGTAACCGCAATTCATTGCGTAACAGATAATCTTCACCTGCAGAATATTCGCGCTCGAATGTTTTAGCAAAAGCTTTTTCTTTGCTGAACTGTTCATCTTTATTATATTCTTTAACTATATACTTAAAAAGCTGTTGCAAAGATTTACGCTTGTGTAAATTCAGTTTATTTGCCAGTTGTTTTTTCTCCGCTTGAGAAAGTCCTGCGTATAATAGTTCAGCTTTTGCCATTGTTTTTTCCTTATTTAAATGGAAAAATTATCGCTTAATTTTCATCACAAATCCAAAATTTTACCCCTTTTTTTCAATCTTCAATCCAATAGTTTTGCAAGTGTTAACCTTGGTTAACGGTTGGTTGTGAATATCATACATCGAAAACTCTTCAAGCAAAATAATCAAAATTAGCATCATTAAAAACATTTTAGCTTTTCTGTAATTTATTATAAGGAAATAGTATGAAAACATTTTTTACTTTCGTTTGTGTGGCTCTCATAGCAGGGCTTTCCGGTCCGACGCTTGTAGCGCAATCTGTACAAATCCCTTATCAAGGATATATAGCCGCAAAGTCAGGCAAGGCATATAACGGTACATATCAATTTGAATTTGCAATAGTTATCGGTAATTCTACACAGCCGGTGTGGAATAGCGGAGCAGTTTCTCTACTGGTAAGTGATGGGATTTATTCGGTGATTTTGGGTAATTCGGGACAGCCGAGTTTGAATGCATCACTTTTTGTCAATAACGCTGATACTCGACTTCGTATTAGTTTTAATGATGGCGTTAAAGGACGCGAAACTCTTTCGCCTGATGTGCAGTTTCTCCCGGTTCCGTATGCAGTTCGGGCTAAATATGCAGATACATCATTCGTGCAAACAGCTCTTCCACCAATGGATTCACTTGTTTTGAGAGATTCCCGCGGTATTGTGCGGATGGTGATGAATCCGAATACCGGAACTTTCAGTATGAAGAATAATGATACGACTTGGTATTCGATTTCCGTGAATTCTCCACCAACGGAGAAATGGAATGATGGAATTCAAACTACAGAAAAGAAAACTGAACCGAATGGCGATGTTTCTGTTACTACAACTGATAATAAAACCGGAAAATTAAATGAATCTACTACTGTAAAGCGCGACCCCAAGGATGGTTCATTTACTGAAGAACATAAACAGTATGATAAATCAGGAAATTTGAAAACCGAAGAAACAAAAACAATGAAACCGGATGGCACATCTACAGAAAAAACTACTCGTTATAGAGAAGATGGCAAATCAAAGGAATATGAATATACCAGCGAAACAAAAAATGGTACGAACAAATCTTCATGGAAAGAATATGATGAAAAGGGTGAGACTCAAAGTAGTGGTGAGCGAACATCGACAGAAGGAGAAACTACTGAAAGTAAAGAATATGATAAAGACGGTAATTTAGTCGAAGAATACACTGAAAAAGATGGAAAAAATACGACAACATACTATAAAAACGGTAAGCCATCCTTAAAAGTAGAACAAGAAAAAACTACTGAAGGGAGTTCTACAACCAGTACAAAGTATGATGAGAATGGAGAACCAGTAAGCTCTAGAACAACAGGATTAGTAAACGGGAAATGGGTCAATGAAAATAAAGACTTAAAAGGAAATAAAAGCAGCAGTAACGAACCCGGTAAATCTACCGAAAAAGCAGGCAACTCATCCACAACAACAGAGCCCGGGAAAATTGACATAAAGGTAGGTGTAGATGGTATGGGATTAGGCATAGACGGCACGTCAGGATACGGACAATTATGGTATGGCCCTGCTCCATCAACCGACAACCCATCTTTTACTTTTACCGGGAAGGATATTACACTTAAAGCTCCTAAAGTAATCACAAAAACAAATGAAAACAGGTATGAACCGATTACAACTGATGGTAATTATATTTTTACAACGTTTGTACCCAATTCAACCCCTCAACTCGGCTTCGGGTATGTATATGGGAGTAGGATGTCCGAAAGACAAAATGCCTTTTTTGACTGGAATGGACAAAATCTCTTTGGAATATCTGTTTCCGATTCCAGTTCAGGTGGGACGACAGGGCTACTTTGGGATCCACTGAACCGTACAGTAAATTCTACACACGATTTAACAGCAGGCAGAAGTATCAAATCTGACACAATTAAACCAAAATCAAAAAGTACTGTTACGTTTTCGACAGGAATTACGGTGAACGGGCAAAGTAATTTCGGCAATACAATTGACGTGGCAGGTGCGGCGCAAATTCAGCAAAACGGTACATTCACAGGAACAGCGGCTGTGGTGCAGAACGCTACGGTTCAACAGCAATTACGCACAAACCAAATTCTTCCCGTTAGCCCTTCGACAACCGTAACAATTAACGGTAACTTGAATGTTGTTGGTAATTTAACGAAAGGCGGAGGTAATTTTAAAATTGACCATCCACTTGACCCGTATAACAAATACCTGATTCATTCTTTTGTGGAATCTCCTGACCGTACCAATATATATTCGGGAAATATTACAACTGATTCTCATGGTATCGGTATAGTGCAATTGCCAAGCTATTTTGAAGCTGCAAACAATGATTTCCGTTATCAATTAACGGTTATAGGAGCTGATGCTCGAGCTTTTGTTTTAACTGAAATTTCAAACAATACATTCACTGTTCAAACAAGTATTCCGAATGTAAAAGTAAGTTGGCAAGTAACTTCCACTCGTATTGATAATTTCGCACGAAGCAACCGCTACGAGCCCGAACAAGAAAAGGAACCAACGATGAAAGGCAAACTTCTCTATCCAATTCAGGAGTAATTATTATGAATATCCTACTTATTATTATGTTTTTAATTATGCCGCTTGTATTGTCTGCACAGGTGCAGAGTCAGAATTATGAATCTCCGACAAACGGAGTAGTTTCGAGCGGAGGCGGTATTCAAAGCCAAAGCTACAGTGCGTCGGGAACAGTTCTCTGGTATGACCCGATGATGATATTCTCATTCAATTACACACATTCAGGGATAGGAAACGTAGAAATATCAAACGAAAAAAGCACTACTGATGTTGAAGAAAATATTCAAGATATTGTAGAAAATGGTATTTTCCCTAATCCATTAAATGAGAAATCTTTGCTTCGTTTTACAACACTGCAAATTGGTACAGTTTCAATCGAAATATTTGATTATGCTGGAAAATCCATTTACAAAGATCGTATAAGCATTCAGTCTGTAGGAAGGATAACAGTACCATTGACAAGATTCTATCAACAGACAGAAGCGGGAGTTTTTTTACTAAAATTAAGTATGCTTTCAGAATCCAAGTTTTTAACTGTTATCAAAAACTAAACAAAGATTGAAACCTTCAATAAATTTTAACGAATGCCGGGGTAATATTGCATAGATATTATCCCGTTTTTTGTATATTAGAAGTTTAGATATAAGTTATATGTATATTAGAAGTTTAGATATAAGTTAATATTTTAACAAAGTATTTCTAAGCCAAAAGATGCATGACACCTCATATATTTATATTAGTTAGATTCTTTAGAAATTCAAGAATTTGATTGCGTTAACTAATGTATGTAGATTCAAGCAATAAATTTACGATGTTTTATATTTTTAAGGAGGTTGTAGGTGAAAAAAATCTTTACGGTATTGTTTTTCTTCTCTATAGTATTTGGAGTAACAATTCAACTTCATGCTTTTGAATATATAATAGCAGTGGCTGCCGACCTGCCTGATGATGATTTAACAGATAATATATGGTCTCCAAGATCTCTTCGGGCTGCAATACAGAATATAAACAAAGAAAAAATTCCTGCTGTAATTAATCTTGCTAATTTTGAGCGTGAAACCTTTTTTATCGAATCGGACCTACCTACAATTAATTTTCCGGTCATGTTCAAAGGGAAAAAAGTAACATTAGAACCATCATTGGGCTCAACTGCAAAATTTGGTTTGTGGTTCACTGCCAACACGTGCGATTTACAGAATATAAGAATACATGGCTTTAATGGTACAGGATTAGTTTGGCAAGGAAGCGACGGTTTTATAGCCCATAGTATTTTCGATAATAATAACGGTCCCGGAATAAACATGAACGATGCCCATCGGAATATAATCGGAGACGAAAATACTCCGGGCTATTTCGATATTCTGATTTATGGCAATAAGGGCAATGCAGGGAATGGTTTGGCGATGATAAAATGCAACGACAATGTAATACAATATTGCAGAATAGGGATTGATAGTTTAGGTGTTCCCTACCCCAACGATGGAGCTGGGATTCATATAAATGAAGGGTTGAGAAATAAGATTCACCACAACACAATCAGCGGAAATACTGGTAGCGGAATATTTATAGACGGTAGTAACAGCCCATCATATACCTACATCAATTTAAATTATATTGGCACAAGTTATTTGGGGGATACGCCAATTCCAAATAATGGTAATGGCGGTGTAGAGATATTCAATTCTCAATCAGATTCTATTATTAATAATACAATTTCAGGTAATAAAGGTAACGGCATTTATGTTGCAACAAATACCTGCAAAGGAATTGACATTGAAAACAACAGAGTTGGAACAGATAGATTTGCCCAAAAAGCTATACCAAACGGAGTAGGAATTCGATTGAATGGTTTCGAGCATAGGGTTGTAAATAATGTTATTTCCGGTAATACAAACGTCGGTCTTTCTGTTACAGGAATGAATATGGTTATCAAATCGAATATCGTCGGCTTGAATTCAGAACAAAAAATTGCTATTCCAAATGGTTCTGGGATTGCTGCAAGCACTTATGCAGGTATGTTGGTAGTTGGGGATACTGTTGGCGAATTATCAAATGTTATTGCAGGAAATAATGGGAACGGAGTAACAGTAGCAGGAGCTACTGTGAACAATGTAATAATCTCTCATAATGTAATTGGCGCAAATAGAGATACTTCCATGATTTTTCCAAATAAGGGATCGGGAGTTATCATTACACATAATCTGCGTAATATTACCGTTAAAGATAATTTGATTAGTGCCAATACAGAACATGGAATAAGGATTGAAAGAAATGTTGTTAAATTTCTTGATACCACAAAACCCAACCTGATTCAGAAACCTGCCTATATACATCTGTCGAATAATTGTATTGGTTGCTCAGGCAGCAATAATGCAAAACTTGGTAAACATGGTGGTAAAGGCATCTCAATATTAAATGCAGACAGTATCTTCATTGATGGCAATAATATTTTGGGAACTAAAGAGTCGGCAATTGATATTGCGAACGACTCAACACGATATATATTTATTAAAAAGAACATACTGGGAACTGAAACAAATATAGCGGCTGAACAACTGATAGGTGGTGACGGAATAACTGTTCACGGGTCGAAAGAAGTATTTATTGGTGATGAAAAAGACAGCTCTGAAAGAAATATAATAAGCAAATGTAAAGGATATGGAGTTTCGGTTCAAGACAGTGCCCAACGAGTGTTTGTCTATGCAAATAGTTTTAGAGAAAATGAACTCGGAGGAATTGCTCTCGATAACTTGAATATCTATTTTTCTTCTGTCTCTAATGATGATGTCAAAGATGAAGATACAGGCAGTAATGGACTTATTAATACCGTAATTCATTCAACAGACAATTTCAACAAAGATTCACTTCAAATTAACGGTACATTTCACGGTAAACCTAATAATACATATTCAGTTAATGTGTATATAGCCAAAAAAGAAAACAAACCTTTTGAGATCCGAACACAAGGAAGTATATATTTAGCAACGTTTCCAATGGTGACCGATGCAAACGGAAATGCGAAGGTAGATACTAAAATATTTGATGGTAGAATCGGGAACATCCCTCAATATAATGCTTTTACAACAACTGTATCCGGACTTGAAGGTACTTCACCTTTCTCTATACTTCCTACAGACAACAATTTATATATTGATATTCAGGTTCAAATTGACACATCTCGATCTTTTGTAGATGATGATGGTAATATCAAACTCGTCGGAATAATAACTAATAGCGGGAATGATGTTGCTACTACAGTCTCAGTAAGGGATTCAGTTTCAAACTTTGATGTAAAGGAAATTTCTATCTCAAAAGGTGTAATAGGCAAGTACGACAGTACGGTAGTAGCTACAATACCTCAAATGTTACCGGGAGAAAGTGTAACTTATACTTCCTATGGCAAGGCGACAACAATCGGAACCATACATAGGAAAGTAATTGCCATTCCCTCGGAAGTAGATAAGAATCCTGAAAACAATCGTGATTCGATTTCTTTTATTGTAAAGAATGTAAATAATTCTGCCCCGATTCCAAAATATCCCCTAAGAAATACATTAGGAATTGACAATCCGCTCCAGATTATATGGTATAGTTTGAAAAATGTAGAGAAATACCATCTTCAGGTTACAAAAGGAAAATTTGGGTCTGCCGGTAACACATTGATTATAAATGACTCTACATTAACCGATACTTCTATGGCTGTAAGAGGATTGGAAGGAATGCAGACATATTATTGGCGAGTAAGAGGTATTAATGCCAATAATGAGATAATCTGGAGTGACACATCCTCTTTCACTACAGTTCAAGTAACGGAAGTCGAAGAGAATAATGGAGTGAATCCCCTAATATTGACATTGAGTCCAAATCCTGTAGATCAGCAAGCAGAAATTTCAGTATATAATTATCAATCAAACTTTTTATCACTCTCAATAGTAAACAATCTGGGACAGGATGAATTACAATTGAACGACAAAGTTACTTTAGATAAAGGTGAATATAAATTTATAGCAAACACTTCCACTCTATCCACCGGGATGTATTATATACGGTTAATTACACAAAATTCGGTTGTTGTTCTCCCTATGCTAATTGTTCGGTAAATATGCTGATTGTGCGATAAAAGTAAATAGATGAAAACTCACTTAAAAAAACTTTCCGAGGTGTGATTTTGTAGTTGAAGTTTATCATGTATGCCCCGATTGATATTTTTGAAAATCAATCGGGGTAATTTTTACAAAGATAGCTACATTAAATCCTTTACATTCTCCCAAATCTTCCAGTATTGTCCAAAACTCGCTTTGCTTTCTTGAGTGTTTATCGTAAATTGCAGTTGAAATTATTTGCGGCTTGAATTTGTAATCGAGTACGCGGTTTATTCCAACTTTTTCCGATACAGTTATGCACATCAAGAACTTCATTTTTTTACTTGTTTTAGGCGTGGCGGGCGGCATTCTTGCAGTAAATGTTCGCCGATTAATTTCGTATTTGCAACTTGCAAAGCCCGATATTCGTTGGGATAGAATCCCCGAACGCCTCAAGCAAACATTTCTCGTCGGAATTGCTCAAACGAAAATTTTGCGAGATAAAACCGCTGGTCCGATTCATGCCGGAATCTTTTGGGGATTCATGATTTTGCTCGGTTCGGCAATTGAAGCAGTTCTCGAAGGAATCCACGAAGGTTGGTCGCTCAATTTTCTTGGACCAATTTATTCTGCATGGACAATTCTGACTGATGTGTTTTGTTTGCTGATAATTTTGGGTGTATTTGCCTCGCTTTGGCGACGGTATATCTCTAAAATTAAACGACTTCAAGTAGAAGGTGAGCAAGTTGAGGCAGGTCTGATTCTTCTAACTATTTTTGGAATTGTTACTGCTCTTTTACTCCAAAATTCTGCAAAAATAAATCTTGGAATGGACGGCTCGTGGGCAGTTCACCCGATTGCCAAAATCGTAGGAGGAGCATTGCCACTCGGTGAAATTTCCTACGAAGTATTCTGGTGGATGCATATTGTTTTAATTCTTGCCTTTACAAATTACCTTCCTTTCTCGAAACACTTACACGTGCTCACTTCAATTCCGAATGTATTTTTCAGCAAATTAGGTCCGAACAATGTTCTCCCGGCAATTAATTTTGAAGAAGAAGGTGTTGAAACATTTGGAGTTGTGGATATTGAAGATTTCTCGTGGAAAACAATTTTGGACAGCTATACTTGTACTCATTGCGGACGGTGTACGAGTGTTTGCCCGGCTAACCAAACCGGAAAAATATTAGACCCTCGTGGAATTATCGTTGCAATTCACGACCGCGTGATGGACAAAGCACCACTTGTACTAAAACAGAAATCAGGAATTGAACTCACAGCCGACGAGCAAGTCATTATGGATAAAAAGCTTATCGGTGATTATGTATCGGTGGAAGCGCTCTGGGATTGTACCACCTGCGGAGCATGTATGCAGGAATGTCCGGTGAATATCGAACATGTTCCCGCTATTGTTGGAATGCGCCGTTCGCTTGTGATGATGGAAGCGAATTTCCCACCGGAAGTACAACCCGCCTATTCAAATATGGAAAACAACGCAACACCTTGGGCTTTCTCGCCATCCGAACGTGCTGATTGGGCAGAAGGAACTGGCGTTCAAACCGTCGCTGAAAATCCTGAAATGGACGTTTTATTTTGGGTTGGATGCGCCGGAAGTTACGATGACCGCGCCAAGAAAACGACCAAAGCATTCGCAGAACTCATGCAAATTGCTGATGTGAATTTCAAAATACTTGGAACAGAAGAACGATGCACCGGCGACCCTGCAAGACGAAGCGGCAACGAATATCTCGCCGATATGCTCACAAAAATGAATGTTGAAACGATGAATGCCTACAATGTAAAAACAATTGTAACTACTTGTCCACATTGCTTTAACACTTTAAAAAATGATTATCCTCAATTCGGTGGGAACTACGAGGTAATGCACCACACACAATATATCCGCGACTTAATTGACTCGAAAAAACTTATAATTGACAAGTCAAAAGCATCGAACGAAACAATTACATATCACGATTCGTGCTATCTTGGACGGTATAATGAAGAATACGAAGCACCTCGTGCCACTCTTTCGGATATTCCCGGTCTTACTGTATTGGAAGTAAAACGTTCTGCCGACAGAGGATTATGTTGTGGTGCAGGCGGCGGAAGAATGTTCATGGAAGAAACCGTCGGTGAGCGTGTAAATATCGAACGAACCAAAGAATTACTGGAAACAGGTGCAACGATAATTGCATTAAATTGCCCATTTTGTACCACAATGATAACCGACGGTGTGAAAGCCGCCGAAAGAATTGATGATGTGAGAATTAAAGATATAAGCGAAATTTTATTGGAGAATATTAAATCATAATCCTATTGTATTATTTGGCTTAAGCCAATAATAATTTGAAGAATTAAGCACTAATTGGCTTTAGCCAAAATCAGAATAAATGGCATTGAAGGCAAGGAAACAAAAACATATTAACTTCATTTACTATAACCTATTATAACAAACTATTCCCACTTTACATACAGTAATATTTCTATGAAAACCACAATAGGTTTAGTATCTGCGCTCCTTATTCTTTTGGGTGGAATACCCGATAGTACGGTTTAATTATAATTTTATAGGCCGATTTGATGACTCCCTTTCGAGAAATTTTTCTTTTTCCTTATACTGTTGGAAGTTAGTTATATATTTTAAAGTTAGCTGCTGTTAGATTGCTTTCATCAATGAAATTTTAGATTATGAATTCGTTTTGGGATGTGCCGATTATCGTTGTGGATGTGGAAACTACGGGACATGATGCTGTAAATAATCGTGTTACGGAAATTGCTTGTGTGGTAGTTCGCGGTGGTGAAATCATCCAAGAATTTACATCGCTTATTAATCCTCACCAGTTTATTCCGCCGTTTATTTCGGAGATGACCGGTATATCTAATGCTATGGTTTTCAATGCTCCCGAAGCTCATGAGGTTTTTGCTAAAGTGTTTGAATTATTTACAATTCCCGAAGCAGTTTTTGCGGCTCATAATGTTCAGTTTGATTGGAAATTCGTTCAAGAAACAATGAAACGGTGCGGATTAAAACCACCGGATATGGCTCAATTATGCACTTACAAACTTGCAAAACGTCTTCTGCCCAAAGAAGCAAAAAAGAATGTAGGCGCACTCGCACAGTATTATGACATTGAAATTAATAACCGTCATCGTGCACTCGGCGACGCACAAGCAACCGCAGGTTTTATGGTGTGTTTATTGGAGGAAGCCGAGAAAGAATACGAACTTGAAACACTCGATGAGCTTCTCCATTTTCAAAACAAACGACTGCCTGCTACCAAAATAACTGCAACAATTCAAAAACGAGTGGAAGGTTTTTTGGCTCAACTTCCGAGCACTCCCGGAGTGTATCGAATGCTTGGCGCAGAGGGTGATTTGCTCTATATCGGCAAGGCAAAATCGCTAAAAGACAGAGTAAGGAGCTATTTTCAAACATCGGCGCAACTTCCACCTAAAATTGCGAAAATGATACGATATGTTCACTCGATTGAATGGGAAGAATCCGGCAGTGAACTTTCGGCTTTGATGTATGAATCGAAGGAAATAAAACGCCACAAACCGCCATTTAACACCGCAAGTAAAAAATTACGGCGGTATCCGTTTCTGCGACTAACTGTACAAGACGAATTTCCACGATTGGAATGGTGCGACACTATCCAATCGGACGGAGCAGAATATTTCGGGCCGTTTCGCTCAAATGGAATGTCGCGTGAGATAGCCGAAACTGTTCAACGGAACTTTAAATTACGGTTATGCGCCGAAACATTATCACCGAACCCTGCCGTAAAACCATGCTTTTATCATCAGATAAAGCGATGCGGTGCGCCGTGTGCCGCTATTGAAACAAAAGAGAATTATTGGATTGAAGTAGAAAAGGTGCGCCGTTTTTTGGGTGGTTTTTCCGACGGAATTATCGTTCATCTGGAAGAAGAAATGGCAGAAGCGGCTGAAAGTCTGGATTTTGAACGGGCAATTTTCCTGAGAAATAGACTGGCAGAACTAAAGCGGCTGTTTGAGCGGCGGCAACAAGTTTCTACCTCGGTTACTACCAATAATGTAATACTTGTACTTCCGATGCAAGAACGCGATAAAACGCTCGAAGTATTTTTTATTCGTCGAGGACGCTTGCATTTTCAGCAGGAAATTGGACGGAAAGCACCGTTAACTCATTTTGATAAGCTAATTAAAACAGCATACTTTGCAGAGAATCAAGAAGAATCCGCGGCTCTTTCCCGCGAGGAAGTGGACGAAATTCAGATTGTTACTTCGTGGATGTATCGCAACCGAGAACGAGCCACATTTATTTACGTTGAGCAGAAACCTCACAAAGATTTAATTATGGAATTACGAAATGCTATCCGAAAAATGTCTAATGTGGATGAAAAGGAGGTTGTCGATATATAGTGATTTAGGTCTAAATTTCCCAGTCTTGTTTAAGATGAAATATGAAAATTGCCAAATTAGAATTAACTTTCTTTATGTTCTCTATTCTAACTTAAAACATCCTCAAATTATACGTAAAACTCAGCATAAGATAGCGTTGCAGAACATTCGTTTGGGTGTCTTCCACATATCCGCTACCGACATTTCTATTGATAGAATTATTGAGATTCATCACATCAAACATAGATAATTTCAATTCACCTTTCCCGTCAAAAAGTCGCTTGCCAACTCCCAAACTGAGTAAAGGAATCCCTTTATTAAACTCACTGCTCGAAAGTCCGGTTGTGAGTGAATAACTAAAATCACCCGTTAACACCCAACCGTCGAATAATGCCGTAGTATCATGCGAAATCAAAGATGTACGCGCTGTTACTGTATGAATATAATAATTACTATTGAGGTCTTGACGGATTGAGTTATTGACAGTATTATAAGCAGTGCGAGCCGAAAGTGAGAAATCGGTGTATTCGCTGATATTACTGCTCAAGCCGATTGCAGGTGTTACAACTACTGTATTTCCGATATTCTCGGCTCCATTAATTAAGCTCAAATCTCGACTGTAATTAATTGCCGCATTAGCATTAACATTCAGTCGTAATCCCGATATTGGTTCAGTAGGAAAACTATAGACGATAAAGGAATTGACATTCCAATTACCATTAGCATTCATCGGTTGGGAAAACTGCGCGCCTGTTCCCAAACGAATTGGAGCACCGGTCAGAGGATTTGGAATTATCGTATCCTTACTTGCAATAAATGTAGAAGTGATAATCTTGCTTTGAGTTACGCTAAAATTAACCATCGAAAAGAAACCACTTGCACTCTGCATATTAAACACTCCGTAATTTGCCGATATTCTATGCGTATATTCTTGGTCGAGTTTAGGATTTCCCGTAGAAATTTGAAGCGGATTTGTGTTATCTATGACGTTTTGAAGCTGACTTATCGAAGGTTGATTGGTCGAAGTACGATAATTAAATCTAAAATTACTTGCAATAGACGGACGAGTTGTGATAGAAACCGAAGGCAAAAAATTATTAAATGAACGTTCATCAGCAAATGAAGTCGGGTATGTTTGATTGACTTTGAGCTTGGCTAATTCATAATCTACACCGAGATTAAAAGTCCAAGTACCGACTGCTCCGCCCATCATTCCTCTCATCCGTTCGCCACCACGTCCTCCACCTCCTGTACCAAACATCATAGTCATATTCATAGTGGGTTGTTTGACGGTTGTATCAATTTCCGGTACGAGCGAGAAACGATAGCTAATGCCCGGGCGATGAGTTAAATAATCACTCGATGAAATATTGGAAAGACGCGTATTTAAAACAGTAAGTTCTTGTGTAAGTGTATCTTCACTAAATGTCTTGCGGTCGGATGTGCTGTTTGTGGTATTACCATTATAGCTTAGTTGAAGCTGATGATTTTTTGCAATTGGTTCGGTATAATTTAGATTTACGCCGTAGGTTTTTACTTTGCTGTCTGAGGGAATTGCCTGAAGAATCGAATCGGTAAAAGTAGTAGTATTAAAGTAATATGTGTTGTCCGAACTATTATTCTGGTTACTATTATTATCGCGTGTATTGAGTTTGAGATTTGCTGAAAGTGTGCGCCCTTCGGTCGGAAAGCGCAGACGATACAGCACATCACTTCCAATATTGAATCCTGAAGAATTGCTGATATTATCGGTCAGCGATGAATTAGATAGGATAGTATTTGCAGTGGTATTGGTATTACTGATTGCACCTCTATCATTCGATTGCCATGTCATTTGTGGGGTAATTAAAATAGAATTCATAGTATCAATCGTAAAATCTGCACGAAGATTAACGCGGTGATTCAGATTTTGAGAATTGCTCGTTGTGGTTTGTTTGCTGAATTGAGTGAGTGTATCAGCTATAAAACTTTGACGATTACTAATCTGAACTGCATTATTATCAGAATAATTTACAAAGTAACTGGCAGTAATGTCAAGCCCTTTGCTCCATTCGTCGGTATAATTAATCCCTAAACCGTGCGAAGATGTAATACCGTCGCTTTGATTTACCAAGAAATCGCTCACTCCACCGCCACCATACGAAGGGCCGCGACCGCCACCCATATTTCCACCAAATGTTTTGAGGTTTGTGGTCATCATGCGTCCCATCATACCGCCGCCACCGCTTGTTGCACCGAGAATATCTTCTATCGAGAAATTTTGTTGATTGATATTATTCGATAATCCAAGAATAGAAATGCGTCTACTACCGCCAAAAATATTAATATTTCCACCGGCTGAATAACGGTCTTGGTCTCCGTACCCTGCATATATTTTACCGAATTGCCCGTTGCGACGGTCTGATTTTGTAACAAAATTCAGAGTTTTATTGCGCTCACCGTCGTCGAATCGTGTGAATTGCGACTGGTCGCTCATTTGGTCATACACTTGCACTCTGTCCACTACTTCCGAAGGTAAATTTTTAATGGCCGCAGTCGGGTCATTACCAAAAAACGGCTTCCCGTCCACCAAAACACGTTTTACCTGTTCACCCTGTGCTTTTACTTGTCCGTTTGATACGTCAATTCCGGGTAATTTTCTTAATAAGTCTTCGGCGGGAGCATTCTTATCAGTTTTAAATTGGCTTGCATTGTAATCTATTGTGTCGCCACGCATTTCCACGCGAGTTCCACGAGCAGTAACTTCCACTTCTTCGGTGGTAATACTCGAACCTTTTAGGCGAATAGTGCCGAGGCGAACGGTATCATTATTTTTCGTTTGAACTTGTTTATTAAAAGCAATGTATCCGATGGAACGAGCTTGAAAAATCCATTCACCTTCGGGAATACCAACAATAGAAAATCGTCCTTTTGAATCACAACGCGCCCCCGTAACTGTTTTACCGGATAGGTTATTAATAACGACTGTTGCACCGATGAGAGGTGAGTTTGTGCTATCGCTGATTATTCCTGTGATGACTGATGTGCCACGCTGTTGGGCTAATGTTACGCTGATAGTTATGATGAAAATGCTGATATAAAGAGCGAAAATTTTCATACAATAGAACAGTAAAATAAAGTAAAAAGAAAAATGTGTGTCACGCACGCATAACACACTATTCAAAAAATCAGAACGAAAGAACGATTAACTCTACGAAGGATTGTGAGATAAGAAGGATTAAAAGGGTTGAAAAATAATATCATGTATAATGTTAATAACACTTATTTTTCTGATTCTTTGTAAGTTGCAGCTAGCTAACAAACAATGAATTCTTCAGAACAACCTGTTTGACGATATTATTGGGCTGAATCCCTCTATATTTTTACAATTATTTCTCTCTAACACATGACTCCACTTCATCTCAAAAAACATCATGACCGCCGTATTCAATCCGGTCATCCTTGGGTATTTAGTAATGAACTCACCGATATACCCGCGCTCACATCCGGTAGTCTGGTAGAGGTATTTTCTCACACCGGAAAATCGTATGGAAGCGGATTATATAATCCAAATTCTTTGATAGCTGTTCGGCTTCTTGGCGATAAAATTTCGGATCTATCAACGGGTTTTTTTATCAAACGTATTGCTCAAGCTGAACACTTGCGCCGTCAAATTATGCTTGGTGAACATTCGTATCGGCTTGTTTTTGGCGAATCGGATTTTCTTCCGGGCGTGATTATTGACCGTTTTGGAGATTATTTTTCACTTCAAATTCTTTCGTCAGGAATGGACTTGCACTTGCAAGCAATTATTGAGGCATTAGTGCATTTATTCCCTTCCACTCTTGGAATTATCGAAAAAAACACATCGCACTTGCGGCAGTTGGAAGGGTTAGAATTGCGTGAAGGTGTCGTATATGGTTCAATTCCCGATGGTATAGAAATAACAGAAAATGGCGTGCGACTTTCACTCTCACTTCTCGGCGGGCAAAAGACCGGCTATTTCCTTGACCAGAAACATAATCGTATTCGTGTCAAAGAACTAATCTCGAACTTGCGAGTTCTGGATTGCTTTTGTAATCAGGGAGGATTTGCGTTGAATGCGGGCATCGGCGGAGCAAAAGAAGTTCTGGGAATTGACAGTTCCGAATCGGCAATCAAATCAGCCACTCAAAATGCTGTACTCAATAATTTAACAAACGTTCAATTTCAGAAAGCTGATGTATTTGAATATCTTACAGTCGAAGTACGAAACAAATCTTCGTGGGATTGTATCATCTTAGACCCACCGTCTTTCACAAAAAGTAAGAAAAATGTTGGTGCGGCAAAAAAAGGATATGCAGAAATTAATTGTCTTGCATTACAACTTTTAGCAAAAGGCGGACTGTTGGTTTCGGCAAGTTGCTCTCAGCATATTTATGAAGAAACACTACTCGAAATCATCCGAAATGAAGCACAAAAATTGAACATTCCTCTTCGGCTTCTCTATCGTGGCGGGCAATCGCCAGACCATCCTATTCTTGTGGGAATGCCCGAAACTCAATATCTAAAATTCTTTATTTTTTTTGTTGGGAAATAACTCAGATTAAGAATTTTTCTTTTACAATTC
This sequence comes from Bacteroidota bacterium, assembly GCA_018266765.1. Taxonomy (GTDB): domain Bacteria; phylum Bacteroidota; class Ignavibacteria; order Kapaibacteriales; family UBA961; genus JADJXV01. Next base: position 17,333 of record JAFDZU010000005.1, read on the forward strand.
AACTACTTAGAATCACAACAAACGAGTTTCAATATCGAATTATTATATTTCAGCCAAAAACTTGCTAAGACTTCCTCTTCCGGCAATTCCAAGTTTTTTCCGCAAATTAAAACGATGATTCTCGATTGTTCGCGCCGAAAGTGAGAGAATCTGCGATATTTCTTCGGAATGCAATTCCGCACGAATAAGCACACAAACCCTTACTTCCATTGTTGTTAATTCCGGGAATTTCCTCCGAAGATTACTTTGGAAATTAGGATGAACCTTCGTAAACGTTTCGAGATACGACTCCCAAGTTTCTTGCATCACAGGAGATTCTTGCAGTTTTATTCTCACCTTTCGAATGATATTTTCAGCTTTGTCTAATTGCTTGGTAATACTGAGAATGTCCATTCTAAACGTATTAAGCTCTTTTTTATACATAAGGATAGACTGATTGTTTATTTTAATTAAGGATTCAAGGTGATTAATTTGAGAGTGTGCAAGTTCCTCGTTTTTGCGGTGAATTTCTGTTTCGTGGATAACCTGCATCCCGCTTAAATACCGAGCCGATTCTGTATGAATTATTTGTTCTTGAACAGTATGAAATTGCTCAAACACCTCTAATGCTTGTGAAAAATCACCATTCTTTTTATAAAGCGTTGACAACATCTGAAGGATATTTACTTCCTGCGAAAGAAGTTTCTGTTTTTTTGCTATCTGCAATGCTTTATTACATGTTTCTATTGCTATTGTAATAGTCCCGGTAATACTTTGAACGTTTGCAAGATGCAGTAAAAATTCAGCTTCAAATTCTTTCGCTTCTAACGCATTACTTACTCCAAGTCCCCGTCGAATATGATGTTCTGCATTTTCAAACTGCTTTGTTTCAATTGCAAGTGATACCTTTTGTTGCAGGATAAATAATTCGTCATACGGATTATCAAGTTCACGGAATAATTCTTCTGCTTTTTCAAGTGCTTGCTCTGCTTCGTTCCATCGTCCGGTTTGAACATAAATTCTTCCTAAATTAAACCAAACAGTACCTTCGGAATGTTTATGTCCAAGCGATTCAAACAAAGGACGAGCTTGAAGCAAATACCACTCAGCTTGTTGGGAATCATTTCTTTCAATGAAAACACACCCAAGTTGATTATAAGCAACGGCTTCGCCGTATTTTTCACCTAATGTCTGTTTCATTTTCAATGCAGTATCATAAGCTTCGACTGCTTGAATATGATTTCCCATCGCACTGAGAGCCGTTCCAAGATTCAAATACGCATCTGAAAGCGTGCTGTCATTTGATTTTCGGAGAAGTTTATAGCCGTCGTAGGAATAGACTTTAAAACCAACATTTTCTGCACCCGAATCAAGTTCGCTTTTATATTGTTCTTTGAGTTCGATTGCTTGATGCAGATACCCTATAGCTCGCGCATTTTCATCTTTTAAAAGATATATTGCGGCAAGGTTTATACAATCCGAACCGGCACCGTCAAGGTCATGCAATTGAACTTTAAGTGTATATGATTTTTCGAGATACTCAAGCGCAGTTTCATACTCAGATTTTTCAGAAAGTATTACACCAAGAAGTGAATACGCTTCTGCTTCTCCTCTGATATCATCGAGTTCCTGAAATTCTTTGAGCGTTTTTTTGCAATATTCTATTGCTTTTGCGCCCTGTTCCATTTGGGAATGGAGATATGCAATGTCATAAAGACGATATGCCGCCGAGAGTTTATCTTCCATTTGCTCATAGAAAGTATGGGCTTGTTCTGCTTCGGCGATTGCCAAATTCCATTCTTGTTTTTTCGCGTATATATTTGATAATAAAGCGTGGCACCCCCCAACCCCGCGAAGGTAGCCACGCCCCGTACATTGCTCTAATGCCTCCGAGCATATCAGAAGAGAATTTTCGATGTGCTTCTCTGAAAAAGCAGAGTAAGCACTTAGTATTTTTTCGTCAAGCTCTTTGCGTGTCATTTGAGTATAGGTCTTATTGTTAAATAAAACAGAAGTACCGCGGAAATAGTAAATTCGTTTATCACTTTATACAATTATAGAAAAGGTTACTACGCCAAACTAAGCATCTGTATTTGAAACAAATACCTCCAATCAAAACATAAAATCAACGATATTTCCAGCCCCATAATTAACTACGTCTGATTTTTGTATATACAAATTCGATACATTCGGCGCAGTTACTCGAACTAGAAACACACTATTATCCTCTAACAACGCTGTACTGAAATTTGTTACCCCATTATCATCTGTTAAGTGTAAAACATGAACTCCCTGCTGAGTTCCATCTGAACCTAATAATTCAACAAAAGCATTTACTATTGGCTGTGCATCACGCCCAAACCCCATATTTTTTTTGACTGTTACTACAATGGATCCCACAAGTGGTCCAAGTTGACAATGTGCACTCATATCATTACTCCTAAAAAATAAATAATAAATAATTAAAAATATACCGACAATTTTTGTTTCAAATTTTATACACCAAAATTAATAAATTTATATAACTTACTGCATTACTCGCTCTAGAAAATATGTTCTCATTTTTCCTTTTCCTTTTATCATCATTTCCCCTCGTGGAATGAATTGGAAAGTGGATTGCCGAGAATCACATATTGCCTTCACAAATTCTTCGCTTACATGAATTTTATTTTCCTCACCATGCGACTCCATTCTGCTGGCTGTATTGACTGCGTCGCCCCACAAATCATAGGAATATTTATCTTCGCCAATTATCCCCGCAACCACGCTACCGGAATGTAAGCCAATTCTAAATCCTAACTGTATTGGCACCGAAAAACGCTGTTCTATGGAAATATTTTCGAGCATATCGATTGCGGCAAGTGCTGTGCGTTCTGCATGGTCACACCGAGAAACAGGTGCACCGCAAACTGCCATATATGCATCACCGATTGTTTTAATTTTTTCCAACCCATGTTTCTTGCATATCGCATCAAACCGAGTAAAAACCATGTCAAGTAAATCAATTAATTCATCTGCTCGAATTTTGTCGGCGATTTTAGTAAATCCTACAATATCTATAAAGAGTACGCTTACATTTTCGTAAGTGTCAGCTATTTTCTTCTCGCCTTTTATCAATCGTTCTGTGATATTTGGCGGAAATACATTTGCAAGAATCTTGTCAGTCGCATGAGAATGTGCCCGTTCAACTGCAAGTGAATTTTTACGTTCTGATGTTTTTACTCCTATCGAATAATTATCCCATTTTTTAGGTTTAAAATTCAAGGGCTTTTCGAGCTGATAGGAATTCATAACAAGAAAATAATTGTCCAAAAATTCTTTGACTTTGATGCTACTCATTGTAATTGTAGAATCTTGTTTTTGTTGGGAATCAGAATCTAATGCTAATTGATGGAACGTTAATTCTCTATTATTTGTACATGCTATGAGGTACGAAATATACTTATTAAGCTCGTTATATTGGTACGGCTCACTACCACGGTTTGCAATAACACTACGAATGTAGTCTGTTGCTTGTTTTATTGTGAGATTCATATTGATGTAGAATAAGTATAAATAAAATGTTTGTTAATTACTCGCTACAAAATTACAACTCTATTTTCCTCGTCCGTTACTCAATTATTACTCAATTTTTGATAAATGTGAAGTTTTATTATTTTTTCCGTTTATCTAAAATTCCTACTGCGAAATTACAAGGTTAATTTCCTCGTCCGTTACTCAATTATTACTCAATTTTTGATAAAAAAATAGCCCATAGTAATAAAACTATGAGCTTTAGAATTTGAAATTCTTCCCAATACGAGATACATTACGATGACATTCTTAATTCTACAAACAGTTCATTCCTACGGAATTGGTAGAAACATTTGATTAAGTAAGTATTTATAATTAAAGGTCAGAAGGTGGTAACCAAGTTTAAACACCTTGTCATACTGAATTTATTTCAGCATCTCCGCACGTAGAAGAAAAAGCATGGTGAATAGTCACGGTGATCCTGAATCAAGTTCAGGATGACAGAAATAAAATTTTGTTTGGTTTGTATGAAGTGCTATAATTTGGATTAGCCAATTGAAATTGATTTACTTAATCGTAAATCCCATTGCTTTTAGCTTATCTATTGCTTTTTGTCGGTGATCGCCTTGGATTTCGATGGTATTATCGAGCACTTGTCCACCTGTTCCGCAGGTTTTTTTGAGGGTTTGCGCAATTGATTCTAATTCTTTCGGGTTGGATTGGAATCCCGAAATAACTGTTACCGTTTTGCCGCGACGTTTTTTAGAATCTAATACAACTTTGAGAATTTGTGGTTTGCCGTTGTATCCTGTTTTTTGATTCGGAGCAGATGATTGCGCGCCTGATGCGTCGTTGCCAAGAAGTACTGCAAGGTCAGACAGTGAAGTAAGTTTTGCCATAGTTACTATATCCAATTAGATGTTAATTAGTATCAGCTGTTTTCTTGGCCGTATTTTGGCGAACAGGTGCATGATCAGCGGCGTATTCAAAAACCGGCTCTGCCGAAGTTTCTACTGCATTTTTTGTAATAAGACACTTATGCACGTTCTTTTTGTCGGGCAGTTCGTACATAACCGGCAACATCACTTCTTCCATAATAGCTCGTAATCCACGTGCACCTGTTTTGCGTTTTTTGGCTTTTTCAACCACGGCAAGCAGAGCATCTTTTTGAAATACTAATTCAGCACCTTCCATCTGAAACAACTTTTGGTATTGTTTCACAAGTGCATTTTTGGGATTAGTGAGAATATTAAGAAGAGCATCATCACTCAGCGGTGAAAGCGGGGCAATGACAGGTAGCCGTCCGATTAATTCAGGGATAAATCCATAGTGTAAAAGGTCATCCGGTTCTAAATGAGAGAGAATCTCATAACTTTCTTCTACTGATTTTTTAGAATTAGAATGAAACCCGATAGTTTTTGTATTCAACCGTCGCGCTATAATTTTTTCGATACCGTCGAACGCTCCACCACAAATAAAAAGTATGTTTTTGGTATTGAGATAAACGAGATTTTGCTCAGGATGTTTGCGCCCGCCACGAGGTGGAACACTTGCAGTCGTACCTTCCAAGATTTTAAGTAATGCCTGCTGAACACCTTCACCTGAAACATCTCTTGTAATGCTGGTAGATTCGCTTCGTCGGGAAATTTTATCAATTTCATCAATATAAATAATACCGCGCTCGGCACGTTCAACATCATAATCTGCATTTTGGAGAAGACTCACAAGTACAGTTTCCACATCATCACCCACATATCCCGCTTCTGTTATAGTAGTTGCATCTGCAATTGCGAATGGAACATCGAGTATTCGAGCAAGTGTTTGCGCGAGCAATGTTTTACCTGTTCCCGTTGGGCCGGCAAGCAAAATATTACTTTTTTCAATATCCACGTCAGCGAGCGAACCAAGCAAATCGCCTGCTTGAATTCGTTTGTAATGATTATATACTGCAACTGAGAGTACCCGTTTTGCACGGTCTTGATCTATCACATATTCATCGAGATGTTGTTTAATTTGCGATGGCTTAAGAAGAACCTTATTGCCTTTTTTCGATGCTTGTGTAGCTGTGGTTTTCGCACCTTGACGCAGAATATCAGCGGCATTATACACACATATATCACAGATATACACATCAGGTCCGGATACGAAGCTGGTTACTTCATTTGATGTACGTCCACAGAAAGAACATTCGGGGCTGTCAGGGGTTTTGTCTTTTTTCATACGTATTTGCTGTAATTATCAGAGAAAAAGAAAGGACAGGTTATTGGCCTGCCCCTTAAATTTTGCTGTTTTGGAAAAGATGTTACTCTTTTTTGGCTTCGGCTTGAGGATTACGCTCCAGTATACGGTCAATTAATCCATACTCAAGGGCTTGCTTCGGATCCATATAATTATCGCGGTCAGCATCTTTCAAAATAGTAGCAACATCTTTGCCGGAGTGCTTCGAAATTATTGAATAAAGCGAATCACGAATACGAAGCATTTCTTTGGTATAAATTTCAATGTCAATTGCTTGTCCTTGCGTTCCGCCAAGCGGCTGATGCATCATAATGCGTGAATTAGGAAGAGCGAACCGTTTGCCCGATGCACCTGCACATAAAAGTACCTGTGCCATCGAAGCCGCCATCCCAACGCAAATAGTTGATATATCTGGACGTACAAACTGCATTGTATCATATATTGCAAGTCCTGCACTCACACTTCCACCGGGAGAATTGATATAAATATTTATATCTTTGGTTGGGTCTTCACTTTCGAGAAAAAGTAATTGTGCAATTGTCAAACTGGCTACATAATCATCAATTGGCGTACCAATAAATACAATTCTTTCTTTTAGTAATCGAGAATAAATGTCGTAAGCACGTTCTCCGCGAGAAGTTTGCTCCACGACCATCGGAACAAGTTGATTATACATTTTTATAGATCCTTAATTATGATAATTAATGTTGGTGTCCTTCATGACTGTGGTCATGCCCTTCGTGACTGTGGTCATGTCCTTCGTGATTATGGTCATGTACTACATGACTATCAAGCGCATTGAATTGCTGTTGTAATAAATCCTGCTCTTCTCGTTGTTTCAAATATTCTTCGAGAGGAATTTCGACAAGGAGCGCTTCTTCAATGACGCGGTCATACATTTTCCGCATGAGTATAGGCGCGATAATTCTTTGTTCTGAAAGGAAATACTCGCGTAATTGGTCATCGCTGAAATTTTCACCTTGTTGTCTGTACACATCAAAATAGGGCTTGAGATCTTCATCGGTAATATCTAATGCTTCTTCTTCTATAATTCGATTATAGATAATTTCCCATCGAGCATTTCTCATTGCAGGAGCACGGAACATATTAGCCATCGCTTCAAATTTCATTGATTTTGATTGAGGATTATTTTTTCCGATTCGCTCTTTTAAATCCTCGAACATAGCTTTTGAAACTGTTAGAATCAGAGATTCGGGTACTGCAAAATCATGAGAATCCACCAAAATATCAAAGATTTGATTTTCTATCGCTTCCCGTGATTTTTTTTCATGGGTTTGTTGCATGAATACTCTTAGTTCATCACGAAGTTCTTCCGTAGTTGTTAATCGTCCTTTTGTGTATTTTTCTACAAATTCATTTGAAAAATCGGCAGGAACAACTTTTTGAATTTCCATTACGGTACAAAGGTATCTCAGAGGAAGGTTCTCTTCATCTTTTGCAGGTTCCACATAATTAAATGTATCACCGAGACGAGTATTGAGCAGTGAAGATTTGAGGTCATCATCCACTTCTTCATTATCCAAGAATAATTCTTCCTCATGTGGCTTTTCGGAGAGCACCGGCATGTTCGTTTCATCATCGAGAGGAGTAAACTTAACCTTCACAAGGTGCATGTAATCTGTTACTTGTTCAGCAGGTTCGAGAGTTGATGACCTTAAAAGCATTTCATCAATTTCACGAGTAACATCTTCATCAGAAATAGAATATGTTGGTTTTACTAAACTTAGATTTTTATAATTACCAAGCTCAAAATTAGGAATAATCTCGTAGCGTATAACAAATGTAACACCATTAGGATCTTTGCGGATATCACGAAGAGAAGGATTACCCAATATTCGTAAATTATCGCGACGAGCTATTGTTGTAAATTCTTCGTTAGCAATATTCTCCAACGCTTCGTTTTCAATTGCACGTCCGAAACGCTGTTTAATAATAGGAAGAGGAACTTTTCCTTTACGGAAACCGGCCACTTCAATATTTTTTGCGGCTTCGGAATATGCTTTATTGTAGTGGGGCTGGAGTTCGTGATTCGCGAGGGTAATCTCAGCTTCTTGTGTGCAGAGATCGAGAGTAATATAATTCGTTTCCAAACAAAAATCCTTTGTTGAGTTTGCTGAAAGTTAAAAACTTATAATTAATAATCGTTGATATGACTGAACATAAGGTATGTCATACGAAGATAAGAGTGCGGATGGGGAGGGTCGAACTCCCATGTGTTTCCACGCTAGATCCTAAGTCTAGTGCGTCTGCCAATTTCGCCACATCCGCTTTTTTAAGAATACAAAAATAACGATGTTTTTGATGAAAATGAATAATTTTGTTAAAATTAACTGTATCTTACGGTTGTTTCTGTGTCTCTGAATTACATTTAAAGTCATCATAACTCAATGCAAAACGACGGATACGAATGTATTATTATTGGAGCAGGAGTAGCAGGAATTACTGCTGCTGTTGAATTAGCCAAAGCAAAAAAAAGAGTATTACTACTCGAATCTAAGAGCTATATCGGGGGTCGTGCTCGTTCATTTACAGACACCACAACAGGTGAAACAATCGATAATGGACAGCATGTTCTTATGGGATGCTATACTTCTTTACTTTCAGTTTTAAAAGAACTTAGAACAGAACAACTCCTTATAAAACAAAGCACCCTCACAGTAAATTTTATAGATAGTAAAGGACAACGCGACCTATTGGATACCTCTAAATTTCCGGGAAAAACCGGTGTTGCTTTTGGTATAGCTAACCTTCGTAATATTTCTTGGAAATCAAAATTTCATGCCCTCAAACTTGCAATACGTTTGCAACTTGGTACTTTCTCAACCAAAAATTTAACCGCTCAAGATTTTTTAAAAAAATATAATCAACCACAAGAAATAATTGAACGGTTTTGGAACCCGATTATCCTTGCTACACTCAATTCAACTCCACATCAAGCGGCGGCATCGCTCTTGGTTGAAGTATTGCGTCTTGCATTTTTTGGCGAAAGAGATGCCTCTCAAATTCTTATACCTTCTGTCGGATTATCAGCATTATTTGATACATTTCCACAATGGCTCGAACAACATGGGGGTAGTCTTTTACTTGGGACTACAGTAGATAAGATAGAAATTAAGAATGGTGCCATTTCAGGTATAACTACTTCAAGAGGTGAACATTTCAAAGCAAAAACTATTATTACCGCTCTGCCACCAAAACAGCTTTTAAAAATTCTTCCTATTGAATTGCAATCTCACGAGAAATTTTCAGCGTTACATAAGTATCAATTTTCACCGATTGTTTCTGTCTATCTATGGTATGATAGGGCTTGGTGTGACATAGATTTTGCGGCAATGCTTGGCACTACTACTCAATGGGTGTTTAACCGTCGCAAAATCATTCCTCATGATAATTCACTACAAGTCAAATACCCCGGACACATATCTCTAACCGTTAGCGCGGGGAATGAGCTTATTGAATCAAGCCCTGAACAAGTAGTGATGCTCTGCAATGAAGAATTAAAAAGTGCTTTTCCTGAGTTTGCTAACGCAGAATTACAGGCATGGAAAGTAATTAAAGAAAAATCAGCGACATTTCTTTCTACACCGACGATGGAAATGCAACGAATACCAACAAAAACATTTATATCAAATTTATTTCTTGCCGGTGATTGGACTGATACTAAACTTCCGGCAACTCTCGAAGGTGCGGCACAAAGTGGCAAATATGCCGCTCATTTTGTATCGGATTTACTTCAAAAACGATAATATTTCCATATCAAATTAAATCTTTAAAGAATAATTTAGTGGATTTACAGTGATTTTTTTGGCGGTTTTGACTAAAAATCTTATATTTGCGGTTCACAGTTTTGAACTCATCTCAATTTTTGGATAAAAATCATGTTTGCAGTTGTTGAAATCTCAAAAGAACAGTATAATGTTCGTCCGGCTCAAGTCCTTACAGTAGCTAAACTTGAAGGCGAAGTTGGCGCAACACTTGAATTTACAAATATCTTGGCAGGCGGTAACGAAAACAGCCCTACTCTTGGTGCTCCTTATATAAAAGGTACAGTAAGTGCTACTATAGTTGGGCATGGCAAAGGTGATAAAGTATTGGTTTTCCATAAAAAACGCCGTAAAGGATACCAAAAAATGAATGGTCATCGCCAAAAATACACTCAAATCCAAATTAACAATATTCAGCTTTAATTTTTCATTTGAGAAATTGACTGATTATTGGATTTACGTAGCGAATATAAATTTATATATATAAAATCAAAGGAAAAGTATCATGGCACATAAAAAAGGTGGCGGCTCTACCAAGAACGGAAGAGATTCAAATTCCCAACGTCTCGGCGTTAAAAAATTTGGTGGCGAAGTTGTTAAAGCAGGAAACATTATCATTCGTCAGCACGGTACACATTTTCATATTGGAAATGGAACCGGCTTAGGTAAGGATTATACAATCTTTGCTTTGGTAGAGGGAGCGGTTAAATTTGAACGTAAAGATAAATATCGCACTAAAGTTTCTGTCTATCCGATAGCATAAACTTTTTAGCAAGTAGAATACTCACAGAAAAACCACATTGAAGTTGTTTCAATGTGGTTTTTCTATTTTGCTTAGAATTACTTTCAATGTGATTTTTCAAATTATAACGCCTTCCCCATTCTTTTATCGAGAGCGTCTTTGGCAGCAAGTTGTTCGGCTTGTTTTTTGTTTTTACCTGTACCTGTACCAAAAATTTCTCCTGCAACTTGAACAGCTACGACAAATTCCTTTTCGTGGTCAGGCCCAAATTCTTTTGTAACAACATATTTTGGCGATTCCTTACCTTCAGATTGAACAAGCTCAAGAAAAATACTTTTGAAGTTTGTATCCTTCATAAGTTGTTCGTTCATCATAATTGGAAGCAACGATTGAATAATAAATTTTTCCACGTTTTCTATACCCGAGTCAAGATACATGGCTGCTATAACCGACTCAATCGCATCAGCAAGCATAGTTTCATTACCTTTTTGGAGCGATTGCCCTGCACTAAAACTTACCATTAAGAAATCTTCTAAATGCAAGTGTCGAGCGCAGAGTGCAAGTGATTTGCGGTTTACAAGCCACGAGCGCATTTTCGTTAGTTCACCTTCTTGGTCTTGAGTATAGTTATAAAATAAATATTCTGCGACAACTGAACCCAGAATAGAATCGCCTAAAAATTCTAAGCGTTCGTTCGACGTAAGATTAGGTATATTAGCGACTTGTAAATAAGAACGGTGGGTAAGTGCTTGCTCAAAATATGCTACATTTGAAATTTTAGTTCCTAATGTTTTTTCGAGAGCAGATTTTCGTTTATCGTCTAAAAATCCAACAATCGGGAACATTTGTTCCTTGTCTGATTTTTGTAAATGAGTAAGCCGGAGAAAATTGCTATAAATTTGCTGAAGAATATCTTTCACAGGTAAATTGACTTTTATTAATTTTAAATGTGCTGGAAATATCAGAATTTAGGATAGGTATAAAAAAAGGTCAGACTTAACTGCCTGACCTATAAAGGCACTACTATTTCAGAAACACGAAAAAAAAACCATTCATACTATACACTTTCTAAAATTATTCTTCAAACGCCTTAAAGCAAAGCGAAGCATTGTGTCCACCAAATCCGAACGTATTGCTAATCGCCGCTCTAATTTTTCGAGCAACAGGTTTATTTGGCACATAAAACAAATCACATGCAGGGTCTGGAGTTTGATAATTTATTGTTGGTGGAATCATAGATTCCTTGATAGCTAGCACTGTTGCAATCGCTTCAATCGCTCCTGCCGCACCAAGTAAGTGTCCGGTCATGGATTTGGTAGAACTGACTGCGATTTCGTTTGCACGCTCGCCAAACACAGTTTTAATTGCTTCCGATTCATTCTTGTCATTAAAGGGAGTCGAAGTTCCGTGAGCATTGATATAATCAATATCAGCAGGAAGAAGTCCGGCATCTTCAATACAAATTTGCATTGATCGCACAGCACCTTCTCCGCCCGGGGCAGGTTGAGTTATATGAAAAGCATCGTCTGTAAGTCCCATTCCACTAACTTCAGCATAGATTTTAGCTCCACGATTTACTGCATGTTCATAGGTTTCAAGAACTAACATTCCACTTCCTTCACCCATAACAAATCCATCACGTTCAGCATCAAACGGACGGCTTGCGGTTTCGGGTGAGTCATTACGTGTCGAAAGAGCTTTCATTGCATTGAATCCACCAATACCCATCGGACAAATCACCGCTTCTGTTCCACCGACTAACATAACATCAGCATTGCCACGTTGAAGTAACATCAAAGCATCAGCAATTGAATGCGATGAGGTTGCACAAGCAGAAACCGTTGCATAGTTAGGCCCTTTTAGCCCCCACCGAATAGCCACATGTCCTGCCGCAATATCAGAAATAAGCATAGGAACAAAAAATGGTGAAATCCTATCGGGTTTACCATTGCGTTCGTAGAGATTTGTTTGCTGATGATGATAAGTCCACATCCCACCAATACCCGAGCCGATAATAACTCCAACTCGGTTACGATCTGTTTTTTCAAAATCAATTCCTGAATCCTCTACAGCCATAACTGACGACGAAATAGCAAATTGCGTAAATAAATCCATACGCTGTATTTCTTTGCGATTCATACAAAGAAGTGGGTCGTAATTCTTTACTTCACAAGCAAATTGCGTATCGAAATCAGTTGGATCGAAACGTGTTATTGGTCCGCCACCGGATTTGCCGGACATCATGCCATCCCAGAATTCACGGGCAGTATTGCCAATCGGCGTAACTGCGCCGATACCGGTAACAACAATTTTTGGAAAATTATAGCGCGGCATAGTTTAATTAAGTGATTGTATCAAAGACACTGTAATTGTAAATCTTCTCAATATAATATAAAGGGAATGTATCTTTCACAGAAGCACTCCCTTCTGTTTGACCAAACTGATTCTTTGATTTATCATGCTTTTACAAAAGCAAGTAATTCAAAGATTAAGCAGGAACTTTCGATTCTAAATATGTAACTGCATCACCTACTGTTTGAATTTTTTCAGCATCAGAATCTTCGATTGTGAGATTAAATGAGCGTTCAAATTCCATGATAAGCTCTACCGTATCAAGCGAATCTGCGCCTAAGTCGTTTGTAAATGAAGCCGCTGAAGTTACTTGTGCTTCTTCTACTCCTAATTTATTAACGATAATTTCTGTTACTTTATCTGCTACAGCCGACATAGCTATTACTCCTAATATTTAAATAAAAAAATTGAAAACAATATAACCATATTAAAAAACATTCTTTTTTAAGTGTTCAGCATCGAATTACATTGCTAAACCACCATCAACACTCAATACTTGTCCGGTCACATAATTGGCATCGTCCGACATGAAAAATGCAACAACAGAGGCAATTTCTTCTGCTTGTGCCGCTCGTTTTAGCGGTATCATTGTAGCAAAAGCGTTCCGTTGTTCTTCTGTTAATTTTTCCGTCATATCGGTTTCTACATAACCCGGAGCAATGCAATTTACTAAAATATTTCGAGATGCGAGTTCTTTTGCCAGAGATTTTGTAAGCCCGATAATACCTGCTTTAGACGAACAATAATTTACTTGTCCCGGATTTCCGTTAATCCCGACAATTGAACCAATGTTAATAATCTTTCCCTTGCGCTGTGACATCATTGTGCGGCAGACTGCTTTACAACAAAGAAACGCACCTTTTAAATTAGTATCAAGCACATCATCCCAATCTTTCTCGCTCATTCGCATAAGCAAAGTATCGCGAGTTATTCCTGCATTATTGACAAGAACATCTACTCGTCCAACTTCTTTAATAACTTCATCTACAAGTTCTTTAACTGACTGTTCGGATGTAATTTCTACTCGAAGAAATCGAACACTAAAGCCATCATTTGTTAATTCGTCTTGAATTGCCTTTGCTTTTTCTTCGTTACTGTTAAACGTAGCATATACTCTCGCTCCTTCTGAAGCTAAGCGACGAACAATTGCTTCACCAATTCCGCGTGAACCGCCGGTTACTATTGCGACTTTTCCTGCAAATCTTTTTTCCATTATTACCTCAAATACGTATTGAGTGTTTGTTTAGTTACACTATCTTGTGAATATCACTGACGGTGTCAAATCCTGAAAATATCGCACCTGTAAGTGTTCTTTTTACTAATCCTTGCAATACTTTTCCCGGACCAATTTCTATAAAATTTGATATTCCGGCTGACTGCATATTTACCATCGTTTCTGTCCACCTGACAGGCGATACGAGTTGTTCGATGAGAGACTTACGTAATTCATCAGCTTCTTTTTCGGGCTGAGCCGAAATATTACAGTAAACATTTTTTGAACTATTATTAAACTTTGTAGAATGAATTGCTTCGGCAAGACGTTCTTTAGCAGATTCTAATAGTGGCGAATGAAATGCACCGCTTACAGGAAGTTCAGTCACCATTCGCGCTCCGGCTTTTTTAAATGTTGCGATATGCTCACGTAAAAATTCAGCCGAACCGGAAACAACAACTTGCCCGGGTGAATTATAATTAGCCGCAACGATAATTCCACCATTTCCGTTCAAATTCAAACAAATATCATTGACAACTTCATCTGCCAGACCAATTATGGCAAGCATTGTTCCGGGTTTATCTTCTCCGGCTCTGAACATCAATTCACCACGCAAAGCTACAAGCTTGAGTGCATCTTCAAATCCAAGTACACCTGCGGCATACAGCGCGGAGTATTCGCCGAGTGAATGTCCGGCGACTGCTTCAAACAATATCTTATCTTTTAATAAATCTACTAATATTGCTTCATGGACAAATAATGCTGGTTGTGTATAACGAGTTTCTTTGAGAGTTTCTACTGGCCCATCATAACAAATAGAACTCAGCGAAAAGCCAAGAATATCATCCGCTTGTATGATACGAGTTTGTGCTTGAGGGAATTCACCCGCAAGCTCTCTTATCATACCAACATACTGCGAACCTTGTCCTGCAAAAAGAAGTGCATTCATCGAAAATTAAACCTCAGAATAATTATTTCATTCCCCAACGAAGATAAATACTTCCCCACGTATAACCGGCACCAAAACTTGCTAAAATCACACCATCACCGTATTTTAGTTTTCCTTGTTGCCATAATTCAGACAGACATATTGGAATTGTTCCGGCTGTTGTGTTTCCATAACGGTCAATATTAATCATTACTTTATCAGGACTTAGTCCCATGCGCCGAGCAGTGGCATCAATAATTCGTAGATTTGCTTGATGAGGTACAAGCCATGTAATATCGTCTGCTGTTAAATTATTTTTCTCCATAATTTCAGCAGAAACATCAGCCATGCCAACCACAGCAGATTTAAAAACCGTTTGACCATCTTGAACTGCATAATGTTCTTTATTATCTACTGTTTCGTGTGATGGAGGATTCGCACTGCCACCGGATTTCATGTAGAGAAAATCTCCACCCTTTCCATCCATTTTTAAGATGCTGTCTTTAATTCCTATGTTATTATCTTCTGAATGTTCTATAAGAACAACACCTGCTCCATCTCCAAATAAGATAAAGGTAGAGCGGTCGTCAGGATTTAAAATCGAACTCATTTTATCTGCTCCGCATACCAATACTCGGCGAACTTGTTTGGATTCAACAAGTGCAGCTCCTGTCATTAGCCCGTAGAGGAAGCCAGAACAAGCAGCCGACAGGTCAAATCCCCATGCTTTAGTTAAGCCCAATTTACGCTGAACAGTAGCCGCAGTCGAGGGAAACATATTATCAGGAGTAACGGTGCAAACTATAACGCAGTCAATATCTTCAGGAGTAAGTCCGCGTTGTTCGAGGCATTCTTTTGCCGCAGGAACAATCAAATCGGAAGTTGCACCTTCCAATAAAAAACGGCGTTCTTTAATTCCTGTTCGTGTTCGTATCCACTCGTCAGACGTATCCAAACGACTTTCAAAATATGAATTTGGAAAAACATCAGGAGGAACAAAATGAGCAACTGCCGTAATATTTGCGGGCATAAGTAGTATCTTTCGGTTAATTGTTATCGGTTGGAATTACAAGGGATGCCAGAGTCGTTGCTATCAATCCGTTTACATTTTTAGATGCAACATCAACAGCGCGAACTATCATATTTTGGATTGCTTTAGGAGAAGATTTACCATGACCTATAATAGCCACACCATTCACCCCAAGTAGCGGAACACCGCCATATTCCTGATAATCAAATTCTTTGAGAACTTTTCTTAGTGTCGGAGCCATCGCCCCAACTGCTATTTTCTCAAGGAATCCCTTATCAGCATGTTGTTTAATTTTAGCTTTTAGAACTCCAATGATACTTTCGGCAAATTTCAGAATAATATTGCCTGTAAATCCATCACAAACAAACACATCTGCTTCTCCGAATAAAATATCTCGTCCCTCTACATTGCCAATAAAATTTAGAGCACTTTGCTGTAATAATTCATACGTTTGAAGAACGATTTCAGTGCCTTTGGTACTCTCCTCGCCGATATTGAGAAGTCCGACTTTAGGAGTTACAACATTTAATATTTGTGAATAATAAATACTGCCCATAATTGCAAACTCGTAGAGGTGTCTCGGTTTACAATCAATATTAGCACCTGCATCCACAAGCAATGCCGGACGAGTGTTCACTGTTGGAAAGAACGAACCGATAGTTGGGCGGCTCACGCCTTTAATTCTTCCCAAAACCAATGTAGCAGTCGTCATAACTGCTCCTGTGTTTCCGGCAGAAACAAAGCCCTCAGCACCACCATTTGCATGAAGTTCTATCCCTTTATACAAGGAAGAATTACGCTTTTTTTTAACTACGGTACTTGGCTCATCACCCATCCCGACAATATCGTCGGCATGAAAGATAGAATATCGCAATTTAGAAGCATCAACCTTGGAAAGTGAAGCTAGGATATCGCTCTCGCGACCAACAAAAACGACCTCTAATTCCGTTGTAGAAGGAATAGATTGAGCGGCTAATATTGCACCTTGTACTTCATTGTCGGGCGCATAATCACCACCCATTGCATCAAGTGCTATTCTCATTATGCCCTAAGGGAGTTTGAAGAATTGATTCTCTGCAAGAAAAAACACGAAATTTGCACTTGCTCGCTTTTAGTTATTTAATGCAAGCAAATTGCAATATCTGTTATTCTACTGAAATTACTTTACGGCCGTTATAGTACCCACAATCAGGGCAAGCGGCATGCGATAATTTTACCGAATTACAGTTTGGGCAGGTTGAAGTTGTAGGAGCAACTGCCTTATAATGAGTGCGGCGTTTATCGCGGCGTGATTTAGAATGGCGGCGTTTAGGATTTGGCATCTCGAGATCTCCAAAAAAAATTAGAAATTAATTATTCAAATGTATATTTTTAAGAGTTGACCAACGTTCGTCAACTGTTTGCTCTTTATTGATATCAATGTTTGTTTCCGTACTACTGTCTTCCCGTTCTTTATCTCTAAATTGTGGGGATATTCGTTTCATAGGCAAATGAAGCGCAAGTTCTTCGCGCACATCATCAGTTAAATCTATAAACGATTCATCTTCACGGATAACATACACATTTTCGCTCGTATCTTCTTGCAATAAGAAAACTTGCGTGTCTGCTAGATACGATACTGTAATAGGAGCAGAGATTACTTCAGTATATTCAACGAGTGTTCGGTCGCAAACAAGCAATGCATTGCAAGTTGCACTTCCTTTGAAACTATACCGCTTCCCGAATTTCGTCAGAACCCCTGACAGTGAAATTTCACCGAAGAATTCAGGAAATATATATGGTATTTCACTTGCTTGCGCTGAGAGAGAAATATCCGTATTTCCGTCTTTTAACCCTTGAATTGATATCGTCAACATGGTGTTTTTACACATCTATTTCTATTACAGAATACAAATATACCAATTTTGCTAATAGTATTCAAACATTCTCACAACGATTAGTTTTCGCATACGTATTTTTCTAAAAGTACTCAAAGTGTTACTCTATGCCTAATTTTAATTGCAATGGCGTTCAGAATACATTATAGGGAATAGTTGGAGCTTCAAAACAACTGCTACATTTGATTTATAAAATCAGATTAATTGTTTATAGATGAGAATGATAATATCTGCACAAATCTAATTTTTATAATAACAGGTTTTAATAATCAGCTCCCCTTTAACAACTCAGGTTATGTATCAAAAGTTTGAAATGTATAACCATAGAATAAAACGAATTACGAATTACAACCCCTAGTATTTATTATCAACATTCATTCTATTGATGTTAAGTAGTTCAATAGTAGTAGCTCATTCTAAATGCCTCGTGACTATTTCTTGGTATAGAAACAATATGTAGACTAACTTTAACTCAATCTTCAACACTATTCTAATACATTACTTTAGTTAAACACTGAGTTTTGTTTACTTTGATTTATGGCTAATTATCCATTCTCTTGGATTTTAGTCGATATAGAAAGTAAAAGTGATTATACGCTGTTAATTATCCCTTGCGATGAATATTCTCTTTGTAATTTTGCGATTGCAGATCATGAAAATTACAACTAATAAAAAACATCTATGGAAAACCAAACAACAATTACGGGAATAGATATGATAAGTATCTATGCCGAAGACTATCCTGCATCGTTTGCATTCTACAATGGGCTTCTCGGGCTTGATGATTATTCTCCTATGGGAGATTTCGCTTGTTATTTTCGATTGCCCGATGAGCGTGGGATGTATCTTATCGGCAAACGTATTCGAGCGGCACGACCAAAAACAGAAATTCGTACAACATTTTGTTTTGCCGTCGGTTCGGCTTCGGCAATGTTTGAAAAGCTACGCAATGCCGGGATAGAATGTTTATTTGAAGAGCCAATGGAAATGGGAAATAATTATTATTGGTTCGAGGCGGTTGACCCTTCGGGAAATATAATCGAGTTTATAGGCAAGAAATGACAGCCCATTTTTAATGGCTGTGAGTGGAGGCAAATACAACGAATATTGAAACAAAACAATGAAACTGCATCAGAATTTCCGATGCAGTTTTTTTATTGGCGAGATGTTGGGTAATTTTGGGTAATGATTCGGACTGTTCAGCTTAGATTTATGTACCAATTACTGTTGTTATTTTATGGATGAGAATTTACTTTCTGTGTGTATTATTGCCCGCAATGAAGAAAAGATGCTTGCAGAATGTTTGGAGTCTGTTGCTACAATTGCCAATGAAATTATCCTTGTGGATACCGGGTCGACCGATGCTACTCTAAAAATTGCAGAGAACTACGGGTGCAGAATTCTTCATTACGAGTGGAATAATAATTTCTCTGATGCACGCAATATTGCTCTTGATGTAGCACAATGTGAGTGGATATTGAGTATTGATTGCGATGAACGACTATTGAATCCCAAAGATGTCCTGTGGACACTTTCAGCAAGCAAACCCGTTACCGGAGGATATTTGGTAGATGTGCGTTCTGATGCCGCTCGCGCCGATGGAGCAACCGACACCTATTCATCCAAACTGTTGCGTTTATTTAGAAATTCACCTGATGTTCGTTTTCAGGGAATTATTCACGAACAGGTTTTAGAATCAATTATCCAACTTGGATTAGAAATCGAACATTCTCCCGTAAAACTTTATCACGAAGGATATAATTTATCACCGGAGGCAATGCTCTCCAAGCAAAAAAGGAATCTTACACTACTTGATATGGCAATTCAAGAGCGTCCTACGTATGCGTATGCTTATATTAATCGAGCAAAAACGCATCTTGCTTTGGGGAATATCACACCCGCCGACAACGATATACGAAGTGCATTACACTATGCCGGGAAAAAAAGTATTGTACGTCCGCAAGCGTTATGTTACAGTGCAATTATTGCTTTTCAATCGGGGAATTACGAGCGTGCAATTACACAAGCAAAACAGGCATTGGAAATAATTCCACAACAGGCAATGGCACATTTTATTCTTGGTGAGGCATATTCAGCACTCGGACGCTACACAGAAGCAATCGAGAATTATACAGCAATGACGTTTGCCCAACAATCTCCCGGCGGACTCGCACAAATTGCCGGAGAATATCACTTACCACCGGAGCAGATTGCGTTTCGTTTGGGAAGAAGCTATGCCGCACTGCAATTATGGGATGAAGCAGGTGAAGAATTTAAACGTGGTTTAAAATCAAATAGCCACGAACTCGGTTGTCTTGTCGGAATTGCAAATGTTATGCTACGCAAACAATTATACGATGAAGCCGAGCAGTATTTGCAGCAAGCAGAAAAAATTGCTCCCGAGCGTGAGGATATTCGAGGATTTTTGGCACAGATTCAGGTGCAGAGAGCCACCGCATTGCCAAAAATCCCTAAACCACCTTCAGATTTTTACAAAAAAGTAAATCTTTCGGAGAATACTCATAAAGAAACCCCTCAAAAGAATACAACCAAAAAGCCGCTCCTCTCGCTCAGTATGATTGTAAAAAATGAAGCGAAAAATCTGGCAGGTTGCCTTGAAAGTGTTGCCAATATTGCTGATGAAATTATTATACTCGATACAGGTTCGACTGATTCAACAATGGATATTGCTCGTTCATTCAGTGCGGTCGTCTATGAGAAAGAATGGACGGGAGATTTTGCCGAAGCACGAAATGAATCACTCAAACATTGCACCGGAAAATGGATTCTTTATCTTGACGCTGATGAACGTCTGCATGAAGCAGCTCAAACGCATTTGCGTCCGATGCTCGATGCCTTACCCGATGAAATTGGTGCGGTTGTGTGTTCTATAATCAGTCCGCACAGGCAGTCCTCTGGCGAAAGTGAGGTTCATCGAGGCAGTTATCCGCGTATATTTAGGAATTATGGTTATCCGAATATGTATTTTCAAGGGAGGGTACATGAACAAATTACACCATCTATTTTGATGCTTGGAGGACAGTTAATCCTGAGTGAAGTAGAAATACTCCATCTCGGATATGACCAGAACCGTGAAGTCATGGAGCAAAAAGTAAAACGCAATTATGAATTACTCATCGAACACGTTAAGGAAGAACCCGAGAACAGTTATGCATGGTTTCAACTCGGACAAACACTTGGGCGGATGAATCTTGTGGAACAATCTGAACAGGCATTGAAATTAGCAATTGAATTCGGTACGCTTTCTTCTACGATTGGTGCAAGTGCATCAGCGGCGTTGGCTCAGATTGCAGGAAACAGTAAACGATTCAATGAAGCGTTGATGTGGGCGGATGATTCACTCGAAAAAGCACCGAAACAAGCGTATGCACTTCATTTGAAAGCGTATGCACTTTTGTATCTTGGGCGAGCGCAAGAAGCAGAAGAAGCGTTTCTCGAAGTAAAGCGGAGAATTGTGGCACAACATGGCGTTCCGCACACAGGTTTTGAAATAGAGATTCCCGAACAAGCTATCGAACATGGTCTTACAGAAGCACGAAAACTACTTGAAAAATATTAAAGTCACAATTTTTATTTATTTATATAAAGGATAACTATATGAATGACACAAGCATAGCAATCAAATACAAGAACAGCGATATTACTGTAGTGTGGCAACCAAATAAATGTATTCATTCCGGAATATGCGCTCGCGGGTTGCCAATCGTTTTTCGTCCTGCTGAAAAACCGTGGATTATTATGGACGAAGCATCGTCGGAGGCAATCGCCGAGCAAGTTAAAAAATGTCCGTCAGGCGCATTATCATTTTTTGTAAATGATGGCGAGATGTTTACCCCAAGCGCAGAAGAACGAAAAGATTAATAATCATCGGTATCAATTTTGAGAGAGAAAAACAATGCGAAACGTTATTTTGAATCTTACTGTTAGTTTGGATGGTTTTATCGAAGGCCCAAATGGCGAGTATGATTGGTGTTTTACTGACCAAGACTATGGAATGTCTGAGTTCTTCCAAAAAACAGATACAATCTTTTTTGGTCGTAAAAGCTATGAATTACTAATGCAAACGGAGGGTAATCCTTTTCCCGAAATGACAAAATATGTGTTTTCTCGAACACTTCATCAGGCAGTAGGGGCAACTATTATCAGCGATAATCTTGAAAAGATGGTTAGGGAAATTAAAAGCCAAAATGGAAAAGATATCTGGTTATTTGGTGGTGCAAATCTCCTAACTGATTTTATGAATTATGGATTGGTAGATGAACTTATGATTTCTATTCACCCGCTACTGCTTGGCAGAGGCACACCTTTATTTATTAATATCAACGATCGTATTCCGCTTGAGTTGAAAGATTCTCAAACATTTTCGACAGGACTTGTTCAATTGCGTTATCAAGTTTCATAGGAAATACTTACGCTATATTTTTCTTATTACTTTATTATTAATTATGCACATACTTGTTGCTATTTTCAGTTATTTAATCGGTACAATTCCGAGCGCATATTTACTCGTTAAATTCCTTACAGGCAAGGATATTCGAAGTGAAGGCAGTGGAAATGTTGGTGTATTAAACAGCTACGAAATAACAGGAAGCAAACTATTAGGAGCGATTGTTCTGCTTATTGATTTGGCCAAAGGATACGGAGCGGTAATGCTTGCTCGAATTGTGATGGATAATGAATTTTTTAGTGCGGCACTTGCGGGAATAATGGTTGTTATTGGTCATAATTTTAATGTGTTTTTGCGTGGGAAAGGCGGGCGAGGACTCGCTACGGCTGCTGGGGTTTCGCTGGCAATTAACCCACTAACATTGATTTTCTGGTGTATAATGTGGGCAACGGGATATTTTGCAATAAGACGAAATGTTCATGTTGGAAATATCGCAGGTACACTCGGGGCGGCTGTACTTGTGGCGACTGCACCAACCGCAATTGTGCGGTGGTTTATGCAATTGCCCTGCGAGCCGCTACTACAACACACTATATTTGTTATGTTTATGTGTATGCAGATATTTATCCGTCATTTAGAACCAATGCGCGAGCTATTAGATAAATGGAGCAATGAACCCGATGAATGATACAAAACTCTTTTTTACATGAATTCATGCAATTTATGAAAGAGTTTGCGACGTTTTTTACAATTTTGTGTTATTCATTACAAGACACAATCAATTCGTTATTGCATAATAAAATTAATAGAAACGGATAAACGAAGGAAGATTGTTGTAACCTTTCAGATAACAAGTGGTTCCTCTAGTATCCTATTAAGATATAAAAGTATAAAATATTTTTATCAAAAAATTGATAAATAGTGAAAACTATTTGCACATGAAGTAAATAATAACTAATTTTCGTAGCATTTTATTAAGTATGTATATTATCTTCTGTATTATCATCTAATTATTTTCTTTAAGGAGTTTTTTATTATGAAAAAACTGTACTCTCTGCTTACTGCTTTGTTGGTAGTAAGTGCGATGTTAATTTCAACGGCAAAAGCCGGGGAAATAGATGTCAAAAAATTGCCGTCACTACTTGGTGGTGCGACAAATGCCGGAACAGAGTTCTACTTTTCGTTTCCACCTTGTTACGAAGAAGAATCAGCCGGTTTTATGAATAGCTGCCGCGTTTTTATTGCCTCCGGAGCAAAACAACTTATTACAGTTGAAATTCCAGGTAAGGGCTATAAAGTAACCAAACTTTGCCAAGCGAATGATGTTGTTGAATTTGTATTAGGCACCGGTGCTGCTCAGCCATTTTTAAAAGCAGGTAGAGCACAAGCTCCTGTTGAGCAAGTATATCCAGGTGCTGCAGTTCACGTAACGGCTCGTGCTCCTGTGGTATGCTACGGTGTTACACGCTATAATTATACAAGTGATGGTTTCCTTGCTGTACCTATATCTGCATTAGGAAAAGAATATATCGTTGCCGCTTATCCGCAATATACGGCTGTTGGTTCAGGTTATCAACTGACAAGCGAAACCACCATTAGTGCCGCATATGATGACACCGAGGTATTTTATGAAATGGGTGGAACAATCGGTTCGGAAACCTCAGGTGGACTAAAGCCCGGAAAAATAACCAGCTTTACAATGAAAAACAAAGGTGATGTATTATGCTTTTCAAGTAATGGAGATATCCAAGATATTTCAGGAAGCCGTATCACAAGTAGTAAACCTGTCGCTGTTGTATCGGGTAATCAATGCGCTAATGTTCCTGCAGGCGTTTATGCTTGTGATTATATGTCAGAAATGGAACTTCCTACGTTTACATGGGGAAAAGAATATCACGTAACTCCTTTCTTTGGTCGTAAGAATAATCCTGTAATTCGTATTTATGCTAAAGAAAAAAATACAAAAGTCTATCGTGATGGTCAAGAATGGCTTGTAATACCTCGTACAACTCGCAAACTTGATGATGGTTATGTAGAGCGTCGCTCGTCTGACGGCAGTCCACGTGCAGTTGTTATTAGTGCAGATAAGCCAATTTATGTTGAAGAGTTAAATCCCGGTCAAACGGATGATAATGTTCCGAGTGATCCATTCATGCTTATCCTCTCTCCGCTCGAACAATATCAAAAAGAAATAGTATGGTGTACTCCGGGTGCTCTCACAAGTAATAATAACTTTAAGAGCCACTATGTTAACTTGGTGTATCAACTAACACCTGATGGAACAATTCCTGATGATTTGGAATTTGCTATATCGGTAGCCGGAAAATTTGAGTGGAAAAAAGTAAGTGCACGTTTCGGTGGTAGTCCTGGGTATATCTTTAGCGTACCTGTAAATGGTCAAACGTATGCTTGTAAGCAACTCACATTACCGGGTGACAATGTGTATCGTTTACGTGCGAAAGCACCATTTGCCGCATATGCTTATGGATTCTCTAATTATGATTCTTATGGTATGCCTACAAGCGTTGCTTTAGGTAATCTTGAAGTAAAGGATACGGTTAAACCACGCCCTACATGGACATTAAAATGTGATGGTTCTGTTTCCGATGGTTCTGTTATCGATTATCCGGATGATGACCTTTCACGATCGAACTTAGCACTTATCTACATGGATTTGGATTCGAGTACCAATTATGATTTTAATTATGATTCAAAACACGAATTTATTGCCGGAACTACCCGTAAAACCGATTGGACTTTGAAAGTAATTGACCCAAGTATTGATGCTCGTGCATTTTTAGTATTTGTAGATCGCGCAGGAAATGATACGGTTATCGTTATTAATTATAAGGCCTTTAACTTAACGATGGAACCGAATGATTTTCTCAATTACGGGTTGATGAAAAAAGACTCCGTGCAAACCAAGACTGTTACAATTCGCAATACAGGACCAACACCTCTTACTGTTCATCGTCTTGAATTGAAAGATAACAAACAAGGCTTTACAATTGACCCAAGTATAAAATTGCCATTTATCATGGCACCGGGTGCAACAAGAGATATTAAGATTACATTTACTAATATTCCGGATGGTCTCTATAATGACCAAATTGGTATAGGTGATACTTGTGTTTTCTTCTACAAAACTCTTTTGAAAGCAGAAATAGCAAGTCCTGAAATATTAGTTGATGATTATGATTATGGAACTCGCTCGAAAGGTACACGTACAGTATGGCAACAGCTTTATGTTAAAAATGTCGGGCGTGTGGACTTAGTCGTTACAGGTGATGACCATTTAACATCAATTACAGGTGGAAATTTTGAACCAATTGGTTGGGCACAAACATATCCTGTTAAGATTCCTCCCGGCCAAAAAATTGGATTCCAAGTAGATTTTGTACCTCCTGCAGTTGGATCATTCACGAATACAATTACATTCTCAAGTGATGCTAAGGTTGGTGATAGTTTATCGATTATAAAAGGCAAAGCTGTAGAACCTGGTTTGATTGCAACTCCTTATGACTGGAAGCGCAAAAGAATTAACCCTACCGCTCCTTATGATGGAACAATTGACCTTCAAAACGATGGTTCTGCGCCTGTTACAATTCAAAGTGCAAATGGAACAGACCCGAATTTTATTGTTGATTTAAATCAATTTACAAATCTGACTCTTGCAGCCGGAGCAAAGAAAACATTCCCTGTACAATTCAATCCTCTGACAACTGGTGATCATACTGTAACAATTAACTTTGTTACCACTACAGCGGGTGTTTCTGCTTCGTCAGAATTAAGAGGAACAGGTATAATCGGACATTTGAAAACAACAGACATAGATTTCGGTACTACTGTTGTAGGTACTTTGATTTCAAATCGCCGTCAATATAAAGTTGAATGTGAAAAATGGGCATTTGAAGATTCAGTTACAATTACTGATTTAGTTGCATCCGTCGGAGCAATTAATCCTGATTTGACAACATTTAGTGCTAATGGTTTCCGTTATGATAAACAAATAATCGGTTTGCCAAAAACTTTATTACCCGGTGCAAGTTTTGTTGTTGATATATGTGAATTTTTAGCACCATTACAAGGTAATCATGCATCAGCACTTACAACTGTGAGTGATGCCGAAGCTCAAGTAACATCAAATTGGACAGGTATCGGTAGAGTAGATTTTGTTAAAGTTCTTGATTTAGTCGCTAATGGTGGTCGTGTTGATAATATTTGTGTCGGTACAGAAGGATTTATTGACTGTACTATTAAAAACAAAGGAAACAGTGCATTTTTGATTGACAGTGTTGCGTTAGATCCAGATGCTCAATTTAGCATCGTAGTTCCTGCAACACCTAACGTACCATTCCCATTATTAACAACATCTGATGTTTCAGTCAGAATTAGCTTTAAGCCATCAGCAACGGGAACGAAAACAATTAAACTTCATATATTTAGTTCTGAATTAGGACGCGATACTACAGTTGAAATTACTGGTGTTGGTGTTGATTATTCAAGTGTTGCTACTACAAAAACGCTTACTAATATTGCAATCGGAAGTAAAGTAACAGTTCCGATTACATTAAAAGATCCAATTGTAGCATCTGCTAATGTTAATAAACTAACAGTATCGGTAACCTATGACGGTCGTTTAATTGCTCCTTCATTAGCAGAATTTACTGCCGGTGCCGCAGCGGCGGGGTTTAAAGTAACAAATGCAAAAGAAGTAACAAAAGGAACGAACGGTTTACTTACGTTCGACTTTGAGAGCACAGGTTCAATCCTAACTGCTCCGGGCGATATTATTAATATGGTGTTCTTTGTTTATTTACCAAATGGTATTGACTTTACAGCAATTACGCCAACGATTACAGTGGTTAACAGTCAATGTGCGAAAATTACGGCTGAGCCGGGTAAAATACAAGTAAGTCCTACATGTGCATTTAACTTGCGTAAAGTTGACAGCAAAAATGTAATGTATAGTATGACTGCAATTAGCCCGAATCCAATTGGTGCTAATGGTGCTGAAGTAGAGTTTTCAGTTGGCTTGAAAGCAATGACTGAACTCTCTCTCTATAACAGCACAGGTACAAAAGTAGCAGTTATAGCAGTCGGTTCTTTAGAGCCGGGTAGTTATAGCGTAAAAGTTCCCGTAGAAGGTTTAAGCTCAGGAACATATATGTTACGTCTAAATTCCGGTCAGTATTCTGAAGAACAGCAAGTAGTTATTGTCAAGTAATTTTTACTGACGATACATTTCAAACTAAAGCGGAGGGACTGCAAAGTCTCCTCCGCTTTTTTTATAAGAAAAATCTTAGAAATAAAGTGGCTGTTTTTAACCAAAAATAACAGTTGCTCTACAACAAACCTGCTTTTATTTCGTTTCAATAGTCCGTAATTATAAACAAAGTCAAAAGAGTATCTATATATTTAAACATATATATTTAATTAAATATATCAACGAAATAAAACGGAATACTGAGTAGAATACATAATAGATTGTAAAATAAAATATACAAATGACAAATTTAAACTCGAAAAATATTAAAATAGCAGTACTCGGCACAGGACATCTCGGAAGTATCCACACTCGACTTTGGAAAACAGCTGACAACGCAGAATTAATTGGAATTTATGAACCCAATCCTGAGCAAGCTAAAAAAGTAGCTGACGAAAATAATGTACAGATTTTTGCTTCACCAAGTGAAGCATTTGCTTCTGTAGATGCGGTAACAATTGCATCACCAACGCTATTTCACTACGAGCTTGCCGTTGCAGCAATCAAAGCCGGAAAACACTGTTTCATCGAGAAACCAATCACGGCTACCTATCAAGAAGCTGAAAAACTGATTGCACTTGCAAGACAGAATAATGTACTCGTACAAGTAGGTCATGTAGAAAGGTTTAATCCCGGATTAGCCGCTCTTCATGATTATCATATTGCCCCACTTTTTATAGAAGCACATCGGTTGGCTCAATTCAAGCCGAGAGCCACAGATGTGTCTGTCGTTTTGGATTTAATGATTCATGATATTGATATAGCATTATCGCTTGTTAAGTCAACGGTGATAAGTATTGACGCCCATGGCGTAGCAGTTCTTACGGAAACTCCCGATATCGCTAATGCACGACTACGTTTTGCAAATGGATGTGTAGCAAATCTTACAGCTTCGAGAATATCAGCCCAACCAATGCGAAAAATGCGCCTATTCCAAAAAGATGCATATCTCTCGGTAGATTTTGCCAAAGGTTCTGTCGAGGTTTATCGCATACTTAATGAAGGTGAAGAAACGTCATCTATTCCGGCGATGATGCTTGGAAGTATAGATGCCGGCGATGTAAAAAAATCAATCGTCTATGAACAACCGATAGCTCCACAAGTAAATGCTATCGCTGAAGAACAGCGTGCATTTATAAATGCTATATTAGGACATTCACCTATTGCTGTTAGTGCTGTAGATGCCGCCGAAGCCCTTCGTATTGCCGAGGAAATTGCAGAAGCTATTAAACGCGAAGCGGCTACTTTCAAGTAACTTTAAATTTCACGCTAAATAAATTATCCGTTAGGATATTAGATATTTCAACGTATAATAATTTTTTAAAAACAAATCAAGGAATTTCGTTATGAATAAGCGTTCTCTCGCCGCCGCAATAATGCTTATCGGCGTAGGAATTATTTTTGGAGTCGTATTGGTCTCCAATTTTGGAAATGGTAGAGTGGGTTCTCTTTTTGCCGGAGGTGTTAAAGATATTGGAGCGAAAAACCCACCTATTGTAGTTAATGAAACAGTAAGAGCATTGAATGATGCCTACAAAGCTGTTTCAAAGTCAGTAAATCCATCTGTTGTAAGTATTAATGTTCTCACAGAAACTAAAGTCCCTAAAAACCGATTACCCGATATTTTTAAGTTTTTTGGTCAGCCGGATGATGGTTCGCAAGACAATGGAGAAGAAGATCGCACTCAAAAATCTGAAGGAGCAGGTTCGGGAGTGATTGTAAGCGAAGACGGCTATATAGTCACAAATAATCACGTGGTGGAAGACGCTAGTGCCGATGGCATCAAAGTAATTTTTAGCGATAAAAAAGAATATAAAGCAAAACTTATAGGTCGTGACCCGCTGACCGACATAGCGGTTCTGAAAATCGAAGCAAAAGGTTTGCCGGCCGTTCATTTTGGAAATAGTGATGATGTTCAAGTAGGTGAAATGGTGCTTGCAGTAGGTAATCCACTCGGGCTACATTCCACAGTTACATCGGGGATTGTAAGTGCTCTCGGACGTGGTGCATTAGGTTTGAATCGTGGTAGTTATGCCATCGAAAATTTTATCCAAATAGATGCGGCTATCAATCCCGGAAATAGTGGGGGCGGACTTTTTAATCTTCAGGGAAGTTTGATTGGAATTAACTCGGCAATTGCTTCACGTACCGGCTATTTTTCCGGTTACGGGTTCGCAATACCAATTAATCTTGCCAAGGCAGTTGTATTAGATATTATGGATGATGGAAAAGTTGACCGTGGATATATTGGTGTACAAATTCGCTCGGTAGATGAAGTAATTGCCAAAAGTATGAAACTTGAAAGTGTAGCCGGAGTTTTAGTAGATAATGTACTTTCTGACGGCGCGGCATCGAAAGCCGGAATTGAAACAGGAGATGTTATATTAGAATTAGACGGTGTTCCGGTGAATACTTCTAATGAACTCCAAAGTCGTGTTGTTCAACATCGTGCAGGCGAATCTGTTAAACTTAAGATTTGGCGAGAAGGAAAGATGATAACTAAATCTGTAACATTACAGCCGAGAGAAGAAGATAAATTAGCTTCGAACGCTAAAAAAGGTAATGCTCCCGGAGAAGAAATGGATGAAGATAGTAATAAACCTGTTGTATTTAAACAGCTTGGATTTACTATTGGTGCATTGACCGAGAAAGCAAAAAAAGATAATGAAGTAGAAAGTGGAGTATTAATTACTAAGGTTGACCAATTTAGCGAAGCTGCAGAGCGAGGACTTTTTCCTAATGCTGTAATTGTAAAAGCAGATAAACAAGCAATTCAGACCCCCGCCCAACTCAAAAAAGCAATTGATTCAAAACGGGGTGATGTTGTTCGTTTACAACTAAAAACAAAAGATGGAACTCGTCTTATTTTTATAGAAGTTCCTAAAGAGAACAGTTGATAATTACTCTGCTAATTCATTCATAAAATGTTAAAACCTCACTGATTTATTTAGTCGGTGGGGTTTTCTTTTTTCGTAATTTTGAATTGAAGTTTATCTGATTTTTTCCTTTATACAATTATTTTCTGAGTAGTAATGAGCCATAATCACGACCACCACGGGCATAACCATCAACATGGACATGACCATCATCATCATCATGCAGAAATTGCCAATGATTCACGTGCTCTAAAAATTGCAATGGCATGCACTGCAAGCATTTTTGTAGCTCAAGTAGTTGGTGGGTTTTTGTCTCATTCACTTGCGTTACTTTCCGATGCAGGACACATGCTTGCTGATGTCGGAGCACTTTTAATTGCATTTTTGGCTCTTAAATTTTATTCACGTTCTCAGTCTGATATAGAAAAATTACAACAATATACCTTTGGATTTCGTAGGATTGAAGTATTAGCGGCTTTGGTGAATGGTGTCGTACTTGTGGGTATTTGTGGGTTCTTGATGTATGAAGCAATCGAGCGATTCTTTCATCCACAGGAAGTCTTATCGCTTCAAATGATTTTTGTTGCTACAATAGGCTTGATTGCTAACGGAATTAGTGCGCTTGTCTTGTATAAATCACATCATATCAGCACACGCAGTGCATATCTTCACGTATTGACAGATTTACTTTCATCAGTGGCGGTAATAGTTGGTGGTGTAGCAATTTATTATACTCATTTATCGTGGATTGATTCTGTACTTTCCTTTGGTATTTCGTTATTTATAATTCGGAGTGCGCTGAGATTAGTGCGTTCATCCGGAATTCTTTTGATGGATTCAGCTCCTCCAATGGTTTCAAAAGATGTTATCGAACAAGCATTGATGGAAACCGATGGAGTGGTTAGCGTCCATGATATTCACATTTGGCAGAATAGTCCGGGTGAAAATACCGTAAGTGCTCACATTGTAATATCTTCGGATTCACTTCATGATGAAATTCTAAAGACACTTTGTTCGATGCTGAAAGAAAAATTTTCATTAGTTCACTCAACGATTCAAATAGAATCTCAAAACTATTCTGAACAGCAACATTGCGACTCGTGCCAACTCCAAAATCAGTTGTAAAATAAATTGAACTGTTGATTAAGATACATCATTGAACCAAACTCTGCACACAAATTCTTCTCCGCTTCCAAAACGAAATGGTATGCTATAAATTTGTACCCGTCGAATTTCTGCTGTTTGCTTTTTCCAAGGTTCTTTGTTTACTTTTGCCGAGTAATTAAATTTTTTGAGAATTTCGAGGAATATCGTTGTAATTGCATTGAGGGTTTCTTGAAATATCTGGTTATTGTGGGCATTGGCAATATAATTTGGGTCTCCACGAAGTTGAGCCAAATTATTGAAATCTACTACCATACCTTCAATACCAATTGTGATATCAATCTTTCCTTCTTTCACATAAACATTAATAGTTTCAGAGTGTTCATTTGAGACAATATTAGCTACTTTATCTTCAAGGATTGCAACATTTTCAGTAATGAATGAAGGTAATTCAGTAATAAGTGCGGCTTGGATTTTTTCACTAAACTGATTAGTAACCACATGTCTGAAGGCACCTTCTTTCGATTCATCTTTGAATATTTTTTTAAGTAAAGATTCAATAAATAATTTTTGTACAAAAGTACGAAGAATAATTCCTTGGAAGAATGTTTTTTCGTCCTCACGAAGTGTGTTGCGTTCGGAGCAAATAAGTATTTCAAGCGGCCGTTCACGTTTGAGTTGTCGTAGCTTTTTAGCTAAAAATTTTCGATTTTGAAGTCCGGTCCCCTCGGGTAAGTTTTCAGAAATACAGACATCGGTGATAAGGTCATTTTCTTGGGCAAGTCGGTATGCCTCGCTACCATCTTCAGCAATTATTACTTCACAACGGTTACCAATCATCGAAGTAAAGAACATTCTAAAAGTAGGGTCATCATCGACAAGTAGGATTTTATGATTTTTTTCAATCGTGATATCGGTGACTTTAGGTAATTTAGGTTTGCCTTTCTGGTCACGAATAGCAAGTAACAATTTACCAATTCGGATATAAGCAGTATCAATATCAATGGGTTTGAGGAGGTATCCCTCTATTCCCAACTGAGTAAGGCGCATGACAATAGATTTTTCTTGGATAGCAGAAGTTATAATAACAGGAGTTTCTGTATGCGATGGATCATTGCGTAGGGCTTCGAGCATTTCCATCCCATTCATAATAGGCATGCGCAAATCGAGAAATATTGCATCAGGAGAATCTTGACTTATTCGTTCTAATGCATCAAGCCCATTTTCGGCTTCTACTACATTGCAAAAAGGAAACCTTTTTGAGACAAAGCGAGATAGAATTGTCCTGCTTAATCGTTCATCATCTACAATTAACACTTTCATTGCATTAAGTATCGGCAAATAATTCATGAAATCACTACGGAATAATCAATTAAATAGAGTTGCAACTTACAAGAAAATACGGACTTGACATAGGACAAATTCGTAATTCTATTACTTTTTTATCTAATTCATCAAAAAAACCCGCCTAATTAAAGTTATCAGACGGGTTTTAGGGTAAGTTATAATACTTATCTATCAATTTGCAAGTGTCATCTATTACTTTTTAATCTTTTCGCTGATAGATTTAGCTTGGAGGAATAATAGGAGATAATCTCTTCCGCCTGCCTTTGAATCTGTACCGCTCATATTAAACCCACCAAAAGGATTTCCGCCCACTAAAGCGCCGGTACATTTACGGTTCAAGTATAAATTCCCTACGAAAAACTCCTCACGTGCTTTGGCAAGTTTCTCTTTGTTATCGGTATAAACTGCACCGGTTAAGCCGTAAATAGTATTATTAGCTATTGAAAGTCCATCCTCAAAATTTTCAGATTTGATAACTGCTAAAACAGGTCCAAAGATCTCTTCTTGCGAGATTCGTGCCATCGGACTAATATCAGCAAATACTGTTGGTTGGATATAATATCCATTTTTTCCTTCTACTTTGTAGCCACCTGTGAGTAATCTTCCTTCTTTTTTGCCAATTTCAATATAATTCAAAATTGAGCGTTCAGCTTTTGCTGATACAACAGGTCCACAGAATGTGTTATCAAGCGGATTTCCTACTTGAAGTTTTTCAACAGCTACTTTTAGCTTCTCTGTAAATTCTTCGTAAATCTTAGAATCTACAATTACCCGTGAGCACGCAGAACATTTTTGCCCTTGGAAGCCGAATGCCGCCGCTACAACGCCCTGAACTGCTACATCTATATTAGTTTCCGAATCAACTACTATCGAGTCTTTACCGCCCATTTCTGCCACTACTCGCTTAATCCAAATCTGGCCTTTCATTGTTTTTGCGGCAAGTTCGTTAATTCTCAAACCAACTTCCATCGAACCTGTAAATGAAATAAAACGAGTTTTTGGATGAGTTACTAAATAATCGCCAGCTTCTGCGCCACTTGCCACAAGGAAATTTAGAACACCGTCCGGCAAACCAACCTCGCGCATAATTTCTGTAAATATCCACCCCATCATTGGCGAATCTGACGAAGGTTTCACGATAACCGGATTACCGCAAACAATTGCAGCCGCGCTCATTCCGGCTAAAATTGCAAACGGAAAATTCCATGGCGGAATAATAACCCCGACTCCAAGCGGTGTATAAATCATTTCATTGTTTTCGCCTGCAATCGGTACAATCGGCTGTTTACCGCCATAACGCAATGCTTCTCGTCCGTAAAAATCAAGAAAATCAATTGCTTCACAAGTATCAGCATCAGCTTCAAGATAGTTTTTTCCTACTTCGGAAATCATCCACGCATTAATTTCCAAACGTCGTTCGCGCATTACATTTGCGGCTTTGAAAAGAAATTCAGCGCGTGTTTCCATCGGCACTTTTTTCCACGACTCAAATGCTGTTAGTGCCGCTTGCATTGCTTTTTCAGCATCATCTTTGCCTGATTTTTGGAATATTCCAATTGTTTCATCAAGGTTCGATGGATTTATTGACCGTGTTTTATCGGTAGTTATTACCTTTTCACCATTGATAATATTTGGGTATTCTTTGCCAAACTCTGTTCGTACTTTGTCTAATATTTGGCGTTGCTTTTGTGCTATTTCCGGATTTGAGAAGTCTAGATACACTTCATTTGCAAATTCTTTCATGGATTCCTTAAATTATGATAAATAAGATGATTATAGTTGTTAATTAACAAATAGTCTCTTATCCTTGACGATTCTTCTCTAAATTATTGTTCTGAACCTAAAGCAGTGGTTTATTTCTTGAAAATAAAATATACTGCCAACACCAAAAATCCAAATCCTATTAAATGATTGAGTTTGAGTGACTCATCTTTAAAAAAAACTGTCGTAAAAATCGTAAAAATCACTAAGGTAACAACTTCTTGAATCACTTTTAGCTGTACGAGTGAGAACGGCCCGCCATTTTCACTATATCCAATTCGATTTGCGGGAACTTGGAAGCAATATTCTAAAAGCGCAATGCCCCAACTAATGAAAATAATCGAAACGAGTCCTAATTTTTTAAACCATTCCAGCTCGCTGAATTTCAGATGACCATACCATGCAAATGTCATGAATGTATTTGCAACTGCAAGCAGTAAGATTGTATAGATTGATTTCACTCTTCTATAAAATTTTAGTTATTCAAAATAATAAACGTGAAAATTTCACCTGTTCTATTTCTTCTGATAAAGTACATTCCTGCAGTTAAATCCTCTGTTTTAACCGTTAATTTACTTTGTCCATATTCTCCAAAAACTGATAGCAATTTCTGTCCTACTATAGAATACACATCGAATTGTTCTTTCGAATTATCTCCCAAATATCGAATTGAAACAGTTGAAGTTGCAGGATTTGGGTATATTGAAAACTGCATACTGTTCTCTTTGTTTTTCTCTAAAACATCAGCAGATGACTGAAATTCTCTTGCTCCTATATCCGGCAATAAACCGGAATATGAATCATTAAATCCGAGAATAATTTCGCCCTTATCTATTAATAAACTGGTCGGAGATAATTCATAATTACCGGATGAAATACTACTAAACACTGGATTGATTAATACAGCTTTTGAAATTGAACACCTATTGTCACCCGTGATAGTTCTCAGTTCTTCATCGAAAGGTAAAACATCTGAAAAAGCAATGCATTTAGGAATTCCATTCATTGGTTGTATTATTGCTAAGATGTTATTTTTATTATAATAACAATCACTTTGGGAATTAAAATTATAGAGTGAATCTCCTTGAATTCCATCTAGAAAAAATGAAGATTTTCCTTCTGAATAGTAAATATTATTACGGCTAAAAATAGACTTCCACGTAGAATTCCACAAATACATATCAAACCCCAATGTATCGGCTGTGTGGAAAGTATTATGGACAAAAATCATATCAGGAGGATTAATCGTCCGCGCAGAAGCATTAAGTTTTATTCCAGTGCCCCAAATTTTGGTAGAAGAAATATTATCACAATCCATAAAAAAAATGTCATTATGATTTTTCCGCTCAATGATATGATGAATTATATTTCTGAAAATATAATTCGGACCAAAACTCGCATTTATAAATGATAGTCCAACCGAGCAATAACCAACTGTGTTATTCCAAATACGAGAGTTTATACTACCGCCATCGGCATTAATTCCATTGTAAGAATTGCTGATTTTGTTGTTGTAAATATCCGTTTCTTCGGAAGCTAGATCGGTAGTCAAACTTTTTCCGACTAATCCGCCTATATATCCATCTACACTATTATTACGAATAATATTTACTTGAGATTGACTGCTAAAATTAATGGCGGCATACTCCATATATCGTCCATACGTACCTTGTTCGAGGATGGTAACATCACGCGTTTGTTTGAATGCGCCGTGCGAATACTTTCCGACACCATCTTGAAATGTACAATTTTGAACTATAGAATAATTACAGCTATCTGAAAAATTAATAGGCCAATTACAGTATTCAAAATGACAATTATCCAGTACAACATGATTTGTATTTTTGAACGAAAGAGTCAAAGCAGGATAATCGCCATCAACAAGTGAAAAAATATTTTTAGTAATAATCGGTTTTGCAAAATATTTAAAAGTAATTTCACTGAAATAAAGATAGTTATTCTTGTTATTCCCTTGAACTGTAATACATTGTGACAGTTTAGAGAAAGTGAGGTGTTCGTTATTTGGATTGCGATGGTCAAGAGTCTTGAAGTAAAACGTACTGTCTTTTCGATAAAATCCCGAAAGGTCATACCCTAAATCAGACAAGCTCGGATACGGAAAAGCCGCCGGAATGAGCAAACCATAGGGATACAGCCGAAGATTTTTATTGAGTAAACAAAGAGAAGTATAAGCAATATCTGAACGAACAGTTGTTGAATACAGCGCTGAATCTTCTGCGGTTGCTTTCCAAATATAACGAGTGGTATCTCCACCATCAAATACGGGAGTTTCGCCCGGAGCTGCCATAAAAACAATGGGAGTTTCTTCGGTGCAATTACCATTTAATTTGATAGCTAGGTTACCAATAGCATAATTCCCACCTTTGAGTATTACCGTTGTTCCACAGGAAATTTCCGATGTCAGCAGAACCTTTAAACTACCGGGCAGTGCGGAAGAATATGCTGTTCCTGAACCAAATGGACTTACATATTTGATTATTCCGATAGGTATAATAACGGGAGGTGCAAGTGTTTTTACAGAATCGTTAATTTCATTGATTTGTGGTGTTTGTGAACTATCAATTAGCGTTAGTTTTATGTTGTACTGTGCATTTGAGTCTAACAAAAACAGACTGCCTCTCCATTGTTTGGTTTGGTTGTCGTATGAAGGTGAAAAACCATTTTTCCAGAGAAAATCACCTTTTTTTTTGTAGATAATACTTAGGTTGGATTTAGAGCTGACATTCGAATTAGAAGACGATAATGAATAGCCGATACTATTGAAGGTAGCTGTTGTTGTAAATCTAATTTGAGATTGTGCATCGGAAATACAGAATAGTATGAGAATAATTACAACACTTATTTTCATATAATTATTTGGGATTAAACCTTCACTAATTTTAATTTTATTAACAGGTTACTACGATGTTTAATGTTACCTTCCTGTACTCCCAATCGGGGATGGAAGAAGTGGCGGCTTAGCTTGTGATTTTTGTTTTTTCTGAACTTCAATCGTAGAAACTAATAAACTAGGAGAACTTGCCGATACCGGAACGCCGCCCGACTCAGCACCGCAAACTCCGTTGAATATTCCTAAATCATTAGCTGCAGCAATAATATTATTAAATGTTGTAAGAGGAGTTCCGATTAAGTCCACACCGCGTACAAGCTCATCGGGGCGACCGTCAGCATATATTTTATACACCACAAGCGGTTGTACATTAAAAGCATTAGGAATTGTACGGTTAGTAAATGTAAATCCACCTGAAATTTCTACAAAATAGAGTCCGTATTCTTTGTTTTGCTTTTTACATTCAGCACGAAGCATTGTTTTGAGTGAGTCAAAGGGAACTTGTTTTTTTGCTTCAACTAAAAGATTAGACTGCCTCGAAACTGCTTTGTAACCGGCTTGCTTACGTCCATGTCCATTTGAAGAGCTAAAATTTTCAATCGGTGAGCGTGACATCAAAAAATTCTGAAAAATCCCATCTTTTACTGCGACTACTTTTTGACCTAAAACACCCTCGTCGTCATATTTAAAATAACCCACAATGTCTTTCCCTGCAAGAGTTTTTAAAGTTGGGTCAAATACCACATCAATAAAATCGGGGAGGATTTTTTTTCCAACAAATGACTTAAAAGTTTGACTGGAATTAGGATCTTTTTGACGATGCCCCTCTACACGGTGACCGAATATTTCATGAAAAAATACACCCGATGCTTCACCAGAAAGAATAGCCGGACATGAAACCGTTTCAGCAAGTGGTGCTGAGCGAAGTTTAATTCCTATGGCTATCATATTACGAATGTCTTGCTCCATTTCCTTTTCTGTGGGTAATCGTTCGGGAGTAAATGCAAAATAACTTCGATATAATGGAAGCGTCATACCATCATCAGATTTGGTTACGGCTTGTGCAAAGACACGGACATTTGGTTCACTGGTTTGGAGTTCAGTCCCTTCGCTACTTACAAAATATTTAGTGAGAATATCTGCTTGAAAATATACTTTTCCTTGATAAATATCTTGTTGTGAAGAAAATATTGCAGATAGTCGTTTTAGACGTTCGCGCCAAACAGACGTATCTACAACAAATGTGGCACCGGGTTCGCTGTAATGAGCAGGTCGCTCAAATGAAAAGTCAGCCGAAGAATCTTCTTCTTTTACTTTAACTGCTTTATTAGTTAAAACCTTACCGTAACGTTCAACTGCTTTTTTGAATTGGCGGTCAGTATTTGCCCAAATTACTGAACGAAGAGTCTGCTCATCGTCCGAGAAAGGAAGTTCAACACCACGTCCGGCACCACCAAACTCAAACCGACTTCCACGCATAATGTGAGTATTATCTACGTTGTAATCACCAACGCGAAGGTCAATATCTAATATTCTATTTTTCGGTGCTTCATCAAGTTCGATACGTCCGAACGATGCAGAAATCCGAACTGTTTGAGTTTCAGTAACACTATATGAGAGAAAATATGGTGGATTTTTCTGGGATTGAAGATCGGTCATTGTGCGGTTTAATTCAGCTTTGAGTGCTCTCATTACAGGAGTTTCTTGAGCATGAAGTGCTTGTGTTCCGATAATTAAAAAGCTGAGCAAAAGGATATATTTCATAAGGTTATTCAAGTCGTAATGAGATGTTTTACATCTAAAAATATGAGTAATTTTCAATGAATGAAGTAGGTAATTATTCGAGGTATCGTTTGTCCAATACTTTCAAATCATTATCCAGAGTATAGAGAATTGGTCGTCCTGTGGGGATATTCAATTCGAGGATTTCAGCATTTGTAAGTTTATCTAATTCAGCAACTAATGCTCTGAGTGAATTCCCATGTGCTGTTACCAACACATTCTTCCCTTCGCGGAGTTTTGGTATAATATGCTCATGAAAATATGGAAGTACCCGCTCCTGAGTCATTTTTAAAGACTCACCGTTTGGAGGTGGAACGTCATAACTGCGTCGCCAAATTTTAAGTTGGTCAGTGCCGTATTCACGTCCGATATCATCTTTATTTAATCCTTGTAAATCACCGTAATGACGTTCATTCAAAGCTTCATTTTTCTCGGTAGGAATATTCGATTTGCCTGCAGTTGTCAACGCAATATCGGCAGTGCGAATAGCTCGTTTAAGAACTGAAGTAAAGAGGTAATCAATAGGAAATGGTGTAATAAGTTCACCGGCACGAATTGCCTCGGTTTCTCCCTTTGAGGACAAATCTACATCCACCCAGCCGGTAAATCGATTTTCAAGATTCCACACAGATTCTCCGTGACGGAGCAAAATAAGATAGGACATATATTAATTTCAAGTATTAGTTATAAGTTTAATTTTTAAGAATCAGCTTCTGTTATTTTGGCTCACATAGTTCCATCAAAACACCACCTGTTGATTTAGGATGTAAAAAAGCTATCAACATTTCATGTGCTCCTTCACGCGCTTCCGAATTAATAAGTTGAATACCTACATCATTTAGCCGAGTAAGTTCATTGCCGATATTATTAGTTCCAAAAGCTATATGATGAATCCCTTCACCACGTTTTTCCAGGAACTTCGCAATTGCCGATTCCGGCGAAGTAGGAGCAGTTAATTCTACTAATACATTTCCGACTTTGAACGAAGCCACCTGAACCATTTGTTCTTCGACAATTTCAGTATGGAAATCTTTCACTTCAAATATTTTTTGATACAAAGCTTTGCTTATTTCAAGATCTCGAACTGCAATACCTATATGATTTAACGATGTTATCATTGTTTTACTGCGAAGTTAAATTAGTTACAATATTGTGTTCAATCTCTGAAGATAATAATGTTCTTCGGCACGGGCTAATTCTTCGGGGGTATTAATTCCTCTAAATTCATCAAAATTTTCAGCTTTAATGGCACTGATACTCAGACCTTTTCGGCGGATAAGTTCGACAATATCCGTAAGATAATACTCACCCTGTGCATTCGCATTAGAAAGTTCTTTTAAGACTGCAAAAAGCGTTACAGATTTCACCACAAAAATACCTGTGTTAATTTCCGTTATTAGCTTCTCTTCGTCAGTGGCATCTTTTTCTTCCACAATTTTCATAAACTCTCCCACCGAAGAGCGAACTATTCTGCCATAACCTTTAGGAGTTGATGTAACAGCAGAGAGAACACATCCCGAAAGTATTCCTCGATATCGTTGATGTTCTTCTACAAAACTACCTAATGTTTTAGCTTGGAGCAATGGAGTATCTCCAGTGATTATAAGCACATCACCATAGAATTTTTCAAGCGCAGGTTCTGCCATTTTAACTGCGTGTCCCGTACCAAGTTGTTCGGCTTGTTCGATGCAATCTGCCCATGGAAATTGTTGCTTCACATAGTTAATAATGGTATCCTTTTGATGCCCGACGATGACAAGAGTTTTGGTAGGATGTAGTTGAGTTATTTGTGATAGAACATGCCCAAGCAATGGTTCACCCGCAAGAGTTGCCATAACTTTTGGTATATTAGGATTATTCATTCGCTTACCTTTCCCGGCGGCAAGGATTATACAAGCAAGTTCATTCATATTTATTAATTAGTGATGGAAATTATTCTGTGGCAAATATAGAGTTTGCCTCCACTGCAAACTGTTTATCAATTATATTATTATTATCATCTACAAGAACTACCGTTGGTCTATGTTTTTGCGCTTCTTCTTCAGACATATTGGCGTAACTGATAATTATAATTTTATCACCCACTGCGCCGCGCCGTGCCGCCGCACCATTCAAACATATAGTTCTACTGCCTCGCTCACCTGTTATTACGTACGTCTCTATGCGCTCACCATTATTAATATTAACAATCGCAACTTTTTCATAGGCAAGTAAATTAGCTGCTTCCATTAGTTCTTCATCAATAGTCAAGCTACCTTCATAGTGGAGCTCAGCTTGCGTTATACTTGCACGATGGATTTTTGATTTGAACATGATACGTTCCATGGTTATCTTCCTTATTAAGAGAGTGGGGCTTTTGTTGTAATCAACTCTTTTTATATACTATTATTACGATAAGACGTAAGTGGTACGTTTATATCGTTTTTTATACAAATTTACCACAATTTTGCTAAAAATGAATATAAAATGCCTGTCCGAAACATCAATAATCTAAAAATTATGTTTCATCTGCTACATAAAAAAACCCTCTGCTTTTAAAACAGAGGGCTTTTTATTAGGTTCTTAATGGTAATTAATTACCATTAAACATATTTTATTTGCTAAGAGTCATCTTACCATTTAATACGTGATTACCTGCTGATAAACGATAGATATATGTACCTGATGCTACAGGATTACCTTGAGCATCTGTACCATTCCAAGTAACTGAATGTGAACCTGAAGTTTGCTCAGCGTTTATCAAAGTAGTAACTACATTACCGAATACATCAATGATATCTAATTTAACCATAGATTTATCTTGCAATGCAAACTCTATGTTTGTTGAAGTCGAGAATGGATTTGGATTGCTTTGTCCCAAAGCAACTTCTGTATTTCCATCGAAAGTAAATTCGAGGATATCAGAAATCTGCTTACAAGACTCAGTTCCGTTCATATCAACTTGCATCAAACGATATTGATACGTATTGCCAAGACGAACACTATTGTCAGTATAGCTATAATCATTTTCGGCTGAGGTTGTTCCGTGTCCACCAATAAAGATAATTGATGACCACTGACCTTCAGTTCCTACACCACCGATTGCTCGACGTTCTACATGGAAACCGCTATTATTTTCTTCAGAAGCGGTATGCCAGAAGAGATCTACTCCACTTTGACGTTTTTGACCATCAAAATAGGTTAGTTCTACAGGAGTAAGACAGTTTTCGTCGAACAGAGGTGTTTCAGAGTATGTTTTATCTCCTAAGTATGGACGAAGCATCGGAAGCCATGTACCACGTGACCGTGTTTGATAACCTGCGATTGATGCACCACCTGCATGGTTAAGATGACCAAATGCAGGATTTCCAATACTTGGCATGAATTGATTCCATGTTCCTGAGAATCTTGTATTCTCATAAGCGAACAAATTATTATTAATCAATTGTTTGAACCCATTGTCTTGACGGAAACGTTTGTCAAGATTAAGATGAGTACCGCTTAATCCGTAAGTACCTGGAGGTAAATCACTATAATTTGTTATAATCTGACCTACACGTGCTTTTGAAGCACCTAAACAGTATCCATCAAATCCTAATTGAGCACATGAAATCCAATAATCACCCGGCTCAAGAACAATAGGTTTATCAAGTAAATATGTAGTATATTCATCATAGAACAAATCTTTGCGAACATCATCATATCCTCTTTGACGTATCAACGCTTTTTCACCCGGTTTCAAGAAGATAGGATTAGCACCCGGCTGACCACCGGCATCTTTATAGATGGAGAACGAAATTGGGTCAGGGCTTTGATTCAAACCGCCAAACCATGTCTGGAATCCTTTAAT
Organism: Bacteroidota bacterium; assembly: GCA_018266765.1. Classification (GTDB taxonomy): domain Bacteria; phylum Bacteroidota; class Ignavibacteria; order Kapaibacteriales; family UBA961; genus JADJXV01. The sequence goes on from JAFDZU010000005.1 coordinate 60,214, forward strand.
AGAATCTTGTCTGATAAGCGTAAATTTAACTGCTATCTGTCCGGAACCGTTACCTGCTTCAGGACCGAAAGCATATCTTCCGTCAACAATATCTCCACCTGCGTGTGGCCATAGACCTTCAGCATATCCGAACATATTTAGACCTTTTCCTACAAACTGACGGCCAAGTGCTGCAGTTGCAAAATCAGGTACATCATTTCTTGCGGCTGTAGGATCATATGCAAACACAGGACCATAGTTCAAAGTAAAAATACTATAATTTAAGTCATTAGTATTATCTAAATCGCCACCTTGTACTGTTGCTCTACCTTCAATAACGTAACGGCCAGGAGGTGATCTACGCGCATTCCAAGCAGGAACACTCGAATTAATTTCTTGTCCGGGATATATAGCAGGAAGAGGCGTAGAATTACAATAGACTGCATTAACTTGTTTAGTAATTTCATCTGAATTAAGCCATTGTTCTTGGTAAATTCTTACTTTAACAGTTACTGTTGCAGAAACTTTATTAGAATTATTTGAAATTTTAAATCTAATAGGCATTGTCGTTGCCTGACTTGCCGGTGTAACTGTATATGGCCAATTGACTTCACAAAGTTCCATTTCGACATCGGCACTTTCTTGTGAATAGATTAAGTGTACATTATCAATAAAGAAATCATCATCATCATCCTTAGGTTGAAGAGGTGTAGATTGATTATTAACAGCTGAAACACGGAATCTGAATCTAAAGTTTTTAGCACCTAAACTTGGAGAATAAATTAATGAATCTGGCAAGAAGAAGAAGTATTTACTATATTCCCAATCTTTACCATCATCATATTTATTTGCACGTAAACCTTGAGCTGCAGTCAAAGCTGAATCTTTACTTATATAATCAACAGTAGCCGGTTTGTTTTCCAAGAAACCACGACGTAAACCACCTGCTCCAAAGAGCGTCAAGACAGGATTACCGGTAATTGTCTGACCATCGCGACGTTTGTGAATATTCCATGTAATATCTGAAGTTGATTGTTTTGCAATATTTTCAATTTCATCCGCACTTGGACGAGCAAATTCAAGATAGAATTCATCCGGTGCAGGTCCGTATGTTGTAGTTCCACCTGGAGGGTCATTATAAAGTACTCTTGGTTCTGGACCAACAAGTAGGGCATCAGACCATCCACGTCCTAAGTCACCATTCGCTTTACCGGTTCTTTGGTACGAGAAGGAAAGAACTGCATTTTTTGTTGGGCGATTTGGAAGATCTCTGACATCAATAGGGAATGAACGTAATTCATCACCTTTTGCAGGTGTTGTTGGTTCATCACCACTTAATGTCTTCCGATTTAACCTAATAACCGGAGAATTAACTCTTTGATTTGCTTTATTTGCAGCTGGATACGATCCACGTGGAGGAACCGGATTATAGGTATTTTCTTCACCGTCAGATACTTCACCATCTATATTAACCCATTTTAATACTGATGGCATAGCAGTTCCATTTATTATATGGAATTGTGTAACATCATCATTAAATCCGTCACTATTCAAAAATGACAAACGACGCATAACAAAAATGTCTTGTTTTACTGTATCATCAAATGGCCATTGGTCACCTAAACTTCTAAATAAAGTATCTACGGGCTCAGCTATAACTAAAGCTCTTAGACGACCGATATGGAAATCTATCAACTCATTTGGCTGAAATGCGGGGAAATTAACTCTTACCATTCCATAAGGAGGAACTCCATTTAATGGACAAGAGCCATTATTATAAGGGAAATTTCCACCTGTAGAAGGAACCGTAAATGAAGAGCCACTAACATAATCAACAGTGGCAGTTGTACCAGGGCAAAAACCTTGTAAACAACTCATGCCAATTGGCACTGATTCTGAATACGCGGTTTGTCCAGTAGCTTGGTTAACAATACGGAAACGAGTTCTAAAATTAACATCCTGTTTTGAATAATTAACACCAGCTGGGCGTAGTGGATTTGCTAAACCAGGACCTTGTATATCATTCGTTAAGTTTTGGAAAACTGCTACAGGGCGAATTGCACCTAATTGAGCATGTCCGGCAAGCAATTCTATATTTGTTCCCGTTATGACTCTGGTATAAGCATCTAAACTAGCAGTTGGATTTAACTCTCTACCAAGATAAGTAGGCTGACCAACAACTCTTAACACGTTCTTCCATTGTTTAAATCGTATAGCCAATCCTGTCTGAGGCGTAGAAGCACCGGAACCAACTGGTCCGGCAACATTCACAGAGTTTCCTGGGAAATCTGCATTTGCCAAATATTGAGTAGATTGAGCATAAGAGGTTAAATATTCCGGCTGACTGAGATTTGAAGAACAATTAGGGTTTTTATATGAATAATGACGTGCATTACCTTTTACACCGATCGTCGAATTCATTCGTAGTAATTCACTTGCACCTATTGGAATATTACTTTTTACAATACTTCCTGCCAAACTTCTATAATAAATATAAACAGAACTGTCAGACTCATCAAGAGTTACCTGGAAGTCAATAAGTATTCTTCTGTCATCTTTGGGGAATGTTTCCGTTCCTGCACGAGTTGTCTTCGCCCCCATAAGGGATACGTTTTTATAAAAAATAACCAATCTACGTGTTCCATCAGGATTATCCGCACGTTTGAACCATACTTGACCTTTATCAGCATCATCAAGATTTTGATGTTGTGATAATTGTAAGTCAGTCCATAAAGCAGCAATAATCGGCGAAAATCTCATATCGTTTGGAACACCTGTTAAACTCGTGTTTGCAGGGTTTCTAATACCACCTTTAGGTGTTGCAGTATTTCCAGTTGCTACATACTGATAACCATAATCATCTGCTGTATTGTCACTCAATCCATCACCTATTTTTGGACGGGCTACATAAGAACTGGCATCCACATTTTCTTCACGGTAGAAGTTATATGAATCAGACGAACCTGCAGGAATTGTTCTATTGCCTGAAGCATCATAACTGTAGCGGCGATTCGAAAGAGCAATCAGGCCATTCGTAGAGACATAAAAACTATCATATCTTACACCATTAAAGAAGAAAGGAAAGCCAATTTTAATTGGACCTGCGATTGCATCGTCAGTCGAATCAGTTAAAGCATTCGGGTTTCTAAAAAACATTTTGCCGTTATCGGCTAAATCTTGCGCATCGACAATTTGATTTGGTCCGGACACAATCCTTTTCCATTTAACAACTTCCGCTGGATCTGTCTCGGAATCTTTATCTAAATACGCTTTGAATAAGTCCGGACGCCATGCGTCACCGGCCTCATCATCACTATCCACAATATAATAACCAGTCGAAACCGCTGGCTGAGTTTTTGCCGGACGGTTATTATTGACAGTATTAATTGCCGGGAATGCAGTGAATGGCTGAGGGAAAGAACCTTTAGCAAGATCTGCTTTACGCAGTACCTCGGCTCCACCATCTTTAGCATTTTCTGCTGCGAATGCTGTGCTTACGACACAAATGGCAATCGCAAAAAGTAGCAGTGTACTCTTCATTGGAATACCTCACGAAGAAAAATGTAACAAAATTAAAAATATTAGAATTATATGAATGTTATCTGAATTTGCTGTGCTAAATATTGTTGTAATTAATTCGTTTTATTGCCTGTTTTTGTAATCTATATCTCTCTATATTCTTACTTTACCTGCAAAACTAACAACTAAGTTCTAAAAAAAAAAGCAAATAAACAAGAAAAATTTACAAACCGCATATTATTTGTTTTGCTTGTTCGTTTAAAACTAACGGATAAATAATGTGTTCAGTTTGTAATATTTTTTCTGAAAGTGTTGTAGGTGTTTCGCTTTCCTCCACACATACTAGAGACTGACAAAGTATTTTCCCTGAATCATATTCGCTCTCAACGATATGTACTGACGAACCTGAGATTTGTTCCCTATTCTCTATAACTTTTTTATGAACATGTATCCCATACATCCCTTTTCCGCCATATTTTGGAAGTAATGATGGATGAATATTATAAATTTTATTGGGGAATTTATTTATCAATTCGTTCGGTATCATTCGTAAATACCCGGCTAAAGCAATCATCTCAATACCCATTGTTTCTACTATTTGCATTAAGCTTATTGTAGATTCAATATTATTTGTCATTCCGTCGGAAGGTATGCACTCACAACGTATGGAATACTTCTTAGCAATATCAACCACACCTGCCTTAGGATTATTTGTAATAATCCCAACCACTTCAAATGCGGCGTTGTTTTCAAAAGAGAACTTAATAATAGCTTCAGCATTGCTTCCCTTCCCGGAAGCCATAATCGCCAAACGAATTTTTCTTGTAATCATGGGCAGTTACCGTTTAAACCGCCAACCATTTTCTTCGACTTCAAATATCCATGAAGCAATTTTGCCGCCATCAATAGTGTGGAAATTTTCCCAATAAACTCTTGAATGTGTGAAACGCGAACTGGTATCTCCTATTGGAATGGCACTAACATCATTCATTATACGCTGTAATCTTTGTTGCCAAGCGAGCATGTTTTCTACTCGTAAATCAACCCAGCCGTCATTACACCATTTTTCTATATTTTCAGAGGTTGTTTCCAACTCTGTTTGACCGCGATACGGTGGAATTTTTACATCATTTCCACGCAAATAGGATTTTCCGTTAGGAAGCATAATTACAAGTCCAACCGACAGCATTTGAGCACGAAGTTTAGCATCAGATTTAACTAACATGTCTGCTTTCTCTGAAAGTTGTTCTGCCGGAGTAGCAATAGCCGACTCGAAAGAAACTGCAATTCGTTTCAGAATATATGCCTCATAGAGTAATTTAGATAACCGTGGAGGTCCAAGCATTTCAAATGCAACGCTATCAGCCCCTGTTTCCTGTTCTAATGCTTTCAATTGTTCCAAAGCAGAGTTTCTCAAAATCCCTCCGCGATAGGTAGGCCCCATCACTGAAGAATCCAAAGCCGCAATTACGTCTAAACCGGTATTTCCGCCTCGAAGTTCATGAATAGTTACCTCAGCAATTTCTTCGGGTGTTACGAGTTCCATTTGCCCCAGAGCACTGATAGTTTCGAATTCTGCACGCGAAAAAATTCCGTTTTCTCCTGTGTCAATAAATACAGATTTGAAATTTTCACCGAAATCTTTAACTCCCTCTACAGGACGTAAAGAAAACGTTCCTCCATCAAGTTGCATTGCATTTTCAGGTAACATATCCACAAGTGGAATTGGCTTGCCTTTGCGAATTACTTCGCCGTGACCTATTTTTTTCCAAGCAATTACAGCACTCGGCTTGATTTCTTTGACAATCGGCCCATTCGGTGTACGTGCCGTCAAAAACAATAGAAGAGAATGTGCTCCTGCAACTGCAGATTTCGCAAGTAATACTCTCGACGGTTGTTCCTCGCTGTGGGTATAAGGGATGTTTAACCCCATACCACCGGTGCCACTTGTGCCAATTTTAATATAGGATGTGGTTTTGGCATCTTTAAGCCCTCGATATAATATCTGAATGTGTCGTGTGAGTTGCGGTATATACAAACTTGCAAGCAAACGCTCTACTGTTTCATTGCTCACACCACCTTTGTCTAATTCACCCAATATTGATCTTGAACTTGAATAAATATCTTGATATGCTATAGCTGTTGCAGTATTAACACAGTCTATGACTGCATCTGGTCTTGCGGAAAGAAGAAGAGAATATAACGCTGAATCCTGAAGAATAATATCATCTAATTCATCTATAACATCATGTATCAACCCTAAGCGTAATGAATCATTAACTAATAATGTCTCCCTCGGAGTATCTTTCCATTCACTCCGGGTGAAGATATTGCCCCACCATGCTTCAAACATCTCGGAAGGATAATTTGAATATTCCTTGCGTAAATCGGCTACTGCTTCTTCCGCCTCAGATTGTTTTAACGAAGTAATTACTAATTTCTTAGGACTAAATTCCATTAATTTACGGCACATAGCCGCACCTACAAGCCCCCAACCGCCGATTACCACTATTGTTGAATCTTTTATCTGCATAAATTTTAATTCTGACTTTATCTAAATTCTTATATTCGTTCGGGTTATTGTTGAATAAACAGAGATTGTTATGATTTGATTTTTTAACAATCTACAAAAATACAAACTTTCATCGGCTCTACAGACCTAAAAAATAACTTTTCTTTAAAAGTTTTTTACTTCAGTCAATAATTTGTTTTCATAGTATACGTTTTATACCGTCCTAAATTTACTTGTTCAAATATTCACACAAAATTCATAGGATTATTCATGACTGTTTTGTTTCGGTTTTTTTCTATTGTTTTTTTTTGTACCACGCTTTTTTCATACACTACTTTTTCACAGACGTTAGACTCTACTTCCAATGGAATCCTTACCGGAACAATTGTTAATTCTGCTACACAATCGCCTATTCAGAGCGTAACGGTTGTAATACTTGGTACTAAACTTGGTGCTATTTCTAAATCCGACGGGAAATTCATTATTAGAAATATTCCGGCTGGAATTTACAATGTTCGTGCAAGTGCTATCGGTTATGAAATCACAGTTCAATCTAATATTATGGTTAGTGCGGCAAAACCCACGACCATCGCATTCCAGCTTAATGAAAGAGCCATTGAACTCCAAGCCACAGAAGTAGAAGCAAATTATTTCCAAAAGAATGCAGAAACAATTACTTCCACCCAACAGCTCAACTCCGAGGATGTGCGCCGCGCACCGGGTGTCCAAGAAGATGTAATCCGCGCTGTGGCACTTCTGCCGGGTGTGGGAGTTACTCAAGCCGGACGTAACGACCTTGTCGTTCGAGGAGGTGCACCGTTTGAAAATCTTTTTGTTGTGGATAATATCGAAGTTCCAAATATTAACCACTTTGGTTCACAAGGTTCGACCGGCGGGCCACTGTCACTTATTAATATTGATTTCGTTCGGGATGTTAGTTTCTCGGCAGGTGGATTTGGTGCCAGATTTGGTGATAGGGTTTCCTCGCTAACCAATATCAATCTACGCAATGGCAACGAAGAACGTTTTGGCGGACAGTTGAATCTCTCGGCAACCGGATTCGGTGTAATTGCCGAAGGCCCGATTGCAAATACAGGTTCATATTTAGTGAGCGTTCGTCGCAGTTATCTGGATTTTATATTTAAAGCCGCAGGTTTTAGTTTTATTCCCGAATATTGGGATACACAAGTTAAAGTTAATGTCAATCTAAACCAAAACAACTCACTTTCATTCCTTACAATAGGAGCTTTGGACGGTATTTCATTCAATAATGATGACGCAGATAAACGATTCAATAATTCTCGAATAAACGGCTCGAATCAAAATCAATACTTCTCAGGTTTAACGTGGAAAAGTCTCTTCTCGACTGGTTTTTTTACCGTCACGCTTGGGCGTAATTTTTCGACGTTTGATACACGTCAGCGCGATTCTAACCTCGTTGAAATTTTCAAGAATACTTCCACCGAAGGCGAAACTATGCTTCGCTCCGATTTTTTCTTTCAAATTAATCCGACAACGGAGCTTTCTTTCGGAAATAATCTAAAATTTGCTTCACTGCTCGATTATCAACTTATTATTCCCGGATATACACGGCTTGATAATAACGGAGTTCAGCAACCACTGTCGCTCGACAGCAATTTTACAGCACTTCGCAACGGAACTTATGCCTCAATTTCATCCTCGCTTTCAGATAAGTTACGCTATATTGCCGGAGTTCGTCTTGATTATTATAACTCTCTCAAAAATTCACTCTATTTCTCTCCACGGCTCTCACTTAGTTATTCTTTAAATTCAGTTTCTTTACTGAATTTCAGTGCAGGACGCTATTATCAGTCGCCGTCATTTATTTGGCTCATGGGTGATAAAAACAATGCGCAGACTCTATCGGCAATTCGAGCTGACCAAATTATACTTGGTTACGAACACACGTTGCAGTCTGACCTTAAATTTCAAATTGAAGGATATTACAAATGGTACGGTAATTATCCTACTCGTATGTTCCGCCCGCAAGCTGTTCTCTCGCCTTCCGGTTTTGACGATGTTACCAATGACATTCCGTACGGTTTAGAACCGCTTTCGAGTGATGGCATTGGTTTTTCTCGCGGTGTAGAGATTTTCCTTCAGAAAAAACTTGGCGATATTCCTCTCTATGGACTCGTGAGTTTCACCGTAAACCAAACTCGTTTTACGGCTCTCGACGGCATTGAACGTGCGGGTTCGTTCGACAGTAGAATAATTTTTAATGCTTCGGCCGGCTATCGGTTTAATCAACAATGGGAAGTCAGTGGTAAATTCCGCCTTTCTACCGGCAATCCGACTTCGCCATTTGTTACCGACACTGCAAATATTCGATTCGGACAGATTGATTTTACAAATTATAATAGCGGTGAGCGACTCGCTCTCTTTCACTCACTTGATGTTCGTGTAGATAAACGATGGGTTTTCTCGGGAATTCAGCTTGTAACCTACATTGATATTCAGAACATTTACAATCGCAAAAATGAATCCGGCGTTCGCTGGGATGCTCGCAAACGTGAAGCAATTACTCAAGTATCGGGTATTGGATTGCTTCCAAGTATAGGCGTTACTATGGAATTTTAAACAAAGACAGATAACCTTTTCAGATACAACAAATTGCTGTCTAAAAATCTTGCTGTTTCCGTACTCCTCGATAAAAAAAGCTATTTTTGCATCGTATTTCATTTATATTGGTTGATTTTACTACCGGATTATGACTCCTTCTGTACGTTTTTTATTAATAGAACTTCTTGCAATTTTTATTTGGATTCTTGGGTTTTCTCATATTTGGCAGAAACCTGCATTACCATTTGAATTACGCGGAGCAATGACCATTACTGCACCCGATTCGAGTGTGGCAACTGTACTTCGCGTAGGAGATACTCTCAAAATAATAGACAGCATACGAATAACTTCTCGTGATGAAGCAGAGTTTATTCTCGACCGACACGCTGTTGGTGACACTGTAATGCTACGAGTAATGGGAACGATTTCACCCGAACCATTTGTTGCCTCGGTAATAGTGAAGCGATTTTATTCACCGATGTATTTTGTAATAATACTCGTGGGTGCCGGTATATTTCTTGGGCTTGCTATAATTGTACGCCGCCGCCGCCCTATTGGGGTAGATATTCAAATATTCCATACTTTGTGTATTGCTATGGGAAGTTTGATAATGACAACCTCAGGACGATATACGATGCCGCTTGGGATTGGCTATCTTGTTTCGGCTGTCTTTTATGCTTCGTATTCGTTTTCGCCTGTTTTGCTTCTGCTTTTCAGCCGAATATTCCCAACAGACCGCCGCGCGGAAACTCCCCAATTACAAAGCAGAGCCATTCAAATTGCATCGGTATTAACATTCTTGCTTGTTGTTTCATTTATAACTGCTGCTGTAAGTACCTCTATCACTTTCTATAAGATTCATTTTGTTCTCTTTCGTTTGTGTCAATTATGGTTTGCAGGAATTGTGGTTCTCACAATTATAAGTTTCTATTTGGCTTACAAATCAGTAACTCTCGAATCGGAACGTCGAAAAATTCTTTGGATTGCTACCGGTGCGAGTATCAGCGCCTTAGGATTTGTCGGGTTATGGCAATTGCCTCAGTTTATCATCGGTCATCCAATTTTACCGGAAACGATAATTATTCTACTTGCTACAATTGCGCCGATTTCATTTGCAATTGCTCTTGTTCGGTATAGAATAATGGACATAACATTGCTTATCAACCGAAGTGCAGTTTATGCTATTGTTTCGGCGATTGCCTTGCTTGTTTATGCTATTATCTTTGGAATTGTTCTGAAAATTAGCGGAGTTCTCAATGCAAATACCACATTTATGGTAACAGCCGTTGCCGTTATTATCAATGTAGCATTATTTGCTCCCGCAAAGGGATTCGTTCAGAATTTTATAGACAAAAAGTTCTTTCGAGTGCAATATCATTACCGGAATGTCCAGCGTGCGATGAGCGAAAAAATAACTGTAGCAGTCAGCACGGGTGATTTAGGTCAATTTTTGGTGCAGGCACTCAATACTATTCTCGCAGTCGAACGCATCGGTGTATTTATTCGTGATGGCGACGAAATGGAGCTTACGGCGCAAATCGGCTTAGACAAGTTACTCCAATTTGGTACTGACCGAAGTGCATTGCATACCATGGCTGAAACAAAAAGAATTATTGGCTTGCCGCAATTTTTCGAGCCGGAAGTCGAAATTGAAATCGGTGATGAAGAGTTGCTTCGGAGTTTTGGATTAGTATTGCTTTATCCTATGCTTTCGCCAACCGGTGAACTATTGGGATGTATTATTATTGGCGAAAAAAAATCGGGTGCACGGTTTACCGGCGAAGATTATGATGTAATTAGTGGTGCTGTCCATGAATCATGCGTTGGATTAGAACATATAGCCCTGCTTCGGCAAATGGCTGTGCAACAAGCAGAATCACAACGTCTGCACGAATTGAATCTGATGAAATCCTATTTTGTTTCGGGTGTTTCACACGAACTAAAAACTCCGCTGACGGCAATTCGTATGTTTAGCGAAATGCTCCGCACTCGCACCGAAAGCGCAAAAGGGCAAGAATATTTAGATATTATCGAAGGTGAAAGCTCACGTCTTTCGCGTTTGATAGATACAGTCTTGGATTTTGCACAAGTTGAGCGCGGCATCAAGGAATACCGAAAAAATCCTGTTGAACTTAATTCTATAGTAAGAAATGTACTATCGGTAATGCGCTATGAAATTGAAAAAGAAGGGTTTATTATCGAAACACGTATTGCAACCGGCGAGCTTAACTTTACTGCCGATGCCGATGCAATTGCTGAAGCAGTGATGAATCTCATCGCCAATGCAATGAAGTATTCACAGCACGACCATTCCATTCTGCTCTCTACATTTCAGAATGATGACTTTGTGTGTATGAGTGTGGAGGACAAAGGAATCGGGATTCCGACCGAATCATTCGAGACGATATTCAAACCGTTTGTTCGACTGCAAGACGAGGCAACTCAGCGAGTCGGTGGTGCCGGCTTAGGGCTTGCACTTGTAAAACATATTACCGAAAGTCATGGTGGGCATGTCGAACTCGAAAGCACCGTAGGAACCGGCTCGAAATTCACCCTCTGGTTTGCGGCAAATAGTGCTAAATAAATATCAATCTATATAACTCTTAATGTTTATTAGTTCATATTTCAATCTACTATTGACAACACTATTCTAACTAAAATAAAAACGATCACTTCTAATAAAAAATATCTGTTTTATTATATTTAAAGTATTTCCTATAAAGTAAATATCAATTAGTCTTGTTACCTTGAACTTAATTCAAAATCCCCGGTGACTATTCAGTCAAGTTTTGTGTTATGCTTGCGGAGATGTTATAATGAATTCAGCATGACTAAGGTATTATTTGTTTTGTTTCTACTTTTTTTTCATTAATAACACCATATAATGCCTCTACCGTAATTGGATGACCAAACCCATCCATTCTATCTTAATATAAAATATACTATGTTAATGTGCCGCAAAATAACATAATCTCAAAATTTGCGTAGCAAACAAAAAAAATAATTTAGCAACATAAATTAGAATTGCGTTTACTTGATAAAAGATTAGTGTATCTTTTTGTTTTTTTAAAATTTAGGTTGGCAATAAGTTAATTATTGTTTAACTTTATTTTAAGTAAATTTCTAATATATAAATTAATGATAAATTTACAAACAAAATTTATACTAAATGTTAAAAAAACAGAGGAAATACAGTTATTTGATTAATATTATTTTAACTATTATTAAAAAGTTTCAAACCATACCGAGAAAGCTTAGAAAAATATGAGTACTATCGGTAAAAGAATAAAAATATTTGCCAAAGAGAATTATAAATCTGTTAGCGCATTAACACGAGCTATGGGAATGAGTGCTACTGCTCTTGCTCCCTATATAAAAGGGAGTATTATTCCCGGAATAAGATTACAAGAAAAATTAAAAGACGCAGGATGTGACATTGATTGGCTCATGACAGGTAATAAGAATACGGTTCTTGGTTTGGATTTACAAGTCATAAAAATAAAGCCGATGTCTAAAAACATAAAAGTTTCGGTAATGATTTCTTCTGGAAATTATGATAACCTCTTTCTTGATGATGAAGGAGTACTCTATACTGACCCGTCGTTACTCTACAATGAAACATCATTTTATGTTATTGTAAACGACATTAGTCTCTTAGGACAATTTGGCATATCGGAAGGTGATTGGCTTTTGGTTGACACTAAAAAACAACCGCTTGTCAATTTTATAGTTTTGGCGTTGATAGATGGAAAATCAACTGTAAAACGACTGATTGAGCACGATAATAAATTTTATTTAGAGTCTGATAACCCTGAAGACAGTTTGGTTCTCCTAGATAACGAATCAACGAGAATTATAGGAATAATAAAAAAAATAGAGCGTTTGATACTATAAAATAAAAAACTTGAGAATGGTGTTGAGCCGAATAATTAACAATCAAAGGAGAATAAAATTCTGTTGTAATAGAAGTACTTCCTCATAAATTAATTGAAAAAATCAGAATCTCTATATCTGTAAGGGTTTGGGGTGTGTTGTATATGTATTATTTAGCCATTATTAAAAAAACAATGAATTTAGTTAACGTTATAACCAATTGAAGATATAATCAATATTATTCTTGAATATTTCTATTATTTTTTGTAATTGGAATTCATACATTAACTAATTTATATCTAAATACATTAAATAAACATATATTAATCTAAATATATCTAAATATATATTAAATATAACATGAGGTTATAACATGAAGTTCTCTTATAATTTAAAACTTGCTGTTGGTTTTGTAATATTACTGGCTTCTCTTGGCTTTTACAGTTGGACATTCAATAATATTTCAAAAAAAATGTTCGAAGTTACACACATGGTAAAGCACACCCATCAAGTACTCGAATTGCTTGAATCAATCTTAACACGTGCTGTTGATATTGAAACCGGAATGCGCGGATATGTTATTACTTCCAATCCCGATTTCTTAGAACCGTACCAAGAGGGCATCAAAACATTAGATTCTCTAACTGAGTCAATCCGAACCAAAACTGCTGCTAATCTTATTCAACAACATAATCTTGCCATACTTGATTCTCTGCTAAAAGTTAGAATCAAACACTGTGATTCTGTTATTAACACTTTAAAAAACAAGGGTGTTGAAGCCGCAGCAATGATGGTGCGAGCAGGCAATGGCAAGTATTTTATGGACAAGGTTCGTGCTCAAGTAGAAATTATGCACCAAGAAGAAGACAATCTTTTAGCAATACGCAGTGATACAGAAAGAAAAGCAAAATCCACCCAATCAACGATGCTTTATACTTCACTTTCCATAATTTTAGTCTTCCCGGTCTTTCTTTATATCAGTTTGCGGAGATATCCTACTTTGTTGGAAAAATCTAAAAAAGAATTAACACAAAAAGTAGAGGAACAAACAGCCGAACTCCTTTATACCAATAAAGAATTACAGCGTGAAATTGATGAAAAAACAAAAGCTCAAGAGGCAATTATAGAAAATGAAAAAAAGTATCGTCATGTGCTTGATGCTATGATGGAAGGGTGCCAAGTTATCGGGTTTGACTGGAAACTTCTCTATATCAATCCGGCGGCAGAAGTACACAACCGCAGACCGAACGAAGAATTAATAGGCAAAGATTTTATAGAATCTTGGCCGGACATTGAATCTACGGAGGTATTCCAAAAAATAAAACATTGTATGGAAAAACGAATTTCTCAGACTATGGAAAACCTCTTTGTTTTCCCTGACGGAACAACAGGATATTTCGATTTAAAGATTCACCCGGTAAAAGAAGGTATCGTCATTCTATCGAACGATATTTCAAACCGCAAAAAGGCCGAAAAAAATCTTGAAAATGCAATAATGAAGTTACATGAGCAAGCTCTTATGCTTGATGTTTCTACTGTGGTTACTCGGAATATGAACGGTGAGATTATCTTCTGGTCAAACGGCATGAAAACATTGTATGGTTGGTTTAAAGAAGAAGTGCTCGGCAAAAGAGCTCACGAGTTATTCCAAACAGAATTTTCCGAGCCACTTGAGGATATAATGACCAATCTTCTACAGAACGGGTATTGGAATGGCGAATTAACTCATGTCAATAAACAAGGAGACAAAATAGCAGTTGCAAGCCAATGGACTCTACAATATGATGATAATCACACCCCTAAAAATATCATTGAAGCCAATGTAGATATTACTCCTCGCAAGCAGGCAGAAAAAGAGTTACAGAAAATGACAAATCTCTTCCAAACTCTCTATGATTCCTCTCCCGATGGAATTATCCTTGTCAATTCTTCCGGGGAAATAATTGAAATAAATAAGCACACTTGTTTGCTGTTTGGATATACTAAAGAGGAATTATTAGGAACATCTGTCGAAATTCTCGTTCCCGAGCGTTTTAAATGGCATGAAATTCTAAGACAACAATATAATTCCAATCCACGCATGCGCCCTATGGGAATAAACCAACAACTTTACGCAAAACGCAAGGATGACACAGAGTTTCAGGTTGAGATTTTACTAAGCCATCTGCAAATAAATTCAGAGATACATGTAATAGCTACAGTTCGTGATATCACCGAAAAAAAACTGCTCGAATCCCAGTTCCTCCGCGCTCAACGAATGGAAAGTATCGGAACGCTCGCCGGAGGTATAGCTCACGACCTTAATAATATTCTTGCGCCGATACTGATGTCGGTTGGATATTTAAGTTCAAAAGTAACTGATCCGCATAGCAAGAAAATGCTCGAGATGCTCGAAGTAAATACAAAGCGTGGCGCAGATCTCATTCGGCAAGTACTCACATTCGCTCGAGGTATCGAAGGTGAGCGTTCGACCGTCCAAGTGCGCCATTTGATTGATGATATTGCAAAAATCATTAATGAAACATTCCCGAAATATATTACAGTGCATACTTCTATTCCCAAGGAATTACCTACTATTTCTGCCGATCCGACTCAAATTCACCAAATTCTTATGAATCTATGTATAAACGCAAGAGACGCAATGCCTGACGGAGGAAAAATTGAAATTGCTGCCGAAGAAGTTAGCATAGACGAGCAATATGCTACGATGCATATTGATGCAAAGGTTGGAAAATATCTCGTTGTTTCAGTTTCTGACCAAGGAATAGGAATGCCACCGGGTGTTATGGATCGAATCTTTGAGCCGTTTTTCACAACGAAAGAATTAGGAAAAGGAACCGGTTTAGGGCTTTCGACTGTTATTACAATTATCAAAAGTCATGGCGGCTTTGTGAATGTGTATAGTGAAGTCGGAAGGGGTACTGATTTCAAAATATATTTGTCTCTATCTGAAGAACTTCAATCGCTTACAATTAAGGATCAAGAACAAACTTTTATTGATGGTAATAACAGACTTATTTTAGTAGTTGATGACGAAGAAACCATCCGTGAAACGACAAAATTAGCGTTAGAATTATTCGGCTTCAAAGTAATTACTGCCGATGACGGTACTGAAGCCATCGCCGCGTATGCCGTTCATCAAGATAGGATATCGCTTGTGATTACCGATATGATGATGCCTCACATGGACGGCACTGCCACTGTACGAGCTCTGCAAAAAATGAATCCGGATGTCAAAGTAATTGTTGTCAGTGGCTTGAAGCAGAATGGCCACACTGTCAACGATAAGACAGTAAAATTTATTCACAAGCCATACACAACGGAAAAATTACTAAATACTATTGCTGAATTGATTGAGCAAGAGTAAATTTAAGTCAAACGCTGCAAAAAATACTTGCTATATTCGTATAAGAAATAAACCGCCACTTCTATAAAAAGTGGCGGTTCTACATAAATTAATATTCTGCAAAATTTTATCAGAAAAGCGTGGAAATAAGTTTCATAAATCCAAAAGTAACTAAAAACAAAAATCCGTAAGCAATACCACCAATAGTATAACCTTGTTTGTTTGATAATCCTGCGGCTGAGGCGATTGCAGTTCCAACAGCAGCATAATACCACAACGTAAAGATATTAACCCGCGACAAGACTCCAAACATTCCGGCATCACCCACTCCGACTAAAAAGCCAAGATTTGGTGCCATCAGCATCGAATCACCAAAAAATTGTATCAGCCCGGTAAGCAGATTCCCCAAAGCACTAATAGCCGCACCATAACTGACTAACCCGACAAGATGCATAAATTTAATCGGTTCGGCTGTAAATATCCGATGGCATATCCAAAATAAAATTCCAAGTCCGAATATAGACAGTGCCGTTGTCAGTAATCCGATACCAATAGATTTAGTCGGATTAAAATTAAGCCCTTTTTCTATTTCGGCATACATTTCCGGTAATTTCTCTTTGGGAAAATTCGGGCCTTTTGCCATTTTATCTATCACTTGCGTTTGCATTTGAAACATTTCTTGCCGTACACCCGGACTTGCCGAATAGAAATAACTGATTCCCGCTATAACAATCGTTTCGAGAAGAATTGCCAGTAATAATACTTTCAATGCAGATGATATTGTCCGCTTACCAACTTCCCAAGGCGAAGTGAACATATCAATAAAACCACTAAAAATTGAAACCGATTCTTCGGCTTCATTTTCAGTTACTTCGTGCTCGACAGGAGTAAGATTTTCGTCCATAGTATTCTCCAAAAATTACTGAAAAAACATAATAATTACTTGATAAATAAGAATATCCGTATAATCATCCGATTGAATATTATTTCCTTACGGTTCGCCAAAGGAAAAGTTCCGTCCACGCCAAAATGACAACCCAAATACTTGCAATTATTTCAAACAACAAACGGAATGAATCTACGAATATAACGCGAACCGGTGAATATTTTTCAGATTTTCCCAATTCATCCAAAAGTGCACCGCGTTTTACCCCTGCAAACAGCATCATTCCCTTGAGAATGTGATGATACCGCTGAAGTGCCAGTGATTTTGCCGCAAAAATAACAACCTGGGACGTATCAGCACGAAGCATCGAAATAGTTTTGCCAATCGAGAGTATTTGTTTTTCAGAGAAGGGTATTATCCGAGCATCCTCAGTGATTTGATGACGCTTAATAATTGTTTGCGCATTGCCTGAAAGAAGATAAATCGTAGTTTGAACCATAAAAACATAGTGAAGATACATTATACATTATCGTTATCTGATATGCTACTGCAAAAATAAGAATATATAATTGCATAGTATTTTATTTGTGTCTCTTGGATTGACTTTACCCAAACAAGGCAAGAATCGGAATCCATATCTTATATTGTGCGTCAACTAACGAATCAATTCCTCGTTATATATATTTACTGACATTATTGTGTTAGCCCTTCCGCAAAAGTTTGGAGAGAATCGGCGGAGTGATAAGCGTCGTAAGTATAATAATTAAAACAATAATTGAAAATTCTTCAGCATTGATAACATCCAACTGTCTGCCCATTGCGGCAAAGATAAGTCCAACCTCACCCCGTGGCACCATTCCAAAGCCCACAATTGCCTTACGAACGTTTCCTGCCACCAATCCCGATGCTACTTTTCCGCCGATAGCAACAATTGTAAAAACAAACGCCACAACAACCACATGAAAATTACCCAATAGCTGAAGATTAACGGCAAATCCTGTCATAACAAAAAAGATAGGCGCGAGGAAATGTCCAATTGGCGCAACAATAGAATCTAAATGACGCTCTGCATAGCGTTCGAGAACTGTATGAGCTTCTTTTTGAGCTTTTTCGGGTGCATTTTTCAGAACTACTTGCATCTCGCTGACGATAGTCGGGTCAGCGAAATATCGAAAATGAACATTATCGAGAATAAGTCCTGCGGTAAAAGCCCCAACAATAGGCGCAAGTCCGATTGCATCAGCAAGGAATGCAAAAAATAATCCCATAGTAATTGCAAATGTCAATTTCATTGCGAGTCCACCACTGAGAATAGCGAGGAATTTACTGATTTTCCCTGCGGCAAACTGACCGATAATAATTCCGCTTGCTAAAAATCCTATTGCTTTGAGAATAATGACACCGATATTGCCAATATCTACCGCACCTGTTTTTACCATTGCCGAAACCACGGCAAGGATAATTAGCCCCATCACATCGTCAATTACAGCTGCACCAAGAACGATTTGTGCTTCGGGCGTTTGAAGTGCATTTGCATCCTTGAAAACACGTGCAGTAATTCCGACTGATGTTGCTGTGAGAATTGCTCCAATAAATAAATACGCATTGAAGGATAGTCCGGGCAGAAGCAACGGCCCGAATATCCACGTTCCAAAAACAAATGGAATAACGACACCTACAATTGCGACTGCTAATGCTCTGCCTCCAACACGGCGCATCGCTTTTATATTCGACTCTAAACCTACTTGAAACAACAAAATAACAACACCTAATTCAGCGAGGAAATGAATTGTTTCATCTGTTCGCAAGAGTTCGAGACCATTAAATCCAAACAAGAATAGATTACCAAGCAACACACCGATAAGTAATTCACCAAGTACTTCGGGCTGTTTCCAACGAGTAACAATACTCGAAACTCGGGCCGCCACAAGCAGAAGCACAATCCATAATAATGTCGTGGCAAAATGGGAAGGCGCAAAAAAGTCACCTTCACAACTGCCAAGAGGAAGTGTCATTACCGCTAAAAGCCAGCCCCATGAACGTTTTTTCAAAAAAGAATTACCGAAGATTGAGGGGAAAATTTTCATAGTGTAAACTTGATTTTCAAATTAATAACTTAATTAATATGTTGATTACTAACAGCACGTTAGATTTATGCGTATCTTAGGATTGCAACTTACCAAAATAAGTGGTGACGAGCAAGAATTGCAAACCACTCTCTGAGTAAACTACCACAAATCCTTTAATTCAGAGATTTTTTGGTTACGCATAGGAAAGTTGGTAAATTGCTTTTGATTTTAGCTCCATAGCGGCAATTTATCGCTCTATATTATTTTTATTAGGTTCAGACTTTATTTTATGATTCAGCTTAAAAACATCCATAAGTCCTTCGGCGAGAAAAATGTTCTTAATGGAATAGATCTCAATATTCCCAACGGACAAACTATGTGTATTATTGGCAAGTCCGGCTGTGGTAAGAGTGTGCTGTTAAAGCATATTGTTCGACTTTTAGAGCCAGATAGCGGTATTGTACTCGTTGACGGTAAAGATATGTCTGTGCTCAAGCGTGAAGATTTATTTGAGATGCGACGCAGTATTGGATATGTATTTCAAGGGGCTGCATTATTTGATTCGATGACTGTATTTGAAAACGTCGTCGTCGGACTTTTTGAGCATGGCGAAAAAGATAATTCCATATTGGATGGCGAAGCAAGACGAGTGCTTGCCGCAGTGGGTTTACTGCCTGATATTAGCGAATCCGGCACTCCGGCTTTTGAGAGAGAATACGGTATTTTACGTAACAAAAAACCGTCTGACCTTTCCGGTGGAATGAGAAAACGGGTGGGTGTCGCCCGGGCATTAGTCGGAAGTCCTACGTATGTATTTTATGACGAACCAACCACAGGTCTCGACCCCGTAACCTCAGAGCAAATTGATAATTTAATTGCTGACCTTGCCTCTAAACTCAATGTTACATCACTTGTTATTACTCATGATATGTTCTCGGTATTTAAAATTGCTGACCGCGTGGCAATGTTAGAATACGGAAAAGTCCGATTCGAGGGCACAGCCGAAGAATTGCAGACAACATCAGATGAATCAGTCAAAGAATTTTTAGAACGGTATATGTAATTTATGTGTGTCCGGGCGGGTGGAACGCACTCTCTAAATGACTCGTAACATCTACAGGAGTAGGAAGTAATAACTTCTCAATTGTTTGTTCAGCGGCAGTAGCAATCGTATGGCAAACTTCTATCGGCGTACCGTCTTTAAATTGTAAATGGAAATCTGCATACACCTGTTGTCCTGATTCGCGCATCCGCAATCGGTGAAAAGAAATGTCATTGCGCAAGCAAAAATCTTCTAATCCAATGCGAACTTTCTGCTCAAACTCAGAATTTGTTTTGTCCATTAATCCATCTGCAGAACTGCGGAGTAATTTCATTCCCTCGAAAATAATATTCCCGCCAAACAGCAAAGCCGCAACAGGGTCAACCCACGTTAGACCCGTCGCTTGGGCAATTAACAACCCAAGTATTGCTCCAAAACTCGTCCATGCGTCAGTGAGAATGTGCTTGCCATTGGCAGTGACAATTAATGATCGTTCACGCTTTCCGGTTCTGACCAAAAACCAACCTAACAGTGCATTTACAGCTCCGGCAAACGCAGTAAGCGAAGTACCGAGCGTTATTTGTTCGAGCGTTATGCCGACTATGATTTTTTCGACAGCAGTGTAGATAATCACAAACGCGGCAAGAATAATTAATCCGCCTTCTAATCCTGCAGAGAAGTAGCTTATTTTATCGTGACCAAAGTGGTGGTCTTTGTCAGGCGGGCGATACGTAACTCTTAAACTATACGACGCAAAACCAACTGCAAAAATATGGACAATGGTTTCCATTGCATCCGAAAAAATGGCAACTGAATGTGTTAGTGAATACGCTGACCACTTTATCGCAAGCATTAATATTCCAACAACAAGCGATATATTCATTGCTTGTGTTTCTTTGCGAGAGAGCGTATTTTGCGATTGATACTGAGGCATTATTACTCCGTATGCTGAGAAAATTGATGTACGTTTACGGTGAATTTTCGCTAGCTGACGACAAGCAATCTGTTTCATTGCGAAACATTTTGGGCTGTGTATCAAAAAGAATAACAATCAACGAACAGTGAAGTAAGTAGACCGCTTATTAGTTTATAACAACAATAACAATCAGCGTTCATTGTCCTCACTGTTCATCTACACAAGTCGTTAAAAATAGAAGTAGATTTTAGTGGCGAATAGGATTTTTAATGCAAGATTTGTAAGGAACAGTTTCTTTTGAAGTACCATAATCGAAAAAGCAGACACAACACAACACGCCGTTTGATATTCAGCATGCTCGCCAACAACAGAGAGATTCGAGACATTTCTCGAGTTTTGCTGAGACAATTAGAATGCCTTTGTGACGGTCTTGCCAAAAGAAAAGCATAGAACTAAGCAAACAATATACAAAGTACATCGAGGTAGTCAACACAAACATCCTGTCTAAAAACAGACGATTAGTACGCAAAACCACAGCTTTTTCCAAGAAAATACTGTATCATAGTTGCAGCGTTAGACCATATATTGTATCACAGAAACAAATATCATACTTTTTGATACACAACCTTTTCTTATGCGCCGGTCGGATGATTGGAAAATTCTTGGTTGTCATGTCATATTCTCGTAGTTTCGAGAAATGTACTGTAGCTGAGAGCAAAGAGAAGAAACAGCAGAAACTTTGGAAGTTCAGGAAATTTCTACGGAACAGAATCATAACACGTACAGTATAATCATTCGATATTATTCTATTTCCTCTACCGTGATACTATGAAATCCTTTATTCTTTATCTGGCTCTATTATTTGCCGCTCCGCTTTTTGCTCAAAAGCCCGTTCAAAACACAATCCCCCAACTCAAAGAATGGTGGCGGGCTGATGATATGGAGTATGGTAAAAACGGTATGACTTGGCTTGATAACTTCTATAATGGCAAGGGTGCGCTTGTAGTCTCAACTCCAGACGGTGTAAAAAGTTGGCAAATGCGCTTTCCGGGTGATACGGTAAATGTATTTACTTGGTCAGGTGGCAGTGCCGCTATAAGAACGGGTGATTTTAATGGAGATGGAATTACTGACTATCTTGATGGAAAAGGTAATATTTATGAAGGAATTCAAAATGGTGAATTACCCAAGCCACAATCTTCGGGTAAGGGCTTCTACCCTGACTTGGTAATGGATATAAACGCTGACGGTTATGATGATATGTTTTATCCTG
The DNA here is from genome assembly GCA_018266765.1 of Bacteroidota bacterium. Classification (GTDB taxonomy): domain Bacteria; phylum Bacteroidota; class Ignavibacteria; order Kapaibacteriales; family UBA961; genus JADJXV01. The sequence continues at coordinate 82,212 of JAFDZU010000005.1, forward strand.
AAGGTTATGTATTGGGCGGTGCTAATCTTCAAGAGTTACAAAGCAAAGTGATTAAGTTTCCTGAAATTGACAGTAATAATGTAGTTTTATTATCATATATAGTATCCACAAAAGAGATACGTGTACTCTGTCGCCACTATTATTGGACAAATTTAACAAAATATCCTTTTGGAAAAGTGTATAAAGAAGGTTTGCGTTTAATAGGTTTACATTGGGAAAACACAGGATTTACATCAAAAGTGCTTGATGAATTTACAGTCCCCACTCCCGATAGCACAGGAATATTATATACAGGCGCACTACTTTCACAACCTTCCGGCAAGAATTATTTTATATGTGCAACGATGATAAAAGGAAAGAATCAAAATACTGATGTAACAGTTTATGATCTCAATAACGATAAACTTGAAAAATTATACAGTAAAAGAATTGATGGTATTTCAAGTATAAATCAATTGAGTAAAAGTATAGATGGAGATGATATATCATCATTTTTTATCAATCAGTATAATCTTGGAGTCCCTACTCTTCATTTTTATAAAGGTAATATTACGGATTCTCTTCATGAAATAGCACAATTTACAACTGTTCAGATAGCATATTTGACTTCTATATCAGATATAAAATGGAGATGGTAGAGCGGACTTAGCATTAAGCAACCACTATTTTCCTTCGTTAGAAAGATTTAGGTTTAGTGTTGTTTCGCTAAAAGATACAACTACATCGGTAATAGAAAGCCAAGCAGAAAATAATGGTATTTGGATTAAAGCAATTTCCCCAATGTCTGTTTCAAAAGATAAAACTCTTCAACTAAAAGTAGCAGTTCCCCATGCAAGCATATACACCCTTTCTCTCTATGATATACTTGGCATGAAGCTACCGAGCAAGTCAGCCGAACGCTTTCAATTATAAGGCGAGCAGGTTTTGTTTGTGAATATTGGCGATTATGCGGTCAGTAGCGGCGTTTATACTCTGCGCTTAGAGGGTAGTCAGGGTTTGATGGCTCAATGTTCGGTTGTTATTGAATAAGACATTCCATCCTATCGGTTTTTCACACTACCGTACATCATTTTGAAATAGCAGAATAAAATGAAAAACGTTCGAGAGATTACTCTATCGAACGTTTTATGGTGGGATGAAAAGGCAAGTTCTTTCCGTTGTTTATTTAGTAATAACACAAAACTTGGAAAAGTGTCACCGAGTTTGAAAAATTAACACTAACAATTGTGGTGAAAAAAGATGAACTGTTGCCGTTATAACTTCGATTATCACTAAATTTGATTTCAGTTTGCGTCTTTTTTCCGATTTCTGTGTTATTGTCATTAAAGACACGAACACAATAAATCTTCGGCTTTGATTAAGAGCAGTCAGATGGAGAAACTCTACACCTCATATTCCGACGAAGAACTTATCGCCCTACTATCAAAAGCGGGACGCGAGACTGAGCGTGCTTTTACTGTATTATACAATCGCTATTCCTCGCGTATTCACGCCTATTGCTATAGAATAATTGAAGATAGCGCGTATGCCGAAGATATGTTTCAAGAAACATTCATACGATTTTATCAAACAGCACAGTCGGGACGAGCAATTACAAACGTTCCGGGTTTTATGATTACAATTGCGCGGAATCTGTGCCTCAATTACAAACGAGATAAAAAAGATGCGTTAGTTCTGAGTGATATTGATTTTTTTACGGACACGAGTCAGAACTACGAACAGAAAGAACTTTTAGATTTAATTGCTCGGTCGCTTGAATTGCTAAGTTTTGAATACCGAGAAGTTTTTATTTTGCGTGAATACGACGGACTGGCGTATGAAGAAATAGCAGAAATTACAGGCACAACAGTTACGAATGCTAAAACGAGAGCATTTAGAGCAAAGCAAAAAGTAAAAGAAATATTATCGCCCTATCTCAAAGATATCAGCGAATGAATAAACAAATCAAACAATCTTGTAAAATCAAATAAATATAATAATCAGACAGAGGAAATTTTCTAATGTATTTCCTTAATCAACAACCAAATTATTGAAATTATGGAACACTCAGAATTACTATATGACTTCATGGACGGCACGACCAATGCTGTTCAAGAGCAAACTTTATTTATGGCTCTTGCTTCACAAGAAGAATTGCGCGCCGACCTCAAAGAATTATTGGCTATTAAAACAGCCGTTCAAAACGACTCAAAAGCGTATAATCCTCCTGTAGAATCAACACTTGCACTTTTTTCTACACTCGGATTTGCCGCACCTCAAATGCCGGTAATCCCCAAAGCAGGAGTTTTTAGTCGCGCCTCGACATTTATTGGAAGTTCATCGAAAGCAATCTTGACGGGCTTGGCTATGTCGTCAGTAACAGCCGTTGCCATGTTTTTATTAATGAATAATAAAGCAGTGAATGATACTGTAAGCGCGGCTGATAAAGTGAATGCAACCTCAACTTCCATTGCAGAGATGTCGAACTCTAATTCATTAAGTACACCGATTGAAATTATAAAAACAGTTAAAGTTCCACCAAAAGAAATTATTAAATATGTCTATATTACTGTTCCCGAACATCAATCTGCTGCAGTAGTAACTCCTTCTGAAATTCCTGTTGCTACATCTATATCTTTAAGTGAAACTAATGAGAAATCATCACCTGCAATTATAGATGCTGATTATCATACGCCAACGATTTCACAGAATAGTATGCGCAACAGCTCGAAGTGGAAATCGGTAGATTATGATGCAAGCCAATTACCCAATGCTATAGATAATCCATCGCCAAGCAGTATTTCACGTTGGACACTCGAACTTCGTCGTATTGACACTCGCTCAACGATTGAGCCGACTTTTATTAGTCAAACTCCACTCCTTAATAACCTTGCAGTTACTGCATTATATTCGCTTAGTTCTGAGTTTGCCGCGGGAATTGAAGTTGCTAACGAGCAATCTTTTCAGCGTTTTACAAGTAAAGATAACGCAGGGAGAACATTGCTCTACGAACAGAATCCAACATTGCCATCCGTTGCCGCGACATTGCGATACTCTCCATTTGAATGGGGTAAATTTCAGCCGATTATACAGGCAAGTATTGGTGGAACAGAAGTCGGTCCGTTCGGTAGAGGACTCATTGGGGTGCAATATTTTCCTGAAACTTTTATAAGTTTTATCATTGGAGCAGAGGCAAATATGCTGAGTTATTCACACCAAAATACAAATTACACTACTTCAAAATACGGGTTGAACTATGGAATATCCTTCCATTTTTAAGAAGTATTCTTTCAGAGGATACCTGGTATTATCTGCAATACTTACTGAGTGTATTATATTGCTTGGTGGTATTGGCTGTACTCCTGCCGTTGATTTGAATACAGAACGAAGAATAACCACTATAGATTCATTAATACCTAAAAAATCGGAACCGTTTGTTGTTAGTACGACGTTTAAGTTTTATGAAGTCGGGCTTATTCAGGATACTAGTAATGCAGGGAAAGTAGATTCTTACAGCGACCAATGGTTGTATAAACCGGGTTCGGTCAAAGGAATTATTGATACTTCAACTTCACCTATAACCATTTGGTTAGATATAGCACTCGAAGGTGATTCGGAAAATCCAACTCGTCAACGTCCTCGCCAAGAAGTTGTCACATCAATTCGGATTCGGTTGGATTCTATGCCCGCTAGCGGAACATATCCCCTTTCATTTCCACCTAATTTCGGAACCGGCTCGCTGATTATTACATCAGGTACAGTCGAACCCCAAAAAACTCATTTCGGGAAAGCAATTGTATCATTTTCACCGATAAATAAAACTGCTGACGGGAAAAATTCAAAACTGACAATGGTAGTTCAAGCTACTGTTCCTTCAGCAAGTAAGAGTTTCCCTACGTTTAATTTTCAAGGCGATGTAAATTTTCAGTGGTAAAGAAATTTAACTGATTACAGTAGATTTACTTGGCGAAATCTTCATAAAATTTTAAAGACATTTTTGAGGCGCTTGACAAGAACAACGGCAACTAACATTACTATATATTTTTGTGCTCAAGCAATGGCTTCTGCTGAAAAGTCAACCCTTCGGAAAGCAGTAAAACAATAGAGAGCAACACTTCGTATTTTCTCAAAGTTTAATTTTTACTCCCACTGCCGATAACCACCAATCAGCAATATTATTATCAATTCTAAGTCATTTTCTCCGATTTCTTCGTACTATGTTGTACGGCAGTCGAAAGAAATATTTTTTTTGGATAATCATTCCGTTTAGAAAACACATTCTACTATTTCATGTCATGCCAATTATAAATCATTCGCAGGTATTCACAACAATCAAGCAAGCAATGAAAATAGAGCCGGAGCGCCCTCCGAAAGAATACTGTCCGTCGTTTAGCCGTGATATTCAATCTGCTAATATCAATCGGGTACGGTTATTCTCTATCGTGCTGTTTTTTGTCAGTACGTTACTTATTGCCCGCGACTTATTGATTACACGAGCACAAGGAGAGTGGTCACAAAATATCGGAAACGTTTATCTATTCTATTCACATCTTAGTTTATTGCTAACGTCAGTTACTTTTTTTATACTTGCAAAGATTGGCTTACGGGATACGTATAATAAATACTTCCGTAACGGGATCATTAGTTTGAGTTTTTCGTTTGTTATTCTTGTGTGGAGTGCTGTTCTTGGAGGATGGATAGATCAATATTTTCATGGTCAAATTACTGAATATATTATTGCAATGTTTGGAATTGCCGCAACGATTTATTACCGTCCTCTGACAAGTATCGCTCTCTTTACTACTGTTCAGATTGTTTTCTTAGTTATTATTGAGAATGTATTGCCGAATCCTAATGCAAACGGTCATGTTACCAATAGTATAGTATTGTGTCTGTTGGCGTGGATTCTTTCGCGGATTACGTATATAATGCGGCTTCGTGAGTTTATGAATCAGCATACTATTGCATCGCAAAAATCTGATATTGAAAGGGTTAATCAAGAATTACAAGAACGCAACACCTACCTTGCAGAATTGAACGCCGAGAAAAATGAATTTATGGGAATTGCTGCTCATGATCTCAAAAACCCACTTGCAGCAATTATGCTCACATCGGATATTACCCGACGTTACTGGAAAAACCTTACTCACAAGGAAATCAGTGATAATATTGACGGTATTTATACCACAGCTCAAAAGATGAAAGCAATTATTATTAATTTGCTTGATACTCATGCTATTGAGTCGGGTGCAATAAATTTGAATATACGGCAATTCTCACTTTCTGAAGTTGTGGTAGCCGAAGCAGAAAATTACCGCGAACGAGCGATAGCCAAAGATATCCAACTTCACATTCAGTCATCACCATCTGATATTGAAATTATAGCCGACGAGCAAATTCTTCGTGAAGTTTTGGATAATCTTATCTCAAATGCTGTAAAGTATTCACCGCATGACAAAAATATTTATATAAGTACCACACAAAGTACTGCTGAAGGAAAAAATGTAGTAAGGGTTTCTATAAGGGATGAAGGGCAAGGCATATCCGAAGAAGACAAGAAGAAAATGTTCGGCAAATTTCAACGCCTGACTGCAAAACCTACAGGCGGCGAACATTCTACCGGACTCGGTCTTTCTATTGTGAAAAAATTAGTCGAAATGATGGGTGGCCGTGTGTGGTGCGAAAGTGAAGGAATCGGCTTAGGAGCAATATTTAATATTGAATTTCCAGCTCCCGAAAAGCAGAGTAAAAACATAGAAAATATATCTGAACTTGATTCGGAAGAAACATTTCAAAAGAAGTAATATATTGACAGGAAACAAGTTGAATCGTATATAATGCCATTGTCGAATACCTATTCCGAATCCTCACTCTCATTTTTACTTCTCACTTCCACAGAGAAATAGACAATCAATTTTTCTCCTTAATTTCCGTCTTTATTAGTAGAAATTTAATTGTATTCTTAACTCCAAAAGGAACAATCAACATGAACTTGCAAAAATTTACCCTCAAATCGCAGGAAGCACTGCAAACAGCACAAGAAATTGCCGCCAATTACAACAATCAAGCAATCGAGCCGATTCATTTGCTTGCCGCACTTATTCAAGATTCTGCGGGAATAATCCCTCCGATGCTTATGAAACTCGGTGCGAATATGAGCTATTTGAAAATTAAAATCAACGAACAACTCGAATCTTTACCCAAAATTGCCGCATCTGCTACTGCTAACCATTATCTTTCGACCGGATTATCGGCTGTAATGGAAACCTCGCTCAAAGAAGCAACCGCAATGAAAGATGAATATGTGAGTGTCGAACATTTATTACTTGCACTTTCAGAACTAAAATCCAATGCATCCCAACTCCTCAAAGACCAAGGTGTTGTCAAAGAATCTATTCTGAAGGTGTTGTCGGAATTTCGGGGTAATCAGCGCGTAACTGACCAAAGTCCCGAAGATAAATATCAGGCATTGCATCGCTATGGCAGAATCCTCAATGACGAAGCCCGCAAAGGAAAAATTGACCCAGTTATCGGGCGTGAAGACGAAGTTCGGCGGGTGTTGCAAGTGCTTTCGCGCCGCACCAAGAATAATCCTGTGTTAATCGGCGAGCCGGGTGTTGGTAAAACTGCAATCGTTGAAGGAATTGCTCAGCGAATTGTCTCCGGCGACGTACCCGAATCACTCAAAACTAAAATTATCGTTTCGCTTGATATGGGGGCACTTGTAGCCGGAACAAGTTTTAGAGGTCAATTTGAGGAGCGGCTTAAAGCTGTTATTAAAGAAGTAACTGATTCTGACGGCGAATTTATTCTGTTTATTGATGAATTGCATACACTTATCGGAGCAGGTGCAACTTCCGGCAGTATGGATGCGGCAAATATTCTCAAACCTGCGCTTGCTCGTGGTGATTTACATTGTATCGGCGCAACTACTCTCGACGAATTTCAAAAGCATATCGAAAAAGATCCTGCTCTCGAACGTCGTTTCCAGAAAGTAATTGTGGACGAACCTACAATCGAAGATACAATTTCAATTCTACGCGGACTCAAAGAACGGTATGAAGTTCATCATGGTGTGCGCATTACCGACGGTGCAATTGTCGCCGCCGCCGAACTTTCTTCGCGGTACATAACCGACCGATTTCTACCTGATAAAGCTATTGACCTAGTAGATGAAGCAGCGAGCAAACTCCGCATAGAAATTGACTCTATGCCCGAAGAACTCGACTCGATTGAACGTAAAATCCGCCAGCTTGAAATTGAGCGCGAAGCACTCCTTCGTGAAATTGGTGCGGCGGCATAAGGGTAAATCACTCTGTGGAAAACACACTGAAATCTCACAGTTATCTGCTGAGATTTAATACGGATTTCGCTGTCTGAAAAGAGATTATCTACTTCTTTTTCTCTACGATTCTTGGCGTGCAGCGAAGTTTTCCGTAATTTTGCATAATTATTTAGAAATACATCTTCCATTTTCATTAGTTCCAAAGGTTTTATGTTATGAATCATGGTCAAATTGTTCAAGTGATTGGTCCAGTTGTGGACATCGAATTTCCTGCCGGTACTATCCCGCCTGTTTTAAACGCTCTTAATATTCCCCGTACATCTATTGCAACCGGCGAAGAAGAAATATTAGTCTGTGAAGTTCAGCAACACTTGGGCGAAGATCGTGTTCGTACCATTGCAATGGACTCTACCGATGGTTTAGTTCGCGGAATGAAAGCTATTGATACCGGTGAGCCGATTATGGTTCCCGTTGGCCCCGAAGTTCTCGGACGGCTTATAAATGTTATCGGTGCGCCGATTGACAACAAAGGTACAATCAATTCACGTATGCACTATCCGCTCCACCGTCCATCTCCTGCTTTCGATACGCTCAGTACTCGTAAGGAAATGTTTGAAACAGGAATTAAGGTTATTGACCTGATTGAGCCGTTTACCAAAGGTGGTAAAACCGGACTTTTCGGTGGTGCAGGTGTAGGCAAAACCGTTATTATTCAAGAGTTGATTCACAATATCGCAAAGAATCACGGCGGATATTCAATTTTTGCAGGTGTAGGTGAGCGTACTCGTGAAGGAAATGACCTCTATGGTGAAATGACCGAATCGGGCGTTATTGACAAAACTGCGCTTGTTTTTGGACAAATGAATGAACCGCCGGGTGCACGTGCACGGGTTGCTCTTACTGCTCTTACAATGGCAGAGTATTTCCGTGATGAAGAAGGGCGCGACGTGCTTTTATTTATTGATAATATTTTCCGTTTTACGCAAGCCGGCTCGGAAGTTTCGGCTCTTCTCGGGCGGATGCCGTCAGCGGTGGGTTATCAACCGACTCTTGCTACCGAAATGGGACTTCTCCAAGAACGTATCGCCTCAACCGATAAAGGTTCGATTACATCTGTGCAAGCGGTATATGTTCCTGCCGATGACTTGACAGACCCTGCTCCTGCTAATACTTTCAGTCACTTGGATGCAACTACCGTTCTTTCACGTCAGATTGCAGAACTTGGAATTTATCCTGCGGTTGACCCGCTCGACTCAAGTTCACGGATTCTCGACCCGCTTATTATCGGCTTAGAGCATTATACGACTGCTATGCGCGTAAAACGTATTTTGCAAGGGTACAAAGACCTTCAGGATATTATTAATATTCTTGGAATGGACGAACTTTCGGACGAAGACAAACAAACCGTGTATCGCGCTCGTAAAATCCAAAAATTCTTCTCACAACCGTTTAGTGTGGCAGAACAGTTTACTGGTTTCCCCGGACGGTATGTGAAAATCGAAGATACAATTTCTGGATTCAAAGCAATTCTCGACGGTGACGTGGATGAAATTCCCGAAGGTATGTTCAGCTATAAAGGAACTTTAGACGAAGTATATGATGCTTTCAAAAAGTCTAATAAATAATCACAACGTTTAATCTTGAGAGATACATAGTATGTCAGAACATCTTTTAGAAATTGATATTGTAACACCTCAGCGCGTCATTTATTCCGGCAAAGCAGAGTCGGTGTCAATTCCCGGCTCCAAGGGCCCGTTTCAAGTGCTGTTTAATCACGCACCGATTGTATCATCGTTGGATATTGGGGTAATAAAAATCCTTAATGAAGATCACGATGAAATAATCTATGCAACCGACGGCGGATTCGTAGAAGTGCTCAAAAATCGCGTTTCGGTGGTGGTAGAAACTGCCGAAGAAGCAAGTACAATTGACCCAAGCACGGCAAAAACTAAAATAGAATCATTACGTGTCACATTGGATGCAACCCAAAACTATACTCAGCGCGACGAACTCAAAAAAGATATTGCTAAATTAGAAAACAGAGTGCGAATAGCGGCGCGGTAAGTTGCCTCATAATTGAAGAAATAAAAAACGCCTTCCCGAGTAATTTCAGGAGGCATTTTTTTTTGTTCGGATACGAGTAGTGCTGTTTCCTCACGTGTAATAAAAAAAACCTATTTTATACACACCAATTTCCTCAAAATTCCCTAAAATTATTTTTTGGGATGATGTCCCAAATTTGCCATTTTTGGTGTTTTTTTGAACATTCGTTTATTTTTGATTATCCTAATTTAAAATATATTATTTAGTTCAAAAAATACGCTAAAAAACAGGGCAAAAACGCCAAAAAAGCATACAAAAACCCATGTCCCAAATTCGCCAAATTTGTCCAAGGAAATGGCAAAAAATCACTCTATTTTTGATGTAATGTTCTTTGTATTCTTGGCTGTGTATCAAAAAGTATG
>JAFDZU010000060.1 GCA_018266765.1 Bacteroidota bacterium
TGAAATTCTGCGTAAGGTGAGTTAGTAAATTCTTCTAAAAGTAAAAAAACAGGAGACACCATTCAAATTCCAGTCAGGGCGGTTGTTACAACTGCCCGTAAACATTTGCCTATAAAACGATTTCCCGTCCAATCATACTAATACAACCGACCTACTTCATAACTTTATAGCCGGCAATTTGTTAGAAGTCGTTTACAACGCTTGAACGGTCAGGAAGCGTTACTGTTAACACTTACTTGATTACCGTCATCATTTTGGTTGTTTCTTTTCCTTCGACAGCCAAATGATAGTAATATGAACCACTTGAGAGCTTTGAGCAGAATTCATCCGACAAAAAAACATGATGCAGTCCGGCATGAAGAGTTGCCTCTACTACTGTTGCTATTACTTTCCCTACAGCATCCATTAGAATTAACGTTGCAAGAGACTGTTTATCTAATGAAAAATAAATTGCCGTTGAGTTTTTGACAGGATTCGGGTAGTTTTGTTCAAGTGAAAACGGTAAGTCTTGATGTTGATTTTCCACTCCAACCGTAACCGTCGAGGCAAAAGCACCTCCACCATGTGTTCCTACGATAAGTTGCCCGTCAGATTCTCGATAATCCATTGTTTCTACAGTGAGATTGCCAATAGTGTTGATGGATTGCTGTGTCCATTCAGTTTTTGTTCCATCAAGAGTTAATGTAGTATAAAGTCCGGTACTTGTGCCTACTGCATATATTGTTGTTTGTCCGTTCCGAAGGATTTTCACACAACGGAACGAAGGCCCCCATCCACTACCATCAGCATTCATCTCTAAGTTTCCGGCAACGGGAGTCCAAGATATCCCACCGTCAGTTGTGGCAAATAAACTTTGCACTGCGTAATTTGAGAAGGCGACCAAAATTATTTTGGGATCTTTAGAATCAACGGCAATTGATGAAATAAAAGAATTTATCGGAAAACTTGGCGAAGAAATATCTTTAACAGCACTACCGGCACTGCCACCTAATGCCGCAACATATACATTGCCGAGATGTGTACCAAGAACGACCACATTTTCCGAAGCTGAACTTGCCGCAATTGCAGTAATAAATTGGTTCTGCGGAATTACAGCTCCTACCGTCGGCAGATGTACCCATTCCATAGAATTAAAGTTTGCTGAGTCCGATAGACGGTCGAGATTCGGTACGGCAAAAAGGCGATTTTTTGCGGGAATATAAAGAGTGTTTTCTTTCCAAGGGTCAAGAAACGGATTCGTTACAAAGAGCATTTGTGTTGCATTTGCTATGCTGTCGGGCGCAAGATATACTTGGTCATACTTAGGAGAATCAAGTAACGTAGCAATAATGTATCCGCTTTGAGCAGTTGTAATTGCAATAGAATTTTTGTGTCGTAACGAAGGAACACATCCATCACCTCCCGTCAATTGTTTCCATGGTGTATTTGGTTGGTAATTCGTTGTGAGAAATGAACTGTTGTCCTGCAACCCACCGATTACTTTTTTGTCGTTTGGCGATTGGTGGTCGAGTGCAATTCCATAATATTGTGTGCAGGTATATCCATTATTCAAAGATTCCCAAGAATCGAGAGTAGCAGTAGAAATATCATTAAGCACGTTTATGCCGCCATCATTAGCAGAGTAGATTTTATTGGGATTAACTCCGTCAAACAGTACATTATGAATATCAGGGTGCATATATGTCGGTGGCTCAACAATATAAGGATACCCTCCAAGATGTACTACTTTATTGGTATCGGCAAAGCCATTTGTGGAGTAATAGGCATTACTTCCGGCGATTATAACTGCATTCTCATCATTAGGTTTCACGGCTAAAGCAAGGCAATATCCCGAAAGCGAGGAAAAGGATTTATCACCGGTATATTCATTTGCTAATCTCATCGAAAAAAAACCTGATCTATTTTGCCACGTGCCACCCGAATTCGAACCGTCCCCCGTTCCATAAACGTATTTCCAAAATGTATGACGTTGGGAAAACAGATTCGTATAAACGCTTGAATATGAACCGGGTTTTTCGGTCAGAACATACAAAGCATTCGGGTTAGACGGCGCATAAGCCAAACGAAAACGTCTCAAAGAATCAGGGAAATTTGCCGGTGTAATATTAGTCCACTTTGCTCCGTCGGTCGAGCGGAAAACACCATAACGACTTGGTCTTGCTCCAAATTCTCCTGCTGAAAGCGCAGAATACAAAACGCCGTTTGGTGTAATAACTATCGTAGAATTAAAACTTGGTTTCGTTGAATCTCCCAAAATATTTACCCAGTTTTCTCCACCATCCACAGAGCGCATAATACCGCCATAACATGCCGCATAGATTTCGTCATTCGTTGTATTTGCAGGATTAATTGCAATATCCCAAACTCCTTGAAATGATGCTGTGAGTGTGTTTGGCTTTAATTCATCTACGTGAGTAGACGGCAAAACCGCCCATGTTACTCCACCATCAATAGATTTGTAAATACCTGTTCCGGTGAGAATTGTACGAAGGTTCGTACTTGTTCTGCGGTCGGTTGTCGAAAGAACTTCGCCTGTTCCCATGTACCAAATATTGGTTTTTCCGGCTCGTTTATCTTGGACAATACAACTAACATGTTGAAATTCATTTGCCGGAAGTGTTTTTGTCCATGTTTTGCCACCATTTACCGAACGCCATACACCACCGGTTACACCACCTGCAAGTAGTATATTTGGCTGAGAAATGTCTTGAGCCACTGCACGAGTTCGCCCGCCAACATTATACGGACCAATCGCCGCGAATTCCATCGAAACATCCGTTGAAGATAAGTCTGTTTTTTTAGAAAACATATTGCTGTGAGGCAAAGCAAAGGGCAGAGTCTTTGCAAATTCAATCTCATGAACGCGGATATTTGGTGGAATTGTTTGAGTTTCGGGATTGGCTGTACGCATCAATTCCCATTGGTATCGTTCAAACGGTGAATCAGACTCTTGACGATTCGGAAGCTGACCAAAAACTGAAGTAATCATAATTGGAATCAGCACGATGAATCCAACTCTGCGGAGAGAAACAGGAGTCTGCATAGATTTTGTAAAATAGTATAAAAATGAAATTATAGTACTTTGCAATTTACAAATTAAACACCAATTATATTCTGTCATCCTGAATTTTGATTAAGATTTACATAACTGTTTTTGGGGAGTGCTTTGCTTCTGCTTGCCGAGATGCTGAAATGAATTCAGCACGATAAGATATTTAAATACGCTACTTCTTTTTGAAGTTTAATTATAAACACCTACATAAGTAAAACCAAGAGTGATTAACTCTTATGAAAAATACCTATTATTAACAGATATTTAACACGGTAAATGTCCGTATTTAGGAAATAGTTGCCACAGTAATGCAAGATTTTTAGAATAATTCGTCTTTGCTACCCACGCATTTCTAATTAACCACAAAACACGAGATTGCTTAATGGAACATTCAAAAGGTAAAATTCTTTGGATTGACGACGAAATTGAACTTCTGAAACCACATATAATTCTACTCACTCAACGCGGTTATACCGTTGAAACCGCTTCAAATGGCGATGATGCACTTGTATTAGCAACCGAAAAAAACTACGATTTATTCTTCCTTGATGAATCAATGCTTGGTATGAGTGGCTTAGAAACGCTGTCTCGTTTGAAGGATATTGATTCGTCGAAACCCATTGTCATGGTTACTAAAAATGAAGCTGAAAGCGTGATGGAAGACGCAATCGGACGGAAAATTGACGATTATCTCACCAAACCTGTCAACCCTGCACAAATATTAGCCGCGTGTAAGAAATTTCTCGAATCCAAGAAGATTGCCCAAGGAAAATTCACAAAAGATTACACCCAAGGTTTCAATGATATTACACGGAGGTTATATGGATATATGGATTGGAATGAATGGCTCGAAGTCTATCAAAAATTAGTGGGTTGGAGCATGGATTTAGACCTTCATCCCGAGCTTGGTTTTGGCGAAACACTCTCTACGCAATGGCGTGAATGCAATGCCGCTTTCGGGCGATTTGTCGAGGATAATTACTTGGATTGGATAGACGGCGCGCCTGAAAATACACCGCTGCTGTCGCCACATATAGTAGATAAACACGTACTTCCGAAATTATCGAACGGCAAACCCACATTTTTCTTTGTAATTGACTGTATGCGACTTGACCAATGGCTTGTGATGGAAGAACTTATCAAGCCGTATTTTACTGTTCAGAAAGACTATTACACTTCTATTTTGCCGACGGCAACACCATATGCACGAAATTCTATTTTTGCAGGACTGTATCCTTCGGAAATTAAAAAGCATTATCCGCAATATGGCCCCAACGAAAGCGAAAACGAGCACAGCCAAAATGCACACGAAAAAGAATTACTTGCTTCGTTGCTCAAACGTCGGAGAATTACACTTAAGAATGATTTATCGTATATTAAAATAATTGATACGGATTTTGGCAAGAAGATTGAGAATGATATTTTGCGATATTCAAAAAATCATCTGACGGCAATTGTGGTTAATGCAGTTGATATGATTGCACACTCACGTTCTGATTATCCGATTTTGAAAGAAATTGCGCCGGATGAAAGTGCGTATCGAACCCTGACAAAAAGTTGGTTTCAGCATTCAAGTTTCTTCGGAATGCTAAAAACACTTTCGACTATTAAGGATATAAATATAGTAATTACGACCGATCACGGTTCTGTGCGTTGCTTGCATGCCGTTCGTGCTTTGGGCGATAGAGAAACATCATCATGCTTGCGATTTAAGCATGGTAAAAATGTCAAAACTGAAGCAAAGAATGCTATGTTTATTAAAAACCCCGAGGATTATAAATTGCCGTTGAATGGTGTTTCGACGAATTATATAATTGCTAAAGAAGATTTTTATTTTGTGTATCCGACGGATTATCACCATTATGTTCAGCGTTACCGCGATAGTTTTCAGCATGGGGGAATCTCAATGGAAGAAATGATTTTGCCGATAATTACGCTTGAAACGAAGTAACGCAATGCTTTTAGAAGCATTAATGCCCATTAAATCGAAAATTCGGTGTAAATTTGCCGATAATGTTCCACTATTAGGAGTGCTGAATGGAAACTGATTGTTACCATTCTCACAGCGAAGACGAAACCCATAGCTTCGGCAGACAATTTGCCGAAACACTTGCCAAAGGCGATATTATAGCGTTGTATGGTGATTTAGGTGCGGGTAAAACTGAGTTTGTGAAAGGAATTTGCGACTATTTTCAAGTTGAAGATATTGTTTCAAGTCCAACGTTTACGATTATGAATCAATATTTCGGAACCGATAGCGATGACGAAGAAATTACTATTTATCATGTTGATTTATATAGGATTGATTCCGCCAAAGAATTGGAAGAGATTGGGTTTGACGATTGTATGTTTTCGGAAAATGCTATTAAATTGGTCGAATGGTCGGAAAAAGCCGGTGAAATGCTCCCCAAAATACATTGGACAGTAGATATTGCATTCGCTTCCGATAATGACAATGAGCGAATAATTACGATAAGCCATCCCGAAAAAATCGCAAACGGTACTATAGCTGAAAGCAGTAGCTAATTTTTTAATATGATTGATACTCACGCACATATAGATTCGGAACAATTCGATGACGACCGCGCAGAAATGCTCGAACGTGCGTGGGCGGCGGGAGTCGAAGCAATCATCATTCCGGCAATTGCTCCTTCGGGATTTGAAAAATTGCAAGCAATCGTCGAATCGGACAAACGCATATTTCGTGGTGTAGGAATTCATCCGCATAATGCAACCGAAGCAACCGACGAAATTCTTGAACAAATAGAACAAGATGCGACTTCTAAACGTGTAGTGGCCATCGGTGAAATCGGATTGGATTATTACTATGATTTTGCTCCGAAAAATCTCCAAAAAGAAATATTTCGCAAACAATTGCGTATAGCTAAACGGCACAAGCTTCCGGTGATTATTCATAATCGAGAATCAGACGACGATATTCTTTCTATTCTTGATGATGAACAAGACGGCAGTTTAGAATTTGTACTTCATTGTTTTTCAAGCTCTTCCGAAGTTTTGGAACGTGCTTTAGAACTTGGAGCACATATTTCTTTCACAGGTAATATTACTTATAAAAAATCAACGCTTGCGGATGTACTATCTCGCACGCCAATCGAACGAATTATGATAGAAACTGATTCTCCGTATATGACTCCTGTGCCGAACCGTGGCAAGCGAAATGAGCCGTCTTTTGTTGGCTTCGTAGCACAAAAAATAGCTGATATTCACACTCTTACTATCGAAAAGGTACTTTCAATGACTTCTCAAACTGCACGAAATTTTTTCCGTTTGTCTCTTGGTATCACTTTTGCTTCAATTCTTACTGTTGCAATGTCAAGTGCCTCATTTGCACAAAGAGAACGAGATAACAGAGAAACAGATATAGAGGAAGAAGTAGAAGTTGTCAATCCATATTCGCGGACGTTCGGTCTTGGGGTAATGATGGGTACGAATACAGTCGTAGAATCTATTGAATGTATAGCCGACGGAAAACGCCAAAGTCGAAGCTATGAAGGTATTCTTCTCTATGGATTGGCATTGGAATACTGCCTTACTGATCATGTTCAATTTGAAGGTTCGTATGTGTATTCCGTTAATAATAAAATAGTTGATGAAAAGACGTGGCCGACTCCCAATACTCATCAGTTTATTACTCTCTCAGCACGTTTTGTGGCAAATCCTCGTAAGCCGATTTGTTTCTTTGCCGCCGTTGGAAGCTCTATAATATTAAATCGAATTTTTGATACACATACGACTCAGAATTCATTCAATTTCGGCTTAGGATTATATGGAAATATTAACACGAGTTTTGGTATTCTTGTTCCAACAGCAGAATTAAAATTTGATTTTCCTTTTTCGTCGAATCAATATCCCGACTTAAAATGTGGAACAAGTCTGGAGTACCCGAATGGACTGCCGGCTAACATTAGCAGGTTTTATTCTCTAGTCCGTTTTGGTGTTCAGTGGTATCCTAAATTTTGATGAATCAGTTTGTGCAGAATGGTTGTTTGATATGAATAATGCCCACGTTTATGATATTGCAGTGGCGTATCGTATTTATCCGGGAATATCCAAACAGCCCGTCATATTCGGAGATGACAAATGGAAGCTGTCAGAATTATGTTTACGCTCTTTTCGTGATTCTTTGGGGACACTTCGAGCAAAAATATTTGTGATTCTCGACAATTGCCCTTCTGAATATAAGGCATTGTTTACTAAATATTTTGCGGAAAAAGACATTGTATTTATAGAACAAAACGGCATTGGCAATGCTCGTACGTTTGCTCTGCAAATCATGCTCTTATTAGAACAAAACGATAGTGAATACATCTATTTTGCCGAGGACGACTATTTCTATTTGCCGAATCAATTTAGTGCCGCAATTGGCTTTATGAAAGAGTGTAAAACGGAATTTATAACGCTCTATGACCATCTTGATTCCTATACATTAGATATTCATAATCATACTGAAAAAATAGCAGTTTCTCACGGTAAGCATTGGCGTACAACCGGCTCGACATGTCTCACATTTCTAACAACAAAGACGGCACTTCGAGCAACAAAACGAGTGTTTGCAACGTATTCCAAGAAAAATTATGACGCAAGTATATGGTTTGCTCTTACAAAAAGAAATGTATTAAACCCACTAAAGATACTTGCTTCAATTAATTCTATGCAGATGGTTAAGCTTTATGGCAAAGCATGGCTTTTTTGTTCAACTACAATCCTTTTTGGTAAAAAAAGAACACTTTGGAATCCTATTCCCGCAGGGTGTACTCATATAGAAAACGGTGGTCTTGCGCCGAATATTGATTGGCAAAGTGAATTTCAAAAATCTCAAGAAAATCTCAGTTAATAATTTCAAAAAATCATTTTTATTAAATCCATCACGTAAAGCTATGAAAAGCAAAATAGTATTGATTGCCGGTGCGATTGTTGCCGGAGTTCTTATAGGTGTTTTCGCGGCTCCGCTTATTTCGGGGGATAATGTCTATGAGCAAGTGCGGAAATTTACCGATGTGCTCAATACCGCCTCCAAAAATTATGTAGAGAATGTGGACACACAGAAGCTCACAGAAGCCGCCATCAAAGGTATGCTGAATGAACTTGACCCACATTCGGTATATATTCCTGCCGAACAAATGAAAAAGGTAAACGAAGATTTCCAAGGCAGTTTCGAGGGAATCGGCGTTGAATTCGATATTGTAAAAGATACGATAACAATCGTAACCCCAATTATTGGTGGCCCAAGCGAAGCACTCGGTATTCAATCCGGTGATAAAATCATAAAAATAGACGGCGAAAATGCTGTTGGTCTTTCCCGCGAAGAAGTTCCTAAAAAACTCAAAGGCCCCAAAGGTACCCATGTGAAAATCCTGGTGCACCGTGCCGGTGAATCCAAACCGATAGAATTTGATATTACTCGCGATAAAATTCCAATTTATACTGTAGATGCCGCTTATATCATTCAAGGTACAGATATTGGAGTTATCTCTTCTAATCGCTTTGCGGCCACGACGCACTCGGAGTTTGTAGAAGCTGCACGTCGCCTCAAAGCTGAAGGTATGAAGAAATTAGTTCTTGATTTGCGTGGCAATCCGGGTGGCTATCTCGACCAAGCATTCAAACTTGCCGATGAATTTCTTCCGTCCGGTTCGAAAATTGTCTATACTAAGGCACGTCGCCCCGAGCTTGATGAAACATATTATGCAACCGACGGCGGTGAATTTGAGAATATACCTCTCATTGTCATGGTTAATAGCGGTTCAGCTTCGGCAAGCGAAATCGTTTCAGGTGCGATTCAAGATTTGGACAGAGGACTTATTGTAGGCGAAACTTCATTCGGCAAAGGGCTTGTCCAACAGCAGTACGCTCTCGGAGACGGCTCTTCGTACCGATTAACGATTGCACGCTATTATACGCCGTCGGGACGCTTAATTCAACGCCCGTATAAAGACAAAGATAAATATTACAAAGGTGAAGGACGTGAAGAAGGCGAAGAAGGGGATAATATCAATCATACTTCCGACAAAGCTGATTCTACGCATCCAATCTTCAAGACTGTCAGCGGACGAACTATTTATGGCGGCGGCGGTATTACACCTGATTATATCATTAAACCGGATACTATTACTCAGCTGTATCGCGATATTTTCCGTAAAAACATATTCTTTGAATTTACGGATAATTTCCTAAAAGGTGAGGGAGTTGCTGTACGAAACAGTTACAAGGACAATTTCCCCTCATTCCTCAAAAACTTCAGAGTAACCGATGAAATGATGAAGAATTTTAAGGCAATTGCCGAACAAAAAGGTGTGGTTTGGAATGACGAAAACTATAAAACCGACGAATCATTCTTGCGGAATCGCCTTAAAGCATTAATTGCTCGTTCAATGTTCGGAAGTCCTTATTTCTTCCCTATTTCTTTTGAAGACGACAAGCAACTAAAAAAAGCAATTACATTATTTCCCGAAGCCGCTAAAATTGCAAAATTGAAATAATATCTCTGCTTAAACTTCTATTCGGCTTGATTTCTAGTACTAGAAATCAAGCCGAATTTATTTATAAGTTTTGCTTTGTTTTTATAAACTTCCATAGGATACTTGTTCAATGAACATCTGCCGCATTACAACCATCACACTTGCCATACTTACACTTTGGTTTGTTTCACCCTCAACTGCTCATTCTCAAATGGCATTTCCCGGTGAAGAATTAGAGTACGAAGTTTCTTTTTTGGGAATAAAACTCGGCACAATTAAAATGATAACGGAGCAAAGCCAAACCCTCAACGGTAAAACTGTCTATAAAATGAAAGCACTTATTGACTCCCGTTCAGGAATACCGTTTGTAGATTTACACTCTATCTATGAATCGTGGATGGACGCATCGGCAACGTATTCACATCAATTTACTGCCAACACCAAAAAAAGTGAAAATACATGGGTCTATGATAAATATTCTTTTGACTATGATAATAATGTTATCCGAACAGAAAAGTATGAAGATAAGAAACTCATAGAGAAAAAAAGCATTTCAACACCCAAAAAGTGGAATGACGGATGCTCACTTTTCTTTACTGCTCGTCAATTACTCTTTGCTAAAAGAAATATAAAAATCCCGACAGTTGTACAGGAAGATACTGTATTTACAACTATTGCCTTCACAGGAAAAGACGAAAGCACATCCATTGATGCTGTGGATTATCCCGTAAAAACAACCTATTTTCACGGTGAAGCAAATTGGACGGGAATCTATGGAATTACCGGAAAATTCGAGGGTTGGTTCAGTACCGATGATGCTCGCGTTCCTATTAAAGCCAAAATGAAATTATATGTAGGAAGTGCGACTATCGAACTTGTGAAATGGAAGCGCGGCTCGTGGCAACCGCCAAAAGCAGACTAAGTACTTTCTGCTATTTCTTACTAAATTAAAAAGCCGACCTTGAGCAAATCAACGTCGGCTTTTATTATTAGAGCACTGCTCCACCCTAATGTAAACACGACAATCCAATTCGATTTTCTCCATCGAAAGTGAACATTCGGAATATGCTCTCAGTCATTTTGCTTAGATTTGTGTCAATTGTCCCGTGCATTTATTTTACACTTACAATATGCTTTTTAATTCAACTGAGTTTTCCCGTTCCGAGCTTACCGAGATATTTGGCGAACATACTGTTTTTTTTCTGCCGGAATTTACAATCGGCGTTTCAACCGATACACGAACCTTAGAACGTGGTAATATCTTCATTGCACTCAAAGGCGAGCAATTCGACGGGCATTCTTCCCTCAATTCAGCGTGTGAAAAGGGAGCGTCTGTATTGATAATTGAAGACGGTTATAAAAGTAAGTTATCCACAGAAATCAGCAGTTATCCACATATTGTAGTAGAGAGTACAATCACAGCTCTCGGACAGCTTGGCAAACATCACCGTAATCGCTTTAGAATTCCTATAGTAGCAATCGCAGGAGCCGCCGGGAAAACCTCCACAAAAGAACTTACCGCACACCTGCTTTCGCAAAGGTTTTCCACACTCAAAACTCAAGCTAACTTTAATAATCAAATTGGCGTTCCGCTTACGCTTTTACAGCTTACGTCTGAGCATACAGCCGCAGTTATTGAAATTGGTACAAATGAACCCGGTGAAATTGAAATTCTCTCTGATATATGCTCTCCAACTCACGGCTTAATTACAAATATTGGCAAAGAACATCTCGAAAAACTCATTGATTTGGACGGCGTGGAGCGTGAAGAAACTGCTCTGTTTCGCGCGCTTGCACGCACAAATGGACAGATTCTCATAAATATGGACGACGAGCGTTTGAGCAATTATTCTGTGAGTTATCCACATGCGCTTAGCTATGGAATAGAACATCCCGCCGCTCTTCATGCAACGGTAGAATTCAATTCTCACTTGCAACCGATACTTATATTTTCGGGGAATAAACTTCGGGTACAAATGCAAACGATTGGACTCGCGGCGGCATATAATGCAATTGCGGCGGCGGCTGTCGGATTCTCATTCGGTATGACTTCAGACGAAATTCGTGTTGGGTTGGAACAGTTCAGCGTTCCTGAAGCGCATGGGTACGGACGAATGAATGTAGAATCATTCAGCGGCTATACGCTTATTAATGATTGCTATAACGCGAATCCAGAATCTATGATTATTGCACTCAAAACATTGCAATTATACCCCACAAACGGCAAAAGAATTGCACTGTTGGGGGATATGCGAGAATTAGGTGCGTCTGCCGCAGAGGAACATCACGCCATAATAGAACAAGCAGTTTCGGCGGCTGATAGGGTGATTGTCATTGGCGAGGAAATGAGTAGTGCGGCTATGCGATTCCCAATGGTAAGAATTGCTCATTCCAAAAAAGAATGTGCTGAAATGCTCCTCGCTGAAATCTCGGAAGGTGATGTACTGCTTGTGAAAGGTTCGCGTGGGATGCGACTCGAAGAAGTAATTGCAGAATTAAAAGGGTAACCGAAAAATTAATAGTTGTGCCGTAGCAATTTGTGCTAAAGTCTTATTTTTGTTTCGGTTCAGTTCGGCAGTTATAGCCAACCTTCTTCATAAATCCATAGTTTGCAAATAATTGAAGTCGGTTGTAAGAATTGGCTGAACTTTAAATTTTATTATTCCCATAATTCTATGACCAGTATGAAATTCTTTCTCTACTTCATAATTATGTTAACGACAGCATCCATAGCTCATTCACAGCAATATCGTGTTGAACCATTAACCTCCGACTTACTTTGTGTGGCAACCTATGGTTCGCAAGTAGCGGCAGGCGGAACAAACGGAATACTAATGCTCTCGAATGACGAAGGAACAACATGGAAACAAGTTTATCTGCCCGGATATCCTATTCTCAAGGATATTATTTATTCTTCCAATGGCAGTACTTTGGCGGTGTTGACCGACAGTAATGCGTATTATTACACCGTTAATAACGGTATCTCATGGCTGAAAAACCAAGCACCGAAAGGCACGCAATGTATAGCATTCGTTGGAGATTCGAGTATTATCTGTGGTACTCAATCTGGAAAACTCTATAAAAGTACCATTCAATCCTCGGAGTGGATTGTTGTCAATACTGCTCCCGATCCGATACTAGATATTGCCGAAGCAAGCGCAGACAGTGTATTGGTATTTACTTCCAGAGGATTATTTCTTGTTACCAATAATTATTCTCTATTGGGAGAGCTTGTATCCTTTCGATTCTCGCTTAACGGAACAGCCATACCCCTTCACAAGACCTACGACGGTCATTGGGGATGTGCAAATGACGGAACGCTCTATTACTCAACATCTGATATTTCTCATTGGAAAATATTCGAGCCGGATTCTGTTTCCGAGGTTCTGATGGTACAACCGGGGATGAAAGCAACAACACTATCTCGAAAAAAATACAACTCATGGTTAGGAGGAAGTATTTATTTATCTTCTACCTATGAAATCGAATCACATACGATAATATCAACTGTAAATATGGATAGCTCCTATTCACCTCGTTTAACTTCTCTATACTTTCCTGATTCTCCACCGTCTGTATTTACATCTATTCCGGTTATAACTTCGGCGCAACTGCTCAAAGGCGGGGCAATAATTGCGGTTGGGATAGACAAAATGATTTACAAACAATTACCCAACGGAAATTGGAAGCAACTATCTTTATTAACTGATTTTCCATCGAAATATATTAATGAAAAGATTTCTCCCAAAACTTATCAATACATGGGAAAAATTTACAACAAATTATCCTATCGAACTGAAACAGGCATACTATTTTGCCAATCATCTGATAATGGAATAACATGGAAAACACCACAAAAGGATTGGACTGCATTTATGGGGCTTGAAGATTATTATTCATATTATCCCACTACATCGTATAATACAAATGGTACGTTGCTTATGCTTGCCGGAAATGCTTTACGAAATACATTCTTCCGTTCTACCGATTCTCTGCAATCTTTCAAACGACTTACTTCAGATTTAATTTCCACAAGTTATGCCATAAGCCCTGCAAAAGCATCTCTTCGACCTTTTGGTGACAGTACGCGGTTTTTCACTAATTCATTTCGAAATGAACCCTTAGTAATAGGGTGGGAATATAATACTCGTTCAGTATCAGGACTGTCGTATGATAATGGCACTACATGGAATTATACATTCTATGATTCATTGCTCTTGGGGAAGGCGACGTTTTTACCGGATAATTCACTTCTTATTCCTGTGAAATTTCCGGATTCCATTTATTATGATGCAGATGGGTTTTTTGTCAGAAAAAGTGGTGGCTGTGAGTTGTGGAAATCCAACGATACTCTAAAAACACATGAGGTTATTCCACAGCCCGGACTTCATTCTATTGAAAATATTGCGATGTTTGACCAAACGCACGGAGTAGGGTTTATCGTCTATTCTTTGCCCAATGATAAACAAAAGGGTGCTTATGCCGAAACTTTCGATGCAGGAAAATCGTGGATATTCATTGACTCATCAAAGTTTATTGATAATTTCCAACCATTCGCCGGATCTTCTCAAGATGGTTCCGTTTTCATGATGTATGAGCATCATTATACAAGCGACGGTGTCCCGAATACGATACATTTATGGAAAAATAACGGTAAGGAACATTATACCGTGACTGTGCCTACCGACCGAGCACTTTATTATCCAATTTCTGCCGATACATTATTTTATACAATCCCGGGTGAGTTATATCGCCTCGTACTTTTGCCAATTTCATCGGTTGATGAGCCGAGTATCCAAGATTATGAAACATCTGTCTATATGGAGTCACCATACCCGAATCCTGTAACTTCTACGGTGCGTATTCCTGTCTGGTACTATACCGCTACTGTCAAACGAGAGGATATTTCGTTGAAATGTTATGATATCTCTGGTAATCAAGTCGCAGATTTAACTCATACACTTACACCTGTTTCTGATGCTGTGAGTATTGCTGAATGGGATATGAGCAGTCTCCCGTCCGGTATTTATATTGTCAAATCATTATCCAAAAATCGAATAGGTAATGCTCGTATAGTAGTAAAAGTCGGTGTGAAATAATAAAATTATATATAAGCTGAACCTAATCAGAGAAGTAAAGTAATCATCTCACTTCTTTATCTGTAGTTCTCCGAACCGTTGAAACACAACAGAAGAATCCTGATTTTTTAACATATACTTATCATATACCAAGCCAAAATTCTTCCACCGAAAACGAATCAAATTATAGGAGTTATTAGACAATTTTTCAATGACCACAGCATAGTTTTTGCCGGAATTATTCACGAAACAAAAGTTAATTAAACTGCTTGTCAATTTTGAACTTCGCCACAGCGGCAGAATTCTGTCATCTTTAATTCTATAAAGGTACATTTTCAAACTCTTTTCCTTACTCCACCGCGAAGATTTTACGATTCCGACGGCTACATCTTCATTGCCGTCATTATCAATATCAACAATTGAAATTGAAGCAATGGAATCTAAATATAGTTTAGAATCTACACGCTTTCCGGTTTTATAAAGAATTAATCGTATGTTTTCTTCTTTGACTGATTCGAGTTTGTAAGTAGTTGAGTTTGAATGGACGATAAAAGTACTGTCGATTGCAGTTCCAAATGCTGTCGTGGTGAACATCAAACAAGCAGAAAAAATATAAGGTATGAAATTCATAGTGAATGAATGAAATACAGTGTGTTAGAAGGGTTGCGGCATACAAATAAAATACTTTAGTTAGATTCCTTATCCCCGTATTTCCGCCACAGACCATCCTTGGGGAGATAAATATTCTTGCGAAATTCGCAAAATATCATCGGCTTGGACGGCTTCCACGCGCTCAATTGTAGCAGAAATACTTTCGTGGAAACCTTCTTCGAGTTCGCTTTTGCCCATTGCTTGCATTCGTGAGGACATACTTTCGAGCGACATCATAATTCCTGATTTGGACTGTTCTTGTGCGCGGCGCAGTTCTTTCGGAGTAATTTTTGTTTCGCAGAGTTTTGCAAGTTCTTCATAAATCATCAGTTCAGTTTTTGCTATTTTCTTCTCTTCAGTAGCGGCATAAAGCATTATTGCACCGCAATCGCTCATCGTTTGCAAGGTAGAATACACCGAATAAGCAAGTCCGGCGCGCTCACGAATGCGTTGATACAACCGCGAACTCATACCATCACCAAGCAGAGTATTCAACACAGAGAAAGCGTAACGGTCAGCCGAGCGAACATCGGGAATGCGTTTGCTCAAAAGCAGATGTCCTTGCTGGAATTGCTTGGTAATGACGGCTCGTTCGGCAGGAAGAATTTCAGGTGCTATTCTCTTGGAAGTAACTCCGGCTGAAAGTTGCCCGAAATGCTGAACTGCAACCTTAACAGCGAGTGAATGCTCAATATTCCCGCTAACAGCAATAATGATATTTGCAGGATTATATTGCTCGGTATGAAAACTACGAATTGAAGTTGGAGTAATAGCCCCGACTGATTCAATGCTTCCGGCAATCGGATTCCCAAGAGAATGATATTTGAAAAGAGAATTCTCGCCGCAATCGAAGATAACTTCTTCGGGTTCATCTTCATATGATTTAATTTCTTCTATAATTACCGCTCGTTCTTTTTCAATATCGCCGAGATGAAAAGCGGGTTTAAGTGTGATTTCTGCAAGAAGTGAGAGCGTTTTACGGAAATGTTGTTTCAATGCGCGAACATAAAAACAGGTTTGTTCTTTGGAAGTGAACGCATTTGTATATGCACCGAGCGATTCAAATTCAGCGGCAATACTGCGTGAACTTCGTTTGGTTGTTCGTCGAAATGCAAGATGCTCGATAAAATGTGCAATGCCAATCGTATCGGGCGTTTCGTCACGTGAACCCACATCTATCCACACGCCAAGAGCAAAGGATTCGACCGTTGGCACATATTCCGAAAGAACACGAATACCATTACCAAGAACAGTTTTTTCGATAGTCGAAATGTAGGGGGAAATTTTCAGACGTGATGGCATTTGAGACAAAAATCGTTGATTGGATTGTAGAGTTTTTCTTGGCTTGCCTGTTTTACTTAATTCATCAGCCCCACCACTCAACGAATGATGGGGCTGACAACGTTCTTTATTTTAGTTTTATTTTAACAGTTCTACTGTAATTGTCGTCGAAAGAACTTGTTTAGCTGTTTGGGTTTGCTTCGATTTTGACTCAGTCATAGTCGCGTTTATCATCGTATTGATTTTATTTTTTTTGTAAATCGTTGTTCCGGTTGCGATATCAATGAGCGATTCGCCTTCACCTGAAATTGAAGATTCATTCAGTTTGAATTTTACTGTTTCTTGTTCAACTTTAGGATTTACTACTTCAGCATTAAGAGTAGCTTTGATAAGTGCAGTTTTTCTTCCACGAATGTTCTTTACCGAAGCAATCGAATATTTTACAGAATTTCTCACTTTGAAAACACCCGAAAGAGCTGAAATATCAGTCCTCGACCAAGATTGCGAAGAATCAACAATTCCATTATCAGGAAATGTTTGATATTCGTTCTGGAAAGGAACTTGGAATAATTGATATTTCAATTGTTCTATTAAGCGGTCTTTATCAGCCGGTGGGACCGAGTCTTTTTGTTTCCCAAGAATTTTATTGAGAATTGGAGTAAGCCCGCTAATTTCTTCAATTTTTCCTTTGGCACTCACAAGCATCCGCACATTTTCGCCTATAACACCCGAATACTGCCGAAATTGAGGAGTATTGCGCTGAGCAGAATCTTGAGAATTATAGTTTGTTTCAATGCTGTTATTTGGCATTGCAGGATTGGGATAAACACTTTTAATACGAATAGAATCCACGCGAACACTCATATCAGTTGAGCCGTCTGATTTGGATTCTTTGATAATTTTTGTGTAGTAAAAAGTGGTAGACATTGTGGCTTTATTGCCATCTTGGTCGAGGACATCAACTTGCGTTAATTTATAGCTGTACCTGTCGTTTGGCTTTCCTGAATAATGTAGCTCTTTCACTTGTCGCTCTGATTCCTTTACTTCGGTTGCTTGAGCCGTATCAGCAGGATGAATATTCTGCGAATTGGATTGAGACGCTGTTTGTTGAGGAGATTTATTATCCGAATTATTTGAACATCCTGCTACTACGACAAAAACCGCAATAGTCGATAACGATAAGAGTAGTTTTACCACTTGAATTGCCCCAAAAGAGTGCATGAAACTGTTGTTTGTATATTTTCCTTAAATTTTTCGAGATTATAACTTGCTTCAATATCAGCAGTATAATTAAGTTCTTGTTTTTTAATTGTGCCACGGGGAGTCATATCCAATCGAATTGTGCCACTTCCTTTGCCGGAAAGCACTTTTCCAAATCCCGGAATCCCAAACATACGAGTTTCCTGTGGTAATACGGGATATAAATCAGAAGAATTTGCTGAAATTACTATATTTTCTTTTGTATGTGAAGCTACTTGCACCTTTGCTGTATCGGTGAAATTCAATCCGTCGAGACGAATGCTAATCGGTCGCGTCCACACTGAATCAGCTTTAATTTGCATTTTTCCTGCAATTAATCCTTTGGAAATATCAGCAACCATTTTCAGATTTTCGTCTGACATCACACTATACCACAGTGTTTTTTGGAGAGTATCTAAAGCGTCGCCACCATCTACAATAAACTTTTTCAGCCAATCCAAATCACCTGCCTGACCAATCCCTGTTACTTTGGCAACTTCGCCATACGGTGAAACTAAAAATTGAAATTGATGATTCATCATTCCAAAGGTCGAAGTCAAGTCAGGAAATTCAGTCTTAATCGTGGTTTTCTCATCGTGCTGCGAATCATAATAGAGTGTGGTGTTCCCTTCGATGAATGTATATCTTATAGAGTCAATATTACATTGAAGTTTTATAAAACCGTTCTCTGTTCCGTTAGAGGACATCGTAACAAAATAGTTAACATCACGTTGGTAATTTTTCTCGATATTATCTCTATAAACCCGTTTTACTTTGGTTTTACTTGTAATAGAATAGCTGTGAGCGACTCTGTCTTTCCAGTCAACATAGATTGAATATTTTCTCATTGCCGCATCAGGTCTAGATGAAGATTTTCCTGCTTCTTGTGCAGTAGCTTCCATTGCCCCGGAAATAAAAATTACTGCTATGATGATTTTTTTCAATGTGTTAGTGCAAATTCCGAACGCTGATACAGCGTCCACGCGGCTAAGGTCATGCCATCCCATAATTCACCTTTCTGAATAAGATTGTTAATTTGATTTGATGTTAAAGAAAGAATTTCAAATTCTTCAGAGTCTTCCGGCTCCGGTACAACAAACGTAAGACCTTCGGCAAAATACACATAACAAATTTCGTCGGTTAGCCCTTTGCAAGGAGCAAATTTTCCGATAAGTTGTATTGTATTTGCCATACAGCCCGCTTCTTCGCGTAGTTCAAGCCGAGCATTTTCTTCCGGCGGCAGTTCTTTTTTGAGTCCGCCACAAGGAAATTCTATACTTTCATCCCGTAATAGATAACGATACTGCTTTACCAGTAGAAAAGTTCCATCATCGCATCGAGGAATTACAATTGTTGAGCCGGGTGTGTGGACGTAATAATACTCTGCAATAGTATCGGACGGCAAATTATATTGGTCACGACGATATTCCCAATAGGGATTTTCAAGTATCGTTTTGGACGAAATAGTGTCTAATTTTTTGAGCATATAGTCCGCCCCAAAAAATACGAAAGGACAAAAGATAAAATCAGAATTTCATCCTTCATCCCTCGTACTACGTAATATTATTTTATAATAATTAGCTGTTGTTAGCTACGATTTCGCTTTCACTGAAAAAGAATGCGATTTCATTGCGTCCATTTTCAGCTGAATCCGAACCATGTACAGCATTTTCACCTTTGGACGAAGCAAACATTTTGCGAATTGTTCCGTCAGCCGCCTCCGCAGGGTCAGTTGCACCAATTAATGTGCGATAATCGGCTACTGCATTTTCTTTTTCAAGTGCAATTGGCACAATCGCGCCACTGCTCATAAAATCTACTAATTCACCATAAAATCCGCGCTCTTTGTGAACAGCATAAAATTCGCCTGCTTGCTCTTTGGAGATACGAGTCAGTTTCATTGATAATATTTTAAAGCCGGCTTGGGTAATTGCCGCAATAATTTCGCCCATTACATTTTTACGAACTGCATCAGGTTTAATAATTGCTAAGGTACGTTCGACCATTGTTTTTCCTTGAGAATAAGAGTTTTTTAAAAATTATTTTTTGCTTGTCTTCTTTGCAGAAGTAGTTTTTGCCGCTTTCTTTGTAGGAGCAGGTTTCACTGCTTCTTTTACAGGAGCAGGTTTCACTGCTTCTTTTTTTGCAGGAGCAGGTTTCACTGCTTCTTTTTTTGCAGGAGCAGGTTTAGCAACTTCTTTTGCAGGAGTAGGTTTTACTGCTTCTTTTTTTACAGGGGCGGCTTTTACAGTTGTTTTGGCTACCGGAGCGGCGGCTTTTGCAAGTGTTGATTTTGGAATTTCCTTAATAATAGGTTCAGCTTTTGGCATTGGAGCAGGAGCCGTAATCGTCGGAGCGACTGTTTTGACAACAACCGGAGCAACAACTTTCGGTGTTGCCACTTTAGCGAGAGGACGAGTTGCCGCTACCACTTTAGGTTTATCAAGTCCCATTGCTTTCGCTACCGTAATTCCGAGGTCGGCAGGAGAATCTGCAATTACGATTCCGGCTAATTTCATCGCTGCAACTTTTTCTGCCGCAGTACCTTTTCCACCGGAAATAATTGCACCTGCATGTCCCATTCTTCTTCCCGGAGGTGCAGTGCGACCGGCAATAAATCCTACAACCGGTTTGCTGACATGTTCAGCAATATACGCGGCTGCCTCTTCTTCTGCCGAGCCACCAATTTCGCCAATCATAATAATTGCTTTTGTTGCAGGGTCTTCGTTGAAAAGCTTGATTGCATCTATAAATTTTGTTCCAACTATCGGGTCGCCACCGATACCGATACAGGTTGATTGTCCTAAACCAACATCTGTTAGTTGCTTTACAGCTTCATAAGTCAATGTTCCGCTACGAGATACCAAACCAACCGAACCTTTTGCATGAATGAATCCGGGCATGATACCTAATTTGCACTCACCCGGAGTAATAACACCCGGACAATTTGGTCCGATGAGTCGAGACTTCGAACCCGCAAGAGCAGCATTTACTGTTATCATGTCTTTTACAGGAATTCCTTCGGTAATACAAACAATCAAAGGTATTTCCGCACTTATAGCTTCTAAAACAGCATCAGCCGCCATTGGAGCCGGAACGAAAATTATCGTTGCATTTGCTTTTGTTGCTGCTTTTGCATCAGCTACTGTGTTAAATACTGAAATTGGACGAGTAAATTGATCGTCGCCTTTGCCTGAATACATCAATCCGGCTTTGCCCGGAGTTACACCACCAACTACATTTGTACCGTATTCCAGCATTTGGGAAGTGTGGTATGTGCCTTCGGAGCCGGTAATTCCCTGCACCAAAACTCTTGTATCTTTATTAACTAAAACGCTCACGTTTATAGTTCCTTGAATGTGAACAAATATTCTATCGTAATAATTTTTATTGTTGAATTATATCAGCTTAGCGAGAAATAATACGTCCTACAATTATAGGCAATCAATGCATTATTTACATTTTTTTACGCTAAAGCATAGCAAAATTACGAATTTTTTTTGAGAAAGTACGTAAAAAGCACGAAATACAACGGACTTGCACTTTATATTCATGTAATGAAATCGCGGAGCTTTGTAGTTTGAGGGTTTTATTTCATCTCATTTTTTAATATTTGATGAGCAGGTAAATGCTTCAACGAATGGTGCCCTGAGAATTCTCCCATTGTTGGAAAGAAGTAGAATATTTGACTTCCCGAATTGATTTATTATGCTACTCCAGAAGTAACTGTGCAGTTTCACGTCCGGTTTCGCTTCCTAATGCAATTCCCATACCATTGCAACCAAAGCCAACAACAACATTCGCAGAAGATTTTTGAACAATTGGGAGTTTGGAATTACTAAAACCCATAATCCCTGCCCAACGATGTTCAATCTCAAAAGAAGTATCGGGAAGTATTACTGAATAGAGGAGTTCTTCCAATCTGTCCTGAATGCGTTTGGTTGTTTGCAATTCCGTGGTTTCTTCACCCATAAAATCTATATTTCGACCACCGCCGAACAGCACCCGATTACCAACATTTCGGAAATAAAAGAACCCTTCGTCAAAATGAAAAACACCTTTGAATTTTAGTGCAATTGGTGAAGTAATAAGCACTTGTCCGCGTCCGGGCTTGATAGTATATTCAGGTAAGAGTTCAGAAATTAATGCATTGGTGCAAACAGCCACCTTCCCTGTATGGAAGGTAATATCTCCCGAAGAGTGAGAACATCGAACACGTGCAACACTTCCTTCGTCTATTATTTCTCGGACGTTTATTCCGGTCAGAATTTCTATACCCAGTTCCGATGAGTACTGCGTAAGCGACTTCATCATCTTGCCTGTATGAATTTGCCCTTCAAACGGATTTTTTATCAGTGAATGAATCTTATGCGGTGCAAATCCAAATTCACGAATCAGAGAATTATCCAGAGAAAAAACTTTTTGACCAAATAAAGGTCGTAGCAACATATTTACTTGGTCAATTTGCTCAATGGCTTGTTTCTGCTCGTCGAACAGCAACTCATATCCGCCATATTGCTCATAGCCGATTGCACTATCGCCAAGCCGTTTACGGAGAATTTCCAAACCGCGCCACCGTTTTTCGATAATAGCCAAAGTGGCATCTTTACCGATGCGGTTGCAATCCGAAAGAATTTCTGTTAAACTGCCGAAACAAGCAAATCCGGCATTTTTGGTACTTGCACCGGACGGGAAAATTCCTCGTTCGAGAAGAGTAATTGTAGCATTCGGCGCAGTTTTATGGAGAGAAATCGCCGTCGAAAGCCCGATAATTCCACCACCAATAATGATAAAATCTCGACTCAAAAAACTTTCGTGCTCCCAAAAACTAAGTGGATATGCAGTCATAGTGGTATAAGTACTTATACTGAAATAAACTCAAAAGTCGAACTCTCTATCTTCCTACAGATGAAATGACAACTGATTTAGCATCACGATACATTCCGGCTTCCATCACCAAGAAATACAAACCTTCGGGCAATTCACCCACCGAATATGTAGTTTGATAGACACCCGGTTTGTGAGGCATATCAATAATCGTTTTGACAGATTGTCCAAGTGTATTCATCAGCGTAATTTTTACGGGCACTTCCTCTACTGTAGCATATTCTACAGTAGAAACTGTCGAAGTTGGGTTTGGAAAATTGCTACGCAGTGCTGATGTAAAAAACTGAACGTTCAGTGTTTTAATTTCACAACCGTAAGCAAGCAACCTAAGCGTATCTGTGCCCGATGCTGTTGCCGATATACATCGGTCGGCGGTAGCAACTTCCGTTAGTTTTACAATTGGAGCGAGTGTCGAGCCGATAACCGTTGAGTATCGCGCGGTCGCAATTGGGTTTTGCAAATTCGTACTGCAATTCAAAAGCGTAATAATAGTTTTGCCGGGGAATCTCTTTATATCTGTAATGCACTGTGGAGCAATGATAGAATCAAAAACAAGCGATGTTTGCTCGTGTTGAAGAGTGACTGTAATTTCCTTATTGGAAGATTGGTTAAGAACATTTAAACTATCGACTGAAATATCAACGAGCCGTTCTACGCCTATTTTCTGAGCAGCAGATGACACAGAAGACA
Organism: Bacteroidota bacterium; assembly: GCA_018266765.1. Classification (GTDB taxonomy): domain Bacteria; phylum Bacteroidota; class Ignavibacteria; order Kapaibacteriales; family UBA961; genus JADJXV01. Next base: position 23,358 of record JAFDZU010000060.1, read on the forward strand.
TCATCACTTTTAGTGGAATAGATTCTACAATAATCCGAGGTGAAGCAGAGTCTTTTTTGCCGCATTGGTCAGTCCAAAATAATGTTGTCGAATACATTCCGGCAATATCTCCGGCAAAAAACACACTCACAACCGCAGAGTCACCCGCCGGAATGATAGCCGATGTAGGAGAAACAGAGAATTTCCCACCTCCACCGCTAATTCCAAGTATCGCTTGAATTGTGCTTCGGTTATGAATTGTGAGATGTTGGGTAGTAGAATCGAATTGACAAATAGTTATAACCTTAGTTGGGGTAAAAGTGATAAGCGGCTTACCTACCTGAACATTAAGAGTTGCTAAATGAGGATTATTACATTGATCAAGAATTGTGAATACACCGGAATACAAGCTGTCTTTCGAGCTTCCTTTGAATTGAATTTTAAACGAAATAGAATCTTGTGCAGAAATAATTGAACTATCAGTCAGCGAGATAAATTCCGGCATACTGCTTACAATTCGTAATTTTTGTCCTACCGTAGCGGCATTATGCACAGTAATAGTTGCTGAAAGTGAATCATTCGGGCAGATAATAAGCGTGTCGGATGGCAACCTGAGGGTAATCATATCAGGAGTGAGGACAATAACATGAACCGAGTCGGAATTTGTACAACCGTTGGTATCTGTAATAGTCACAAAATATGTAACACTAACAGGTGGTTTTGCGGTTGGATTTGCAACAGTATCGCTACTGAGACCAAGATTTGGAACCCATTTATAACGACTGATTGAATCTTTAACAATAACAGAAAGTTGTGCCGTTGAATCGGGACACATCAGCACATCATTCCCGGCATCAAGCGAGGGAACAGGACGAACTCTAACATGAATATTACCCGTTCCAATACAGCCACTTGCATCAGTTACATCTAATCTGTAAACACCACTGTCGGCGGCAGTAATTCTTGGGATAATTGCACCGACAATTGCACTGTCATTAAGAAACCATTGATATGTTCTATACGATTTATCTTCCGCTTCGAGCGTAACGAACCCTCCTTCGCAAAATGAAAGCGGCCCGTCTGAAATAATCCGCGGCGAAAGCGGCAGGATTCCAACTTGAATTTTACTGACAAAAGCATCTTGATTGCCTGCGAATACAGCACCTGCTGTCGTTGGAAAATCTTTCGACTGTGTAACTCCGGTAATATATGCCGCACCGGTTGAATCCACAAAAATTGCATTTGCTCTATCAGCAGAAGCCCCGCCTACCAATGTTGAATACGTTATGACTGAACCTGTTGAATTTGCTTTAGTAATAAAACAATCAGCTGCCAAACCATGCCGAACAGAGTCAATGCCATTTGATGTTGTCGGGAACTTTGAAGAATTTGTATATCCTGTTACATACGCCGCACCGCACGCATCAATAGCAACTCCTGTGCAGTAATCATCCCCAATTCCACCCAAAAAAGTAGAATATTCCAAGCGACTGCCTGTTGCGTTTAATTTCAATAAAAATCCGTCATCTCCTCCATTATATAATGTATCAAATGCAAGTGGAGAGATGGTAATTTGGAAGTTTGGAGAAGATGTATATCCTGTTACATACGCATTACCCGTGAAGTCCACTGCGATTGCAGTTCCATGGTCGTCACCCGTATTACCGAGAAGAGTAGAATACAACAAAGAATCTCCTGTTGGGGAAAATTTTGATACAAAGCAATCGAATGCACCACGATACGTACGCATAATTGCCAAAGGAGAAGTTGGAAACGATGTGCCTGTGGATTGTGTTTCGCCGGTTACATAAGCAGAACCATTGCCATCAACCGTTATACCACGCACATAGTCATCCCCATTTCCACCAATAAGTGTGGAGTAGACAATTTTTCCCGAAGCATCTAATTTTGTTACAAAACCATCGACCGAACCGCCATTCCATACTTTGCTGAAAGCATTTGCCGTAACGGGATAATCATTTTTCTGGCTGTATGCCTCCGTTGAACCGCCAAAAAATACTTCCCCTAATGAATTGACTATTAATGAATTACTGAAATCCGTTCCTCTTCCGCCAATAAGTGTGGAATATAGTAATCCTGAGCCGTCCGGCTTTAATTTTACGACAAATGCATCAAATCCTGCATCGGCATTGTGGTGTTTAGAGCCGTCTGTCGTCGGAAAATCTTTTGAAGATGTATATCCGGTTACGTAGGCATTGCCCGTAGCATCTGCTGAAATTCCGGTGCCGGATGTTGCACCATTTGTATCTCCGGCAAGATAAGTAGAATACACCAAGCCCGTTCCCGACGGAGTGAATTTACTAACAAAACAGCTTTTTAATTGTGAAGCGGTTTTATAAGCACCCGGTGTAACGGGAAAATTCAACGAACTTGTTTCGCCGGTTATATATGCTGATTTATTTGTATCTACAGAAATTGCAATACCGTCATCAATATTACTACCACCCAATAAGGTCGAATAAACCGGAGGGTCTATAATTAATTCATAAGTTTTATCATACTCACCAAACTCAAAGCCGATTATGTCATATCCTGTACGTTTATACTTACAATCAACACTTATTTTTTTACCGTCTATCATCTGATAGGCAATCGGCGCACCCATTACCACATTACCAACAGATGAACCAAGCACAATATCACCTTTCGGTGTTATATTCATACTTGAAGCACCGTCAAATCGAAAATAAATTTCTTCAACTTTTGCCGTCGGACTGCAGTGTATATCATAACGAAATTGATTGTTATACGAATAGACACGCATACTTACGCCTTCGTAGAGTTCATCTACCCGAACTGTCTCGAATAATCGAACATTTGGTATCCACTGAGCAGGATTATTCCCTGAAATATAGTGATGAACCCCCTCGCGAACGCCTTCGCCGATAGATTTTGGAGCTAATCTACCGATAAACTCCATGCGAATTACTTGTCCTTGAATTTCTTGATTGTTTGCTCTCTGAGTATTGTTTAATAGTGCTCGATTGCTGAGTGAAGTAGATGCGCTTTGTTGTGAAAATACAGAAACATCAAATACAAATCCAAAAGGTGTAACCCAAGCATTCATATTTGGATAGCGTGTACCAAACTGAGCGGTGGAATTCCACTGACCTTTGTTTTCTATAAAAGCTCCCGTATGAAACTGCTGTTGAAATGAATAAGTATCATTCAGCTTTTGAGCCGAGGTCGGAGCAAATGTTAGCGCGAACAAACAAAAAATTATAAATAAACTGCCGTAAAATTTCATCGATTAAAGGAAATAAATGAGTGAGGTTGAATGAATCTTATGAGTACGAAAATACTATGACTTGTGCTTACAGTCAAATATTTCTTCGGATGGCGGTTGTGAAACAACCGAGATTGCCTTGGTGTAAAGCTTAAAATTCTCGTTATATTCTGATAAATAAATCCTATTGAGTTAGAATACTCTGTATCCGAATACAGTAGAATTGTTTGAAGCACGTGTTTTCTTATCACCGAGCACAACCCGCACATTTCCTAAATGATCCTTTAATTCGTACATTTTCAAGCCAAGTGTGCGGGTAAATATCGTTTCGTCTGTCGGGGCTATGTTGTCGTTATTATTACGGGTTATGTTGGGTTTTGCAATGCCCGTGCGGTCGCTTCCATAGAGGGGGATTTCGGACAAACCCCTTACTTTTTCCTTTTTGGAATAAACAGATTAATAATTTCTAATTCGGTTGCTTTCTTAGGTAACTCTGCAAAACCATCAGCTTGTAATTCAGTGATAGTATCAGAGTTCTCACAATATGTAATGTCTTTAGTCAAATCTGGATTAAAAGAATTAGGGTGAGTATTTTTCACAACATCTATTTGGGCAATATTCCCTAAATTTAATTCTTTACTTCGATTTATATGTTTGTTAAAACTTGATCCAAAAATTAAACTTACAGAATCTAAATCATCAGCTGTTTGGTAGCAATAAAATAATACCAGTTTTGTGTTAGCAAGATATGCCTGCATTCGTTTCTCGTTTTTAAAAGTGATGGTGTAGGATAATCGTCTCTTGCTCTGTTTTGGAACATAGTAATAACAAGGAGAACTTTTTAGCGATGGACTATAAAATTCACATTCGTATCCTATTCTACTGTTGTCTTCATTCCAAGATTGAGGAATAATAAATATAGGATTACCGTTAGGGTCTCGTCGGCTTAATCCGATATAACCTACAGAATAACAGAATAAACTCCAAGTGTTTAATAATACATAATCATCATTGTTTGAAATATTAGTGAACATTGTCGTTACATTTAGATTTGTTCCAACGATTTTACATGTTGTAGATGTTGTAATTTTGGCTGAACATTCATTCGCCATTAAAACTATAAACAATACAGTTAATATTTTCATTTTAACTCCTATTTTTTTGATGCTTGTTCTATTGCTTTTTTTCCCGTCAGGTCAGTTGTTACCAACTGACCGTAAACACTTACCTATAAATCGCCTGCTTGATATTTCATCCAATAGTTTCTCCGTTCGGTCGGCAGTTACAGTGACCTCAAAAAAGCTATAATTGCCTTACGGTCACTTTGGGGTAATTTTTTGAAATATTCGCGTGATGTGGATGCCTCACCGCCATGCCACAGAATTGCCTCTATAAAATTTCTGGCTCTCCCGTCATGCAGAAAGTTTGAATGTCCGTTCACAAGCTCAGTCAAGCCGATTCCCCAAAGCGGTGAGGTGCGCCATTCATTAGCGGTAGCCAAATAATCAGGTCGTCCGTCCGATAGTTCATCGCCCATATCATGAAGCAATAAATCTGTGTAAGGATGAATAGTTTGATTAGAAATTTCAGGAATATCCGCAACTGTTCCGGTTTTTAGTGTGGGAGTATGACAGCCCAAACAATTTGCTTGCATAAAAAGCTGCTTACCGCGTTTGACCGTTTCATCATTCGTGTTACGACGGGAGGGAACAGCTAAAGTTCGAGTATAATGGACGACGGCATCAAGAGTTTTATCATCAACTTCGACAGCATGAGCAGGAATTGCCTGAACTTGCCCCACTGAATTTTCATCAGGGAAAACTGATGATGTGATTCCCATATCACCATTATACGCACCTGCATTTTGTTGCCTGAGGTTAGGCATATTACATTTCAGCCCGAAGCGACCGAGAGCAGTACGTTTATTTGTCACATCAAATACATAATTAGGTCTTCCGGAAATCCCGTCTTTATTTGCATCAGATTCATCGGCAATTGCAAGAATACTACTTTCCGGCACAGCTTCGAGCAATCCAAGACCAAAAACCGGAGGCGCAACTCGCGGGGATATCATAAGTCCGGCAGGAAGTGCAGTATAGGGATTAATTATTGTGTATGTCGGCTGTCGCAAACTGTATTTTTCACCATCGGGGAAAGCCCCTTGGATTTCTTTATACGTTATTCTCACATTACCTTCCGAGACAGAACCAATAACAGCTCGTGGCTGAAGCTGACCGCCAAATCCGGGTGCAGGATTAGGGCCGCCGTCAGGAGCAAAACCGGGAATACTTAACCGAAAAAGCATCGAAGTTAATTCTTCTCCTTCATTTGGAGGCGTGCCTCGTCCGTCGCTTGCATGACAGCTTACACAGGCAATGTTATTATAAATTGGCCCCAAACCTGAATTTATTGTAGCCGGAGCTGTTACGAATTTTGCTTCAAATGCAACATCACCTTCTTGATGAAGCTCAAAACTTTGCGCGCTAAGATTTGGAGCAGGATTTGCAAATGCCTTGGAAGTAGCATCAAAAATTGTGGTAGCTCCCCCCGAAAGTGCATCATTTTCATCAGGATTTGCCGGTGCTGTATTATCGGTGCAACTCATGTAAAAAAAGGAAATTACTATAAATATTTTCCAAGAATTTTTTAGGATTTTTCGTTGAATCGTTTTTGTGTTCATTTTGTGAAATTTAGAATTTGTGGTTTAATTTCCAATAAGAAGAGGTATAACATCGGCATTCAGCGTCGTTTTAAGTTTCAACACTGCATCCTGCGCCGCTCGAACATTTGCTTTATTCGTAAAAATAGCTTGTCCAAACGAAGGAAGCATTGCACCGATTGTCTCAATAGCAGCATCTATTTCTCGTTTGCATCGGGCATCAAGCTCAGCGTTTTTTTCAGCAACTAAGAATGAAATTCCTTTGCCGGAGAAACTTCCATAGACCCCATGATAGACATTACGCACGCTTCGAATATTATCGGCAAAATCTGCATTGGAATTGTCACTAAATTGAGATTCTTCTCTTTGGCGGTCTTGCAGGGTGAACGGTTCATTAATTTTTCCGTTGGCAACTTCATCGCAAATATTAATCATTCCTTGGATAATCTCTTGTACAGCGGCATGTTGGGAAACGTAAATACTACTTCCTGTAACACCAGCATTGATAAAATTAGCCCCAAAATTATCTCCTGAAGTATCCCAAGATTTCCATAATTCAAATACTGCGGCTTTGAAACTTTGTGTAGTCGCGACCAAATAATCAATTTCTCGAATTGTAAAATCTTTCGCAGTTTTGGAATTATTAGCACCAAATAATAAATATTCGATAGTATGGAAACCTTTTTGGGTTGATTCGAGTTGGTCAATAGTTTCTTTGGTGAGTGGCGAGGAACTTGCCAGAACACCATCGAGGTCAATTTTATTCAGAGGCCAACTATCAATCCTCGGGTCTATTCCTTTCGTCTCTACAGGGCCGAATAAAAACCCTTCGCTTTGTTCCCACGGACGGCGTGCATCTCGCCATGCCTGTTTTGCCGCATTAAGATTATCTTCAGTTTTGGAAGATTTAAATTGTGAAACTATAGAATCTAATATTTGTGCTCGGTCGAGCATATCCTTATATGTCGGTATAATGACACCGATTGTAATATTGGTGAGTGCCTCTTTTACATCAGTTGCAGATGTATTCGGCGTTGTTGGATTCGTAGAGCATCCGGTCGTAATTAACGTTGCAATAATAATTAAAGCAGTAAGAGATATTGAAGAGATTTTCATAATTAAATAGAGAAAAGTAATACAATGATAAAATTTATAGTTCAAATCCGATTCCCGTCGAAAATGTGTCCTCGAAGTTATCGCGGGAAATACCGAGAATACGATGATTAAATTGAATTTTCAGAACAACTTGAGGGTGGAATTTATAATTTATACCGGCTGTTATAGACTTGCGAGCCCAGCGTGGATTATCAATAACATCTCCTTCGGTTCTAAACATAGAATCGTAATAATCATACCGCATAAACGGGAGAAGTTCTTGCTTCATAATAGAATCGCCAAGAGCTAACGGCGAATTTGTAAGCAACGAAAAGACATCAAATCCGGCTTCGATAAATGCACCTAACGCTACACTTCCTACAGGAGTTCGCTTTACTCCGAGTTCGTTCGACAAACCTTTATTGGCAAGTGAAATTGCGGCTGAATTTTCGAGTATTCCATACAGAGCCAATGTTCTTATATGCAAAGCACCTGCATCAAGAGCTGATTGAAGTGTTCCAATAAAAACATGAGCCGGAATTGTTACATCGGGCTTTGGACGATTGCCCGAAGTATTGCCGTAGTATGCGCTTGTACCCAACGTAAAGCCGTCCGATAGTCTATATTGTATATTGGTCGCAAGCGCAAGGTTTTCTGCATTGGCATAGTCGAAACGTGATTGATACCCCCGTTTTATCCAATTTGCAGAGCTAAACCCGGTGGCATCTAACCCATTGATTAGTTGTAATTGATAGCGGAGTTTACCGGTTTGACCATACACTTCGATTCCGTTTTCATGCCATGCAACCGGCAGAAGTGCGGCTTCGGTTTCGGAAACATTTGTTGTAAAAAAATAACTTGGTTCATAGCGTTCGGAATAAAATCCGATTGGCAAATAAAAATGCCCAACAAGAAAATTTAATTCCGGAATCAATGTAATTCTTACGGCAAGTTTTTCGAGTACTACTTCACCACCTTTTTCTATAGATTGCTCATATTGGCCAAATTCCTCAAACCTGTCGAACTCCATAGTAGCTCCGGCTCCACCATGTTCAAATTCAATATCAGCTTCAAAAGCAATATTCTTATTTAGTTGGTATTTGGGTTCAAAAGCAAATCGTTCGGGGTCAATTCTATTCCGTCTTTGCGGGTCAGTTTGCCATTTGAAACCATAATAATTCACAATCCCGTACGCTTCGTAAGAGAATGGATTAGAAGGTGTTTGCTGTGGATTTTGCTGGGCTGAAATATTAGTTGTCACACCAATTATCAAAAAAAACAGAATAATTGTTTTCATTTTGAATGCTATAGTTTTGGATGTAATGCTTATTAAGATTAAATCTAAATTAAGGAATTTTACTGTTACAACCAAGATAAATTTATACTAAAAGTAATTCTGAAAAATAACAACGGCACGACAATTGTGCATTAGCTTTCAAAAATTGATTATTTTAGTGGAGAAACAATTGCCTACCTATCGTAAAGAACAAATGACGGCTCGTTTTTTTCTAAAATCTGCGGTGTATTTATTTGCCTTTGTTGCTTGTATTACTATTAGTAACGCTCAAGCAGGAAGTCCGGCTAACTGGCTGTATCCAAATGGAAATATGGAGGCAACTCGTTCTCAACCCGTTCCTTCGCTTCGGCAATCAATAGATTCTCTTGTTCTCAAATGGTCAACTGTAGAAATTTCGGGTGATGTTCAGCCGCTTATCGGAAATATTAAAAGTAATCCAAAGATACTTCCCACATTTCTTTGGTCGCCTAATGAATTGACGGCGGTGATTAAAGACCACATTGTTGTAATTGATGGTTCCGGTAAACTCCTTACTCGTACTCCACTTCCCTCGTATGCAAAGTTTATTCGAGGCATTTCCATGTTATTTGATTCCAATGCAATTGAACCAACTGTTACGACTACTGCACCTGTGGTTATGGGATTGGAAACTCTCGAAACTGAAAACCTGCAAGACAGTTTAATTTATTCATTCATTGCAGGGTTTGATAAAACTAAAGATAGTGTTATACTTATAAAACGTATGAGTATAAATGTCGGGAATTTTAATCCAAATCTATTCGGAAGTGTTACTCCTGTTTTGGGGAGAAATAATGGCGGACAGGCAACTGTCTATGCCGCTGTTAATATGGCTAAACCTGCTATTCCATCGGTTATTACAGGTGATGTACCGTATTATCGTGGACTTGCTCAATTTAACACATCTACAATTTTCACGACATTCCCATTACCTGACGTAAAAGACCTCGATAAAAGACGACTTACATTGGGTCCTGAGATTTCATTATTCCCACCTTCAATAGCAAGTTTGGGCGGAGGGCGTTTGGGAATGGCTCTTCCTGTGATGCCAAGCAATTCAATTACAGAATTACTATCTAATCCGATTACTGTCTCGACCTATGCAGACCGCCCGTATCTGATGTCCTTTGATATTCAAGGTTCGCAAATTAACGAAGGTATTGCACCAAGAGAACTTACTTCGCTTCTCGATGCCGAGAGAAACCGTCCGCTTATTCGACCTTATTATGTGAAATTATCAGATGGTGGAGCGGCCAATGCCGAGAATTGGTATATAGTAGTTGCAGAAGAATATAAAGGTATAGACTCATCGCACGGTAGTGCGCGGCTTCATTTATATAACCCTCAAGGCGACCCTGTAACAACTCCAAATGATATTATCGCACCTTCCTTTAATGGAAGTTCTAATCACTATTGGTCGGTAGCTGTCGGTAATGTTGACGGAATTTCTTCTAATGAGTTATTACCATATTACCCAAATAATCCGGGTAATGAAATTGTGGTAACTCAAAGTTCAAAAGAATTTGCATACCCCGGGAGTCGGTTGTATGTTTTGCGATGGAGAACAGGTACTCCAATTGAAAAAATCAATAAACCAGGTACATTCCTCACGGCATTTGATACTATTGTTTCTGCACATATAAATGGTTGGGTAGCGGCTGTTAATGATTTTGATGGGGGAGTAGATGAAAAAAGTGAAATTTTTGTAGTTGACCGCTCGACGGTATATATACTTCGTTTACGGGATTATAATACTCCTGAATTACGACTCGGTAATCCATTTGACACACTTAAAGTTCTTAATTTCCCCGATGAAACGATTACATCGCTTGAAGTTGCTGACCTCGAAGGAGATGGAGCTAATGACATAGTTATTACTACACTTAATCGAACGTATTTATATGGTCGATTGATTCCCGGTTCACTTCAATTATTAGAACCGAAAATTCAACTTATACCTTCACAAGAATATTGTCTGGGTGATTCCGTAACAGTGCGATGGACCAATCTTCTCAAAGGGCAGGATAAGGTTCATATTTTCTTCCAACGATATAAGGACACGCTCCGACTTGATAAAAAAGACACACTCAAGCTTAACTTCTCGAATATTTCCGATACTTTAACTTATTCATTTAAAATTGATTCTTCTCGACTTGGTGTCGAAGGACGATTAATAATTCAAAGTGCAAACAGCAAAGATATTAAAGATTCATCGGCCATATTCCGCTTCCCGAAGCCAAAAGTTGTAATCTCATCGCCAGCTAAAGATAGTCTGTTTTATATAGGATACCCGATTGAAATTAAAGGAATTGCCTCTTGTTTGGATTCGTTAATCCTTCAATATCAAGGTGATTCATCTTGGATTACCCTTGGAACTATGGTGACATCGTTGCCACCTTTCTTGTTTTCTACAAGTGTACCTTGTCTGCCAATTTTTCCTTGTGATTCTGCACATAAAGACAGTTCTATCAGTTTTCGTGTTATTGGAATTGGCAACCGAATTAAAGTGATAGATACTTCTGCTATTTATCCTATTAAAGTACATCCGGCTCCATTCGCTGTTTCTATTGATCCTCCGCCGACGGTTGCTTGTCCGTCTCGTAAAATTACATGGGATGCACTTTCTATTCCTTCATCTCTTATATGTGATACCGTTGGAGTTTATGTTTCGGTTGATTCAGGCAAAACTTTTCGTCATGTAGATGATATTCTTTTTGCAAATAATGGTTTTGAGTGGGATGTTCCACTTAATCTCAGCGATTCTGCCGCAATTCTTCGTTTATGTTGCGATAGAGGATGTATCCGTACCGATACACTAATCTCGAATATAAAAGTAAAATATATTTCGCTTGTTTCACCAAATCCTTTTGCTCCTCCGCTTGAAATAGCACAGGTTATATATTCTGTACCTCAAGAAACAACTGTTACGATAAGAGTTTATGACCAATCTAATCGGCTTGTGGCTGAACCTGTACGAAATCAAACTCGCTTAACAGGAATTGCTTATTGTGACCATTGGGACGGAACGACATCACTTGGTACAGCATCGAACGGAATGTATTACTTAAGTATCGAAATGTCGAACGGGACTCGTGAAGTATACCCAATATTTGTAAAAAAGAAATAAAACAACAAACTACTTTTAGTAATCACTTTTTTTGGTAATCTTATGAGAATATTAGTTGTTGAAGACGAACGAAAAGTAGCCAGCTTTATTAAAAATGGTCTTGAAGAAGAGCGTTATATTGTAGAAACCGCCTCTGATGGTGAAATGGGGCTTGATATGGCTATCAATAATCACTTTGATGCGATAGTTTTGGACGTTATGCTTCCCAAAAAAGACGGTTTTTCTGTATTGAAAGATATAAGAGCCGCCGGCAAATCAGTTCCGGTTTTAATGCTTACTGCACGGGGTACAACCGAAGACCGCGTAACAGGGCTTGATCTTGGTGCAGATGATTATTTAGCAAAACCATTTCATTTTGAGGAACTTGCCGCTCGACTGCGTTCGATTATGCGCCGTTCATCCGCCGAAAAGACTACTAAACTCGTTTGTGCAGATTTATCCTTAGACACGATAGCTCACGTTGGTTTCCGTTGGAATAAGGAAATTGAACTGACAACAAAAGAGTACGCCCTTTTGGAATATCTAATGCGAAATAAAAATCGAATTGTCTCCCGAAGCATGATAACCCAACATGTTTGGAAGCATAATTTTGATACGGAATCTAATATTATTGATGTTTATATTAAAAGGTTGCGCTCTAAAATTGAAAAAGTTGGTTCTCCACGTATCCTTCAATCAATACGAGGCGTTGGTTATCGAATGAGAGAACAAATGCCGGATGATCCGGATATTAATGATACAGATGAAGATGATGATTTATAAAAAGTAGGGCAGAAACGTATTTCTGCCCTTTATTTTTAAGAATTTTCGGTCACTATTTTAGTCATTCCTCAACACTTCCCATAATTTTCTCAGCGTTACAATCTGTTTTACTTCGTGCACTCGGATTATTTCTATTGTTTCCTCCAACAGCAAAGCATGAAGCATAGCTGTGGCAACATCTCGTTCAATTGGGTGCTCTATCCCAAGTAATTTCCCGAGGAATGATTTCCTCGATATTCCCAAAACCATCGGAACGCCTAAATTTTCAAATTTGTTCAAATTTTTAAGCAGTGACCAGTTGTGTTCGGCAGTTTTCCCGAAGCCAATTCCGACATCAGCCATAACATTCGCTACTCCGAGTGACCGCGCAAGCTCAATTTTCCCTGATAACTCACTAAAAACATCCTCTGCAACATTATTATAGCTTGGTTTTATCTGCATTGTGCGTGGCGTTCCCTGAATATGCATAATAATGAGCCCCGCATTATGTACAGCGGCGAGGGTTGCCAATTGAATATCAGTTCCAAGTCCTGAAATATCATTGATAATATTCGCACCTGCATCCAATGCGGCTACTGCAACGTCATATTTAACCGTGTCTATTGAGATTTTTACTGTAGAATTGACCTTTCTTATCCCCTCAATCACGGGAATCACCCTCTTTTTTTCTTCTTCAATTGATATTTCATCAGCATTTGGACGCGAACTTTCGCCTCCAATATCTAAAATATCGGCTCCATCTGCAATTAATTGCATAGCATGTTCTATCGCAGTATCCTTCTGAACAAATAATCCGCCATCAGAAAAGGAATCAGGGGTTACATTTACTATCCCCATAATTTTAGGAAATTTATGTTGCTTCATACGTCTTTGTCCTACATTTTGTAAAAAGTTCTCTTACAGAATGGTATTATTAGTGATTAAATTCAAAAAAAATGTGGAAAACTTTTAAAAATTACTTGCATAGTATCACAAAATTACCCAATTTTGGGTGTGATTAGGCGTTAGTCCTACGTAACTCATCGTGATTTTAAATTTTGATATCGGAAATAATCGCTACAAAAATACATCTTTGAGAAATATTTCAAAGATAATAAAATGTAGTAAAGACAAATAAAGAATACGCAAAGGTGTTTCAAATACAATAATTGTTAAAAAATGGCGAATTCCCCCTAAAAAAGCCACATTTTAAAAAATATTTGAATTCATTAATGCAATAATGCGGAAAAAATATATCGATTTTGAGTTCTTTTTGTCAAAAAAGAGTTCATATTTTCAAATTTTGAATTCAATTCTCTAAAAAAAGGGTTCATGTTTGTAAATTTTGAATTCAGTTTTGATAATTTTGAATTCAGTTTTATCATTTTTGAATTCATATTTATTAAAATTGAGTTCGAAATTGTTATTTTTGAGTTCATATTTGTAAATTTTGAATTCAAATTTGTCGTTTTTGAATTATTATATTTCGTAATTAATTTACAATTTCTAAAAAAATATTTCAAAAAATAAAAATAATTCTTGCATCGTATTAAAAAAGTTCGTAAGTTTGTACCAAGAAGAATTGAAAATCAGAAAAAATAAAATTTAATATTTGAAAAAATATTTCAAAAAATAAAAATAATTCTTGCATCGTATTAAAAAAGTTCGTAAGTTTGTATCAAGAAGAATTCAAAATTAAATTTTAGAAAAACAAAAGAAAGAAATGGCAAAAGTTAAGTTAGATGTAGCCAGCATATCAGCTCAGGATCTTACAGGTGTGGCGCAATCTATTGCAAACGGATTAACAAGCAATGTAAATTTTAGTACGCCAATGCCAACACCGTCAGCATTAAATGCAAAAGCGGCAGAGGTTGATACTGCGAGCCAAGAAATAGAAAATTTGAAATCATTATTAAAGACAAAGCAGTCAGCATTAGATAATAAGCGCAAAGAATTAAGGGACTTAATTAAACAAGCAAGAAATTATGTAGAATTGAATAGTGGTGGGGACGAAACAAAGATTCTAAGCGCAGGCATGCAGGTTCGTTCGGAGGCGGGAACAGTTGGGTTACTTCAAGCACCGCAAAATTTTACGGTTTCAGAAGGCGCAAACCCGGGAATGGTGGAGCTAAAATGGAAAACAGTGCGCGGTTCGAGCAGTTATATTATCGAACGAAGCACAGACCCGCCCACATCGTCAAGTTGGACATCAGGTGCAGTAAGCACGAAAGCAAAATATTTGATGGGCAATTTGGAGAGCGGTACAAAGTTTTGGTTTAAAGTGGCGGCAGTAAATTCAGCAGGAATTGGAGCTTGGAGTTCGCCGATATTAAAGATTATTCCGTGATTTTGACGTGTTGAAAAACACATTTTAAAAAGATTATTATATTTTATTTTTATTTATCTCTTTATTTTTTGGAGAATTTATATGAACAATGCCTTAAACCTCGACCTTGTAAGTGTAGAAGAACTCTCAACACTTGATATGAATGCAATTTTAGGTGGAAATACTGACCCGATTGTCGTTGATAATGGTGGAACAGGAATTATTACTGCAGTTTGGTTTGATACCGGTATCCGTCCGTAACTTTTCTTTAATTACTCTAACGAATTTTAAATCTTTTACTATTATAATATTATGAATAATACCCTAACACTCGACCTTGTAACTTTAGATGAATTATCAACATTTGATATGAATGCAATCGTAGGTGGAAATACTGACCCTATTGTTGTAGATAATGGTGGAACAGGAATTATT
>JAFDZU010000061.1 GCA_018266765.1 Bacteroidota bacterium
TCAAGAAATTCGCCTATGATATTTGGGGTGATACCGTTAATACCGCAGCGAGAATGGAACAGAAGAGCGAAGCCGGGAAAATTAACATTTCTGAAACGACGTATGCGCTTGTCCAGAATAAATTTACGTGTGAATTTCGCGGGGAAATTGATGCGAAAAACAAGGGGAAATTAAAAATGTATTTTGTGGAGAAATAATGAGTAACATTATGAAAACAGCTGTTCTTGCAATCATAGTAGCATTTTGCTGCACTCCCGAGCTTTCTGCACAAAAAACGAATGGTGAGATTATAGATTCGCTCCGCATTGAGCTTGCAAAGGCGAAGCCTGATACGAACAAAGCATTTCTTCTGCAATTACTTTCCTATAAGTATTACAGAAACAGAACCGCAAACACTAGTCGTCTTGATAGTTGTCGTAAATATGCGTGGCAGGCGATGGAGCTTTCTACAAAACTCTCGTGGAAATTCGGTATTGCCAAAGCACATTATGCGATAGCGTGTAGTTACCATGGAGCAGACGACAAGGTAAATGCCACGAAGCACTTCGAGCAAGCATTACAACTGTACCGGGAGTTAAATGATAGAAAGGGAATTGCCGCAGCGCTTAGGAGTTTAGGCATTAATGCGCCGGATACAAAAACAGCCGAACTCTATTACAATCAAGCTGTTCAGGCAGCAAAAGAAGTGAAGGATAACGTTATTGTCAGGCAGTGTTTAGAACAGTTAGCCGGTCTCAACCTTGATGCAAAAAATTATCCAAAAGCGCTGGAATTCAATTTAAAAGTACTAAAATACGCAGAGGAAGTTGGTGACAAAGTATTACAAGCTGCGATGCTTGGGGGTATTGGGAGTATTTACCATAGATTGTTCGATTACGATAAAGCCGTGGAATACAGCGCGAAGGCATTACAACTGTTTAAAGAATCCGGGCAGAAAGAAAACCTTGAACAAATGTATATAAACGTAGGATTTGCATACTATTTAGCGAAACAATACCCTAAAGCACTCGAACTTCATTTTCAAGCATTACGACTTGGCGAAGAATTACATGATGAAGGCACTATCCTCACTCAATATAATAACATAGCACTTACCTATTACAAGCTATCCGATTTTCCGAATGCAATGGCTTATTTTTCTAAGTCAGTCGCGCTGAACCGGAAAATGCAGAGTGATTATATATGGGGCTGGGACTATTTCGGACTTGGAGGTTCGTATTTAGCTCTTGCAAAGGGCGCTGCTCCCGATCAGTTGCAAATACTATGTAAGGGAAGCCGAGCGAGCGCCTTACAAAAAGCCAAGCTCTACACAGATAGTTCAATTATAAAATTCAAAAAGTTAGAGAATGAATTAATTGATGTGTACCAACAAAAGAGTGAGATTGAAAAATTATTGGGCAATTACAAAATTGCTTATGAATATTACGAATTATACACGTCATATAAGGATTCGAACGCAGTCGTAGAAAACCTAAATAGAATCACCGGCGCTGTAATGAAATATGACGTTGATAAAAAAGACGCCGCCGCAAAAGCCGAGCAGGAAAAAAAAGATATTCTGCAAGCAAACATCCGCAACTCAGTAGTCGGTGTGTTAACAGGAGCATTGATTTTTTTGTTTGTTGTGTACCGTCAGCGTAATAAAGTCAAAGAAGAAAAGAGGAATGTGGAGAAGGAAAAGGAGCGCTCAGATAATCTCCTCCTCAACATCCTCCCCGCCGAAGTAGCCGAGGAACTCAAAGCAACGGGCACAGCCGCAGCAAAACATTTCGATAACGTAACGGTTCTCTTCACAGATTTCAAATCGTTCACCAATGTAAGCGAACAACTCACACCACAAGAATTAGTAGATGAACTGCATGCCTGCTTCAAAGTGTTTGATGAGATTATCACTAAATACAACATCGAGAAAATCAAGACCATCGGCGACGCCTATCTGGCAGTTTGCGGACTGCCTATCGCTGATGAAAAGCATGCTGAAAATGTGGTGAACGCAGCACTTGCAATACGAGAATTTATGGAGTCGCGGCGGCAATCGCTTGGCGAAAAAACCTTTGAAATACGTATTGGAATTAATAGTGGAAGTGTCGTCGCGGGCATCGTGGGTGTCAAGAAATTCGCCTACGACATTTGGGGCGACACGGTAAATACGGCGGCAAGAATGGAGCAACATTCCGAAGCAGGAAAAATCAATATTTCCGAAACGACGTTTGAATCAATTAAGGGGAAATTCCCATGTGAATATCGTGGTGAAATTGATGCGAAGAACAAAGGGAAGTTGAAGATGTATTTTGTGGAGAATCTTTCATAATTATAAGAACTTGAATATGAATAAAATCATTGTATCGTTAATTGTAATTCTTGTGTCATCAAATGGTTATGCTCAAGATCAACATAAAATAGATTCTCTGAATACTGCGCTCCAAAAGCATGAAGCGTGGAAGAAATCGCTCGGCTCGAATGCTACACCAATGATAGATACCACAAAGGCGGATATTCTGTATTTGCTTAGTAGGGCGTATTACACCGTGGATTGGGAGAAAGAATTGTCGTATGCCAGGGAGTGCCTTGCTCTTTCAGAAAAAATCGGTTATAAAAAGGGAGTCGCCAATGCCTATAATAATATTGGGGTATTTTATAAAGAAAGAGGTGAATACGTAAAAGCAAAAGAATGCAATGCAAAAGTTCTGAAAATCCGGTTTGAGATAAATGATATAGGTGGTATCAGCGGTTCGTATAATAATATCGGGCTTGTCTATCTTTCGGAAGGAAATTCCGGTGAAGCTCTGCGAAACTATCTTATTGCACTAGAATATGCCGAAAAGGGTAAAAACAGATTGAGTAAGGCGGCACTACTCAACAATATTGGGACGATTTACAAAGACATGGGGAATCATCTTGCGGCTTTTGATAACTACAATAAAGCTATGAAAATCAACCGGGAAATGGGAAATAAAGTATATCTCAATGCCAATCTGACAAATCTGGGAGTATTGCAATTCAATCTGAAAAAATATTCTGAATCATTATTGTATTATTTCGAAGCATTATCTTTAGGACAGGAACTTCATCGTAGTGAACATCAAACTCTACTCATATACAGGGACATTGCACGAAACTATGAGTCGTTACAAGACTATCCTTCTGCATTGAAGTATTACGATAGTGTCTTATTTGTTGCCAACAAGTCGAAGAATAAGGATTTCGTTGTATTTGCATTCATAAAATTTGGAACTGTCTATGAAAAGCAAAATAGATTAAACGAAGCCCTTAGCAATCTGCAAAAAGCACTGAAAATAACGTTGGAATCCTCCAAAGAAGAGGGCTTGGACAGCCACGAAATAATATACCAAGAGCTTTGGGTGATATACAAGAAGATGAAGAATTACAAATTAGCGTGTGAGTATTATGATAAATATGAAGCAGTCAGGGAAAAAACGGAAGATATAGATGTCGCCAAAAACAACGTTGCCAAGCTGACGCAATTATTATCGCAATCTGCCTTTGATAAACAGCAGGATTCCACGAAAGCCGAACAAGAAAAACGTGATGCAGTTACAGAAGCTGAAAAACAAAGAAGCAATCAGCAAAAATATTTCTTGTTAACAGCTTTTTCTATGGCGATTGTCTTTGCATATTTAGACAACCGTAAAAAAAAACGTATCTCCAAAGAGAAAAAACGTAGCGAAGACCTCCTCCTGAACATACTCCCCGCCGAGGTAGCCGAAGAGCTCAAAACTAAAGGCACAGCAGATGCCAAGCACTTCGATAATGTTACGGTGTTATTTACTGATTTTAAATCATTTACCACCGTCAGCGAACAACTTTCCCCGCAGGAATTGGTGAATGAACTCCACGCCTGTTTCAAGCAATTCGATGAAATAATCACAAAATATACTATCGAAAAAATCAAAACGATTGGCGACGCATATCTCGCGGTTTGTGGACTTCCACTTGCTGATGAAATGCACGCTGAAAATGTTGTGAATGCCGCGATGGAAATTCGAGAATTTATGGAGAAACGCAGGCAGAAACTTGGCGAAAAAACCTTTGAAGTTCGCATTGGTATCAACAGTGGAAGCGTGGTTGCGGGCATAGTCGGCGTGAAGAAATTCGCCTATGATATTTGGGGCGATACAGTGAATACGGCGGCGCGAATGGAGCAGAATTCGGAGGCTGGAAAAATCAATATATCCGAGACAACGTATGAACTTGTCAAAGATAGCTTTATATGTGAATATCGTGGAGAAATTGATGCTAAAAACAAAGGGAAATTAAAGATGTATTTTGTGGAGGAAATATGATTTATATTGTTTTTCTGTTGCTGATAATAGTTACGGTACAAACACACGCTGAAGCGCCGAATAAACATAAAGTTGATTCCCTGAATGCGGTGCTGAAAAAGTCAATCCCCGATTCGGTTCGGGCGGATACGTATTGCTCATTAGCCCGGGAGTTTATGAGTTTTGTTCCGGATTCCGCTCTATGGGCGGCAAGTCAGAACAAGGCAATTGAGTATGCCAACCAATGTATTGTACTATCGGAAAAATGTGGCTATTTGAGGGGGATGGGAGATGCTTACCATGTATTGGGTTATATCAGCAGCGACAGAGGAAAACATCTTGAAGCACTTGAGTGGAATAAGATATCGTTGAAGTACCGGCGTGAATCGGGCGATGACGCTAAAATAGCAACATCTCTTTTTGCTTTGGGATATGTCTATGCTGATCTTAAAGATTTCGAACAAGCGTTGAAGTACGACTTTGAAAGTTTAGCGATAAGTAATCGACGCAAGGATAGTTCTGAGTCGGCAGGACTTTACCACAATATCGGTATTATCTACGGGAATGCAGGGAATCAGGAGGAAGCAATCAACTACATAAAACGGGCGCGGGATATCAACAGAATAGCCGGCAATAGAGAATGGCTTGCAATAAACCTCACTATGCTTGCAGCATATGCGGGTGACAAAGGAAATTTAGAAGAGTCATTGAGGAATTCTATTGAAGCAGCAAATATTTTTCTTGAGTTAGGTAATACGCGCGACTATGGAATGGCATTAGTTTCAATTGGCAATGTCCTTTCAAATCAAAAAATATATTCCCGTGCGCTTGACACCTTGAACAAAGCATTATCTGTTCTCAGAAGTATTAAGAATAAGAACGGTATAGCGTGGTCGTACAATCACCTTGGTAAGAGTTATACGCAGCAAAGGAAATTCAAGGAAGCGGCTATCTGTTTAGACAGTTGTCTCCGGCTTTGCAAAGAACTTGGCGCACCCGGTGCTATGCGCAATGTGTATCAGCGTTTGTATCAGTTAGATTCTGCTTCAGGAAATCTGGCAAACGCATACACTCATTACCGACTCTATGTTACACTTCGTGACAGTATAAATAGCAATGAGAATGTTCAGAATGTTGCTAAAGCCAAAATACGTTTTGAGTATTCCCAAAAGGAAGAAAGGGAAAAAGCCGAACAGGAAAAAAAGGATATTCTGCAAATGAATATTCTCAACTCGATTGCAGGAGTACTTGCCGGATCGCTAATTATTTTATTTGTTGTTGTCCGGCAACGCAACAAAGTAAAGAAAGAAAAACTAAACGTTGAAAGAGAAAAAGAACGAAGCGAGAACCTCCTCCTGAACATTCTTCCCTCCGAGGTCGCCGAAGAACTGAAAGAAAAAGGAAGTGCGGATGCAAAGCAGTATGATAATGTTACGGTTCTCTTTACCGACTTCAAATCATTCACAAATGTTAGCGAACAGCTCTCTCCACAAGAACTTGTTGATGAACTACACTCATGTTTCAAAGCCTTTGATGAGATAATCACGAAGTACAACATTGAGAAAATCAAAACGATTGGCGATGCTTATCTTGCTGTTTGCGGGCTTCCGCTTGCCGATGAAAAACACGCGGAAAATGTGGTGAACGCCGCACTCGAAATTCGCGCATTTATGGTAAATCGCAGCAAAGAAATGGGTGCAAAAACCTTTGAAATTCGGATTGGTATTAATTCGGGAAGTGTCGTCGCCGGCATCGTCGGGGTGAAGAAATTCGCCTATGATATTTGGGGTGATACGGTCAATACGGCAGCACGTATGGAACAGAACTCCGAAGCCAGGAAAATTAATATATCGGAAACGACGTATGCGCTTGTGAAGAATAAATTTACGTGTGAATTTCGCGGGGAAATTGATGCAAAAAACAAGGGGAAACTGAAGATGTATTTTGTGGAGGAAAAAGGATGAAAATATTCCTCATGATTTTTCTGCTGAAACTGTTCACATCTGCATATACATATGCCCAGAATCAATCAAGGATTGATTCACTGCATCATGCATTACAGCAGTACGAAGCGAAGAAGCTATCCTTTGGCGCTAATGCACCTGCGATGATGGACACCACGAAGGTACTTTTGCTGAACGACCTAAACAGAGAAATACGAGAGTTTGACTTGGAAGAAGCAGTGGGCTATGCCAAAGAGTGCCTTGAAATTTCGACACGTCTCGGGTATAAGAAAGGTATTGCTCACGGGTATAATGATTTAGGACTGTATTATTATGGGAAAGCAAAATATAAAGAAGCAGAAACGTGCTATAATCAATCACTGACGTTGAGGTTAGAGATAAACGACGTTGACGGGGTTAGTGCATGCTATAATAATCTGGGGCTGCTGTTTCGAGCAAAAGGCGATGATGCACACGGTCTTTCGTATTACTATACCTCCTTACGGTATAGTGAGGCAAATGGAAGCAAGCGCATGATGGCTGCTACCTACCACAATATGGGGATGCTATATACCGAAGCGGGCAACTTGCCGGAGGCTGCAGAGAGTTTCACCAAAGCAAAAAAAATCAATGCAGAAATAGGTAACAAAATATTTCTGAACTATAATTTAACGGCGCTCAGCGGAGTGTATGTAGATATGAAGCAGTACAAACAGGTAATTGCGGTAAATAAAGAACTGTTGGATGTAAACAAAGAGTTCAAGCGACAACACCTGTCTATAGAAAATGCTACCATCGGAAATATGTACTATAATCTGGGGATCTACACCGAAGCGATACGGTATAATCAAACCGCGCTAGAAGAGGCGATACATTTTCAAGATACTGCTTGGCAATCTCAGATCCATCTCAATTTGGGGAAAGTATATCATAAACAAAACAACAATCAGAAAGCTATATCTCATCTGAAACATGCGATTATGATTTCTGACCAGGTCAAGCGTTCTGATTTACGAAGTGAATCGCTTGAAATTCTTGCTGATATCTATGGGAAACAAGGGAATTTTCGAGCAGCATGGCAAAGTCACACAGAATCTGTGGCATTAAAAGATACCACGGATAACAGCGCGATTGACAAAGAAAGAGTAAATAAACTAACCCATTTGCTCATGCAGTCATCGTTCGACAAGCAGCGTGACTCGACACAAGCCGACCAGGACAAAAAGGACGCCCGGCAACTTGTTATCCGTAATTCTATGGTAGCCGGATTATTAGGCGCGGTAGTATTCCTAATCGTTGTCTATCGCCAGCGTAATACAACTCGTAAAGAGAAGCAACGAAGCGACAACTTACTCCTCAACATCCTCCCCGCCGAAGTAGCCGACGAGCTTAAAGAAAAAGGCACCGCTGACGCCAAGCATTTCGACAATGTTACGGTGTTATTTACTGATTTTAAATCATTTACCACCGTCAGTGAGCAATTATCTCCTCAGGAACTTGTGAATGAACTTCATGCTTGTTTTAAGGGGTTTGATGAAATATGCGGGAAATACAACATCGAAAAAATCAAGACCATCGGCGACGCTTATTTGGCGGTGTGTGGTCTACCGATTGCAAATGAAAAACATGCTGAGAATGTGGTAAATGCCGCTCTTGAAATTAGAGAATTTATGGAAAAACGGCGTCAGAATCTTGGCAAAAAGACTTTTGAAGTACGTATTGGCATAAATTCGGGCAGCGTGGTTGCAGGAATTGTCGGCTTGAAGAAATTCGCCTACGACATTTGGGGCGATACCGTGAATACGGCGGCGCGAATGGAGCAGAATTCCGAGGCGGGGAAAATCAATGTATCCGAGACGACGTATGCGCTTGTGAAGGATAAATTTACGTGCGAGTATCGCGGTGAGATTGATGCGAAGAACAAAGGGAAGTTGAAGATGTATTTTGTGGAGGGAAATGTATGAATAGCGTAACTATTCTCCTCATTTTTTGTGTACCTGTAATTGCCTTCGCACAGAATCAACCAAAAATTGATTCGCTCAATAATGAGCTTCGGAAGTACGAAGCGTGGAAAAAAGCTTTGGGCGCAAATGCTCAGCCTATGATGGACACCACAAAAACTCTTTTACTGAACGATCTTAACAGAGAGTTCCGCGATTTTGACAAAGAAAAAGGATTGGAATATGCTAAACAATGCCTTGAACTTTCGGAACGAATTGGTTTCAAGAAAGGCATCGCTCATGGATACAATGATTATGGTCTATATTTTTTCAGAGAAGCAAAATTCAAAGAAGCGGAAAGCTATTACAACCAATCTTTGAAGTTACGGTTAGAGCTACATGATGCTGACGGAATAGCTTCAAGCTACAATAATCTTGCACTGCATTATGGTGCAAAAGGAGATGACGCACGTAGTCTTTCCTATTATCAAACTTCCTTGCAGTATTGTGAATCAGGCGGAAGCAAGCGCATGATGGCGGCTATCTACCACAATATGGGGTTGGTCTATGCCGGTGCAGGCAATACACAAGAAGCATTGGAGAATTTCAACAAGGCAAAAAAGATTAACACGGAAATTGGTAATAAAGTATTTCTGAGTTATAACCTCGGCTCTCTGAGCGGTATGTATCAAGGGCTGAAACAGTATAACAAGGTGATTGATGTAAACCAGGAACTCCTGAAACTAAACCAGGAACTATATGGTAACTCCTTTACACCTGAAAATGCTACCATCGGGGATATGTACTATAAGTTGAACAACTACCCGGAAGCCATGCGTTATTATCAGATGGTTTTAGCGGATGAGAAAAAGTTTCCGAATGAACATTGTTCATCGCAGATTCATCTCAATATCGGGAAGGTCTATCACAAGCAGAACAATCTTCCGGAAGCAATGCCGCATCTCAAACAAGCCATTGTGTTTGCAGACAGGGTTGACCGACCTGATTTGAAAAGAGAATCACTTGAAATCCTTGCTGATATTTATGGGAAACAAGGGAATTTACGCGCTGCCTGGCAAAGCCACGTGGAGTCTGTCGCATTAAAAGATACGACTGACGAAAGCGCAGCAGAGAAAGAAAAAGCAAAGCGACTAACGCTCCTCTTAATGCAGTCGTCATTTGATAAAGAGAAGGATTCAATTCAAGCTATTAATGAGAAGAGAGAAATTGTCCAGAATAATATCCGTAACTCAGTTGTAACAGCTTTGGTTGGTAGTTTCATTTTCTTGTTCGTTGTATATCGCCAAAGGAATATGACACGAAAAGAGAAGCAGAGAAGCGAGAATCTTCTCCTCAACATTCTCCCTGCCGAAGTAGCGGAAGAACTCAAAGAAAAAGGTAGGGCAGATGCAAAACACTTCGACAATGTAACGGTGCTTTTCACTGATTTCAAATCATTTACCACCGTAAGCGAGCAACTTACTCCACAAGAATTGGTAGATGAATTACATGAATGTTTTAAAAGTTTTGATGAAATAATCACCAAATACAACATCGAGAAAATCAAAACCATCGGCGATGCTTATTTAGCCGTTTGCGGTCTCCCTGTTGCTGATTACAAACACGCGGAAAACGTGGTAAATGCCGCTCTTGAAATTAGAGAATTTATGGAAAAACGGCGTCAGAATCTTGGCGAAAAGACTTTTGAAGTACGTATTGGAATTAATTCCGGAAGCGTGGTTGCAGGAATCGTCGGCTTGAAGAAATTCGCCTATGATATTTGGGGTGATACGGTCAATACTGCAGCGCGTATGGAGCAGCATTCCGAAGCCGGGAAAATCAACATTTCCGAGACAACGTATGAAATAATAAAGGGGAAATTCCCCTGTGAATTCCGCGGTGAAATTGACGCGAAAAACAAGGGCAAACTGAAAATGTATTTTGTTAATAGTAATTTACAGAATTTTGCAAATTAATTTTTTTGTTAAGAAATGAAGCAATTAATAATACTGTTAATCTGTTGGTTGTCAGTTGATACTTCAGCACAATTATCCCCTTCTGTTTCCGGACAGATTTCAGAATTTGACAGAATATTACAATTCAAAACTACTGACGTACAGATAATTGCTGATAGTTTGCATGCCATAAGAAATTGGGACTGGAAGAAGTTCTCTAAATCCGAATTTCTTTATATGTACCAAAAAGCACTGGATTTAGCATCAACCTTACAAACAGCCCGTGAGCAAAATATTGTGATCCATTTTTTTGATGATGGTTTCACCTCCCGTCAAGATGTAGGAGAGATGGTGCTTGTTCGTGAAAAATCTATTGCCTATGCCCAAAATATAGGCAATAATGCTCTTTTAGCGCTTTCTTATAAAGCCATAGCATTCAGTTTTTTTCATTTAACATTATTTGAAGATGCCGTTGAGAATATGGCTAAAGCAATTCCAATAATTGACAAAATAGGAAATGTTGATGGGATTGTTGAATATCACTATGGTTACGGATATATGTTATCCTCATATGCGAATATATATCAAGTAGACGCATTGCATGACAAAGCTATTTATCACTTAAAAATTGCATTCGATGCACTCATAAAAAACCCGGAATTGCAGAAACCCATGAGTTTTGAAGAAAGGGCTATTGTTTATTCTTTTGCATTGGCGCGGCGTAAAAAATACGAGAAAGCTATTGAAGTTGCCAATGCCGGACTATACTTTTACGAGCAAAATTACAATCACGATACGCCGGATTTTTACAACTATTCAATGAGATTTTCACAACATTTAGCTGACTATTACCGACAAATTAATAATAAAGACAGTACCTTTTACTATCTTGAATTAGGGAGGCGTGTCTATGCAAAAGCTTATAATTATGAGTTGCAACTATATAATAAAAAAATGCTTAAAGATTCCTTATACAGACCTCACTTATCGGCTTACCATATCAGATGGAAGGGAGAGTTAATCCCAGAACAACATTTTATCCCTTGGGTTAGTGCTTACGATTATTTCGGAGATATCAGCACAGCAGTTAAAATGCTGGACTTTGCTTTATCCACCAATAATCTGCTTTTGACTCCCCCCAATATTCTCTACCAATTGCGAACTTTAGGCACTACTGTCTATGCACATGCCGGTATGTATAAGCAAGTAGCAGAATGTTATAAGTTCATATCAAAATATCAGGATAGTACTAATTTATTACAAGACAATCAAAATTATGCAACAGAAAAAGCGCGCACAAAAGTACTGATTGATATTGCTCATGAAAACAATCAACGGGAATTGGACAGGCAGAAATTCGTTCGAAATGGATTTATCGCTGGCTTTGGAGTTATGCTCCTGTTTGCTGTTGTTTTTTTCTTTCAAAGAAACAGAATTTCCAATGAAAAAGCCAAAAGCGAGAATTTACTCCTCAATATCCTCCCTGCCGAAGTAGCCGAAGAACTCAAAAACAAGGGCTCTGCCGATGCAAAACACTTCGACAATGTTACGGTGTTATTCACGGATTTCAAATCATTTACCACCGTCAGTGAGCAACTTTCTCCGCAGGAACTTGTGGATGAACTTCATGCCTGTTTCAAGAGTTTTGATGAAATTTGTGGGAAGTATAATATTGAAAAAATCAAGACGATAGGCGACGCGTATCTCGCGGTTTGCGGACTTCCCCTTGCCGATGAAAAACACGCTGAAAACGTAGTGAATGCGGCACTTGAAATACGAAAATTTATGGAGAAACGCCATCAGAATCTTGGCGAAAAAACATTTGAAGTTCGCATTGGTATCAACAGCGGAAGCGTGGTCGCCGGAATCGTTGGTGTGAAGAAATTCGCGTATGATATTTGGGGAGACACGGTGAATACGGCGGCGAGGATGGAGCAGAATTCCGAAGCCGGAAAAATCAATATTTCTGAAACGACGTATGCGCTTGTGAAAGATATATTCAAATGCGAGTACCGCGGCGAAATTGATGCAAAGAACAAGGGAAAATTAAAGATGTATTATGTTGAAAGTCACTAATGAATTATAAAATTATAATATTGCTTGCTCTCATACAAACTTGTTCGGTTACTATAAATACTATGTGTGCGCCTAAAGAGGGACAGGCGATTATTGATTCTTTACGCAACGAACTACCTAAAACTAATAAAGACACAAACCGTGTTAATGTGCTAAACGCACTGTGTTATTATTACTACGAGATTAATCCAGCAGTTGGGCTTCAATATGGAAACGAAGCATTAGAACTTGCGAAGTCCTTACAATGGCAACAAGGAATAGCCCATTCTTTTGGCAATTTAGCGTGTAATTATATCACACTTGCCGACTATCCAAAGGCACTTGAACTGTGGACAAAATCGCTTAAAATACATGAACAATTGGGCGATAAAATTGCAATTGCAACAACTTTTCTCAACATGGCAAATGTGTATGAGAGTCAGAGCGATTATACAAAGGCACTTGACCTTGACTTTAGTGCATTAAAGATGTTTCAAGAGACTAAAGGAAAAGCGTATGGTTTAGTTCTCGGTAATATCGGGTACATATATTTTCAATTACACAATTATGAAAAAGCGTTGGAATATTATTCAAATGCTTTGCAAAGTTATCAACAGGAACATCGGGAGAGTGGTATTGCCTCGATACTTGGATATATGGGCGACGTTTACTGTAAGCAATCAGAATATGAAAAGGCAATCAAATACCTTTTGCGTGCCCGAAGGATGAACTCTGAATTGGGAATTACACTACAAGAAGCATTGAATATAAAATCTATAGGCGTGGTGTACCTTTCAATTGCGAAAGATTCTCTAAATGGTAATGTTCCGTCATTAGCGTCAAGTAAAAAAGAAGCTCTGAAATATGCAGAAAAATATACTTATACAGCTATTAGTAAATTCAAAGAACTGGGAGAGCTTAATACACTGTTTCTCTGTTACCTTCAATTAAGCGAAATCCATGAGTTGCTTGGAAATCACGTATCATCTCTTGAGAATTATAAAATATATACAGCACTTAAAGACAGCGTGTTTAGCAATGAAAAATCAAAAGAAATTTCTCAAACTCAAACGAAATATGAACAGGATAAACGTGATATTCAGCACGAGGGAGAACTTCACGAGCAAAAACTCATTCGTAATGGGTTTATTGGCGGCTTCGGAGTGATGCTCGTTTTCTCAGGATTATTCTTGTTTCAGCGTAATCGTATCAAAAAAGGCAAGAAGCAATCAGATGCTCTCCTCCTCAACATCCTCCCTGCTGAAGTAGCAGAAGAACTCAAA
>JAFDZU010000062.1:0-11429 GCA_018266765.1 Bacteroidota bacterium
GCAGAGCGTAGCAGAGCGTGTGAATGATGGACTACAAAATTACGCATATCAACCTTCTTGGTAATAAGGATACTTCAATCTAAATTAATGTAAACTGCTGGCTATTTTTTGCATGTTTCTCTCCTCTTTAGACAGATAATCGCTTACTTGAAGCAGAATCTCTCTATTTTTTTATACACACTTTCGCTACCCCGAGTACAAGCCGCACTGCTATTTCAGTTTGTGCGGCTCGCTCGGCGTTCCGAGAAGGGGAACTTTGTCTGTCTGAGTGTTTATTTGTTGCAAAACATCACACTCCACCACCGACCAAAGCCGCACCGTCGTTTGGGGCGATGCGGCTCGCTCGGCGTTCCGAGAAGGGGAACTTCGTTCGGCGGCTTTATTCAGAGCATCTATTATAAAAAGAATTATCATTGTAATGGATAACTCATTGATTTGTAAATGCCTGCAAGCGCATATCAGCCGGAATGATGCCTATAATATCTTCACATGCAAAGAAACAGCGCGATGATTTATCTGTTTCGGCATAGAAATTATAGACCAAGCGTTTGGTATTCGGATCTTTGTTTAGTTCATAGCGTGATGCTCTCACTTGCTCGGTTCTTCCGCTAATAAGCAGAATTAAAAATGATGAATCCATGGTAAATATCCTTTAGATAAATAAAAAAAAATTGTAAATTGATGTTAGTTAGACTATTAATAATTTTCAGGTCTATTCTTAATAACTAAACTATTTGCCTGTTCTCCAAATTCTTGTTGAATTTGAAGCAATTGCTCTTGGTTTTGTTGAACACTTTCGATGTTCTGTTGCTCGCTTGCCGTTAAAGCAAGAATTTCTTCCCACGTGTATGTTTGCCCCGTAGATAATGAGTTGAAGTAGAGCAGGATTGCTAAAATGAGATTCATAACATTTCTCCAAAAAAACTTGATAAATACATTGAATTAAGTTGTGGAACAAAATTACAGGGTATAATCATCAATTCCTTGGACAAATTCGTCGTTTTTGAGACATGGGTTTTTGTATAAAACTCGAAATTTTTACGTGATCGCTTTTTTTTGTGTTTTTTGATAACTGCTATATTATTCAAAAAGATAACTATCATTTTTTGCAAAATAAAAATCATCGAAAAAACGCGATTTTTGAGACATGACTTTTTAGGTAAATTATGGATGATTTGATAGAAATTTCACGACTCATAGCATCTTTCGGTGTAAAAAGACCGGATTCTTTCCTATCGGATGATGAATTTCCGATGATAACTGCTTTTTTTAATGGGCTGGCTTCGGGTGAATTTACTGATGACGAGGTAGCGGCTCAGAAACTCTACGGCACTTCCTCTGATGATGTTCGTTATAGAAAACTTAAACTGCGACTACGGTATAAATTGTATGATGCGGCAATTTTTATCAATTTTGAGCCACCCACATTTTCTACATTGCGGCAAAAAATGTATGAATGTAACCGCGAACAAACAGCGATGAAACAATGTATTGAAAATGGAGCGCATGATGCAGGGTTTATCATTGCTCAAAAATTACTTAAAAAAGCAAGAAAATATCATCTGACTATCGTTGAAATTGAATGTCTGTATGCTATTCTTAATCATATTGTAGCTTGCATTGGCGATGAACAACAGTATGAACTTGTAAGCCAAGAATTACGAGAAGCCCAGCTAAAACTCAACGCCGAAACTAATGCCGAAATACTGTTTGGATCGGTATCGGTTAAATATGCCGTTGTCAATTCAGACCATCCCGAGAATGCACCATTTATTCTCGATTGTATTCACCAATTTGAAGAACTTCTCAAAAATTTTGATACCTTTAAAATTAGATACAGCTATTTTATACTGCGGTCGTGGTATGCCCAAATTCAAAGGCAGTTTACTGATAAAATTGCGGTTTGTGATGATGCTATCGAGTATTTTAAAAACAATCCCAATATTGCAGGGAATCTCATTGCTGTTTTTACCTTAGAGAAAGCTGAATGCTACCTACATCTCAGGGAGTATCAAACATTTTTACAGTTATCGAAAGAATGTGAGTCTTTTTTTCTTAAACTAACAAGTAATTGGTTGATTCTTAAAAGCTATGAAGTCCAAGCACTTTTGAGTATCGGGCAATTAATACCTGCATTAGAATTGTTTAATTCTGTTAAGAAATCGCTTATGAGAAGTGGCGGTGGTGTAGAGAAATTTAATGAGCATTGGTTAGTTTTAGAGGGATATATCTACTTTTTTCTCTATACTCAGTCCGAGGAAACGTTACCTGAAAACTATCGAAGACCACAACTACTAACATATCTGCGGAAGTTATCAACAACTCAGATTACTGCGCTTGCAAATGATAAAACAGGTGCTAATCTTGGAATCCATATCGTACATTTACTTTTGCTTTTTGCATTAAAAAGTGAACCGGAAGTTATTGCTGAAAAAGTAGTTGCACTTGACCGTTACAAACGCAGGTACGTGCTTCAAGAATCCAATCAGAGAACTGAGACATTTATTACGATGATTCGGCATTTTGCATTTGAAAACTTTGAAACAATAAACACATCATACCGAACCAAATCGTTGTTTCAATCATTATCTCCAATAGATAAAAATTTCTATGTAGATTCATTGGAAGCATACGAACTCATTCCATTTGACATTATATGGACGAGAATTATGACTCATTATGGAGTTGCTCGTCAATAAGTAATTGGAGTATTATTCTCGGTGAAATGCTTTTCCAAACAATGTGCCGCAATGCTGTCAGTCAATATATCCCAAAAATTAATGTGATTTAAAGTCACAACAGTATGAACGACTAACAATATATTATCCCTTTGATGACAACCGAAGTATTAGATGCATGTATTTCTCCGAAAATTGCAATTGCGCGAGCGGCTGAGTTATTACGAGCCGGTGAGGTGGTGGGCTTTCCGACTGAAACTGTATATGGTCTTGGTGCGTGTGTATTTAATGAAGGTGCTGTTCGCAAAATTTACACGGCAAAAGGTCGCCCGCAGGATAATCCTTTAATAGTTCATATTGCGGAAACACATGATGTTTCGAGAGTTGCTCGAGATATTCCTGATGAGTTTTACCGATTAGCAGAGAGTTTTTTTCCGGGTGCGCTTACTATAATTTTGCGGCGGCATTCGGACGTTCCGGCAATCGTTTCGGCAGGACTTGATACAATTGCCGTGAGGATGCCGGCACACGATATTGCTCTCGGGATTATTACGGCAACCGGCGAGCCGCTTGTTGCACCGTCGGCTAATCGTTCGGGGAAGCCAAGTCCCACTTCTGCACAGCATGTTTTGGATGATTTGAACGGAAAAATTGCCGCAGTTGTTGATGGCGGTAAATGCAGTGTAGGAATTGAATCTACAATTGTGAATATTCTTGGTGAAACTCCTATGATTGTTCGTCCGGGCGTAATTACCCAAGAAGAGATTGAACGTGTATTAGGCAAAAATGTGGCAATATATTCCGGTCAAGAAACAACTCAACCGATTGCTCCGGGAATGAAATACAGACATTACGCGCCACAAGCTACGGTAAAATTGATGGCTTCATGGTCGGAAATTTTGGAGGAAGTTCATAAAAACCCAAACCCTAAACGGATGATTTTATCCAATGAGAAAGCGCCACCGGAATTACAAAGTCAAGTGTATCTTTTGAGTCCAACAACGATTTATAGTGATTTTCGTCTTGCAGATGCTGAAAATTTCCGAGAAATTCTTATCTTGTGTTCTGATACTGTGCAAAATAACGTTGCACTGATGAATCGAATCTCAAAAGCCGCATCGGGAACGTAGTGAATGCGTATCTTTTCAGGTAATATTTCGACACTCCCTGTATAATTATGATTCAAGAAACACTGACTGTTCTCAATCGTGCCGGACTCCATACACGCCCTGCGGCAATGCTCGTTAAGTTAGCTGCAAAATTCAAATCGGATATTTATCTAAATCGTGACGGTTATGATATTAACGCCAAAAGTATTATCGGAGTGATGACTCTCGCCGCCGAACAAGGAAGTGAACTCATCCTTACTACCGAAGGTACAGACGAACAAGATGCAATGACAGAACTCAAAGCTCTTTTTGAGAGTGGTTTCGGTGAATTATAATATTTGTGTCTCATAAAAAGTATTTTAAAACTATTTATTAATTTTAGAAAGATGTGGAATGATGAACGAAAAAGTATTATTGATGCTCAATGAGCAAATGAACCGTGAATTTTACTCATGGTATTTATACCTCTCGGTTGCATCCTATTTTAGCGGGCTTGATTTAGAAGGTTTTGAGCAATGGACTCGCCGCCAAGCCGAAGAAGAAACCGTCCATGCTATGAAGATTTACAATTATATATTAGAGCGAAACGGTGACGTAGTGCTGAGTAAAATTCCCGCACCGACTCAAAAATGGAATTCACCATTGGAAGCTGTAGAAGCTGTTTATTCTCATGAATGTGAACTTACCGGACGCATTAATAATATCGTTCGATTAACTCGCGAAGTAGATGATTACACAACCGAAGTATTTTTGCATTGGTTTGTAACCGAACAGCGCGAAGAGGAAGCTATGGCTAATCGAGTGCTCCAAAAATTGAAAATGATTGGTAGTGATATGAGTGGACTGTTGATGCTCGACGCGCAGGTAGCTACCGTCGGACAAGCACAAGAACCTGCACCGTAATTTTATTATCAACACAATTATGAAAATTTACACAAAAACAGGTGATGACGGCACTACCGGACTTTTTGGCGGACAGCGAGTAGCAAAATACGCCTTACGAATTACTGCTTATGGTACAGTAGATGAACTCAATGCTGTTGTTGGAATTGCGCTTACGCATAATCCCACTCATCGCTTGAAACATCCTCTTGAGCATTTATCTTCTCTGCTGTTTACCGTTGGAAGTGATTTAGCAACTCCGCTCGAACCACCTGCAAAATATAATATTCCGCGCATCGAATCGGAGCATGTGGAATGGCTCGAACATTTAATTGATGAATTTCAAGAAGAACTGCCCGAATTGAAAAATTTTATTCTGCCCGGTGGTACTCCTCTTGCAGCTCACCTCCATCATGCCAGAACTGTGTGTCGAAGGGCAGAGCGAGCGGCAGTTGAGCTTTCTCATTCCGAGAATATCGGCAGTTTTGCTGTTCAATTTTTGAATCGGCTTTCAGATTTTCTTTTTGTAACAGCACGCATGGCAAACTTTCTCGACGGAGTTGAGGATGTGCCGTGGATACCGAATGAAAGAAAGTAGTCTGTATAGTACATATGATAATAAATGAACAATGAGTAAGTAGCCCGTTTGTTAGTTCATGTCGACGATAACAATTTAGAGAATACGGAAGTAAAATTCAACTTAAAATGCATTGCAAGTAATAATTGATGATATAGTAAAATTATGAGGTTTCATATTTCAGTCTTGTCTGAAACATCAACCAATCGGATTGTAAAATTGGCAGCTTAAAAAATGAAAAAACCTCGAATTGGTTTCATTCTTTCAACTCTCAATCATTTATTACCAAATGAGCTGCTTTTACTACAAAGTATTCCTTTGGTTATCTATATTATATCAGGAACACTCTACACTATAGGTGTAATATCCGATCTGTTTTTTTCTTTTTGCGTCATCACTATTGCTATACTTACAGGGTGGTTTGGGATTCTATTTATTATTTCTGTTATTCGTTTTATCAATGAGAATGGAATAAACAGAACAACAATAAGAAAAATTAGTATCTATAGTTTAATTGCTATTGTTTTTGTAACAGCGATATTGCTATTTGTCTATTTCTTTGGCTCACTCTTGGTTTGGTATTTGACGAGTCTTTAATTCCTGCTTTTCACATTATCATTGGAAGATTGAAACCTATAAAAAACCCTACCTGCCCTTAAAACATCCTCCTTATTTATTCTCATCTCGGGTACTATTCGGTGTAACTATTTAAGACCTTGATTCTTAAGTACTGATATGTAATATAATTTACAGTTCTATTTCTCTGAGATTTTACGTAAATTAGCATACTTCTTGATTTTAATCTTTTATTCAGCGGGGTGATTCCATGAAAAACAGTATAATTCTTTTCGTTGTTTTCATTATTGCTACGGTTAGTACAACTGCTCAATGTGTTCAATATCCTGTTCCGCTTGCCGAGAGAATCGGTGGTGCTACTGCAATTGTCGAAGGAAAAATTATTTCCCAAACAAGTTTTCCTTCAGGAACACAAGGAATGATTTACACCCGTTCGACAGTAGAAGTTTATAAAATTTTTAAAGGATTTACGGGATTAGAACCTAAGCAAATTGAAATAACAACCGAAGGCGGACTTTATGGAGACGAAGCAGTAAGAGTATCTCCCTCGGTGAATTTATCAATCGGACAAACGGGTATGTTCTTTCTGCAAGAACACACCAAGAACAATGATTTCATAGGATTAGAGCCATTTGCTTGGGGGCAATGTATTATTTGGTATGATGAACAATCGTATACTGCTGTTGATTTATTCAAAAACTATTCGAGCATCAATTCTCTCACTACAATTATTACTACTCAGCTTGGAACTTCCTACCACGAAATTCAGAAGTTTAGTTTTAAAACTAAAGTAACCGACAAATCAGCCCGCACACTCGCGGCAAATATCACTGGATTTACTCCGACAACCGTTACAGCAGGAACAGGCACAACACTGACTATCAATGGTTCGGGGTTTGGTAATTCATACACAGGCGCGGCGGCTGTTGCCTTCAAAAATCCAGACGACGGCGGAGCGAGTTACTCGACTGCAACTGCCAATCAAATTGTTGCGTGGACGGATAATCAAATTCAAGTAAAAGTTCCCGAATTATCAGGCACAGGAACAATTCGCGTAACGGGCGTAGATGGAACACAATCCACATCAGCCGGAACATTAACCGTTGATTATTCAGTATTTAACATTACCGATGCAAACAACGCAATCCAACAAACATATTTGGCGAATGTGAATGGTAATGGCGGTTATTCTCTTACTTTCAACACAGCTTTTAATAATAATACCGATGCAAATACTGCCTTCAAACGCGCGCTAAAAACTTGGCGTTGCAATACATTTGTTAATTATGCGGTTGCTACCGGCACTAGTTCTATCAATTGTAACAACGGAACAGACGGAATCAATATCGTTACATTCGATGATAATTGTACTCTCAGCACAGGAGTATTGGGAGTGTGTTATACCTATTGGACAGGGTGCAATACGATTTATTGGCGGTTGAAAGAATTAGATTTGGTCTTCAAAGCAACAGCACCAAACGGCGGCTGGAACTTCGGGCCGGGTGCAACTTCAGGAAATAAATATGATTTCCAATCCGTTGCTGTTCATGAACTTGGGCACGGACACCAACTCGGACATATTATCGCCAACGGTAAAGTAATGCACTATGCTATGGCAAATGGTTCAGATATTCGGACTCTTAATACGGTGAGTGATATTGGTGGTGGAAATGATGTAATTGCTCGAAGCATTAACAATAAACCATGCGGCCCAACCGCAATGACAAAACTCACATCGGGTACGTGTGATGTGGGAATTCCTCCGACCGCCGCATTTACAGCAACTCCATTACAAGGATGCGTTCCTCTAACCGTAAATTTCACCGACCAAAGCGCAGATAGTCCAACTTCGTGGTTGTGGGATTTCAAAAACGACGGCTCGGCTACGAGTACTTCCCAAAACTCGAGTTATACTTATACAGTAGCCGGTACATATTCGGTTCAGCTTACAGCAACCAATGCAAGTGGCTCTAATTCTTTAACAAAAACAAGTTATATTACGGTGAACGCTCTGCCGACAGTAGATGCAGGAGCGAATAGAACCGTATGCTACAGAGGAACTACCCAACTCGGCGGCGCGCCGACTGCTTCCGGCACAACTCCACCCTATACGTACTTATGGTCACCGGCAACGAATCTTGATAATGTGGGAATAGCAAACCCGACTCTGACTGTATTATTTACAACTCCAACTATGTACACTCTTTCTGTATTTGATGCAAAAGGTTGCGTTGGTCAGAAAACTGTTACTGTCTCACCATTCCCTCGCACTACGGTTAATGCGGGTATTGACAAATCGGTATGTTTTGGCAGTGGTGTCGGTATTGGCGGCACTCCGACGGCAAGCACAGGCACAGCTCCTTATACGTATTCGTGGACTCCAACTACCGGATTGGACAATCCTACCTCGTCCAATCCGATTGCTTCGCCTACTGTTAATACAACGTATATTCTAACTGTTACCGATGCCAATAATTGTGTGGAACGCGATACCGTTGTTATTACGATGTTTCCCCGCGCTACTGTAAATGCAGGTGTTGATAAATCTGTATGTATTGGTTCGTCCGCTACAATTGGCGGAACGCCGACTGCTACAGGAGGAACACCTCCTTATACATACTTGTGGTCTCCGGCTACCGGACTTAATTCAACAGCAAGTTCTAATCCGATTGCCTCGCCAAGTGTTACGACTGATTATAGACTAACCGTAACTGATTTTAGTGGTTGCCTAACGTATGATACCGTACGAGTAACGGTGAATCCTTTGCCTACACCCACGATTACTTCGACTCGTCCGACTACTTTTTGCTTTGGTGACAGCACTATTCTTGATGCAGGAGATTACAAATCATATCTTTGGTCGAATAATCAAACTTCGCGAACAATTACCGTCGAACAAGCCGGAAATTATACAGTAAAGGTAGTCAATACAAACGATTGTGAAGCTACGTCGCCACCCGTTACCGTTACCGTTCAGCCAAGACCTGCGCCGATAATTACTTCCCAAAAACCCACGACGTTTTGCGAAGGCGATAATACGATACTTGATGCCGGAAGCGGATATAAATCATATCTTTGGTCGAATGGTGCTACAACTCAAACTATTTCTGTAACGCAAGCAGGAAATTACAGCGTTACCGTCAGCAATGCCAATGATTGCAAAGCGCAATCTGCTCCGATGAATGTGGTCGTCAATCCCAAACCGAGTGTAGTAATAAGCGGGCCTAATTCATTATGTGATAATTCTACTGCGGTATATTCTGTTCCTGCAACTCCTCCAAGTACATTTCAATGGACTGCAACAAATGGAACAATTACAAGCGGAAACGGAACAAACAGCATCACCGTTCTATGGGGAACTGCATCGGGTTCGGTGTCGCTTACTCGAACTGCAACAGCTACAACCTGTTTGGCATCAGCGAATTATCCTGTAATTATCAGTTCGACTCTTACGCCGGTAATCACCAAAACAGGCGGTGCATCCGATTGCGAAGGAGATACTGTACTCCTTTCTGCACCATCGGGCTATTCAACCTATAAATGGTCATCGGGTGAAACTTCGCAATCTATTGCAGTTGTTGCAAACGGCTCTTACTCGGTTACGGTGAAAGATGCCAATAACTGCACGGGAACATCTGCACCAACTGTTATTTCATTCAATCCAAAACCGCCTAAACCGACCGTTATACAACGAGCAGACACGTTATTTTCGACTGCGGCGGCAAGTTATCTATGGAAACGAAATACAGTAATTATTCCAAATGCCACCAAACAATATTTGGTAATCAATCAGCTTGGAAATTATACGGTAACAATCGCCGATGCAAATTCTTGTTCTTCTGTTTCGGATGAGTTTACCGTTACTTCCACATCGGTACATGATTTCGCAGTTGATAACGGAATCCGAATATATCCTAATCCGACTGATGGTGATATTCAGATTGAAGTGCCGTTTTCGGGTGCAGAATTTCGTGTTTATACTGTTTTGGGAATGACGCTTATCAGCCAAACATTGCCAATAGGTACATCAACAGTATCACTCTCTGAATTCCCCGCCGGCATTTATGGAATAGAACTCACATCGGGTAACAAGAGATTTATTCAAGTAATAACGAAGCAATAGGAGTAGGGAATTGTTTAGTGGTAATACGAAGTTGTGAAGGAGGTTGGTTATATTAGCCCAACGAACGGGAAATCGTTTAATAGGCAAGTGTTGTCGGGCAGTTGTAACAACCGCCCTGACGGGAATGGCGACCGCTGCAGATTTGATAAAGAACTTAAAACGTGATGAGAATGGGAACATGATAGAGACGGTAAAAGTAGTTTCCCACAGCATGGGCGGTGTGTATGCAGAAGGGTATATTCAGGGTTTGCTGAAATACGGAGCAGAACATCCAGAAGTAGGGAAATTTACCATAGAATCGGATGTGCGGCTGGCATCATTTCAACCGGAGAATCAAAGTGCAGTTGGAGATGTGCCATTGTATCAATATTCAAATCAAGGGGATAAAGTTGCAGGTAGTGGTGGCGTAGAAGGACTACCATCATATTATAATTTCAAAGGATCTCGTCCAGGAAGTAACGGTATTCCTAATGCTCAGTTTAATATCATAAATCCAGATACTAAGAAAGAACATGATCTATTTGATTTTGAAAATCGAGTGGATGAACTTCCTAAATCAGGAAATATTTTACCTACTACCCCTAAATGACAAAAAATTATTTGAAGAAAACTATGAAGTACTTAACTCTATTATTTATATTAATATTAATTATTAACTCAGCTGGTTGTAGTCAAGATACAACTGACCTCTGTACTCATACAAAAGAATATGGAGAATATTTGGTAGTATCCGCAGTTGAACAATTAATCGACCAAAAAAAAATGAGTTTTGCAACCCATGATTATGATAAAAATAGAATAATCATCAAGCAAGTACTTTGCAGTCCTGATACTACTAAAATATTTTCAATAATAGTGGTTTATGAAAATAATGCAGAACGAAACCCATATTTTAGTACCTGTATCTTAGGCAGTCGAGAAAATGGCGATACAACTTGGTCATTTACACCGTTTAATAAAATAATGGCTAATTTTGATGACCCGATATCCGCTGCAAATGAGGTGTGTGGATATTACTATAATTATTTTAAAGGAGATGGCATTATTGCAGATAGGTACAAATTTGAATATTCTCCATTAGAAAAAGAGTTTTGGAATTCCCTTCTTTTTCAGAAAGGTATAGATGGTAGTAGTCTGTATTTTTACCAAACAGATTTTAACGTATTTACCCATAAGTTTGATATAGTAAAGCCGATGGTAACATGTATAATGAAATAGAAGTTCCGTTATATGGAAGCGACCGCGTGGGCATGACAAAACCCAACATAACCCGTAATAATAACGACAACATAGCCCCGACAGACGAAACGATATTTACCCGCACACTTGGCTTGAAAATGTACGAATTCAAAGACCACCTCGGCAATGTGCGCGTAGTGCTCGGAAATAAAAAGACCAAAACAGGAAATAATCCTTTTGTGCCGGAAGTGGTAAGCTATAGCGGGTATTTCCCGTTTGGTATGCAGATGCAGGAAGAAACCTCA
>JAFDZU010000062.1:11563-12405 GCA_018266765.1 Bacteroidota bacterium
ATAGAGTTCGTAAATTTGTAAGTGAATAGTTGAAATTACATGTGAAACAGTTGTCTTTGCTTTAATTAGGAACTAAATTTGGCATACAATGCAATGTTAATTTCAAAAATAATACATGAAAATTTATGATTGAAATTCAAGAGTGGGGATTAATTGACTTTAACGAAGCATGGGAACGGCAACGAATTCTTGCCGATAACGTCCTTAAAGGAGACAAACCAAGCACGCTCGTCCTTTGCGAACACCCTACGGTTATCACAATTGGTCGTAATGGAACTATTGATAATGTGGTAGCTACTACGGATGAATTAGCCGAACGCAATGTAAGTGTTATTCCAATCAACCGTGGAGGTGATGTAACGCTCCATAATCCGGGACAACTTGTCGGTTATCCGATTTTTCGACTCACAGATTACCGCGAGGATTTACATTGGTTCCTGCGAGAAATTGAAGAATGTATCATTGCAACCATAGCACATTTTGGTGTTGTTGGTGGGCGAGTAGATGGTTCGACGGGAGTGTGGATTGAACAACAACGAAAGGTCTGCGCCATTGGAATTCACTGTTCGCGGTGGATTACCTCGCATGGATTTGCCCTAAACGTAAATAATGATATTCGTGAATTTGAGATGATAATTCCATGTGGAATCACCGACAAAGATGTAACATCAATCGAAGCTGAAAGTCATTTAGTAGTTAATTTTAAAAAAGTTAAAGATATTTGTGTTCATGAATTTCGTCGTCGGTTCAATTGACTCGATAAAATAATTTTTGACAAATTGTGGAAAACTTTGTAGTTTTGCGGCGGAATTGAAAATGCAAGCGGGAATAGCTCAGTTGGT
>JAFDZU010000063.1 GCA_018266765.1 Bacteroidota bacterium
ATATCTTAAATACAAGTCATAAATGCAACCAGATTCATAACCGATTTATTTACTTTAATGTTTTTTTTATGAGCATTCAGGAATTTTAGCGCACTCATCTAATCTCCATTCGACTTCATCAATGAAGTTATTATGGCATAGTAATTGATAAACTAACCAAGCATAAAATATGTAACAACAACTGTCTGTAAAATAAAATGGTTACCAAAACATCCAAACAAATCATACTTCGATTAGCTATTGGAGTAGTTACCTTCATTTTTCTTTCTCAATTGATGTTTTCTGCAGAACCAATGGTGAAATTACCTCGAATGCCATCAAAAGCAGAGTTTGAAAAGTATGAAGATAATGAAGAACTCTATGCTTCACTTCTTTTGGATTATTACAAAATAGGAGCAACTCTCGATGCTCAATTGAAATATTGGGATATTAAACCTATAGTGGAATTAGCTGCTCCGACGATGGAAGAAATGACTTCTCAAGAAATTAAAATCCTTAGAAAATTCTACGGAATTGCCTTAAAATTGCAATTGCAAATAGAAGCATTATCCGAAGACCAAGTTCATGCAAAGCTCAATGAATTGGAAAAACGATTGCAAGAAGAAAAAGCAAAGAATATTGCACTTGGAATCAAGAATTATGAATTAGAGTTAAAGTCTCAGAATACTGATGTTTATACCGAACGAGTTTATGAAATTGCCAAATTTTGTGATAGCTTAAAAAAAGCACTTGATTCGATGTCATATAAATATTACATGATTCGATTTTCCTCCAATTCCTCAATGGCACGAGCATTGGACAATAGTTTTATCCCATCGTTGATGCTTTCCAATTCAGTTGTCATTCCTTCGATTAGTTCCTCCGGAATTCAGACCGATATTTCGTACGGAGCCAAAGCCGAACTCAACTTAAATTCTCTTGATGAATATGGTAAATACTTTGAGTTGTGGTTTGCTTATTTGATGCCACAAATTAAATCCAACCCGTTACCCGAAGACCAGAACTCCGGCTGGCGTGAATGGAACTCTAATATTTATTCATTCGGCGTGAATTTAAATTTACCGGAAGTAATTGAATTAAAACCTGTTAAAGCAGGAATTAAAATTGGAGTCGGGCATTATTGGGGCAGTGCAAGTTCGCCTAATACATCATTGCCAAAAGCAGATTACAAAGGTCAGTCGGTCAATTTAGAACTTAATTTTTCACGACTTACTACAATCAGTCCGGCAAGTTTATATTTTAACTTTGGTGTATTATTCCCCACGCGAGACATGATATTTGCCGACCCGATTCAAGACGTAAATATTGGCAAGTCAACAATCAGCACCTTCAGTTTGGGCTTACGTTTCAATATTCTTTAATTTGGGCATCGGGAGAAATAAAATGAAAAAAATCAGTATTTCAATAATTGTTCTTTTATTATCAATTTGCAGTATCGCAAGTGCAAACGAGCTTGGCAAACGCTATCTGAAACTTGGTAATACGTACCGTGAGTCCGGCAATTTTGATAAAGCGGAAGAGTATCTCGAACGCGGAAAAAATTTAGTTACCAAGGATGGATATTGGTCTGCTACCGCGAGTGAGTTTTTGGGGTATTTATATCGTGACATGGTCAATTCCGGAAATTACAGTGATAATTCCGATTATCTGTTAGCCCTTGCTAAAGATAATATGGAGCAAGCACTTATTGGCTTCCAAAAATCGGTCAAGCAGCCCGACGGCAGTCCACTTGCACTCTCTGAATTAATGCAAAATATCGAAGAAATTAACAGCAAAATAGAAAATGACAATCTATCTATCGAAGGTAAAGCCGGAAACAAACCTACACAAAATTATGGCAACGGTAAAGTTATTAATATTGATAATTCTAAACTCAAAGAAATCCCTTACGATTTACCTATGAACATGGAGAATTTCAGTGCAGTTAATAATCGAATAAAAGACTTTCCAACTATTTTTGCTCAATTTCCAAAGCTAAAATATTTGAATCTAAAAAAGAATAAAATTACAACTATAGACAATGGTATTAGTGGTTTAAAAGGACTAAAAATACTAAACTGTTCGGATAATAAAATTAAATCACTTCCTCAAAACATAGGTGAACTAAAACAGTTGGAAGTGCTTGATGTATCAAACAATAAACTCAAGGAAATTCCGACATCAATTCTATCATTAAAGAATCTCAAAGTTTTGGATATTTCAGGCAATAAAATACAATTCTGCCACATAACTACTCTCCTTAAAAATATGCCAAATACCAATATTATATTTGATAAATATGAACTCGTAGATGAAGAAGCAACTGATGAATAACGACTTGCTCAATTGAAAGAGCTACGGTACATTTTATACCACTTAGTTTTTGAATAGAACTATTTCTCGAATACAAACCATACATTTTTCTACGCTTTACCATTTGATTCCCCTTTGTGCCCGTGTACAAAGGGAAATTGTATATTAATACTCATAAAGTAATCTGTCCAAAGGAGTAAAATTCCCTTGAATTTCTGACTAATGCCGATAGAATAGGTAATTTATCATATTTTTGTACTTTCTAAGACT
The DNA here is from genome assembly GCA_018266765.1 of Bacteroidota bacterium. GTDB lineage: Bacteria > Bacteroidota > Ignavibacteria > Kapaibacteriales > UBA961 > JADJXV01. Next base: position 2,563 of record JAFDZU010000063.1, read on the forward strand.
TACTTTACTCTGACTCAACTAATCAAATCTATAAATTCTTAACTCATAATTTAATAAAACTATGTCTCCTTATAAATCATACCAAACTATCGAAAATCTTGCTCAAGTTGTCGGTCAGCACGTAACTCTCCGTGGATGGGTTTATGACCGCACAGGCAAAGGAAAATTACAATTTATCAAACTCCGTGACGGAAGTGGAGTTTGTCAATGTGTAGTATTTAAATCAAATGTTTCCGAGGAAGTATTTGCAAATGCACAAGAATTGACACAAGAATCTGCTGTTTCAATCAGCGGTACTGTTCGTGCCGAAGAACGTGCACCAGGCGGATTTGAAATTGATGTAACTGATATTAAAATCTATTCAATATCCAAAGATTATCCGATTACTCCAAAAGAACATGGTACTGAGTTTTTGATGGAACACCGACATTTGTGGTTGCGCTCCTCGCGCCAGCACGCAATTATGCGGGTTCGTTCTGCTGTTATCAAAGCAATCCGTGATTTTTTTGATGGTAATGGTTTCCGGCTTATGGATTCACCGCTTCTTACTCCGAATGCTTGCGAAGGAACTTCGACACTTTTTGAAACAGAATATTTTGATTTAGGCAAGGCATATCTTTCGCAGTCGGGGCAATTGTATGCCGAAGCAAGTGCAATGTCTTTAGGTCGCGTTTATACATTTGGACCAACGTTTCGAGCTGAACGCTCTAAGACTCGTCGTCACCTTACAGAATTCTGGATGGTCGAGCCGGAAATGGCGTTTTTTGACTTGAATGACGATATGGATTTGGCAGAGGATATGGTAGAATACATTGTTCAATATGTGCTTAAAACATGCCCAAAAGAACTTGCTACGCTTGGTCGTGATGTATCTAAACTTGAAGCCGTTCGCCGTCCATTTTATCGGATGAGCTATACCGAAGCAGTTGAATGGCTTAATAAAAACAATGTGAAATTGAATAAAAAACAACCTGATGGTTCCGAAATTCAGATTGATTTTCCGTGGGGCGAAGATTTCGGTGCACCCCAAGAGGAGGCAATTATGCAACAATTTGATAAGCCGTGTATAATTCACCGTTATCCGTCGGAAGTAAAAGCATTCTATATGAAACGTGACCCTGAAAATACGAAGTGCGCCTTAGCAATGGATATGCTCGCTCCTGAAGGTGCAGGCGAAATTATCGGTGGAAGTCAGCGTGAAGATGACCACGATTTACTTTTGGAGCGAATTCTCCACGAGAATCTGCCTCAAGAAGCATTTCAATGGTATTTAGATTTACGCAAATATGGTAGTGTGCCGCATAGTGGCTTTGGGTTGGGTGTAGAACGTACCGTAAAATGGATAACGGGAGCAGAACATATCCGCGAAGTAATTCCATTCCCAAGAATGATTTATCGTATTGTACCGTAATTAGAAAAATTATTTAGGTTTATACCAATTAATTTTTTCAAATTCAACTCTACACCCCGAACCGTTCAAAACAGTTTTTTTCGAGGTTTTCTCGGTCATCGGGGTGTGCAATTGAAATTAATGCTTTGGCACGTTGTCTCAAATTTTTCCCGAATAAATATGCTACGCCAAACTCGGTAACAACATAATGCACATTGGCGCGAGTGGTCACTACTCCCGCTCCTTGATTAAGGAACGAAACAATTCGTGGGATTCCTTTTCCCGTGCGTGATGGCAATGCAAGCATTGGTTTTCCTTTTTCGGAAAGTGTGGCACCGCGCATAAAATCCATTTGTCCGCCAACTCCCGAAAACTGATATGTGCCTATAGAATCACTGCATACTTGCCCCGTAATATCAATCTCGATTGCACTATTGATAGCAACAACCTTAGGATTTCTTTTTATAACACTAACATCATTCACATAATCAATATCCAAAAATGCAAACATAGGATTATCATCAACATAATCATACAGTTTGCGCGAGCCGAGACAAAATCCGGCAACAACTTTTCCCGGGTGTTTCTTCTTGAGTTTATTGTTAATTACCCCATTTTCAATTAATGGAATTATTCCGTCGGAGAACATTTCTGTATGTACGCCAAGATTTTTATGATTACCAAGAGATTGCAGAACTGCATCGGGAATTGAACCGATTCCCATTTGCAATGTACTGCCATCTTCAATTAAATCAGCAATATATGCACCTATTTTCATTTCAGTTTCACTTGTTTTAAAGCCGTAATTTACCTCCGGTAATGCTTCATCAACCAATACTAATGAATCAAACGAGCTAATGTGCATCATTCCATCACCATGCGTTCGTGGCATTTGTGGATTTACTTGTGCGATGACATGTTTGGCTGAATCAACTGCCGAACGGGCTATATCTACTGAAACACCAAGAGAACAAAAGCCATGTTTATCAGGCGATGATACATGAACAATTGCAACGTCAAGCGGAAGAATATTCCATTTAAACAGTTCGGGAATTTCACTTAAAAACACAGGAATATAATCAGCGCGATTTTCATTTACTGCCCTGCGAACAACCTCAGATATAAAAAGTGAATTAATCCGAAAACTCTTTGAATATTCGGGTTTAGTAAGCTCAATATCACCAAAAACTCCCAACATAACCAGTTCCACATCAAGAAGTTCATTCGTTCGTTCAGCAAGTTTATTAAGTAAATAAATAGGAGTTGCGGCATTACCTTGAATAAAAACTCTATTGCCTGATTGAATAATTTGGAGAGCTTCCTCTGCGGATTTATAGCGGAATCTTGAGTTCATATTTAATACTTAATTATATACGTTTTCTTTGTATAGAAGATGAAAAATGACTTTATATTTTATAATTTATTTCACAAAATTACTACATCTCCTTCTAATCTATGGTAAATATTACTTCATGATTACTTGGAAACCATATGAGGCCGGATTCTTCTATGATGAAGAAATAAGAGTTAGTGAATTACAACTATTTTTTGATAGTAGCAATCTTTCCCGTTGGTAATTTTCACGTGATATACACCCGGAGGAACCAGTTGGTTATACTTATCGGAGCAGTCCCATTGCCAGCTAATATGGTCTGATTGAGAAATAATTTCTTCTTTGTGAATAATCCCACCGAATGAACTTACTATCTCAATTCTACAATTACTCTGGGATGGAAGGTTAAGTGTAATTAACACATTGTTTTGGGCAGGGTTAGGAGTAACGTCAACAGTGGTTCTATTTTGAATATTTGCTCCTTGAATTCCGACGGGAATTCCGTTAGAAAAGATACCGGAACTTAATGAATAGTACGAACCACTCGGAGATTTTACTAAATCCAACGCACGCACCATATATTCAACGCCTACGATTGCTGTTGAATCTGTCCACCACGTTTCTGATGTTGAACCAATACGAATATAGTTACCATCTATTTCTTTACGGTAAATGTAGTATCCAATAACGGGTTCTATTGGTGCATCCCACGTTAATGAGGCAAGATTACCGGATTCTGTAAGATGCAAGTTGCGTGGCATCGCAATAACATTCATTTTTAACGTTGGGTCGCCCATAAGTGCAATATGCGTTCCGCGTGAATACGAATTGCTTACATATATCGAGCCGTCGTTATTTTGGGATAAGAGTGTGCATGAGCCAAGTGTTGCACCCATTCCCATCGGATGTACCCGCCAAATCGGCCGTCCGCTCCACATGGTTGCAAGTGCTGAGGGTTTGGAAGCAAGTGCGGCTCGTAATACATTATTTTCAGAATCCCAATCACCGCAATAACTACCAAATAACATCATAAAAATTGATTTAACAGATCTGGTAGAAAATTCTTTCGTATTTCCAACACCGCTAATACTTGTGTAATCGCTTGGGCCGCAACCGTAGCTCCAAACGTAGGGTTTACTAGTTGGAATTGAAAGAATTTTTCCGTCTTTTACAAATAAATTCCCCACTAATCCACCAAAATTACTCCATCCTGCTTGTGCAAATGCCTCTCCTCCATACACCCCAAAATTATCATCTATAATTGCTTTGTATTCCGGTATAATTTTCTTGGTTCTGTAGTCAATATTACGATGCAAATAATCGCTTAACAACTGCTCCTCAGACTCTGAAACTTCAGGCAGATTATAAAAATCTACTCGCCCAACTGCAATATCTATGTCACTTACAATTGTTGATTGGTCGAATTTCCCGTCTAATCGTCTGTTCCAATTTTCTTGACGTGTACTTTCAGAATCTGAAACATACAAATCTGACCATCGAGCATCTATAAGTGACGGGGTTACATCACCATAATAGCAATCACTCGCCCACGCGCCTACATGGTCAGGATGATTATCAGGGGCAAAATGGCCGGAATACGGAACAGCAATTCGCCCCAAAAGTAGTATAGCGGCAAGTGAGCTGTCGGTAGTATACTCTTTTTGAATAATATCCTTCACTTCTTTTACTTTTTCACGAGAAAATTGCTCGGCACGGCTTACTTTTTTGGTAATTACCGTCCATCCGTCGCCGGTGAGAGTACGGATAAATGTATCTACAAGTTTCCCAAGTTTAGCGGCATTGACATCATCAATGAGTAGTAACAATTTACCTTGTGTTTCGTCAGGGTTCACTTCAATACCGGAAGCAATATATCCATAACCGCTTACATCTTTATTGTTTACATGAGCACGTTTTGCAATTTGATATTCATATATCTGCCCAATTTCAATTGTTTGGTCGGAAAAACTTGTAGCATTGCCGTTTACAGTTGCAAGCTCAGTCCAACCGGAATTTTGGGTTTTTCGGCTTATAGTATAAGTAATTGCGGCAGAGTCACTCAGCCAATTTAGTTTAATATTGGAAAATAAAGTTGTTGATACATCAGCAGAAACGGTTACTGAATAATGGCGTACGTTCAGAATTGAATCTTGTGAATAAACAGAACCAAGGGTGATTAGCAGAAGGATAACTATTGTTCTAACGAGTGCCATTATCGTAGAAAATTGTGAAATTAGATTTTATTACAAGAATTTTATGTACTTCTTATACTCTGTGAGTGACGTTTAGGTTTCCTTTGGGCGAAAATAATTAGTGATACTTATTCCCTTTCAGTCGAAAAATTTTGTTTTTACTTAATTTTCTTCACTATTTGATTCCGGTTGCTTTACAGGCAACAGTATAATAAATTCAGTTCCTACTCCGATAGTACTATTAACAGTAATAGTTCCGTGATGAAGTTCAACAAACCTCTTGACAATAGGCATTCCAAGCCCGGTTCCTCTTTCGCCGGAAGTCCCCATTCTCTGATGTTTACCAAATTTTTCAAAGATATTTGGAAGATGTTCCGGGGGAATTCCAATACCTGTATCACGAATGCTGATTCTCAAAACAGATGCACCTCCGAACACATCTGATGGTTCAATTGTAGTATTAACGGTAATCGTTCCATCTTTGGGGGTAAATTTAATTGCATTCGACAGAAGATTATTAATGACTTGCACTAATTTTGGTTCGTCGGCATTAATCGTAATTATGGGGCTGCTGTATTCATCAATAATAACAACTCCTTTGTTGAGAGCCACGTTTTTTTGTAATCGAACGCAGCTACGTATCGTAAGGGCAATATCAAATTCCATTGGCAGAAGCAATAATTTGCCGGACTCTACCTTTGCCAAATCCAACAAATCATTTACTAAATGTAATAAACTATTAGCAGTTGAGGAAATAAGCTCAGAAAACTCTCGTACAATTGCTTCATCTTTTGCTTCAGCACCAGTAAATAGTATCTCCGACAAACTGCGAATTCCACCAAGCGGAGAACGTAAATCATGGGAAACTATCTGCATCAAACGGTCTTTTTCATCATTAAGAATTATCAGTTCATCTATATGTTTTTTTCGTTCTTGTTGTAGTTGTCGTATTTGAAGATGAACCTTTACTCGTGCAAGGACTTCTGACTCTTGGAATGGTTTGGTGATATAATCTACTCCTCCTACTTCCAACCCTTCAACTTTAGTTTCCGCTTCTGAAAGAGCACTCAAAAATATCACAGGAATATCTCTGATAAGCTCGTTCTGTTTAATTTTTCTACATACTTCAAAGCCATCCATATCCGGCATCATCACGTCCATAAGTATCAGGTCAGGGATTCTTTTATCAAGCATCTTTAATGCTTGTTCTCCACTAAAAGCCGCTATGACTTGATAGTCATTTGAACGTAGAATTTGAGAAATAACTGCAACATTCTGTTCAATATCATCTACAACAAGAATATTTTTTTTCCGATTTTCCATAGCAAAGACCTTAATAATGTGTTACTAAGTAGATGAATATTTCGCAGAAGAAACTTAAACGAATAGTGCAAATTTACGAATCCGACTCCATACACTCAGTAATAGCCATTAAAACTTTGTAATTTGAGAGTAAAACTGCTTTTCGGAGAGTAACAGCCAATTGAGTATAAGAAGTACCATCCGGCAGGAGATCAAGCAATAGTTCAATTCTTTCAAATTCTTGAAATTCTATGGCTTCAGAGAGTTCTTTACGTTGCCTGTCAGGCAGTTCTCGAATAAGCTGAACCAGATCCGATATACTGACTTCATCGGTTTCTAAAACAGATTCTTTAGCATTATTTTCACGAATATATTCAATAGGGATAAATGCCTTAATTAACTCAAAAAGTTCATTTTCTAAAAAGGGCTTGCGAAGATACTCACTAAAACCTAATGCCATTAACTCATCACGTTTTCCATCGAAACCACTCGCTGTGAGTGCGATAATCGGAAGATGAGAATACTCCGGCATTTTACGAAGAATTTTTGTAGCTTCATCCCCGCACATTTCGGGCATTAAAATATCCATCAAAATAATATCGGGTTTAAATTCTTTTACTTTATCAAGTGCTGTTTTTCCTGTATTTGCCTCATCACAGAGAAAGCCGACAGGTTCTAATAATGCACGAGCAACAATACAATTAGACGAAATATCATCTACTACTAATATGCGCCATTTTTTATCTCCCTTAATGCCAACAATAGGTTTTTCTTCAATTTTCTTAGCTACAATTGCTACCTCACAAATTTTTATAGGGATTTCAAAAGTAAAAGTAGAGCCCACGTCCAATTCACTTTGAATTGTTATTTCACCGCCCATCATCCTTACTATTTTATCGCAAATTGCTAAACCAAGACCGGTTCCATCACTATACATTCCTGAAACTTGTTTGAACGGCTGAAAAATAGTTTGTAATTGTTCAGGCGGAATTCCTCGTCCTGTGTCTGTTACCGAAAACCGCACCCATCCAATTACTTCCGCTCCATCTGCTTCTTTTTCTAATATTCGTTTGGTTTCGACAGCTGAGATATTTATACTACCGGTGGAAGTAAACTTAACTGAATTCCCAACAAGATTAATCAAAACTTGTTTTAACCTTTTCTGGTCCGCAACTACAAAACGGAGGTCTTGACCGGTTGTATGAACATGGAAATCAAGATTTTTTTCTCTACAACGCAGAGCAAACATCTGCCCAATATCGCTAAAAAATTCATGTAAATCAAACTCTTCAAACATTAACTCCATTTGCCCTGCTTCAATTTTAGAAATATCTAGTACATCATTAATCATTTCAAGCAAATGATTCCCGCTTCGATACATCATACTGATATAATTGCGGTTTTGCTCCAGAAGCGTTTTATCTTTTTGGAGAATTTGTGCAAATCCAAGAATTGCATTGAGTGGCGTTCGGAGTTCATGAGACATGCTAGACAGAAATGTTGATTTTGCATGATTAGCAATTTCAGCGGCTTCTCTGGCTATAGTCAGTTCCAAATTTTTAATTTCTAAATCATGTGCTTGGTTTTTCAAATTTTCTTGTGCCTCATGTCGTTCGATTGCACCCGCCAAACTCGCAGCAATGCTTTGAAGTGCAGCCCGTTCCCAATCATTCCATATACGTTCGCAATGGAAATCATAAGCACCTAAAAATCCCCAAAGTTGCCCTTTCAGAATTATCGGAAGTACAATTGCCGAATGAATACCGGAATCAATGAGAATTTTGCGCTCATTTTCAGGGAAATCACTCCGTGCACCTTGAATAACAGAGCCACTTGAAAGAACATGATACCACCGTTCTAAACCGATATCATCATAATAAAACTTGTGATATTTCACTTCAGGAACTTCAATTGACGGATTGTGCCACTCTACCATTAACTGCATTGTAGGTAGTTCAAACTCAGATAAGAATGACTTACAAAAATATACTCGGTCTGCACTTGATGATTGCCCTATGATAGAAAGAGCATCAAAAACTCCTTCTTCAAAATTTTTGGCTGTAATAAGATGACGAAGGGCTTTTGAAGTACCTTCGAGGAGTATATCTCGTTTTTCCAATGCATCAAGTGTCTGTTTCTGTACTGTAATGTCAGTTGCTATTCCTAAATATCCGGTAATTTCATTTTCGGAATTTTTCAGACTGCTTATAGACAAATTAACAGGAAAACGACTCCCGTCTTTACGTATATATGTCCATTCATCTACATACAATTGACCAATTCTAGCTTTTGCAACAAAAGTATCAAAACCAACAGAAACTTCATATCCTAACTCTTGAGTCAGTGTAGCCGCACGTTCGATAATTTCATTTATATCATGAAAAACAGCGGGTGAGTGAATCCCAATCATTTCATCAGCCGAATATCCTATTGCTTTTTCTGCTGCAGGGTTAAATGTTGTAATAGTTCCTTCAAGTGTTGTTGCAATTATCATATAAGCAGAACTATCGAGAATTGCTTGTTGCAGAAGCATAGTTTGCCTTAGAGCTTGTTCTGCTTGTTTACGCATTGTAACGTCTATACTTAATACAGCAACTCCTCTGACATCATTACCTTCAAAAATTGGATTGAAAGAAATTTCATAATATGACAAGGTATCATCAATTGAAATAATAGATTGTTCTTCAATAAATCGCTGACCTGCTAATGCTCTATTATAAAGTTTTGTCCAATAATCATATAATTCAGGTTGGACTAATTGCAGGGCAGAATCTCCGAGATGAGGTGTATGTCCAATTAAAGTACAGCAATTGTCTATACAGACTTTGTTCATTAAAATAAGATTGAACTCCTTATCTATAGCCCATACACCATCATTTGTATTATCCATCCATGCTTCAAGATTTGCCTTTGTACGTCGAATTTCATCTTGCTGAAGCTTTCGTTCGGTGATATTTTTTCCATGAACCGCAATACCTGTTATCTTTTTTACTTCATAAATTGGGTTAAATGTCACTTCAAAAAAAGTGATGCTACCATTTTTAAACAATGGATATTCTATTGAGAATGTTTCTCCTAAAAGTGCTTTCTCAAATAAGCCGATAAAATTCTCTCTGCTTTCAACTGGCATTTTGGCTATATAATTATCATTTTTATTGATTTTAGTATCAAAGAAAAGTTCGAATAATTCTCTAAAATGATCGTTGCAAGCCAGAATATTGTATTGTTTATCAACAGACCAAATTGCATCTTTCGTATTATTCATCCATGCTTCAATATTAGCATTCGAGCGTAGGAGTTCGGCTTCTGCTTTTTTACGGGAGGTGATATCAGAAAAAGAAACAACAACTCCTTCGGGTTTAGGATTACCATTCTTGAAAATTGGCTGTGAATCAATTGAAATCCAAACTAAATCATCATCGGAACGATGGACTCCCATTATAACATTTGATAGTGGTTGCCCGGTGCGAAGTGAAACCACGGCTGGATGATTTTCCCCAGCAAAGAAGCTTCCATCTTCATGAATAGACTTCCATCTTGGATCCAAAGAAGTTCTTCCTTGCATTTGGTCAAGTGTAAGTCCCAAAATTATTTCTGCACTTTTATTGGCTGTAACAATGGAGGCATTCTCATCTTGGATTACAATGCCTTCTTGCAAAACATCGATAACATTTCTATATCGTTGTTCACTTTCTTCCAATTGTTCTTGGGTCTTTTTCAGCAACGTAATATCTCTCGCAACGGCTTGAAATCCAACAGGTTTTCCGTCTTCAAAAATCAGCTGTGTGTTTTGACCAAGCCAGATTTCTTGATTGTTTAATCCAACAATAGGATACTCGAAATACGTTGTAAGTTCTTTAGACACAAACTGTCTGAAAAAAAATTTTTCAGCTTTTCTTCGATAATCTTCTCGAATATATTCTAAATATTTTTTTCCGATAAGCTCACTCTCATTTAATCCCCAAACTTGAAATGCTTTGGTATTAGAATACAAAAAATAGCCATTAACATCACATCTGAATATAAGGTCATTTGCTGTTTCTACTAAATCTTTATAATAGCTGTTTATCTCAGATAACCCAATATTTTTTGAGTCCAGTTCTGCCAATTGCTGATTTTGTAATTCAGTTTTTTTTAATAATCTAATCGTAGTTGCTCTATTTCTTATAAGAAAATAGATAAGAATACCGCCACTAATTAGAAGTAGAAAAAGAATTATATCGAGTGTTGTCATAATCATATATATAAGAGTTAAGGCATACTGTTTTGAGATAAACTTTTACATTTGTCATTTTATATTCCCAAAAATATTTTACGACATGTGATAAGCAATGTTAGCATTGTGAGCTGGATTTGAACATTTCGACGAATATGCATTATTGCTTCTTCAACCGCCGTTATAGCGGCTCCATAATCTGCTCCCACAAACGCATTTGCAAACCGTTTTATGGTTTCACGCTGGTCAATATTTATAATCGGAGCAGAATCTTGTGCCACAGCAAACGCATGACAATCTCGCATCCACATCAGCATTAGCATCAGCATCATTTCTACTTTCATTCTGTCTTTTTCTCCGGTCAATTTTTCCAGATGGGAAAGTATATCCATTCTGTAGCTATTTTTTTTGAGAGCTACTCGCAGTAAATCTACTGCTTCGTGCCGCATTCGCCGCATATCTTCATCAAGAAATTCACAAGCACGAGCATAACTTCCTTGTGCAAAAGAACTAATAAGTCGTGCTTCTTCTGTATAAATATTCATGCGCTCAGTTAGTGCTGTTGTAATATCATCGTCAGTCAGAGCTTCGCAGTAAATCTGCTGACAACGAGAAACGATAGTTTGGGGAAGTGAATCATGGCGTGCTGTGGTTAATATAAGCGTAATATCATCGTGAGGTTCTTCCAGCGTTTTTAAGAAAGCATTTGCCGCTTCGGTGGTCATCTCATCGGCTTCCGAGATAATCACCACACGCCTTCCTTCTTGCTGTGCAGACATCGTAACACTTTTCTTGACATCGCGGATAGACGAAATACGTATCTGCGATGCATTGGGTATAGTTATATTATGATAAGGATTTTCGGATTTGAGCTGTAATTGCTCTTGAATAAGCTTTATCTGGTCGTCGCTCATTCGGAATATCGGAGAATCATCACGACTGTCACCTGATTTTCCGGCAGGAAGCGAAAAAACAAATTTAATATTTGGATGCTCGATTTTATCGGCTTGTTTACAACTTTTACATATATCACATGCTTCGATTCCGGTTTCGGTTTCACCCGGAGAATTGCAATTTACGACTTTGGCAAACTCAAGTGCAAGAGCGTCTTTACCCACGCCTTCCATTCCCCAAAAACAATACCCGTGCGGTATCTTATGCTCTGTGATTGCTCGTTGTAAAATTGTCTTAACACGATGCTGTCCGATGATTGAATTCCAAGCCATTATGCAGTTAGATTAGGTAAAACTATTGTCTAAAGATTTAAAATGTGTAGTTTTGCTTTCATTCAAACTTACTATAAATTTCTATACAAAATACAGTTTTTTTAAATTACGAATGAGGTTACGATGAAAGAAGTTTATGCATGTATTTGGCGGGCAACCGAACCTGATGAAACATTTAATCCGGAAGAATTTCAATCGCGTATCCCTCGACTGATGGAATGGCTTCGCACACTCAAAGCAGGCGGGCATCTTTTGGGATGCGGTGGCGGCGGTTTTGCTACTCATCCGGCGGGACTTACCCTTATTTCTGCCGAATCTGTCGAAGAAGCACAAGAGCTTTCAGCCGGAACTCCGATGAATGAAATTGGGACAACAGAAATAATGCTTTGGGATGTTTTTTATGCCGACCTTTCGGTGCTTGAAAATACTGAACGGTTAGTTCCGTCTATTCAGTAATTTTGAACCCTTCTATTAAGAAAATTACGATGTGTTTCTATGGAAAATCAATTAAATAAGTGTATCCAATCCTCTCTAAACATCCAAGAATTTTATTCACAAATTACCCTTCTGAAAAAAGAAAAGAATGCTGTAATTCTCTCACATTATTATATGACACCAGAGATTCAGCTATTGAGCGAGGAGGGTGGGATTGCGGATTTTCTGGGAGATTCTTTGGGATTAAGCATTGAAGCAACGAAGGTAGAACAACAGTGCATTGTTTTTTGTGGTGTAAATTTTATGGCTGAAACAGCTAAAATTTTAAACCCAACTAAAAATGTATACATACCTGACAAACAAGCTGGTTGCTCACTTGCATCAAGTATTACCAAGGAAAACGTACAAAATCTAAGGAAACAATATCCCGGAGTACCAATAATTGCCTATGTAAATACTTATGCAGAAACCAAGGCGGAATGTGATGTTTGCTGTACCTCGCGAAATGCACTTTCGATAGCTAAATCATTTGAGGAAGACACCTTAATTTTCTTACCTGATAAATATATGGGTGAGAATCTTCGGAGTAAGATTCAATCTGAAACCGGAAAGAAACTTATACTGTGGAATGGTACTTGCGAGGTTCATGAGCAGTTCAAATCAGATTCATTTAATTCAATCAAAGAAGATTATCCCGATGCAAAAATGCTCTTACATTGGGAAGTACCCGAGCAAACAGTTCAACTAAATATGAATGAAATGGGAGGAGTTTTGGGAAGTACGAACGATATTATCAATTATGTTTCCCAAAGTGATGACCATACATTTATTCTTGCTTCGGAATGTGATTTGGGAAGCACACTGAAAAGGATGTTTACTGACAAGGAATTCATAACTCCATGTATAAAATGTCCTTACATGAAAATGATAACATTAGATTCAATCCTGAAAACTCTTCAATCCATTGGAACAGATGATGAGCATCTCTATGAAATCACATTAGAAGCCAATATCATCGAAGCGGCTTCAAAACCTGTAAAGCGAATGCTCCAATATAATTAGTATACAATTAGCACTTTGTATGTATTCTTCATCTTCGACTTCATCATTAAAAATCATCTGCATTGGAGGCGGAATTAGCGGGTTATACTTTGCTATTAAAGCGGCTGAATTTTCTAAGCTAACAATATATTCAAAGGATGAATTATCGGAATCAAATTCATATCATGCCAAAGGTGGAATTGCCGCACCTTTGGGCGATGAAGATTCAATTTCAAGCCATATTAATGATACACTTCTTGCCGGTGATGGATTGTGTAATGAGAATGCAGTTCGGTTTATGATTCAAAACGCACGACCTTGTATTGAAGATTTGGTAACATTAGGGACGGAATTTAATAAGGATAAAAACCAACAATTTGATTTGTCGAGAGAAGGTGGACATAGTCATAATAGGGTTGTACATATCAAAGATGAAACAGGAAAAGAAGTAATAAACAGATTGATTGAAATTGTAAGAAATCACCCCAATATTACAATCAAAGAACATCATTTTGTTGTAGATTTAATAACTGAGAATAGCTCGGTAGTCGGTGCAAGTATTTTGAATACTCAATCGCAAATAATTGAAAATCATTATGCAGATATAACAGTATTAGCAACAGGTGGAGCAGGCAATCTTTATTCTTTCAATACAAATCCACCCTCTGCCACTGGTGATGGATATGCCTTGGCAAGTAGAGTTGGTGCTACAATGATGAATATGGAGTTTGTTCAATTTCACCCGACGATGCTATATCTTCCTAACCGCGAGGATAATATTTTAATTAGCGAAGCACTGCGCGGAGCAGGAGCACAATTAAAGGATTCAAAAGGAATTCAGTTTATGTATAAATATCACGCAATGGGTTCATTAGCCCCACGTGATATTGTTTCGCGAAGTATGCTGAAAGAAATGCAAAGAGAAGGAAGTGATTTTTTGTATTTAGATGCTACTTCGATAGGCGAGCAAAAACTTCGCGAAGAGTTTCCTTTTATCTATTATGCTTGTAAAAAATATGACATTGATATTAGTAAGGAAATGATTAGAGTTGTTCCTGCTGCACATTATATCTGCGGTGGTGTGACAACTGATTTAGATGCAAAAACTTCTGTGAATAATTTATATGCTGTTGGCGAAGTGGCTTGTACAGGGGTTCACGGTGCTAATAGACTTGCAAGCAATTCTTTACTTGAGGGAATTGTGTTTGCTTCTTCAGCCGCAAATTCCATTAAGGAAAATTTGGAAATTCTGATGCAGAGAAAGAATACTCCTAGTAAAGAATATTCAGAAAAATTACAAAGTAATATTTCAAAAAGCTCTGTAGTTTCCAAAGTAGATATTCAACAACTACTGTGGAATAATTTAGGAATTGTAAGAACTGCTATAGGAATGAAATTGGCAGAGAAGAAATTATCTGAATGGAAACAGAATCTTGTTGAGGAAATTAAAATCAAGGGACGAAACCGTCAATTATATGAATTACTAAATATGATCGAAACAGCAATTCTCATTACTTCGTTTGCACTAAGAAGAACTGAAAACAAAGGAACTCATTTTGTAGAAGAAAGTGATGTGTTTTTAGCTGATTAATTAACGAATTACGCTCATATCACAAACTCACTTTTTACAAAACATTTATTCAATTTTATCGGAGACAACATGAACTTCAAAACTATAATAGAACCATTTAGAATTAAATCGGTAGAATCTATTCACATGAGTACCGAAGCCGAACGAATTCAGTATTTGGAAGCGGCTCATTACAATCCATTTTTATTAAACAGCAACCAAGTCATTATAGATTTTTTGACTGATAGCGGCACTTCTGCCATGAGCAATGAGCAGTGGGCGGCAATGATGCGTGGCGATGAATCGTACGCCGGAGCGCAAAGTTGGGAGCGTTTTTATAATGCAGTATTCGACCTGACTTCCTATCCGTATATTTTACCTACTCATCAAGGAAGAGCCGCCGAGCGAATTTTGTATGGTCATTTAGGTGGCAAAGGGAAAGTATTTATCAGCAATACACATTTTGATACTACAAGAGCAAATATCGAGTTTAGTGGTGCTGTCGCCTTTGACATTCCGATTGAAGAATCGAAAAATCACGAGAATTATTACCCGTTTAAAGGAAATTTAGATTGCGAAAAATTAGAGAAACTCATTACTGAACACAAAGCAGAAAATATTGGTGCTGTTATTCTGACCGTAACTAATAACAGTGGTGGAGGTCAGCCGGTCAGTATGCAAAATGCAAAAGATGTAGCAGAAGTTTGCAAACGACACAACGTACTGTTTATCATTGATTGCTGTAGAATAGCCGAGAACAGTTATTTCATCAAACACCGTGAAGCAGGATTTGAAGATAAAACCTACAAAGAAATTGTTCAGCAAATGTTTGGTTTGGCTGATGGTTGTGTGATGAGTGCAAAAAAAGATGCGTTAGTAAACATGGGTGGTTTCTTGGCTCTCAAAGACGAAAAGCTCGCTGAAGCATGCACGAACCTACTTATTATAACCGAAGGATTCACGACCTATGGCGGACTAAGCGGTCGGGACATGGAAGCAATTGCAGTTGGTCTTGTCGAGATATTAGATAAAGATTATTTGTATTATCGCATTAAAAGCACAGAGTATTTAGGTGAAAAAATTCGTGAGAAAGGTGTTCCTGTAATGTATCCGATTGGCGGTCATGCTGTGTATATTGATTCGGCTAAACTCTATGACCATATTCCGCTTGACGAGTACCCGGGTCAGGCGTTAGTGTGTGAGTTATATCGTGTTGGTGGAATCAGGTGTGTGGAAGTTGGCTCGGTAATGTTTGGTAAATACGATGAACAAGGAAAACTGATTCCTGCGGCGATGGAACTTGTCAGACTGGCGATTCCACGCCGAGTTTACACCCAAAGTCATGTGGATTATGTGGTTGAAGTTTTTGATGAAATACTCAAAAATAAATCCGAAACAAGAGGATATAAAATCACAAAAGAACCAAAATTACTGCGTCATTTTACAGCACATTTTGAGAAGATTTGATGGAAGCTAATTCTATTCTGGCTTGTAATAATGCCTGACTAAATGATTCATAATTGAGAATAGAACGCTCGCACAAGTTTTGGTAATAATCCAAAGCATCGGTTATATTTTGGATAAAAGTTTGATAATACTTTTTCCTTTTTGTGTTGTTTGTATCTCTATTATCATTGGCTATTTGCTCTTTTAAATAATTGATGTAGATTTCCAATTCGGCAACGAATACATGCGGACGATGCTTATTGGTCATAATATAGGTTCTTCCGTAAATATGATCCACCATAGTTTGCAAGCTAACAACCTCAGAAAAATTCACAATATTAGGTCCGGGACAAATATTAACTGATTTCAGATTTTTCAAAAAAGTTTCGTTGTAATTGAGCACAGCTGCGTTACTTAGCCCTACACATAAGCACTCTTTGGCTATAACATCAGCTTTTTGTTTTTCAAATTCTATTTCCTGTAAATTCAAAGATTTAAGTTGTTCTAATTTCATTTTTTGATATTTATGCGAAGCAGTACAAATTGGCTCTTCAGTAAATTCAGTATTGAACCCTAAATGTTTTTCTGTGCATGGACTTCCGGGTTTGCCGGAGGCAATGCGTTGCTGTTTTTCTAAATCGGCTGTAGTTCCGCGCAAATAATAAAACCTTACACCAAGTGGTGAATAATTACTCAAAATAACATCTTCATTTTTGGCTTCGCTCAGCAGTTTTAATGTGTGTTCATCCACGGTTGTAGCTTCAGGAACTAAGAGAAAAGGCGTTCCCCATCCTGTACTCTGCACTTGATAATACTTACGCAGAAAATCATCTTCTTCGTGAGTACCGATTCCACCTTGCACAGAGATTTTTATCTCGGGGTGATTGGTAAAGTTAAATCCTAGTCTGGTAGCAATTACTTCTTTGTAAATTGAGAAAATACTTTCTGCAAGTTCACTCCGTTTGCTTTTAAATTCTTCGAGAATAGGTCCAAGCAAATAGCCATCAGTTGCAAATCCATGTCCACCACAATTAAGCCCCGATTCAATACGAAATTCACTCACCCAAATTCCCTTTTTGGCTAAAAATTTTCCTTGAATGAGTGCCGACCTATAATCACTGACTTTGACAATTACTTTCTTTGTAAATTCAAATTTTTCATCGGGATTGAAAGCATCAAAATTTTCAAGATAACTATACAATCTTGGGTTAATTCCTGCTGAAAATACGACCGAAGAATTACTAAGGTTGCTGTTAATATACCCACGCAAAGCAGAAACTGCGTCAGAGCCGTCGGGAATTATGTTTCCAGTTTTATCACGATTATCACGGTCAGTTTTGGTCATAATATTTACGTCAATAGCTCCGGGTACAATGTGATTTCTTAAATACTTTTGCTTAATTTTTTTTAGTTCTTCATCGGCGCATAGAATCATCTCATTATATAACTTTTTAAGATTACTTTCTATGGGTAACATCTCAAAATATTTCACAATCTCCGAACCTTTTTCAAACGCTTCCTTTCTTAGTTTTTGTATTTGCTCCTGTACAATTGTATTCACAAGATTCAGATAGTCTGTAATTCTTTTTGCTCTGTAATCAGGTTCGTGGCGAGTAATTGGCTGGTACTCTTTGTTGATAGTCGGGTAATAATGTCTTCGCATTGCTTCAATCAGTCGGTCTTCGATAATTGACATCACAGAAGAAATTCCAAACCGTGCTACTTTAATCGGAGTATCAATAGTAAAAGCAAGTCCCATCACCGGGATATGAAAAGTGTGGGCTGAGTTATTGTTGTTATTCATAATTGAGATTGATAATTTTTTTGATACTTCTATTACTTTATGATTATAATTTTGATGTAGAATTACTTATGATGAAACAATCATATCTAATTCTTTCTCTTCTGCTTTATAGCTTTTTACTGTGTTTTTTAGAGGATTTCTGATTTGAGTTTTGAGAAGAGAAAATACAATAAGAAGTAAGCCGAACATCAACGAAATACCAGAGATAAAGAACACAATAAAATATGGAGTTAATTGCATCATCATTGCACCAAAAACAATTCTCGAATCGCTCATTTGCCATTTAGCTTTTGCTATTCCTGCGGCTATCAGACTTATCCAAAAAATAAAGAGTGATATATTGGCTACCCAATATCCCCTATTGAACCATTTTGTATTGAGCGATACAGGAGATTTATCTTTCAGAATATCAACTGCAAACGCAAGCAGGAGAAACGTATTTATCCCTATTGTTGCACCCATCGTATGGGCGACTGTAATATGAGTGCCATGAGTATAAACATTTATTGTCGGTACTGATATAGCAATTGCAAGCAATAACGTTAAGAATACCCACGCATCTGCTGCAATCAAAAAACGATAGGCAGTAGAATGGACATATTTTCGAGCTGTACTCAGAGTTGATTGCCATTGTAGGATTATTCTACCGAATATTAGCAACTCCGTCATACTAAC
>JAFDZU010000064.1:0-12939 GCA_018266765.1 Bacteroidota bacterium
CCAAAGCTCGTTTATGCCGTTGCCCACTCCTTTGTCCGATAAATTCTTTCGAGAGTCATTCTCCAAGGCAGTTACATTTACTACTTGAATTTAAGACAGGTAATGGATAGTTCAATTGATAATTACATTACAAAAAAAAAGTCCGACCGACTATGGAAATATTACCTCGTAGGAAACTTCAGATAGTGGGTGTGATTTAACCAACTATAGTATTCTAAAAATGAATGGTATTATAGTTATTTCTAATGAAAGTGTTTTGTATAACAGTTGTGAATACTGTTACCTAAGAGTAACATTTAGAATTACTTCAATTGAGATATTATCTCATTTGTAGAGTTTTCAGATAACCCATCAAACCTTTGTATAATTATTCCATTCTTCACTTTAAAAACCACTGGAAATGCTGCAACTCCAAAAATCATTTGCATCTCTGGCTGAAAAGCGATGTAAGCTGCGTTAGCTCCGTATTCTTTTTGAGTTACTTCTATTGACTCGTCTGTGACAACTATTGCCCTATATGGTAAAGAAGATAAGGTTGGCTCAAATGCAGAAATTATTCTTGGAATAAATATACGGCATACACTACAATTTTTTGAACTAAAAAAAAGATAGACAACTGTATCACGTATACCAGCGATATTAATATTTTTAGTTTCAGCTGATTCATAAACCTGTAAAACCATTGAAGGAATTTGCTCTGAAAATATTACTTCATGCTTACTTCTTTCTTTGAATTGAGCAATAGTTTCTTTTTGCTTTCCATAAGCTAAACGCAAATTTTGCAAACCTGAGAATAGGTCTGTAGGTGTAACTGTACTGAGATTTATAGCCATTGAACAATATTTTTCTGCACTGTCAATATCCTTTTCTCGAATAAAATCACGTGCTAATAAAGTTGCCAACATTGAGTAGTTTACTTTATTGAATGATGTTATAGGGAAAGACCATGCCCATGCTACCATAGAATCTGCTCTATGAGGTTGATTAAGTTTTGCAGTTATATTCTTATAGGCAAGAACATAATCAATACGAATTTTCCCTAGAGGAATAACACTGATAGGTGAATTAATGTTATTGTTTGTCCATTCAGGAAGTTTGTCAAGTTGTCGGTTACCAATTTCATATAAAATAGTTGCATCATCCCATTGGTTCAATACCTCCATGATATTACCAATTGATAACCATAATCCGGGAGCATTTGCGGTGTATTTAAGTACATCTTTCTGATTTGAAAGATTGATAAGTTTTCTTCCAATAATCTGATATACTTTCTTTAAAGGTTCTGTCCAAAAAGTTGTGCTTTCTTTAATATTAAAGTTGGGAGAAGGGCTAAATGCAGAAGATAATAGTTTAAAATTTGAATAAGTTAGACCAATATTTGCAATACCTTCAAAGAGCCTTTGCCAATCTTCTCTGTTCTGACAGTCTGAATTATTGAGATTTTCTAAACTCTTATATATAATATTCTCTAAGGTTTCAATTGTGCCGTACCGAAGCGGTGTATTAAGTGATGAATGGTTTGAGATATAATGAATTGCTGTTGATGCTTCATTGGGTTTGTTTAATAAGGCATACCCAAACCCGCATGCAGCTACACCTAAAACTTGTTCAGCTGTTAAGTTAGGAAGGTTTCCCAAATATTGCCAAACACTATCTATAGATTGTAGAATTGACTGCTTAGGCATACCACTTCGAATTTTACCGTTCCATAGTAAAGCATATCTTTCATAATCTTCCGGATAAAGTTCTTTGTCTTCGTTAAATAATGATAATGCTTCCTGATAATCATGAGATGCATATCTCATCATAAACGGTAAACCGCCTTTAGGTGGATTTAGTTGTTCGTTGGCAAGTGCAGTATTAAAATGTTCTTGTGTCATGTACACATCTTTTGGTGAAATTGCTACATCAATACCAACACCATCTTTGGGTAGAATTATTAATTGCGAAGCTATAACTCCATTGCCTTTGTCTAAAAGTGGTACTCTAATCACGGAAACATCAGTAGTAGAAAAAATTGTCAATGTTGTGAAAAGTAATTGTGAGGACTTGTATATAGCTTTTGGATGCTTCGGATTATATGAAATCGTAATCGGCTCTCCTATTTTAGGTGGGTATGGAAGTATGATGATTGGCTCGTCAGGTGAGATAACATTTAAACTATCATTTTTTATTTGGCAACTAGAGACTAAAAGAACAATTAGAATGTATTTAATTAGTATTGGAGAATATTTCATAATTAATTTTATTAATAAATTGTATGTAAAACATTAGGTTCTCAACTAGAGTTAAGAACCTAATGACGGTATTGTTGTTTTTTGATTCCAATACTCTGTATATTCAGTTTTTAATAAGTATAAGTCTCAATATCTGGTACAGGTAATGGAGGGAGTGTTATTTGTAAAGCAACAGCTGCTATTGGCATTGCTTCATCTACATAATCATCTGGTGGGAGAGTCATTCCCATAGTCATCCAATCCCACTTGTCACAAACGTTTCCATATCCTACGCACCAGAAATCTGTACCACCACTACCATTTCCTCCAAGAGCTACCCAAATACCTGGTTCACCACTATGGTACCGCCAAATTTTGGCTGCCACTGCTTTTGCATCATTATACGACAAAACGAACAAACCGAACAAAACGAACAAAACAAACTTTTTCATAAGATTATCTCCTATAAAATAAATCAAAAAAATATATTCATACCGAATTCTATTCTGTCCTTTCCGCTGTTTCCGGTGAGTGTAGGCGGTGCGGAAAGGGGAGCAACCACAAACAGCCCAAAGCAAACAACACAAAATTTTTCGGCATAGAAGGGAGCGAATAAAATGTTTTACCCTTCTACAGTATAAAGAGTATTTTTTTGCCTCAAATGTGACATGAAAAAAATAAATATTTTTTATGTCTGATTCTTTGGCTTTTTGGCACGTTTAGTGGAGGGAACTCCCAATATTTTTCTGAGCATAGCCAAAGCTCGTTTATGCCGTTGCCGAATAGCCGCAGAAGTACAGTCTGTTTTTACGGCAATTTCTTCAAGCGAATACCCTTCGATATAGTGCAATATCATCACAACTTTATATATTTCAGGTAATACTTCAATATCTTCGCAAAGACTGTCTTGAGTAGAATCGGGATGAGGAATATATGCCCAAAAATCTTCGTTCTCGTTTTTCTTTCCTTTTAGCTGTAATGGCACAAAAAGAAGAAATTTTCTTTTCTTACTTTCGTAGAGTAATATTCGCAAAGCAGTTGTAAAAAGCCATTGTTCAATACGATGAATACACCAGTCCTCATTCTTTTGAGGAGATGAGTTTGTGAGCCAAAGTTCTATTGCTTTAGAATGAGCATCATCAATTTGCTGGGGAGAAAAATCTTTACTTATTTTCCTCAACTTTTTCATCATACGATTTATTAGTTTTTCAGTGTGTAGCATGGCTGATTCCTCGAGAAAAGCTGTTGGTTAAAATTCTTTTTTTGATTGATTTTACTTCATTTTACCATCATTTTCAAAATTACGAAGTAAAAACACTCATCCATTACTCTATTAAATACTCTATTTTTAGCTTTTTTTGGTTTTTTTGTACTTTTTTTTGGCTGAAAACGTGATTTTGAGGCAAAAAATCAGACTGTATTTTTAAAAGTACTCTATAGAGTACTTTTAAATGCGCTATTTTTCAGCGTAACCTGTTGATAAATTATGAAATAACAAGCGTTTTTTTCAATTTCCGTTTTTTACCGTTGGGTTTTTAAAGTTTGGTTGTCTTTAAGGGAGGAATGACGTAGTGTTTTCGATTGAAGTGAGTGGTAGTAGAACGATATAATCTTAAAGAATGGTACTAATTAGCAAAAATGTGAAAGTCATAGAATAATTAAATTCACGTCACCTCAATATAATTCAAATCCTTTCCAAATGTTTCGCTCATAAAATAGAGAGCCGAAAGAGCTATTGCAATGCACAGCATCCCCACCCAGAGTCCTGCCGCATTAATTCCAACGCCTTCTATTCCTTTGAGCCAGACAAATGTCAGCGAGATTAGATTAAGCGAACCGCGAGCAAAATTCGGAACGGTTGTAGCCACCGTTGCCCGAAGGTTTGTGCCGAACTGCTCGGCGGCAATCGTAACAAAAATTGCCCAATAGCCCGATGAAAACCCCACAACGGCGATGAACCAATAAAACACCTGTGAGTCCACGCCATGAAGCTGAAAATAGGTGATAATACAAGCGCAGTTGAGCAATAGAAAAGTGAGCATTGCTTTTTTGCGACTCCGCAAATACTGACTAAGCATCCCACTTGCAAAATCGCCAAGTGTAAGCCCTGCATAGCAATACGCAATAGCATTGCCTGCATCAATTTTCCCTTGCACACCCAGTGCCTCGGCAAATTCCGGTGAAAGTGAAACTAAAATTCCGACGATAAACCATGTCGGCGCGCCTATCAAAATACAATGCACATATCGTCTGAATTTATCCCATTTGGTAAATAATGACAGGAAATTCCCACGCTCGATAGATTGCTGTTTGACAGCCGCAAACATTCCCGATTCGTACACAAAAATTCGCAGAATCAAGAGCATTATTCCTAATCCGCCGCCAATAAAATAGGCGCTCGACCAATCGAATTGTTTTGCAACAAAATTTGCGAGAATTGCTCCCATAATACCGATAGTTGCAATTATCATTGTGCCGTATCCGCGAGTTTCTTTTGGGAGGATTTCGGCTACAAGTGTAATTCCAGCCCCAAGTTCACCGGCAAGTCCGATTCCGGCAAGAAACCGCAGAACTGCATACATTTCCACCGAGGTTACAAATCCATTGGCGATATTGGCAAGCGAATACAAAATAATCGAGCCGAAAAGAATGGAAATTCGCCCTTTTTTGTCTCCCAAAATTCCCCAAAATATTCCGCCAATCAACATTCCGAGCATTTGAATATTGAGAAGCATCAAGCCCTTGCTGAGTAATTCCGGACCTGCAAGACCGAGAGCAATCAAGCTCGGCTTACGAACAATACTAAATAGCACTAAGTCATAAATATCAACGAAGTAGCCGAGCGAAGCAATAATTACAGCGGGGTTAAAGAGAATAGCCCACGAAAAGGAATGAGTGACAGGCGAGGACTTCATAGTAACGTAAGAAATTTAGTTAAAAATTCTTCCACATCATAGATTCGACCGGAATTGGAAGTCGGTCGTTATATTTTGCAGATGTTTTTTTGTTGTATGGAGTGAGAACCTCACCTTTAACCTCGAAGTAAATCAATTGTCCGACCGGCATTCCCGCGTACACTCGAACGGGAAGTTTAACCGAAATCTCGAGTGTCCAATAGTTACAAAACCCAACATCACCTTTGCCAGCGGTGGCGTGAATGTCAATTCCAAGCCGACCGATACTCGATTTTCCTTCCAAAAAAGGAACATGATCATGAGTTTCGGTATATTCTTCGGTTACGCCTAAATACAGCATATTCGGCTGGAGAACGTATCCCTCAGGAGGAATATCAAATGTAGTTATTTGATTATGTTTCTTTGCGTCCAATTCATCTTCATTATAAACGGCGAGTGTTTTACCGAGATGAACATCATAGCTGTTTGAGCCGAGACACCCGGGCATAAAAGGTTCGATAAGAATACGGTTTCGTTTAATATTATCTAAAATTTCTTTATCTGTAAGTATCATATTGTGTTATATCAATTTTAAAAAAGTATTTTTTTTATGTTATTTTCTTAATTTAGCTAATTTTTGAAAGAGTTCTTTTTCTTTGGTTGAAAGTTCGGTTGGTAAAACTATTTTGAGTGTGATAAATAAATCTCCAAATGAATTTTCTGCGCCGTGTTTGGGCATACCGAGACCTTTGAGTTTGACTAACGAGCCGGATTGAGATTCGGGTGCAATCTTGATATTGACTGTTCCGCGGAATGTTTTGAATTGGACTTCACCGCCTAAAACTGCAGTGTATAAATCTACCGGAACTTCTGCACGAAGATTGTCGCCGTCGCGAGTAAAACGTTCATCGGGAATAATGTGAACGGTGAGCATCACTGTTCCAATTTGCTTTGTAGGGATTTGAAGTTTTTGTCCGTCGCGGATTCCGGGCTTTAGTTTCACTTCCACCGATTGCGTACCCTGTTCAATTAATACAGGTTTACCGCGATATGCTTCTTCGAGAAGAATTTCGACAGATGCTTCTACTATTTTGGGTTTTGGAGGTGTGCGAGTGCGTTTGGAGCGAGTGTTTCCACCAAAAATATTCTCGAAGAAATCGGAGAAACCACCGCCCGCATTGCCGCCGGAAAATCCAGAAAAAATGTCTTCATACCCTCTCGTACCACCCGGATTCCCTTGCCAATTAAAATCCTGCGGGTTGCCGCCTTGCTGTTCATAATTTTTCCAGTTTGAGCCGAGTTTGTCGTATTTAGAACGTTTTGCAGGGTCGCTCAAAACTTCATTTGCTTCATTAATTTCCTTGAATTTTTCTTCGGACTGTTTGTCGCCCGGGTTTTTATCAGGATGATATTTCTGTGCAAGTTTGCGGTAAGCACTTTTAATTTCAGCCGCTGTAGCGGTTTTGGGAACGCCCAGTGTTGCGTAATAATCTTTGTAGTCCATTGTAGGGGTAAAGTTGTATAGAAAAACAAAATACTCCGCAAAAATAGGGTATTTACAGCAAATAGTGATATCACAAAATAGTTGGTTTGTTGAAATTGCAACTATTGAGCTTGCTTACTTGAACAATTATAAATAGTTATGAGTATTACTCTACTAATGACCGTACATTCAATTGAACTGAAGAAGGAGAGTATCAAGTTTATGTCTATTGCACTGATAAAACATGAGAATAAGCAGTTTACTTCGGGAATTTTAGGGAGATAATCCTGTGGTTTCTCAATTTTTGTGTGTATTTTTGTTGGTAAGTCAGAGTTTCTTCTACTGTATAATTCATGTTTTTTATTCTCATAATACCAACTAAACTAATGCAAGAATTTTTAAATATAATTGACGGAAAAGGTGTTCAATCATCAAACGGTGCAACATTTCAAAATATCAATCCTGCTAATTCAAATGACATCATCGGTACATTTCCACTTTCGGGTAAAACTGATATTGATATGGCAGTTGCAAGCGCAAAAGCGGCTTTTAAAGCATGGAAATTAACCCCCGCACCGAAACGTGGCGATATTCTCCGAAAAGCAGGAGATATTTTTGAGCGACGCAAAGAAGAACTTTCTCGAATTATGACGAGAGAAATGGGCAAACCCGTATTTGAAACACGCGGCGATGTTCAGGAAGCAATAGATACGTGCTATTACGCCGCAACTGAAGGCAGACGTTTGTTTGGCTATACAGTTCCAAGCGAAATGCATAATAAAATGAATTTATCATTTCGCACGCCGATTGGCGTTTGCGGAGTTATTACTGCTTGGAATTTCCCGATAGCCGTGCCGTCGTGGAAAATAATTCCGGCACTTGTGTGCGGTAATACGATTGTATTTAAGCCATCGGATGATGCGCCTCATTCAGCACAAATATTTGCAGAAATACTTGAAGAAGCAGGACTTCCTGCCGGTGTGTTTAATGTGGTTCATGGCAAGGTAGAAGCAGGTGCCGCGCTTGTTGACCATCCTGATGTTGCGCTTATCGGTTTCACCGGTTCAACCGCGACCGGGAAGCATATCGCATCAATTTGCGGGGCAATGAATAAACGTTGTTCGCTCGAAATGGGTGGAAAAAACGCACAAATAGTAATGGATGATGCAAATCTTGAACTTGCTCTCGAAGGTGTGTTATGGGGTGCATTTGGTACAACCGGACAGCGGTGTACGGCAACTTCGCGTCTTATTATTCACGAGGCAATCTATGATGAATTTATTAATCTCTTAATTTCACGAGCAACAAAATTAAAACTCGGGAATGGATTAGACGATACGACACAAGTAGGCCCTGTTATAAATGAGCGTCAATTGTCTAAAATTCAAAATTATGTAACAATCGGTCGTGAAGAAGGTGCGTTATGTGTTTTGGGCGGCGACCGTGATACCAATGGCGACTTAGCACATGGTAATTTTTTCAAACCGACAATTTTTATTGATGTACTTCCTTCGATGCGGATTTTTATGGAAGAAATATTTGGGCCTGTTTTATCTGTCAGCAAAGCCACATCGTTTGAGCATGCAATCGAACTTGCTAATATATGTGATTATGGATTATCATCATCAATTTATACAGCTAATGTCGATGCCGCTTTTCAGGCAATGCGTGATATAGAAGCCGGAATTACATATATAAATGCACCGACGATCGGAGCCGAAGCTCACATGCCGTTTGGTGGAATTAAAGGAACAGGCAACGGACATCGCGAAGGTGGTTGGACAGCTTTTGAAATATTTACTGAGTGGAAAACAGTCTATATTGATTATTCTGGCCGTCTTCAAAAAGCACAAATTGATAATCAATAGTTTTTATCTCAAAATATTTTTCTATTTTTGAATGTGGATGTAAGGTTTAGAATATACTGTTTGTCCTTACACCGACTCCACTCGTAATTTATTACAGAATGTCAAGTATCGCTCACATATCTTCAGAGTCAGCTTCCAACGGGTATTTGCAACCTCAGGAAGCCGCACAAGTGAGTACTTCCGCATTGAATCATGCGGAGGATATTGCAATGTTTGAGCGATTTATGCAGGGTGATGATACAGCCGCAATCTTGATGTTTAAAAAGTTTAATCGTTCGATATTTTTGTATGCTACCAAAATTCTTGGTAGCAACGAACAAGCAGAAGATATTTGTCAGGAAGTGTGGGAGCGTGTAATTGGACTAAGAGCCAAGCCAAAACAACTGATAAACCCGGGTGGCTTTCTCTTTACAATCACTCGAAATTTATGCTTCAACCAACTTCAATCTCGAAAACGAACTGTTCGGTTGGATACTATAGCCGAAAATAACTTACCCTCATCTGTTATTCCGGGTATGACTAATACTGAAGAGCTTGTTTTATCTGCATTAGATGCTCTTCGGTTTGAAGACAGAGAACTTTTAGTATTAAATATGTACTGTGGCTATAAATATGATGAAATAGCAACCTTGCTTGAATTATCTCCGGGTGCTGTTTGGACTCGTGCTTCTCGTGCAAGAGCTAAATTACGTGAAATAATCACAAAACTTTCTACTCCATTATGAATACTCGCAATCATTTGTTACTCGATGAATATCTTGCAGGTAAACTGAAATCAGCCGAGAAAAAGAAGTTTCTTGACCAGCTTGAAACTGATGACAGTTTACTTCGTTTAGTCGAGGCAGAGCGTATTATCAAACAATCAATAATTTCAGATAAAGAAGAACTTGAAAAAGTAGATCATTCTTCGACGTATGCTTTTCTTCTTGCAGGACTTGCTGCAAGTGCTGCCGTAGCGGCAACGAGTACAACAGCTGTAGCCGCAAGTAAATCAGTTTCGGGTTACGCTGCTGCTAAAAGTGTTGGTTCGACTATAATTAATATACCCGGAAAAATTGGTATTTGGACTCTTGCCTCATCGGTTATTGCTTCGGCTGTCATTGGTGTTGCTTCCTATAAATTAAGTACTTCCGATCCACAAAATCACCAGAAAGTTACTAAAACAACAATTCAAAAACATATTTCTTCAAAAGACTCTATTGCGGTTGCCCAACAAATTCCTTCAGGTACTGAACAAGATGTTCCTAAACGCAAGCGAAATCTGCGTTATGAAGATATGTTTCATGATATTTACGGTAATGTCATCGAACCTAAACAAGAACCAACTGAAGCTCAACCGCCAAATAAATGATAATTAGTACTATATAATATAAATTCACCTCTTTATGGCAAAAAAAAAAATGCGTATGTCAAAGGTGAATCTACCAACCTATCTTCGGTATAAATTTGATAATATTATGTCTCGCGGCGTGGTAACATTAGTTATCGGGCTGTTTGGCATATCTGTATTTTTTGTTGCCCTAATCTCACTCATTGCCACACTTCTCAATGTAGGCGTAGGTAATGACCTGCACCATGACAGTTTTCTCGATTTATTTTGGGCTACTCTTACTCATTCGCTCGATGGTGGAGTTATCAGTGTTCAAACGGGTACATGGCAGTATATTTTGCTGATGCTCATTGCCACAATCGGCGGTATGATTTTACTGAGTATTTTGATTGGCGTTCTTAATAGTGGAATTTCCAAAAAATTGGACGAACTGCGACGAGGACATTCGCTTGTCATCGAAGAAAATCATACTATTATTCTCGGATGGTCTCCTCAGATATTTTATATTATTGCTGAACTTATAGTAGCCAATACGGGTAAAAAACATTCGTGCATTTCTATTCTTGCCGAGAAAGACAAAGTTGAAATGGAGGAAGATATTCGTCTTAAGCTTGGCAGTACAGGAAAAACTAAAATCGTCTGCCGAAGAGGAAATCCAATAGATTTAGTAGATTTAGAAATTATTAACCCCCATACAGCTAAGTCGATTATCATACTTCCACCTGAAGCAGAGGCCGACGATTCTGACTCTCAAATGATTAAAATGATTCTTGCTATTACCAATAATCCACATCGGCGACATGACCGGTATCATATCGTTGCCGGAATCAGAGACCCTGATAATCTTGAAGTAGCGCATCTTGTCGGTAAAAACGAAGTATCTATCGTACTTGTAGAAGATGTCATCGCAAAAATTATAGCTCAAACATGCCGTCAACCCGGTCTTTCGGTTGTGTTTAATGAACTATTGGACTTTCAACGGAATAAACTTTATTTCCACGAAGAAAATACTCTTGTCGGGAAACCTTTTTCTAAGGCACTCTTTGCTTTTAAGCAAGCTATGCCACTTGGTATTCGATTCGCCGACGGACGGAGTCAGCTCAATCCACCACTCGAAACTCGTATTGAGCGTGGTGATATTCTTATTCTTTGTGCAGAAGACGAGCATAACCTCAGAATGGTAGCCCATCCCGAACAATACATAGATGCGACTGTTATTCGCGAATCAACACCTAAAATACGTCAACCGGAACGTACATTAATACTCGGATGGAATAGGCAAGCTATTACAATTATTCATGAATTGAACAACTATGTTTCTCTTGGTTCTCAAGTTCACATTGTGGCAGATTCAAGCGAAGTGGAGCATACTATCGCCGAAGAGTGCAGTGGGTTGGATAATCTTATTGTCACATTCAAAAAGGCAGATTCGAGCAACCGCCGAACACTTGATTCACTCAATTGCCACACATACCATCATATTATCATATTGAGTTTCTCCCCGAACCGTAAAATTCAAGAAGCTGATGCACGTACCATCTTTACATTACTTCATTTGCGTGATATTGCAGATAATACGGGACATCCTTTTACAATGGTGAGTCAGGTACTTGATGTACGAAACCGCGAACTTGTGAATATTACTCGTGCTGATGATTTTGTGGTGAGTGATAAGCTTAATTCCCTAATGGTTTCACAAGTTTCAGAGAATAAAGACCTTGCTAATGTATTCGAAGATTTATTCCGTTCAGAAGGTTCTGAAATCTATCTAAAACCTGCCTCTGACTATGTAGAACTGCGTAAACCAATTAGTTTCTACTCGATTATTGAATCTGCTCGGAGGCGAGGTGAAATTGCTCTCGGCTGTCGTTTGCTCTCACGTTTTGACGAAGATGCACTCGAACAAGGTGTTATCGTAAATCCTGATAAATCCAAAATGTTAACATTCTTTGAAGAAGATAAAATAATTGTTTTAGCCGAAAATGACTATTAATTATCCGCATTAATTCTAGATTGAGCATCCGCTACCAATTGCTCAATTTCTTTGTTTGCCATTGTAATCTGTACCTGCCGACCTGTACCAATCCGTCGCGAACGTGAAAACACTTCGATTTCACAAACAATCTTCCGTCCCTTTACTTCGGTCACAGTTGCTCTAATTCGCACGGTATCTCCAACTGCCGCCATTGCTTCATGACGAACTTCCACAACACCTCCAACTGCATTTTCTCCTTCGTCGAAATAGGGTTCAATTGCAAGTCGTGCGGCTACTTCGGCATGATATGCCATCCAAAACGTTGAATAGACCGGATGAAGTAATCGTCCGTTGAGCGTAGCCGCCATTTCTGCGGTAACGGGTGTTTCAAATTCATACTTGGCAGCTGCTACTTCGGGCTTCATGCGTATTCCACTTCAAATTTCGTTATTTTTGTACTTTGTTTACTTAATTTGTCCGAAATTTACGGTAAAAACGGGTTATTTCCACCATGAATATTTCTTTTTATACGCTTGGCTGTAAGCTTAATTACTCCGAAACTTCCACACTTCGAGAACAATTCGAGAGTGCGGGACATTCAATTGTCGATTTTGGTGAGCCGACTAATGCGGTCATTATTAATACGTGTACTGTTACCGAAAATGCAGACTCCGAATGCCGGAAAATTATCCGTCGTGCGCTTCGAAATTCACCCAATGCATTTGTAGGAGTAACGGGCTGTTATGCCCAGCTCCAACCCGAAAAAATTGCTTCTATAGAAGGAGTTGATGCTGTGTTCGGAAGCAAAGAAAAATTCTCAATCCCCAAAATATTTAAAGAGTTTAATAAAATAGAAACTCCTCAAATTCATGTTTCTGACCTCTCGGAAGTTGAATTTGTAGAGTCGTATTCTTCTGATAATGACAGTCGAAGTCGCGCATTTCTTAAACTTCAAGACGGTTGTAATTATAATTGCTCGTTTTGTACAATTCCACTTGCCCGAGGTGAAAGCCGGAGCATGAAGTTTACCGATATTATGCCGCGAATCAACTCGATAATCCAAGCAGGATTTCACGAAATTGTACTTTCGGGCATTAATCTTGGTGATTACCAAGCAGTTACGGGTGAAAGATTTGTTGATATTCTTCGATTAATTGACTCTCAAGCTCCTAA
>JAFDZU010000064.1:13036-79799 GCA_018266765.1 Bacteroidota bacterium
CCCGAAATTCTAAAAAAAATGCGCCGACGGTATAAGGCAGAAAATTATCATTCACTTATTCACACTATCAAGTCGAAAATTCCTGAATGTTGTATTGGGGTAGATGTTATCGTTGGTTTTCCGGGTGAAACAGACAGTCATTTCGAGGAAACATTTCAATTCCTGCATGAACTTCCTGTATCGTATTTACATGTGTTTACCTATTCAGAACGGGAAAATACTCCTGCTGCAATTTATCCTGAAAAAATTCCGCCTGTTGCCCGCAAACAGCGTACAAATCGCTTGCGAGCATTATCAGAGAAGAAAAAACATGAGTTCTACCGTTCGCAAACGGATACAATTCATACGGTTATTCCTGAGTCGTATAATCACGAGACAAATCTGTGGATTGGTTGGACGGAAAATTACGTTCGCACTGAATTTTCTGCTGTGCAGTCTCTTCTTCAAGTTCCTATGCCCATTCAGCTAAACGAAATCTCGGGTGAAACTATGCTCGGTACGCTTTTGGAACATCAGCAAGTACTTTCGGAAAAAATTCCCGAATATTATTCTATCTTATTCTAATTTCATTCTATTTAGTTGGCAGTTATGACGTTGCTTCTCCGTGTTGAATACGATGGCACAAACTATTCAGGTTGGCAAAACCAATTAAATGCTCCGACTATTCAGCATGAACTTGAGAAAGCATGGTATAAACTTACGGCAGTACGCTCCTCAGTTATTGGTTCGGGACGAACAGACGCAGGTGTTCACGGTCGCGGACAAATTGCTCATATTCTCTTGCATGATGGTTTCAAAATTCCTGAACACAAAATTGCCGTTGCTTTAAACTCACGTCTTCCAAAAGATATTCGCATAACGGGTGCTCAGATTACCGAACGCAATGTCCAAGCTCGTTTTGATGCAATTTCACGCGAATATTCCTATTCTATTTCTACCGAACAATCTGTTTTTCATCGGAATTATTGCTGGCATATTCACTTTCCGTTTGATGTGCAATTGCTTCATGAATCGGGAAAATTATTTATAGGAACATATGATTTTACAACGTTTTCCAAGCTAAATCATGATACTAAAAATTATGTTTGCAGTGTAAGTATATGCGAGTGGACAGAGTTTCAGCATAGCGTGCGTTTGCGAATAAAATCCGACCGTTTTGTTTATGGAATGGTGCGCTCGCTTGTGGGAGTAATGATGGATATTGCTCGAAACAGGCGGTCGCTCGAAGAAGTGAAGGATGCTTTGGCGCAAAAAGACAGAAGACTTATCAGTACACTTGCTCCTCCGCAAGGTTTGGTATTGGAAAAAGTGTGCTATCCCGAAGAATTTAATTTGGTTATTTGAATCTATGTGAACTATGTATCTATGTGGTTCGAAAAAATTCACTCACTAAACATCTCATTAAAAAGAAGGTTTAAATCGGTTTTTCTTGGAAGATTCATTTTTTTGCGGATATTATAACGGTGGAACTCTACCGTTCGCTTCGACAAAAATACTATGGATGTTATGTTTGATGAGGTAAGATTCATTTTCAGTAACGCTGATATTTTCAACTCTGTTGGCGTTAATTTAGGATATGCTTCGTGCAATTGCCGTATAAATTTACCATGAACATCTTCCCATTGCTGTTTAATACTGCCGATATTCTCGAATGATTTGATGTTGCGGGTAATGCGGTCTAGAAGTTGCTCAATGATTTCACGCCCATTCTGGCGGGTGAATGGCTCTACTCGCTCAAGATCGGTGCGTATTTGATGAAGAAAATTATTTTTTTTGACCAATTCTTCTACATTCGATTTTACTTCTCGTGTTTTAGCTTCTATTTTTACTGTTTGTAATTCGATAGTCTGTTCTAATAATTTTTTATTAGCTTCAGTTTTAATCGCTTCGATTTCCTTTTCTTTCTCCATGTCGGCAATTTTGTGTTCCCACCCAAATTTATCTGCTTGCTTTTTTACTTCTTCATTTTGAACTTCGATGTAGAGTTCGTGGTATTTTTTGTAGTAGTAGAGGGCTTTTTCGGTTTCACCTTCTTGGTCGTAGAGATTAGTCAGAGACAGGTAATTATCATATAAATGTTGTTTCAAGCCCAGTTCTTCATGCATTCCAATTGCTTTAAGCAAATATTTTTCTGCTTTTACAGGATCATAAAAGGGGCATTCTTTTGTGGAATACAAAGTTCCTATGTTGCCTAACGTATTTATTTCCAAATCTTTACTACCGGATTCAATATGTAAATGAAGTCCTTTTTCTAAGTATTCTAAGGCAAGAGTATGCTCTCCGAGCAAATGATACAAACCTCCAATATTACTAACTCCAATAGCGTAGGCGGCTTTCATATTCAACTCATCAAACATCCTAACGGCTTGTAAATAATTTTCTAATGCTTTTGGATAATCGCCTATTCCTTGAAACGATACAGCTATATTTCCCATTGCCTTGGCTACATTACCTTTTGATTCTAACTCCTGATAGAGAGCGAGAGATTTATAATGGTATTCCAATGAGTTCCGAAAATCTGAAAGTTCCTTATAAAGTAACCCTATGGAATCTGTAATTTGAGCTATTGTTAATTTCTTACCCAATTTTTCCGCTACGGAGAGAGCTTTCAACATATAATCTAAGGCAAGCACATAGTCTGATAAATGAGTGTAAACTGTTCCAATATTTGCATAAACACTTGATTCTATGGATTTTGCATTATTGTGTTTTTCGCATAATTTTAATGCCTTATTATAAGTTTCTAGAGCCGTAGGGTAATCTGCAAGATCTTTATAGACGAGCCCTAAATTATTCATTACACGCGGAATGTTTTCGTAGTACTCTAACTCATTATACAAGCGAATAGATTCATTATAGTATTTCAAAGCAATTTTTGGCTCTGAAAGATTTCTATATACCATTCCAATATTTCCGAACACTATAGCTACTTCGATTTTCATACCCAGCTCTTCATGGATGGTAAGAGCACGATTCAAATATTCCAAAGCACGTGTGTAATCCGAAAGAATATTATATATAATCCCGATTGAACCTATTGATTTTGCTTCTTCTTCCCTGCAATTTGCATCCAATGCTGATGTAAGAGATTTCTCTGCATAAACAAGTGCATCTTTTGCCAATCCTCTCCGCCAAAATGATTCAGAAAGCAGGCGATTAGCACGAGAAAGAAATACAAATCTACGTTCATCAGTGATATGCGAATGTTTTATCTGGTTTTCCAATAAAAGCATGTCTATCACTCCACGAGCAAAACTCTCTGCATCTTGATATTTATCTGCTTTCAATGCTGCCTCTGTTTGAGCCAGCATCTCCTCTATTTCTTCAATACTCATAACGGTTTACAATATAAAAAACCAAAGAAATGAACCTTGTGAAATCTTTAACTGCAAAATACCAAAAAAAAATCATAAAAAACCAGTATACCCCAGTATAGTAATAGGGAAAATTATACGGTAAGTTCGCACTGAAGAAATTGATAATGTTTTGCTTGGTGAGAATGTATTCGAGTTTATGCAAATACAGGATATTTTAACTCAGTGCATCATATCAAAAAATAAATCAGAAAAACCAGTATACCCCAGTATAGCAACAGGGAAAATTATACTGTAAGTTCGCAACAAAGAAATTGTGAATAGTTCACAAACAACAGGGAAGCCGAAAACTGAATAGAGTAGGCAAAAAATATTCTCATATAAGGAGAAAAAGTATGAAAAACAAGGCAATTTTACTCTGGGCGACTTTGCTGTTCGCTATTGTACTGTCGGTTGGTGAATCAAGGGCACAAGCACCGTCTTCAACAATCGGGCCACTCGAAGCTCCTGTGAAGGCAGGAGATACTAAAATGCGAGCACCGTCTTCAAATTATACATGGACAACTCCCACCGCAGGTATGCCCATGATACCGGTTTGGAAACAAGGACAAACCGTAAATCTAACTTGGACAGGTGGTCCTACCGGTCCGGTAAAACTCTATCTTATAAACTGGTGCACATGGACCGCTCAATTGGTGATAGCAGGTAGCACACCTAATACACACTCATACTCGTGGACAGTACCTGCTACTTTACCATGCGGTGTGTATGAATGCTATATTCAAAACGCTACGGGCACTCCGGTTGCCTGGACGTACAGCTTGAATTTCGCGGTAACAAGACCGTAAAACATACAAACAACAGGGAAGCCGAAAACTGAATAGAGTAGGCGAATTATTCTCTAATAAGGAGAAAAAGTATGAAAAAGTTTAACGTAAAGAATACAGCTCTTATGCTACTGGTGATGTTTGGGATAATGACTACTTCAATGACAATAAAGGCACAAAGTAGTTTACCGAAATGTTTTTGTTGTAGTGATAGTATTTATCAATTTCCAACTACCCCGCCACCTATTAACGGGCCAAGTCCAATTTGCCCATGTTCAACAACTGTATTTTCAACAACTCCCTGCCCGGGAGCAACGTTTGTATGGACAGTAAAGGATAATCTTGGTAATAATGTTCCATTTACCGGACAGGGCACAAGCACTATAACTGTGGGACCGATAAACCCTGCTGCAACATCTATTACTATTTCATTAGTCATTAAATGTGGCAGATTAATAAAAGAGAATAAAATTGAAGTAAAAGTAAATCATCCACTAGCTTGTTTTGGATGGTCTATTACTGCAGATGGTTTGGGCGGATATACCGTTTCAGCTACCGCTAATCCGTCTGCTGCAGGATTTGGTGATGCTTGGCGATTTAATGAATGTGTTGGCGGGCAACAAAGCTGTATGACGACATGGTGTAATGGCCCTGCCGGTGGATCTACCGGTTGTCCTTCAGTTGGAGCAGGCAATGCAATAGCCGAAAATAATAATCCGAGTTTTAACTGGAATTCAGCAGGGACTTGCACACTTATTCCCGGCAAAACATATCGCTTAGTCCATTGGGTTGAAAAATGTCATGGTCCTACTTGGGTTGCAGATCCATGCAGAGCTTTGTGTTGGATATGTTTTACAATTGATACTTCCGGGGAGCGTGGAATGGCAAAGCCAGCCAAAGGAACTAAAGTAAAATTGATTAATGTTTCAGAAGGAACTGAAATATTAAAACTTACGCCTGAAATGTTGAGATAAGTAATTAAATAAATTACTGAATAGGATTACAAAAAATTGTAGTAAAATCTAATTTGTTGCTCATCGGGCTTGAGTTCTCGATGAGCAACATTCATTCAACTTTCTTAATTGACCAATGAAAAAATACATCCTTCTTATAGTCATTAACATATACATAGTTTCAAGCTTATCCGCCCAAACGGATTCAACTCAAGCTACTGTTGTGCCGCCGTCGGAAGAAAATGTGCCGTCTAAGTTTACCTATTCGATTGCTTCATCGTTCGGATTGACCTTCCAAAACATCAGCAAATCAGACAACGAAACGCTGACGGCACAATGGCTTGCAAGTTTGGATGCACGAATGAACTATGATGATTCTACGTTTGGACTGTCGGGTAGTTTGTATTTGCAATACGGACAGCTTCACCGCGAAAGTTTTTTTCCTGAAAAAACTCAGGATAATCTCATCGTTTCCATTACTCCATCCCTGATGATTTTCCCTTCGTGGAATGTACGTTTATTTTTTGAAACAACGGGGGAAACACAAATGAAGGAAGGCAGAGTGGATAATGTCGAATCTCATTTTCTTGACCCGTTGTTTTTGTATCAAACAGCGTTTATCGGTCAGAAGTTCGCTCATACCAGCACTGATGGAACTAGCTCGTTTAATTTAACCTATGGAATTGGCTACGCAATTCAGCAGACGATTACTGATAAATTTGTTTTGGAGTCCAATCGAAGTTACGTTGTCGGCCCAAACAACCCACTTTCGGATGTTCAATCGCAGGTTACTCTCGAATCAGGTTTTAGTGGAATTTTCGATGTGTCGGTGAGGAAACAACTGAGCGAGAAGCTGAGTGGTAATGCCAGTATCAAGACCGTCCTTCTCGGTAAAGAAGAAACCTATAAAGATCTTACAAAAGTTCGAGCAAGTTCGCTCATGCTTGCAGGAATTTCGTTTGGCATATTTTCATTGGATTATACAATGCGCTTACTCTATGACAGCAATTATTCGCTTCGCCGTCAACTTGAGCAATCGCTCGTTGTAGGAGTTCGGCTGACATTGTAAGTTGGGTTTTTTAATTAAGCATCACAAAAAGTGGTAAAAAAATGCCTTGTCATGCTGAATTCATTTCAGCATCTCCGCAAGTACGATAAAAAGCACGACCAAATAGTCAAGGATATCCTGAATCAAGTTCAGGATGACAGGAAATAATTGATGTTTAATTTGTCTTTGATGCTTATCATATTGACAAAAAAAATCTTGTCATGCTGAATTCATTTCAGCATCTCCGCACGTACGATAAAAAGCATGGCTGAATAGTCACGGAGATCCTGAATCAAGTTCAGGATGACAGAGAATAATTAATGTTAATTTTGTATTTAATGCTTATCATATTGACAAAAAAAATCTTGTCATGCTGAATTCATTTCAGCATCTCCGCA
The DNA here is from genome assembly GCA_018266765.1 of Bacteroidota bacterium. Classification (GTDB taxonomy): domain Bacteria; phylum Bacteroidota; class Ignavibacteria; order Kapaibacteriales; family UBA961; genus JADJXV01. The sequence continues at coordinate 19,577 of JAFDZU010000064.1, forward strand.
AGTACGATAAAAAAGCACGACCAAATAGTCACGGAGATCCTGAATCAAGTTCAGGATGACAGGAAATAATTGATGTTTAATTTGCACAAAGTACTCATTTGTTTGTTTTAATTAGCTAACTAATTGATATTCTAAATTCTTTCAAAAACTTACAATGAAAATAATTGTTGTGCTGTTCTCTTTGCTTTTAGTACTTGTAAGCGGTTGTTTTCTCTTTCAAGGATCGCTCTATCGAAGCAATTTGAAAGTAGTTCTCATCAAAGATAATCCCGGCTTTGTCGGAAAAGATTCCGATGAAAAACCGAGTGGTTATCTTGGCACTCTGCCGTTGCGCATAGGTGATACGATTACTACAATAGGGCGATACAGCGGAGGATTTGAAGCCACTTATTATCTTATATTAGAACACCAAAAGGAAGTTTATATTTCCAGAGCAGATGTTCTCACACCCGACGACCAACTCTACCAACGTCTCCGAAGTAGATTCACGCTCAGTTTTTCGGAAGATGAAGCCGCATGGGGACGTGCATCTGTTTATGTGAAGAATCATACCGTTATACCGATAGGAATCGTTAGCGAAAACTTACTTAAAACCCAAAGTAACAATGACAGCACCGCAATCAACTATCTAATAACAAGAGTAGAACAGAGCAATAACGTTGAATATGAGATTGTTTGTAGGTCGCGCCGTCCTGATTTCAACCCGAATATGGAGGCAAAACAATTGGCTTTCTATATGATTACAGGTCGTAAATATACAACTGACAACTAAAGGACAGAAATCATCCTTTAACCGTATAGTTAAAGTAATTAGTTGTTTGACAACAAGTTATTGATTGAAAGAGAAAGTTATCACTTACTGTTTCATACAAGCTCCAAATAGTAACTTCGATAAGTTTCAACAGAATTCTGCTGTGTGAATTTGCATGAGTCATTGAAATACTGTCGGGACCTCTCTGCAAATCCATGTAGAGAGGTTTTTATTTGAGTGGGAAATGTGTTAGCCACACTTATAAATGCTAAAAAATAAGTTACAATTTGCTTCATTATCTCACCGCATCACAACCACCGGAATTGATGTTATTATTCCTGACCTCAATTCCGCACGGACAACATACACGCCGTCGGCGAGCATCGAAACATCAATTGAAACGCCATCTGCCCTTGGTTCGGATTCAGCAATCTGATTTCCCAAAAGTGTGAAAAGCGATACCTTTGCATCACGGTAATTATCCGAAAGTTGGATAAATAGGCGATTGTTTGCAGGATTAGGATAAACTGCAATATTCGTTCGCAATGTGGCGGCATCGTTCACACCGCTTACATTGCTGAAACCAATGTCGTCAATATACCAGCCGTCGTCTTGTTTGCTAAAATTCGATCGAAACCGAAAACGAATGATAGCGGTATCAATTTCTGTGAGTATAAATGTTTCAGGTTTCCAGTCTTGCGCTGAGAGTGTGCCGTCGCGCCAAAGGTCAAAATTCGTGTTGTTAAAAGCACCAAGGCGTTCCCACACCTCTCCGCCGTTGCGGGAAACTTCAACAAAACCACTATCGGTCGGGTCAATTATTGCCGCATGCCAGAAATTAAATTGAATTCTTGAATCCACGTTATTTCTAATAGGAAAAAGCATGAAAGTATCTTTTGAATTAGAGGAATACTGTCCAATCGGCGATTCAGAAAGCGAACCGTTCGGGCTTCTGGCAAAAGAAGCGATTCCCCATTTTCCGCTATTGTAATAGTGTGGTAATTTGGGCGAGTCGAAATACTCCGAGTAGGTTGTTTCTACAACTCCGGTATAGCAAAGAATTGAATTGCTGACTTCACTTTGATTGGCAGGAGTTGCGTCATCTTTCACGGCTACATAATACCGATACCAACCGCGCTCGGTTGGATTATCCGTTACAACAACTGCTTTTCCTGTATCACTTTGAGAAATAGTTGCATCACCTACAAACACCGTGTCGCGGTAAATTGCCACCTTCGCTGCATTAACAAATGGAGTAACACTATCGGCACGTAAACGAGGAATGTGGACGGTTAATTGTACGCTGTTATCGTCATTTCCCTTTGCCGAGAGTAATATTCCTGGGGCAGGTTGCCGCGCGCCTCCCGAATATCCCACTGCAAGCCGTTGAACACTTGTATCACTTGCCGCTACCACTCGAATACTATAGGTGTATTTCGTAAAAGCAGTCAAGCCGGAGTCTTTATAAGTGGTAATTGACGAAGCAAGTTTTTGAATCAACAACCCGTTTCGATAGAGTAAATATGAAAACTCTGAAGGAAGGATTGGCTGACCAAAAGCACGAGTCGTCGGCGCGCTCCACGAAAGATTAATTGCCGTTGGTTCTTGCGGAATTGTCCTCGCTGTAAATGGATTTACGGGATTAAGTGCCCGAATATTCACAAGTGCAGTGTAGGCATCGTTATCCGTTCCTGTAGTAGCATTACGCATATCTACCCACGAAGGATAAATCAATCCGTTATGAAAACTGCAACCTGCATAATCACCTGCAAAAGCGTTCCCTGCAAAAGGATTACGGCGCAAATCGCTGCCTTCGTCAGCTACACGATGGTCATACCACGAGTCACCACCGTCAGAAGAATAACTGACATAACAATTTGATAGAATATTATTTTTATCGTCGCGGCTGTCAGCATACATGATTGCCAAATCACCATTTGTGCGGTCAATTGCAATCCACGACCAAAACTGGTCGTTTGTGGTATCGGAATGTACGATTTTAGGTGCAGACCACGTTTCGCCTTTGTCCGTCGAACGGGAAAAATATACATTGGGAGTTTCGTCCGCTGCCCAACAGAGATACAGCCAATTCGGATGTTTACTGTCAATATCACACACTATCGAAGGGTAACTTTCTACTCGAACCACACCTTTGAGTGTATGGCGAATTCCTTCGGGAATTTTCTTTGCAACGCCAAGTGGCTTATATGTTTGGATAATGCGAGGGGAAGTAAATGTAGTGCCGCCGTCGGATGATTTGGCAAACCCGATGCCGTGCTTCGGGCCATAATTCCAAATAGTATAGACTTCGCCGTCTTTGCCGGAAATTGTAAGCGGAAAACTCTGTCCAAACGTGGTATCTTCGGATGAACCCGAAAGCCGAGCGCTCACGTTGACTGGTTTAGACCACGTAAGACCTTTGTCATCGGAATGAGTAAGGACAATTTGCGTAGCAGAATCTCTTGCCGTTACACGTTTCCAAGGGATATATAAGCGTTTGTAATATGGAGAAGTTGTTGAATTATCAACGACTACATAATATTTATCTTCAAAAGCCGAATCGGCAGTTTGATTCCCATAATGAGCAATTACGGGAATATGTTTGTTCCATGTTTTGCCGCCGTCAAGTGTAATGGATACATACACTCCATTTGCCGGACTGCTTAACGAGCGATTCCCAAATCCACCATAACATAAATAACCCGTTCCGTCCGCCGCAAAAGCAACCGAAGGGTCGTTTCCGGCAGTCGTCATCGAATCCGGCTTGCCAAGATTTGTGTTTTTCCATGTTTTGCCACCGTCGTTCGATACATATACCCACGCTGAAGAACCACCGCGATAATCCACAGCAGAAGCTATAATATTCAAAGGGTTCGTAGGGTTTACCGCAATAGACGATTCATTCTGAACAGGAAATTGGTCGGTTTCCGGCTCGATTAGATTTACATTCTCGAATGCAGAAATATTTTCCTCAATTGATAATATTGCGGGAATTTTATTTTTCACTAATGGATATAACGGCGGCTCGGTATATCCTACAGGTGTCGGGTGAGCCGATTCCATCCATCGAAGATGCGTTTCGGCTGTGCGCTCGCGATTCCAATCATTTTGAGCAGAAACAATAGTGATTGATACGCAAAAGAGGACACTAATCGTAAGGAAGTTTTTCATGGTTTCTATTGAAGTAATTGAGTAATTAGGAATTAACATAAGCAAGTGTAAGAAAGAAAAGTTGTTATTCTTTCATACAGTAAATTCCGTATTTACTGCAAATTACCAACTTCAAACCAATGATGCAAATAATCACCTTACTTCGTTACTTCGGTAAGAATTCTCGAGAGAGTCTTCGTTAACGATTTACGGTTATAGGCATCTTTTTCATGGGAAGTTGCACCCGAAAGTTCTCGCCGTAAAAATTGACCAAAGAGAAATTCTATAGCTCTCTCAATTTCAGTAACGGAATCAGGGTCGGTACAAACTCCATTTGCATTATAAATTATATCTCTCATCGTTCCACTTGGCACACATCCGAGTATTTTTTTTCCGGTTCCTATATACTCGAAAATCTTGCCCGGCGTGCTTTGGTCATCGCGCATCATCACCCATAAAACATCAGATTTCAGCAGAAACTTCACACATTCTTTATGGCTTAAATACCCATGTATTTGAACTCTGTCCGAGAGTCCGAGCCGCTCTATTATCTTAAGATGTTCGGGACGAAACGCACCCAAAAAATGCGCTTCAATTTGTTCACGAAACATTGGCTTACGATCTAAAACATTACGCAACGCCTCCAAAAAATATTCAGGAGTTCGATTTTCGTAGAATAAACCAGAAAAGGTAAATCTCATGATGTTGTCATGCGACGGCTCGACCATCACTTTCATATCTTCTTCGTCAAATCCTTGCGGTATAAGTGTTACCTTATCTTCACTCAAGAAATCATACCGGTTCATCATGAGTGTGCGGATATTCGCCGACGCTGTAATTATTGCATCAGCAGACCGAAGTACATTCGTTTCTAGTTGTATATGGCGGCGTTTGTGAAACGACGTAGGGAATGTTTTGAAAGGGTAATCAACCCATGAATCGCGGTAATCAAGCACCATCGGGGTTCCGTATTTTTTCTTTATTTCCGAAGCAATTAAAAATGCTGTTTGCGGTGGTGCAGAGGCAAATACAGCATCAAATTTTTCACGTTTCAGTAATTGATCTGCAGAACGAAGAGCAGACTTTTTCCATCCGATTTTACTGTCGGGAATAAATATCAAATCACTGAACCGACTTAATATTTTTCGCATACTCTCTCGCGGAAGCGAAACAGTATCTTTACTTTTAAGGAGAGAATTTACGTCGTGCGAACTTGTGCGGATAACCTCGATTGAACTGTCTATCTCTTCAAGCAATGTTGAGTCTTTTGCATAATATCCCGTATCGCCAACGGTAAGAACGGTAGGTTGCCATCCGAATTCACGAAGGTATTTCACAAATTTAAGTGTGCGCTGTACTCCACTCAGTCCAAGCGGCGGGAAATAATAAGCGATAACAAGAACTTTTTTCATACCAAAATAAATACGGGTAATTACATTATAGCAGAGAAACTACGCTTATGCACCATGCGCTCCCACTTTTGGAAGCGGTGCTCGATCTTTGACATACAAATCCACCCATTGTCGAATTTCAGCGTTGCTTTCTTCGCGTCTTCCGGCGAGAATATGGTCGGCATTTTCATACATGATAAGTTTATATGGATGAAGCGATTGCTGAAGTGCCATTCCAAGTTGAAATGCATGGTCGGGATCAATTCGCCTGTCGCCTGTACCATGCAAAACCAAAAGCGGAGTCGTCTTGCAGAGTTCATTTGCCCATGCCGCCGCCGAGCGTTTCAGAGCTTCTTCATCGGGATTTGCTCCAGCAGGAATATACTTTGCAAATGTCTTGTAAATATAACTGTTCTTCGGTGAATGATGCAAAGCAGTCGGCGCGCCGACCGTAACAGCCGCTTTGAAAATATCTGTTTTGGTGAGCATTTGCAGTGCCATCATTCCGCCGCGACTTCCGGCGATTATTCCTATTCTTTCGGTATCGGCATAAGGAAGCAGACGTAATAATTCGACGGTATTCATTGCATCATCACTATCTGAACCGCCCCATTCTTCCCCCCCTTCGCTACCTGCCGTTCCACGATAATTACTGGCTACAACAACATATCCCCATGAGGCGTACAATCCCGCATAAGCAAAAGCTGACAAGGGAGTTAATGCACCGCGTTCGCCTGTCCCACCACGATTGAACACAAGGCACGGTAATTTTGCTTCGTGTGTTGCCGGAAGAGCCAGATACCCTTTGATTTTCAGACCATTACTCATGTAGGTAATAGAATACATCTGCACCGACTCATACCGAGCATAATCTTCGGCAGACATCGAACGCTTTGCTATCGAAAGCAAATTATGCGGATTCGGGAGTAATTGACTTTCTAAAAGAGTTCCGTTAGGAAGTATCATTGTTGTAATATTGAATTATTTATCAAACTGCGAGGTAAATAAAAGTAAAGTCTAATTTTAAAATTAAGTGGGTGCTTACAAATAAACGTCAAAAAAGTAACAATCAATTTTTAATACCATGTCATGCTGAATTCATTTCAGCATCTCCGCAAGTACAAGAAAAAGCACAACTGAATTAGTCACGGAGATCCTGAATCAAGTTTAGGATGACAGAAAATAATTGATGTTGAATATTTCAAGTAGTACTTGAAATATATAGCTAGTTTATCTATTTTTCATATCTATCACTTGTTTATGGAGGAATTTCACGACTTCTTCTATTTTTATTCCTGCCGGAAGAGTAAATCTACATTCATCGGAAGTAATTGAAACTCCGAACGGCACATCTTTCCATTTGGTAATATCAAACAGTCGAATTGCATCTAATATATCCCAACTATTGCCATTCAAAACACTTATTTCTGCGATGGCTGGCGAAACCTCACGAATTGCAAATAACGGTAACCAAGAATCCGTATGCGCTGAAATTTTCGTGAAATTACCGTCGGGAGCAAACGCTGAACGAAATATTAACGGAATATTCGCTCGTTCGGATGGTTCAATCATCGTTGAATAAATGAGCTTAAGTCCGCTTGCCGCCGCGTTTCGTGCTTGTTCGTAATTCATTTGGGGGATTGGCTGTGCCGTTGGTATAAGTTTCGGATCTGCTGTGCAAATTCCTTCCACATCAGTCCAAATAATAACTTCATCCGCGCCGAGAAGTTCGGCAAGTAATGTTGCCGTTAAGTTTGAGCTTTCTTTACCCATTGTCGTAATTTCACCAGTCGAACTTTTTGCTACGAAACCTTGTGTGAGTACGATGTTACTTCGCCCGAATGCCGGACGCAATACTCGTTCTACATTCGATGCAGTTAGCGAACTATCGGGAGTTGCCATTCCGTGAACGGCGTTGGTAACAATTATAGTTGAGCAATCCACAAACGTAAGGTCAAAGCCCGACTCCTCCAAAAAATGCCGAACAATATGCAAAGCAAGCATTTCTCCAAAACTAAGAATAATATCTAATGTTCGCGGAGTGAGTTCGCGTGTGATTGCAATACCGCGCAATAATTGGTGAAGGCGAGTTTGGCATTCATCCAAGAAAAAACTGAGTGCATCTTTGGTTGGTTTATTTGCAAGCAATTCGTCCGAAAAATTTCGGTGTTCTCGAATAAGTTCGTCGCAAAGAGCAAAAGCAAGTTCTTGTGCACCGCTTTCTGCTGTGCGTGCTGACCGTTCCAAATCCCGCGTGGAAGAAGCAAAAGCAGAGATAATTACAAGAAGCGGAACGCCACTTTGCGAGCGGAGAATTTCCACCATTTGTGTGAATCCTTGGCGGCTTCGGAGTACCGCTCCACCGAATTTCATAACCTTCATAAATTGCTCAAATAATAAAATTTCATCTCTTTTTACTCGCAAAAGTACGATTTTTTAAGGATACTCTTTGTATAGACCTTTTTATCTCTACTGCTTTGAGGTATTCTTCTCTGTTTTACCAGAAATGCCACAGAATTTCAGTAAATTGCATCTAAAAACTTCACGTACTACTCCCCCAAACTATGAAATTACAACTCGTAAAACAAACGCAAGCAGAACTTCCCGATTTCCTTAAAGACCTTAATTCTGAACAACAAAAAGCAGCCGCAACCACCGAAGGTCCGCTTCTTATTATTGCCGGTGCCGGGAGCGGAAAAACACGTGTTGTTACGTTTCGCATCGCCTATTTATTACAAAAAGGAATCCCTCCTCATAATATTCTCGCGCTGACATTTACCAATAAAGCGGCACACGAAATGAAAGAAAGAATTGCTACAATGGTTGGTAATTCCACAAGTTCAAAAGTATGGGCAGGAACATTTCACTCGATTTTCGCACGTATCCTTCGTAGTGAAGCAGAGAATCTTGGTTATACTTCCTCATTTTCAATTTACGATTCGGATGATTCGCTTAGCGTTGTTCGAGCAGTAATGAATACACTCGGTATTTCCCAACAGCAAGTTCCGCCGCAAGGTGTTCGCTCGCGTATTTCATCTGCAAAGAACCAAATGATTGGCGCACAACGATATGCCAATGAAGCAGGGAATATTCTCGAAAAACAAACAGGACAAATCTATCAAGAATATGAAAAACGACTCCGATTGAATAATGCAATGGATTTTGATGATTTGCTGATTAATATGATCAATCTTTTCAATAATTTTCCTGAAATTCTCAAAAAATATCAAGAGCGATTTCGGTATATTCATGTGGACGAATACCAAGATACCAATCGCGCTCAATATATTGCTATTAAAATGCTTGCCGCAGGAATACACCGTAATCTTTGCGTGGTGGGTGATGATGCCCAAAGTATTTATAAATGGCGCGGTGCGGATATTCGCAATATTCTTGACTTTCAGAATGATTATGACGATGCAGCTGTTGTTCGATTAGAGCAAAACTACCGTTCGACCAAAACGATACTTCAGGCGGCTGATAATGTTATTGGTAATAATCGAAAGCAACTTGCTAAAAAACTTTGGACAGATAATCCTGAAGGTGCAAAAATCAGTGTTCTTCCTGCCCGAGACGACCGTGAAGAAGCCGATATGATTCTCAAAGCACTCCGAACGGAAATGAATGAGAATTTCCTTGCTCCGAAAGATTTTGCACTGCTGTACCGTACCAATGCACAATCACAAGCACTCGAAGATGCGTTGCGACGTGCGGCAATACCTTATACAATCGTTGGCGGGTTGTCTTTCTATAAACGTAAGGAAGTGAAAGATACCGTTGCATATTTGCGATTGCTTGTAAATCCAAATGACAGCGAAAGCGTTCTTCGAGTGATTAACGAACCGCCGCGCGGCATTGGTGCTACTTCACTTCAGCACATCCGAACGTATGCCGACGAACATAATATTTCGCTATTCGAAGCATTCACAACTGCCAATCAAATTACGACTATTCAGAAACGTGCCGCAGGTTCTGCACAAACTTTTGCATCTATGGTTCAGCGATTTATTGACCTCAAGCCCGACATTCCTCCAACTGAACTTGCTGTTAGTTTTATCGAAGCAACGGGTTTATTGCGAATGCTCAAAGATGAAAACACCGAAGAATCGCTCGACCGTTGGAATAATGTTCAGCGACTCCTTTCAAATATTGCTGAGATGTCAGCCCGTGAGGAAAATCCATCGCTCGAAGCATTTTTACAACAAATTGCACTTGTTTCGGATACCGACGAAGCCGATACAACCAAAAATCGAGTGGCACTTATGACCATGCACGCCGCAAAAGGTCTTGAATTTCCGGTTGTGTTTATTGCAGGAATGGAACAAGGTTTATTCCCAATGGGACGTGCCGAAAACAATGCCGAAGAAGCTGAGGAAGAACGCAGATTATTTTATGTGGGAATTACTCGTGCTCGACAAAAACTCTATTTAAGTTATGCAGAGCGCCGTTTCCGGTTTGGTGAGTTGATATTTGCGCAACCGTCAAGATTTATTGGTGAAATCAGCGAAGAATTATTGGAATTAAAAGTCGGTAATATGAATTACCAACAGTCAACTCCCCGAAAAAAACCTATTGATGTTACTATAATTAGACAACCGTTCTTTGATGATATTCCCAAGGAAGATTTCTTCTCACAAGTACCGCCCACAAGTCCAAAACTTCGAGTAGGAATTAAAGTAAAACATGCTCAGTTCGGCGTTGGAACTGTTCAAGCCCTGTCTGGCGAAGGTTCAAAAGCGCAGGCATTGGTGTATTTCCCGACTGTAGGCAAAAAACATCTTATGCTCGAATATGCAAAGTTGCAAATAGTAGGGTAAGTTTTTTAAGGAAATTATTAGTTAAATTCTCTCGACAATTGTATAATAATCGTTGGTGCTGTCGGTATGGATATTAAGAACTCCGGCTCGAACTAATCGCACCAAAAGTCGTGCCGCCCGACGTTCGGAAATATTCACAAGTGCCGCAAAATCTTTTACGGTTGCACGTTTGTTTTTCTCCATAAATGCAAAAAGTCCACGCTCTTTATCACCAATACTCAGCGTAAGCGGTTTAGAGTCGGGATTACGACTCTGAAGAATCCGCACCATCTCTCGGCTGGCGGTCACAGACTCCTCGCCTTGGCGAATATACACTTTCTTATCGTGTGGTTTTTCATCCGGCGAACCATTGATTCTGTGTGGCTTATATTCGCTTTCGGGAATGTGAACAACGATAACATCCTTAAATTCAATTTCGATAATTTCGATGTATGGCTCAATGATCGGCTCGATAAAAAATGTACAAGCATGTTCAATTTGAGCAATCTCTTCTTTCTCACTTTTCACACCGTAAATCCGTTTATCATCATCTACGCCAATAAGTAACACTCCACCTTTTGTATTAGCAAATGCCGCAATTTCCTTGGCAATTTTCTCGGGAGAAGTAAATTTTCGCTTAAATTCGAGGGTTGTGGATTCACCATCGGCAATGAGTTCTCGCAGTTCATTTCGGCGCATTTGGATAGTGCTTTCGGGATGTTTGAATGCAGTTATACTTCGTTGATTGGAACGCAGTGAACAGTACTTTATTGTTTAATCCTAAAACGTGAAGACTCGGGTTTTTCGAGCCATTCAGATAGCATTTGCGTTGTGCGGTCTTTTTCGGAAAGAATTGGATTACCAATTCCCCACTTTATTCCGAGTTCGGGGTCATTCCAACGAATACCGGATTCAGTGGTAGGATTATAGATTGCTGTGCATTTATAATTCATTTCCATACCGTCGGTTCGCGCCAAAAAGCCATTGGCAAATCCGGCAGGAACCCATACTATTCGTCTGTTTTTGCTTGATAGTTCAATTGAAATCCATTGCCCAAGCGTCGGTGAATCAGGACGAATATCAACTTCCACAAGCAATGCCTCGCCATGGGTTACCCGAAGTAATTTTCCCATTGGGGCGTCCCATTGGAAATGTAGTCCGCGCAGTACTCCTTCTGCAGAACATGAATGATTCTCCTGTAAGAACTCTGTAGGCAAGCCAAGTTTGGCAAATCCGTCAGCGCGGAAAGATTCCATAAAAAAACCGCGCTCATCGGTGTAAACATCCGGCACAATAACCTTAATTCCATTTAAATACTCTGCTTCTAATCTAAATCCCATGTTACGCTTTGTGAAAATTATAGAACTGTTGTTGTTTTGAATGTTGTTGGCTCTTCAACGGAAATATATTAGGAAGTATGTCATTTTGAACGTATCTTCGTGTGAAGAATCGCCACTTGAAATGACCGAATAACACGACAAATTAGCACGTTTCGATTCTTCACTCCGTTCAGAATGACAGAGCTTTATTGGTTGTCAGTTGGAATATTTAATCTATTCTGTATCACTACTCGTTTCGAGGTTGCCAAAGGTCAATTAAACGAACGAAATCGTCAATCAAACGAACGAAATCATCAATTAAACGAACGAAATCATCAATTAAACGAATGAAATCGTCAATTAAACAAACCAAATCGTCAATTAAACGAACTTTTTGAGAGTTTCCTTTTACTCCACCAAAATTGCGCGATTTATAATTCTATGGGAAGTTGTAATCATACAATAATAGACACCTGTTCCAATATTTTCAGGAAGATTGTAACTCTGTATGCCCGTTCCAAAAGATGATGGAATTGCAGAAGTATAAACTCGTTTGCCCTGAAGAGTGAACATAGTTATTGATGTAATTGTTTCGTCTGAATTTACAACTAATTGCCTCCCACGAACATTCACAGTCGTAGCATCGGTTTGCGGTTCGGGCTCCGTAACGCCGGTCGTATTATCCCATACAAAGAATCCTGCATCAGTTGCCATATAGAGCTTTTCAGTTTCGGGAGTTTTGCCGATAAACTTCATCATCCAGACATTATGAAATGGAGTTTGGAACGGTTGCGGAGGAAGCCACGGGATACCGTTGTCAATCGCCGACCATGACAAACCGCCATCACGTGAACGACTTACGATGCCCGGTCCGTAGATAGTTGTTTCGACACTATCGGAGAAATTATCAGAAAACCCACCGACATACACTTCATCCTTACCTTCAAATTGTCGAACAGCCACCGACCAAAAGCTTGTATCTTGAAATCCAATCGGGTTCCAAGTTTCGCCGCCATCAATGGTTTTAAATATTCCACCGTTTGGTCTGTTTTTATAGTAAAAATATGCGGCAATCGTATAGCCGACCATCGGATTACTTCTGCTAAAAACAAAGCGAGGAATTTCAGTATCGAAAAATCCGCGTAATTGAGCAGTTTGTCGCCATGTGCGCCCCGAATCATTAGACTTAAGAATTAATCCCGAGGTCGCACCTGCAAGAAGTATGTTTGTGCTGTCCGGGCGAATTGCTATTGCGCAGAGTTGGCGGTTAGCAATATTTACTTTTGCAATAGTGTCCCATGTTATTCCGGCGTTATAGCTTTTAAAAATTCGATTAGAAATATTGTCGGCTGTGTAAATGATATTCGGTTGTGTGGGATCGCTAATCAATCCTTCGCCTGACATTTGAAAACGAGTTGGTTTGTCGGGGTCGAAAACGGTTTCCCATTGAGTACCACCGTCTATGCTGCGAACAATACTCCCAAAAATTCCACCGGCAAGGACAACATTTGTGTCTTTTGCGTGAATAAGAACATTGGAAAGCTGTGAAGTTCCGCCACGAAATTCTATGGAATCAATCTTCCATGTACTTCCGGCATCTTCCGAACGGTAAAAAGTGCGTCCGAATCCACCGACGATAATCGTTTGTGGATTCTGTGGATTAGCGGCAAATCCATAGGTCGGTGCATCAATTAGTCTTCGCCAACCGTTTTGTGCTGTTGCTGCACTGATAACCGCGCACAATAAAACGATGAATAGTATGTGGAATCTCATTGAATTTCTCCTTTTATGGTATGAAATAAAAAAGGGCGGTCACGCTATTTTGCAAGCGAAAACGCCCTAAAGGATTAAACCGCTTGCTTTTGGGTGTTATTTTATAACAACCATCGAGCGTGTGAGCGATTGAGTGCCTGCTGTCAGCGTGTAATAATACATTCCGGCTGGAAGCGTAGTTGCATCAAAATCTGCTGAGTATGTGCCTGTTGTCATTGCACCATGAGCAAGTTCTTGTACTACCTGACCGAGCGAATTAACGACACGAAGAGAGATAGTAGCCGGTTCTTGTAATGAGAATTTAATCTTGGTAGCATTCTCAACCGGGTTAGGAGTTACCTGATCAAGCGAGAAGTTCTTTGCTTCGTCTGAAAGAGTTTCGACTCCGTCAGGAGTGTCGAGAACACCGCCAACAACAAAGAAATAATTTATTCTTAATCCATGATTTACCAACGATGGGTATGCTGCGGCAAAATCTGCACCGGGATTGAAAAAGCCAATAGTTGCTTGCTTTAAAGCAAATTCATCATTAGCAGGTGTGCGACGTAACACATAACCAAGTGTTTGAGTACTATCTTTTAAGCCCCACATGTAATTTCCGAAAAGACGCATAGTATCTGCCGCACCTTGTGAATATAATAGAAAACCAAAGGATTCACCAGCATCAACTCTCCAATTTGGAACTTTAAGAATAGTAGTATGAATTGTAGCAGGAGTGGTAGAGAGATCCAAAGCATTATTAATCGTTTCTGCTGAAACTTCAACTTCATCACCAAGTTGTCTGAGTTCTGGTGCATTAAGGGAGAATTCTCCACCTTGACGAGTTTGAAGATTAGCTTTAATTCCGTAAGGGATTACCACAACGCTTTGTTTGACAGGCGTAATGTGTTGATTATTTCTTGAATACTGAAATAATTGAAATATTACAGTATCTATAGTAAACGTACCTTTTGTGCCGAAAGAAGGAAAAAATTGGCCATAACCGAAAATTTTATTTGGAGTAATATTACCACTCGCATCAGAAAAATTTACAACTGTAGGTATGTCATATAGACCTGTTGTTACTCTATTTTGAGGATTTGTTTTACTTGTTAATGCAAAGGCACTGTCAGAACTATCACGCGGAGCTTCAAATACAGCATATCGGGTAGCCGCAACCATGTAGGTTGGCATTATTGGCGTACTTGTTTCACTTGAAAGTTGATTTATCAATGGAAGATTAGGGGAGAGGGAAAAAGCACTTGGGCTTGGGATACCGGCATCATATCCGCCATGAGGAACCGGAAATGATGAAATATTCACTCTCTTTTGCGTTTGAGCCGAACCTACGGACACGACAGCAAAAAGAAGAACAAGAAGAACTGTAATTTTTTTCATTTTATTACTCCTAAAGTAAAATAGTTAGATATTGAATTTTTAAATTGGAAAACAAAACTACGACTTAGGCGTGTTTTGGACAAAGGATTTTTGCTTCAACCATCACAAAATAGCAAAAAGTGGCGAAGTTTTGGTAATTTCGCACCTTGAAAAGCATTATTTTAACAAAAAAGATGACCATACTATGGAAACGATACAAGCGGAAAATTACGAACATCACATCAGAAATGCTATCAATACAATAGTAGATTCAGATTTTGACAAAACCCTCGGAGAACTGAATGCAATCCATTCCATTACTATTGACGGTAATTCAGTAGAAGTATATTTGCAACTTGTGCCTCCTCTTCAATGGATAGCACCGACAATTGACCATGCTTGCTGTGAAGCAGTATTATCTGTTTCCCAAGAGCTTAAACCGACGGTATTTGTCCGTGAAAAAGAAGTGCATCGTACGGGCTCGAAAAGTGTGTTGCCTTCGGTGAAAAATTTAATTGCCATTGCTTCGGGCAAAGGTGGAGTGGGAAAATCTACTATTGCGGCAAATATAGCCGCCGCTCTCGCTATGAAAGGTGCAAGTGTCGGACTTTTGGATGCTGATATTTACGGGCCAAGCGCACCGACGATGTTTGATTTGGCAGGAGCCCAATTAGAAGCCGAAAAACTCCCCGATGGACGAATTATAGGACAGCCAAACGAACGCTACGGTGTGAAAGTTGCTTCGATTGGATTTGTGATGCAGAGAGACCAAGCGGCAATTCTGCGTGGGCCGATGCTTGCGGGGTATTTTAATACATTAGTCGAGCAGATTAATTGGGGTAAATTAGATTTTTTGGTGTTTGATTTGCCGCCCGGAACAGGAGATATTCAGCTTACTCTCACTCAGCGAGTTCCGCTTACGGGAGCAGTTATCGTTACTACTCCGCAAGAAATATCTCTATCGGATGTCCGCCGAAGTATTTCGATGTTCGCCAGAGTAAATGTAGAAATTCTTGGAATTGTTGAAAATATGAGTTATTTCACTCCACCGGAATTACCAGACAAAAAATACTATATTTTTGGCAAAGGTGGCGGACAAGTAGTGGCAGATGAAAATAATGTGCCTCTCTTAGGCGAAGTTCCAATAACTCTCGGTACGCGTGAAGGTGGCGATGAAGGTTTGCCTGTGGTATTGAATCCCGAGGAATTTTCACAAGGCGAAATTTTACGGAATATAACAGCGCGGTTAGCCAGTCAAATTCGACTCGCAAATTTTCGTTCAGGTGAACAACCGGTTATTCAAATTTCTCTCTAAATAGTACAATGGAAAATTCAGTATCAGAGTATTCATACTCAATAGAAGAGCGAATTATTGGAGCATTGCAGGATATTCGTAAATATTTACAAGAAGATGGCGGCGATGTAGAGTTTGTGCGATTTGAAGTAGAAACTCGCGTAGCAGAAATTAGATTATTGGGTGCCTGCAAAACCTGCCCGATGTATATGATGACCTTACGTGGTGGAATTGAACGATATTTAATAGCCGCTGTAAAAGAAATTCGCCGAGTCGAACCGGTATCCTAATCATTCCGTTTAATAATTTTCATATATTTTTTTGTTCATTCAAAAAAGAATCGTATTTTTGCGTTCCCTTTTACGGAAAGGGGCGGTTAGCTCAGTTGGTTCAGAGCGCCTGCCTTACAAGCAGGATGTCGGGGGTTCGAGTCCCTCACCGCCCACAAAGCCCCTTTATCGGGGCTTTTTTTATTTTATCGAATCACACCACAAACACCATCATAACAACTAATTACGTTAAATTTGAAGTAATGTAAGATACCATGAAGTAAAGTAAAATACAAACATCCTCCCTTTACCGTTCTCTCTCAGAAAACAATTTTTTTCGCTTTGTATTCTAAAGATGAAATGTGAAATTCTCGTTTTTCTTGAAAGATGCTAAAAAAGAATCCTCCTTCTTTTTGATATAGGACCAAATAATTCCACACATAAAAAAAGCAAACCTTTCGGTTCGCTTTTTACAAAAATATTCTTCAGCTAAGAATTAACGTCTGTATCCGCCACGACGGTCATCACCACCACCGCGTCTATCATCACGTCTATCACCACCGCCACGACGGTCATCATCACGTCTTGGCTCGCGTGGACGCTGTTCGCGCTCAACATATCCTTCGGGTTTTTCCAGAAGAGCTTTACGGCTTAATCTGAATTTACCATCGGATTGAATTTCAATAAGTTTTACTTCGATTTGCTGTCCGTTTTTGAGAATATCACCAACATACTCAAATGGCTCATAACTTATTTGAGAAATATGGAGAAGTCCTTTAGTTTTCGGCATAAATTCGCATATCGCACCGAGACCTTCGCGCACTTCTTTGACTGTAGCATTATAAACCATTCCCACTTCCGGTGGTCGAATAATTGACTCGATGCGTTGAACTGTTTTGAGTGCCGCTTCACCATCGGTTGCCGCAATAACGACCGTTCCGTCGTCTTGAATGTTGATTTCCACACCAAATTCTAAACACAAAGCACGAATAACCGAGCCGCCCGAACCAATAACAGCACCAATAGATTCCACAGGAATTTGGATTGTTGTTAATCTCGGAGCATACGGCGAAAGGTCTTGACGTGGTTCGCTGAGAGCTTCATTCATTTTAGAAAGAATATGCAATCTTCCGTCGCGGGCTTGGTGCAATGCTTTGCGGAGAATATCCATCGAAAGCCCTGCAATTTTAATGTCCATTTGGCAAGCTGTGATTCCATCGGCTGTTCCTGCAACCTTGAAATCCATGTCGCCGAGGAAATCTTCATCACCCAAAATATCAGAAAGAACTGCTACTTCGTCGCCTTCTTTAATTAATCCCATTGCAATTCCCGATACTGCTTTTTTAAGCGGAACACCGGCATCCCAAAGTGCCAAACTACTTGCACATACTGTTGCCATAGAAGACGAACCATTTGATTCGAGAATATCAGAAACGATACGAATAACATACGGAAATTCTGTTTCGTTCGGAGACATTATTTTGACAGCGCGCTCTGCGAGATTACCATGTCCTGTTTCGCGGCGGCTTGTTCCGGTCATACGTCCTACTTCGCCTGTGCTATACGGTGGGAAGTTATAATGAAGCATAAAACGGCGGAAATACGTTGGGAGCAGTCCGTCTATAATTTGCTCGTCATCTTTCGTGCCGAGTGTAACCGAAGTTAAACTTTGCGTTTCGCCACGAGTGAAGAGAGCCGAACCGTGAGTACGTGGCAGAATACCAACTTCCGATGTAATTGGACGAATATCGGTTGTCGTTCTTCCGTCAAGACGTCGATTTTCGTCGAGAATCATTCGGCGCATTTCAGCTTTTTCGATTTTCCCGATAATTTTATTGATAGTTTTATTGCGTGTTGCAATTTCACTTTCGGATTCGAGAGGAATGTTTGTGTTAATTGCCTCAAGAACTTTAGTGCTGAGTTCTTTGCGGAATGCCGAGCGTATTTCTTTTGAGGAATTTGTTCGGATTTGAGCATGAATTTCAGGAGTAGCAATTGCTTTTACTGCTTCTACTAATGTTTCATCAACTTCAGGTTCTGTATGCTCTACTTGTGAAGCTCCCACTAAAGCCATTAATTCACGTTGAAGAGCTGTGAATAATTTGATATGACCTTGTGCAAATTCAATTGCGGCGATAAAATCTTCTTCGGAAATTTCTTTGGAAGAACCTTCAACCATCAAAATTTCGTCGTCTGTACCGGCTACAATCATTTCAAGATCAGATTCTTCTAAGTCTTTAAATGAAGGATTAAGGATGAATTCACCATTAACACGCCCGATACTGACTTCGGCAAACGGCCCTTTGAACGGAAGTCCCGAAAGCATAATTGCCGCTGATGCGCCAACTGCCGCAAGTGTGTCCGAGTCGTGAAGTTGATCTGATGAGAAAACAGTTGCAACGATTTGTGTCTCGTGTCGCCATGTTTTTGGGAAAAGAGGTCGTACAGGACGGTCAATAAGACGTGCCGATAGAACTTCTTTGTCGGAGGGTTTGCCCTCACGTTTGAAAAAGCCACCCGGAATTTTGCCGGATGCCGCTGTTTTTTCGCGGTACTCCACTGTAAGTGGAACAAAATCCAAGTCGCGTGATTCGCTCGAAGCGCAAACGGTAACAAGTACCATTGTGTCGGCATATCGAACCATTACTGCACCTTGTGCAAGTTTGGCAAATCTTCCCGTTTCAAGGGAATATTCTTTACCATTGAGTTGAAGAGAAACTGTGTGCATAAAGCCACCTTTCAAAAAATAAAAAAAATAGAAAGATAGCGGCAGTTTTGGGTGCTTGCCGGAACGTGGTTAGTCATTCTGAGCGGAGGGTAAAACCGTGGTTCGGTTCTGTCCTTCACTCAGAGGACACATTATGCGCCGATATACAAGCAAGATTCTGCCGCCAATAAAAAGGAATCTTTTAGGGAGATTCTGTAACAAAAACGCGCAAGATGAAAGTTCCATCGGTGCGCGAATTACAAACAGAAACGGCGCGTATAACCGCGCCGTCTGAAAAAACTTTATTTACGTATCGAGAGAGCCGCGATAATCGAACGATAACGCGAAATCTCGCGGTCATGGAGATAATCCAATAGCTTGCGGCGTTTGCTCACAAGTTTCATCAAGCCCCTACGGGTATGATGGTCTTTTTTATGGACTTCGAGATGACCGGATAAAGCCGAGATATTCTCGGTTAAAATTGCGATTTGCGCCTCCGACGACCCAGTATTGGTAACGTCGCCACCGAATTTGGCTATAAGTTCTGCTTTGCGTTCTTTAGTAAGCATTAAAAAAACTCCGATTAAACAAAAATGAATCTACAAAAATAGGGAAAAATTTGTAAATATCAATCAATCAAAATGAGAAGTTAGGTTTTTTATTCATTTTATCGCCAAAATCTCACCTCTGAACCACAAACGGACGTGACAACAACATAAAAAAAGCCCCTGTAAAGGGGCTTAGTGGGCTCGGAGGGACTTGAACCCCCAACCAACGGATTATGAGTCCGCTGCTCTAACCAATTGAGCTACAAGCCCGTTATTCTAATTAAACAAACCAACAAAAACACCGAATTGGAATGTAAGTCCGCTCGAATTTATTTTATCGGGAACTCCCGTTACGACCGTTTGGCGGTCGGCTTTCCAATCACCAACAAAACTCATCATATATCCAACGTTCACACGGAACATCGAAAATTGAGTGAGTGCATATTCAATATTCAAATTTGGTTGTAAAACCGTAATCGAAGCATCTAACCGTTGAAAATAATTGTCTGTGCTCGGAAGAGGGTCAATAAAACTTCTTGTTGAAGTAGTTTGCGACCGTTCCACAGCAACTGTACCGAGACCAAACATAACACCCGGAATAACAGCAAAATGTTTAAATGGCTGGATTGCATAGTCAACCGTAAATCCTGTGAGTGAGGTCGAATATTCCATCGTTCGCTTCATAGGTGTTGTCGTATTGACTGTTGTATCTTTTTGGCTTGTCGCTTTACCTCCAACGCTTAACACCCCTAAACGAATATTAGGAATAACACCGATAGCAGTGAAACCTTGTGCACCTGTTAAAAACACGGGAGACTTAAATTCACCGACACCAAATGTTGCAGCAGTTTTATTGAGTTCGTCGAAATTTGTAAAAAGAAACGTACCTAAAAATCCTCCACCGACCGCAAAATACGGTGGCTTCTCATCTAAAAGCGGTGAATCTTCAAACGATAATTTATCTAATTTATCATCTTGCGCCTGAAGTGTTCCGCCGCTACAAAAAATCATTGCGCCGAATACAAACAAGCTGAGTAAGAGTTTCATAGTATTTTCCTTTTGAATAATCCGAAAACGGAGTGCAAAAATACGACTGTAAAGTGAATTTCGTGCAATTTTTTTCACGAAAAATCATTGAGTATCTATTGTCTATTCACCTTGTGCCTTGGAATACATAGGGGTTTCGCCTTCATTGTGGAGTTTTTCAATATGAACCCATGTATATTCTTTGGGGAAATTATTGAGAAAATCTAAAATATCATCATTCGAGAGAACTTCACTGCTTGTCCAGCGGCACCGGAAACAATCCACCAATAAAATATCAGGTAGAATGCCCGGATAAATTTTAGTTCCACGATTAGAAATCATCGAAAGTTTTAATTTGCCGATTGATTGGGGTAGTTGGGGCATTCCATTCGACTGAATGAATATATCAATTCCAACGAGTGTCCATGGCTTATTGGCTTGTGTAAGCGGTTCAGGCGGGATAATAATTTTAGATGGGCCAACTGTATCAACTTCATTATAATCAGCTTTCGCAATTGATGTCGCACCAAGTTCGCTGATAATGGCATGAGTAAATTCACGAGTATTGGCATTTCCACCTAAATCTCGGGTTTTAATTCCTGATACAAGTGTAAGCCGCAGTGCTTGTTCGATTCTGTCGGCATAATAATTTAGTCCTAAATACCGAAGCATTTGCACACCTGAAAGAAGCAATGCCATCGGATTGGCAAGTCCTTTGCCCGCTATATCAGGAGCCGAGCCGTGTACCGCTTCGAATACAGCCGCATCGCGCCCGATATTACCGCCGGGAGCTACTCCTAAGCCACCAACAAGTCCTGCGCATAAATCACTTGCAATATCACCAAATAAATTCGGAAGTACAAGCACGTCAAACTGTTCGGGACGAGTAACTAATTGCATACAGAGATTATCAATCAAAATATCATTCGATTTCAAATCGGGATATGTCTCAGCAACTTCTTGAAACGAACGTAGAAACAAACCATCCGTCATTTTTTGGATATTCGCTTTGTGAACGCATGTAACCGTTTTTCGTTCTTCAACCCGCGCCATTTCAAACGCATAGCGAGAAGCATTTCGCGAACCCGAACGGGTAATCAAGCGTAGTGCTTGAGCGACTTCCGGTGTTTGCTGATGTTCGATTCCACCGTAAGTATCTTCGATATTCTCACGAACAATGATTAAATCTACATTGTCAAAACGGGTTTTGATACCCGGTAATGATTTGGACGGACGCACATTTGCAAAAAGGTCAAGAGATTTACGAATTGTAACATTGATACTTTTATGTCCGCCTCCTATTGGCGTTGTTGTGGGTGCTTTTAGTGCTACTTTATTGCGAGCAATTGAATCGAGTGTTTCCTGTGGAAGTCCGTTTCCGTAGCGTTCGATACAATAAAGACCTGCTTCGGCATCTTCCCATTCAATTGGCACATTCGCGGCTGAAAAAATTTCCTTGACTGCGGCGGATATTTCCGGCCCGATTCCGTCGCCTTTAATTAATGTTACTGTTTGTTTTGACATTCAATGTTTCCTGAGTGAAAAATTTAATTTACATATTCTCGATTATCATTGCACTGGCTTCACCGCCTCCGATACAAAGCGTTACCAAACCAAAGCGTTTGTTATGGCGTTTCAATGCATAAATTAACGTAGTAAGAAGTCGCGCTCCCGATGCTCCAATCGGATGACCGAGGGCAATCGCTCCACCATGAACATTTAGTTTTTCGAGTGGAATTCCAAGTTCATTTTTTGCGGCAAGTGCTACCACCGAAAACGCTTCATTCACTTCAAAAATATCAATATCATCTATCGTTAAATTGGCTTTTCCGAGTGCCGCTTTAATTCCGTTAATCGGTGCGGTTGTGAACCATTCAGGTTTGTGTGCAAATGATGCATGAGCTACAATCCGAGCGAGCGGATGTTTACCAAGTTCGGCGGCTTTGGATTCGGAACAAACGACTACTGCCGCCGCACCGTCGTCCAATGTACTTGCATTTGCTGCGGTTACTGTTCCATCTTTTTTAAAAACAGGACGAAGTTCGGGAATCTTTTCAAATTTTACTTTCGAGGGCTCTTCATCGGTATCAACGATGATATTTCCTTTTTTATTTTCAATAACCACAGGAACAATTTCATCAGTAAACCAACCGTTTTTCTGTGCTTCTTGAGCACGTTTATAGGACATGACGGTATATTCATCCTGCGACTCGCGACTAATCGAACATTCACTTGCACATAGCTCGGCGGCAAGTCCCATGTGGAAATTATTATATACGTCCCACAAGCCGTCGTGTATCATCGAATCTACCAGCTCGCCATTGCCCATGCGATAGCCTGCTCGTGCTTTTGGAAGCAAATATGGAGCATTCGACATAGATTCCTGACCACCGGCAACTACGATTTGAGCATCGCCACAGCGAATTGCTTGGTCAGCGAGCATCACGGCTTTCAATCCACTACCACATACTTTATTAATAGTCATACAAGGAACGGATTCGCCAAGTCCGGCATAAATTGCCGCCTGACGTGCAGGTGCTTGACCTACTCCGGCAGTAAGTACGTTGCCCATAATTATTTCCGAAACATCAGAACCCAAAAGTCCTGCTCTGTTAAGAGCTTCTTTGATTACGATAGAGCCAAGACGTGGGGCTGAAAGTTCGGATAATGTGCCCATAAATGCACCTATCGGGGTGCGAGCGGCTGAGAGAATAACAGATGATTGCATAGTTGATATTAAATGGAAATGGATAGTTCAATTGATAATTACAATACAAAAATACAAAAGCGCGACCGACTATGAAAATTACCACAAAGGAAACTTTGGATAGTAAGTATGATTTTAAAGACTACAGTATTCTAAAAATGAATGGAGTTATGTTGTTTTTTTAGTTTGGAATCTCATTTGTTTTGTATCTATTACTTAACATTACACGGAAGTAAATAGCCGACAAGACTAAAAAATCTCGAAATACTGCTAGCTTCAATCTATGTGACCTATGTACCTAATGTGGTTAAAACTAACAATCATTGTCTTGGTAACTGCACTCGTGATAGTGGGAATGTTCACAAAATACAGTCCATTCACAAGATTGGGAACTTCTATTGTTCGAATTCCCTATACTTCTCTCCGATTGTGTCTAAACGTATAATTAACCAAAAGAAAACAGGTGTATCTTTTCGGTTTTACAGCCACTTGAAGTTTCTTTACTAAAGTTTGATACCATACCTTAGCTAAGTTTTTCGTATTTTTGTATTTATGTTCAGTTATTTATTATTATTTTCTAAGGATTTATGAGTAGTAAAACTCGCCCCGATATTCGGAATATCGCTATTATTGCCCACGTAGATCACGGCAAAACCACCCTAGTTGACCATCTCTTACGCCAATCCGGTACGTTCCGTGAAAACCAAGTGGTTGCCGAACGGATTATGGATTCGAATGACCTCGAACGCGAAAAAGGCATAACCATTATGGCAAAAAATGCCTCCGTTCATTGGAAAGGCACTAAAATTAACATCGTTGATACTCCCGGTCACTCAGACTTTGGTGGAGAAGTAGAGCGTATATTAAGCATGGTAAGCGGAGTGTTGTTGCTTGTGGATGCCGCCGAAGGCCCGCTTCCTCAAACTCGTTTTGTATTGAAAAAAGCGTTGGAATTACATCTTATTCCTATTGTAGTTATTAATAAAATTGACCGCTCGGATGCTCGTGCCGATGAAGTGTTAGATGAAATTCTTGATTTATTCATTGCTTTGGGTGCAGACTACGACCAATTACATTTTCCGGTTATTTATGCAATTGCAAAGCAGGGAATTGCAAAGCGTTCGTTAGTGGATGATTCTACAACGCTTGCTCCGCTGTTTGAAACAATTATTGATACAATCCCCGGCCCGAAATACGATCCTGAAAGTCCGTTTCAAATGATTATTACTGCCCTCGGTTGGAGTGATTATGTCGGTCGTATCGCCATCGGACGTATTCACTCAGGGAAAGTCCAAGTGGGTGATTCGGTGGCTTTGATTCACCTCGACGGAACAAAAGAACAACAAAAGATTACTAAAATGTATGCCTATGAAGGTGTCAACCAAACTCCGATAGAAAGTGCTGAATCCGGTGAAATTATTGCGCTTTCGGGTTTTGAAAATGTCTATATCAGCGAAACAATTTGCGATTCGGCTAATCCTGTTGCTTTGCCGTATGTGAATATAGAAGAACCAACAATTGCAATGTATTTCTGTGTGAATACTTCGCCGTTTGCCGGACGTGAAGGTAAGCATGTTACTACACCGAAGCTCCGCGACCGCCTTTACCGTGAACTCCGTATGAACGTTGCATTACGGGTGGAAGATACCGATCAAGCAGACGTGTTTAAAGTGTCGGGACGTGGCGAACTTCAGCTTGCTATTTTAATCGAAACAATGCGCCGAGAAGGATATGAATTTGCGGTTTCAAAGCCCGAAGTTCTGATGAAACGCGATGAAAACGGAACGCTTTTAGAGCCAATTGAGCATGTGCTTGTGGATGTTCCCGATAAGCACGTCGGTACAGTTATCGAAATTCTCGGGAGACGCAAAGGTGAAATGGTCAATATGACTCCGCAAGGTGATATTATTCGTGCTGAATTTTATGTTCCAGCCCGTGGATTGATTGGATTCCGTACTGAATTTTTGACCTGTACTCGGGGTGAAGGAATTATCCATCATACATTTCATGATTTCTCACCTTATAAAGGATTAATCAGCGGACGTACAAAAGGTTCGATGGTTTCGATGGAAAACGGTTCGGCTACAGGGTATTCACTTGAAAGTGTGCAAGAACGCGGAGTGTTATTTATAGAGCCGGGTACGGAAATTTATGAAGGAATGGTCGTCGGCGAAAATGCACGTGAGGAAGACATTCAAGTAAATCCTTGCCGTGCAAAACACCTTACGAATATGCGCGCTTCGGGTTCGGACGGTATTATTAAATTGGAAACGCCTCGTAAAATGAGTTTGGAGCAATTTATAGAATTTATCGAAGATGATGAATTATTGGAAGTTTCTCCGGTTTCAATTCGTATTCGCAAGAAAATCCTTGATACGAATCTCCGTCTTCGCGCTCAAAAGAAGCAAAAAGCACTTGATGTAGTTTGATAGGTTTTTGAAAGAGATGTATAGAATAAATGGACGATAACACGAAGTTGTTACTGTCCATTTTTTTTTGCTTTGAGTTTGTTTAGATTGATTGTTTTACCTGTTTTTTTAATAAACTATTATAGTTTTTGCCTCTTACTTTTTGTTTAAAATTATCCTATTAAGTATATAGAAAAATTGAAGACTATAGTAATATACAACGTAAAAATACACTGAATCTACAGTGTTTGAATACAGCTAAATTTATTACTGAAAAACACTAAAAAAGATATTAATACTTTAATAAATTTATTACCAATAATAAATTGTAATATTCATAATTTTTGTATAGAAAATTGGTAAACAACATATGTGTCTTTTTATTGAACATTATCATACCAACTAATACTCTGTCAACATGAAAAAATTAGTAATACTAGGTGCCGGAACGGCAGGAACAATGATGGCTAACCACCTTCAACATAAATTGGATAGTTCTTCTTGGGAAATAAATATAATAGACCATCGCCAAGAACATTATTATCAACCAGGATTCTTATTTCTTCCTTTTCGCATTTACGAGCCGGAAGATATTATCAAAACAATTAGAGAATTTATTCCTGAAGGTGTCAATCTAATAAATGATAAGGCAGATAAAATTGATACTGAAGGAAAAAAGGTTCTGATGCAGAACGGTGATGTGATTCATTATGACATACTTATTATTGCAACCGGCTGTAATATAGCACCTGAAGAAGTTGATGGTATGAACGGAAAAGAATGGGGAAAGAGCGTATTTGATTTTTATACTTTCTCCGGAGCACTTTCATTGAGGAATAAACTTGATGAATGGGAAGGCGGAAAATTAGTAATACACATTACTGAGATGCCAATCAAATGTCCGGTAGCTCCGCTTGAATTTGCTTTCCTTGCAGATTCATATTTCAAGCATAAAAATATGCGCGACAAAGTGGAGATTACCTATGTAACTCCGCTCAGTGGTGCTTTCACAAAACCAAGAGCTACTGCAACACTCGGGAATTTACTGGAAGAAAAAAATATAAGTCAAATCAATGATTTTGGTATAAAAAAAGTTGATAATGAATCAAAAAAAATCATTGATTATGAAGGAAGAGAAGTTTCATTTGATTTGCTTGTCACGATACCAACGAATAAAGGTGATGCATTAATTGAGAGATCAGGACTCGGTGATGAATTAAATTATGTACCCACAAACAAAACAACCTTACAATCGCTCAATAATCCGGATATTTTCGTTCTGGGTGATGCAACCAATATCCCTGCTTCCAAGGCAGGATCGGTTACGCATTTTGAAGCAGAAATACTCACAGAAAACATAGTACGTTTTATAAATAATGAGCCGTTGAAAGAAGAATTTGACGGACATGCCAATTGCTTTATCGAAACAGGCGACGGTAAAGCATTGTTGATTGATTTTAACTATACACACGAGCCGGTTGAGGGAGCTTTTCCATTCCCGGGTGTCGGTCCGTTACGATTGATGAAAGAAAGCCGAATAAATCACATGGGAAAGTTAGCGTTCAGATGGATATATTGGAATATGTTGCTAAAAGGTAATCATATTCCTTTTGTTTCTACTGCTATGCAAACAGAAGGCAAACATTTTTAAAACATTTAATTAAAAGGAACAGTATGCAAAAAGTAATTTCGGGTAAAACGATTAATGTCAATGATGAGGGCTACCTGACCGATTTAACTCAATGGGATAAATCACTTGCACAAGCCATCGCACAAGAAGAAGGTATTGGAGAACTTACACCCAAACATTGGGATATTATTCACTATCTTCAAGAGCAGTTCAAACAAGAAATTCCTCTCAGTATCCGCAAAATAAGTAAAAGTGGAGTAGTAAATATTGAAGAATTCTATGCTCTATTTCCACAAGGACCTCTGAAAAAAGCATCGAAGATTGCAGGGATTCCAAAACCTGTCAGTTGTATCTAATTTTAATGTACTTTAGTTGATTTGGTTGAATATCAAAATTCTGTTTGATATTTATCACTTAAAATTTACGAAGGACTATTTTAACACTATCAATAAATAAATACTATGAGCGAATACACTGGTGAAGTACGAAAGATGATGATTATTCTTTCAAAAGCTACGATGGAAAATGTATATGCGGCTTTTATTCTGGCAAATGGTGCACGAATGGAAGGAATTGAAGCGGAAATTTTCTTTACCTTCTTTGGTTTGGAGGCAATAAACAAGAACAAACTCGGACATTTACACACTGCGACAGTTGGAAATCCAGCAATGCACATTCCTACATTATTAGGAGGATTGCCCGGAATGGAGGCAATTGCTACCAGCATGATGAAAAAAGAAATGGAAAAACTTGATATGCCCGATGTCTTGGAATTTCTGGATATTTTGAAGGCATCCGGTGTGAAACTTTGGGCATGCAGACTTGCTATGGAAATGTTCCATATACAAAAAGAAGAATTGTATAATGGTATTAACGGAGTCATTTCTGTCGGTGAATTTTATAATAAAGGCACAGGCCTCGGTACGCACATGCTCTTTGTATAATAGTGGTAACTATTTATTTACACTGAACTTTATTCGAAGTATT
Source organism: Bacteroidota bacterium (assembly GCA_018266765.1). GTDB lineage: Bacteria > Bacteroidota > Ignavibacteria > Kapaibacteriales > UBA961 > JADJXV01. The sequence continues at coordinate 47,689 of JAFDZU010000064.1, forward strand.
TATTTATATAGGGATAAAAATTCAGTACAGAAGCAAAAAAACTCGATCTCGATGTAAAATGATAGGTTTTTGAGAGAATAAATGGACAGTAACATGAAGTTGTTACTGTCCATTTATTTTGTGTAGTTTTGTGGATGCTAATTCTAAGAATTATAAAATTATATCTATATATCTATGGATTCTAAATCAGAAAATAGTACTGAGATTTTAACGGTTGATTTTTATGAAGTTGACGCAGGATGGTTATTTTTTACACTGAGAGTTGGACAGCAAACTTTTGAAGGGAGATTCTCGGATATTTATGACCCAATCTTAGATTTAAGAGTTTGGTTAGAGGCAATTTCAGAAGGAGTTCAACAAACCTCATTTATTTACAATCTTGGCTGGCAAGTTTTGTTGTACTTTTAATAATAACTTTACAGTTTGCTAAAATTTACTCAGCCATCAGCGAACATATAGCCGCTATATTCACAATATCATCCACACTACATCCGCGTGACAAATCACAATACGGTCGGCGCAATCCTTGTACAATCGGGCCTAATGCGTGCGCTCCGGCTAATCGTTCGGTAAGTTTATAGCTAATATTTCCTGAATTCAAATCGGGAAACACCAAAACATTCGCTTTCCCTTGAACAGTAGAATTAGGAGCTTTTCTCGCTGCAATTTCAGGCACAAGTGCTGAATCTGCTTGAAGTTCACCATCAGAAATTATATCGGGTGCTTGGTCGAGGAACAATTGAGCCGCACTGCGAACTTTTTCGGTAGCCGGATGAATGGCGCTTCCTTTTGTTGAAAACGAAAGAAAGGCAACTCGCGGCTGTTCGCCTGTTACTTTTTGAAAATTTCGTGCGGCACTTACAGCAATATCAGAGAGCTGTTCAGCAGTCGGCTCGGGCACAACACCACAATCAGTAAAGCAAAGTATTGAATCAAGAAAAACCATCAAAAAATAACTGCTTACTACCGAAATTCCTTCTTTTATTCCTACTGTTTGAATTCCTGCACGAATGACATCTCCTGTGGTCGAAAGTGACCCCGCGACACAACCGTCAACAATGCCATTGTTCACCATCATTCCTGCATAATACAATGGATTCGCAATTGTTTCGCGCGCTTGTTCGCAGGTTATCCCTTTCGCCGAACGCTTTTGGGCAAATTGCAGAGCGTATTCTTCAAATTCTGTAGAAGAAATTGGATCAACTATTGGAATTTGCTCTATTGAGAGTCCCGCAGTTGCGGCGATGTGCTTAATTTTGCTCTGTGAACCAACGAGAATTGGCGAGCAAATTTCGTGTTGATGAAGAATTATAGCTGCGTGAAGAGTGCGCAAATCAGTAGCATCGGGAAAAGCAATACGTTTATTCAGCGAAGCGGATTGTTCTCGAATTTTTTTAATAAAAGATGCCATAATAGATTAGTTTCTTTATAAATTAATTACAAACTTGTTCTTGTGAGAATGAGCTTTTCGATTCCGTTCAATGCACCCCGTTGTGAATTGTTTTGCATTTTTTTTGACTTTTTTATTTAGTAGTTTTTCATTCAAGGTCATTGAGCGGGGGCGAAATGACCGGTAACGGTACCCAATATTTCAATAATCACTACCAACTTACCAAATTCTATCATTCTGTACAAAAACAACAAACCCTACTTAATTTTATAAAAGCAGGGTTTACTGTTATTATTGAGATTTACCGTTAGTGTTCAATCACCATAGATTTTGAGCGACGAGATTTTCCTGCTTTCAGAGAGTAAATATACGTTCCGCTAGGAAGTGAGCGAGTATCGAGAGTAACCGTTTTCTGTCCGGGCAAAATTGTTTGTGATACTATTTCTCTACCATCAACCGAACTAAGAGTAAATTGAGCATTCATTCCACTAAGTATTCCTTCCATTGGGATTATCGTTTCTGTTTTGGCAGGATTAGGATAATTCTGTCCAAGAGAAAGAAGCGAAGTGTCTGTTTCAAATTCATCAACATTCGTAGTTGTTTGGAATATCGGTAATTGCTCGAAATGACGAGGTAGTGCATTCGGTGTGATTTCTGCTTCGGATGCACCATACCATTGCCCAAGAACTGATGCATATATTTGGCGGAAATCAACTTTCATTTTGAGATTGCCGGGGCCTTCCACATCAGTCAGAACAGGATCAGAACCAAAAATTCCACCCTTTACACCTGTTCCAAACACAAACATTGGAGCTGCCGAACCATGGTCAGTTCCGGTTCCGTTAGAAACAATGCGTCGCCCGAACTCACTTATCGTCATCAAGCAGACTTTCTTATCCGTTCCAAATGCTTCGAGGTCACGTTGGAATGCAAGTACAGCATCAGCCAATTGCTTATGGAGATTCTGCTGACTATTAAGCTGGTCGGAGTGAGTATCGTAGCCGCCAATATTAATAATATACATTTGGGTAGTCAATCCAGCGGCAATAATCCGAGAAATAGATTGCAAACTACTTGCAAGTTGATTACCGGTAGGATATGTTACCTTATTTGTAGTCTGCTTAACAAGTGCCGCAACTATAGAATTAATAAAAATATTAGACTGCTTCATTATTTGACGAACATACGATTCCTCTTCGCCTGCATGCGTATCAGCTGTCGGGTCGGTATTCGGCAATCCGGGAATAAAGTCCGAAGCACCAACAGCAACACCCATATTATTGTTTTTTCCAATAAGTGTGGTGCTCAGATACGTTCCAAGTTCGATTGCAAACGGGTCAGACGGGAGAGTTGCGGGATAATCGGGATATTGCTGTTCTAAGTATTTAGCAAACCAACCGGAATTGCTATACACATCGGCATCTGAACCGGAAAGCCAAATATCCGTTGAACGGAAATGTGAAAGATTTTGATTAGAATAGCCCACATTTTGGACGATTGCCATCTTCTTTTCTTTATATAATTCCAAAAGTGGGGCAAGCGAAGGATGCAATCCTAACGTAGAAGAATCAGGTAACTTGACAACCTGACTTGCAGGAATTGCAATATTACCCTCAGCGCGAGCAGTGTAATAATCAGGGTTTGTATATGGTATAACCGTATTTAAGCCGTCGTTTCCACCGGCAAGTCGAAGTATAATAAATATATGGTCTTTATTTGCTGCGGCTATTCGAGCAAAGGGAGAACCTTCAGGTGCTTTAGCAAAAGCTCGAACTCTCGGAAAACCCAAAGTCAATGGAAGAACAATACCTGTAGCTGCTACTTTTTGTAAAAATGATCTGCGTTTCATAACGAAATCCTTGAATAAAATTATTGAGTTTGTAGTTTAAAGTATGAAATTAAAACAGTTCGTGCTTTGCAAGACGAACAATTGCTTTAAGGAGATTACGGATATGATTTCCCGCTTGAAAAGTAGGGTCATCAATTTTCCATTCATAAGTTTTTGCTCCTTGTAATAATGCTTCAAGTAAGGCATCAGATTCTTGCTGAGACGGCGGAACATTGAGCAGTGCTTGCGCAATTTCTTGTGTTAATTTTGTAGCATCATTATACGAAGGAAAGGTTTTTGCAAATGCTATTGCATCTAATTTATAATACGTTACTTTTTGAATTACTACTTTCTCATCGGCAACATCAAGCATAAATTTCTGCCGTAAAGGCAAAGTAGAGGTACTTACCCATGTCCGCCCACCCGGCCATCCTTTTACATTCGGCGGATAGCAAGGTACTTGACCGATGGACTGCATTCTATTGAGTAAGTCTTGACTGTTTCTACCTGTTTTTGTCAAGTCAAAATCTGGTACATTCGTAAGACCGAGTGTGCGGATTGCTCCCACCATATAATCAATAGGACTTTTGTCTTTTGCTCCGATGTTTGTGCCATCAAAGAAATGTTCGCTCCGAATGAGTTGTTCGATAACGGGCTTGAGTTCCCAATTATTCGACTTGAATGTATTTGCCATTTGTTCAATAATTACACGGTCAGGCACATCATATACCAATTCTCGATAGATTTTAGTACAAATAAACTTGGCTACTTGATCAGCACGTTCCGAGAAAATTATATCAACAACATCATCTGCTTTCCATGCACCGGTTTTGCCCATAAAAGTCTTATTACCTGAATCCCAACGAGTTGGAATAAATATACTTGTAAGTCCGAGAAAATAATTAGGATCTTTGGTAGTGCTTGGCATAATAGTCCAGCCACTGAGTGCTCTTGCGGCTTCAGAAACATCCGATTGGGTATAGTTAGGGTTATTATCCCAGTCGGAAACTCCGCAAGTGAAAAGTTCTTGAAGCTCGCGGGCATAATTTTCGTTGATTTGATTTTTATTGCCTGATTTAAAATTTTTAGTACCGTCGAGATAAATAAGCATCGAAACATCTTTGGTAATATCTTTGACAAATTGCTTAAAATTCCCAAGCATATATTTGCGAAGCAGTTGGTTCTGTACAAGCATAAAATCAGCAAAATTTACTGTATTTATTTCGTTTGCAAAATGATTATGCCACATCATAACCAAGCGTTCTTGGATAGAAACAGGAGAAGTTGCAATCGTTTTTACCCACCATTTTACAAGCTGTTCGCGGCGATTAAATTGTGCAGTTTGCCATGCTTGAAATTCAGGGCTTTGCATGTTGTTATTTGGCGGACGAACTTCGACTTCAGATCCTGCCCATGCTTTGATTTCATCAATTGAGGGAGAATAAGGAGTAAGAAGAAGTTTAATAGTAGCATCAAGCCCGTCGGTTACGGCTTTTCGGATCTCGCTGTCTTTTGGGCCAACCATACATCGGCGTAAAAGATGAGCTGCTTTGGAATAATCCCAAGGATTAGCTCCTGTGGGTGTGTATGGTTCGAGTCCTGCGGTTGTGCGTGTCGCAAATTCAGGAAGTGTTTGAAGTGCGACTGAGGATACCTGCGCATTATTATCTATCAACGTATCTGTCTGCGAGCCCAAAGAAAGGAAGTTTCTGCGTTTCATTTGGCATCTCCTATAATAAGTAAGTAAATAAATTAAATATATTTTTATTAAAAATTAGACAACATTAAAATTTATCGGCTTTGAACTTTCCAAATTTGAATTTGGTTTAACAAATGATCAGAATAATATTCTTGACTGACCGAAGCCATAGCATTATTAACGTCTGAGAAGTATAATTGTAAACGTTACCTTAACAATTTTGTGAATAAATACATCCCAAAATCATCCTATATAGGAATTTTCTTTTGGGATTTCGGAGAATCGTCGTATTTTTGCATTCCCTATTTTTGTGCAGCGTTCGTCTAGCGGTTAGGACACCGCCCTTTCACGGCGGCGGCACGGGTTCGATTCCCGTACGCTGTACTCATTTCAAAAGTCGCTCTTTGGGCGGCTTTTGTTGTTTAATAGAGATTTCTCCGTTACACTAAAAACAATCTTACAGCGTGCCGTTCGTGATGTAATTCTATGAACACTACTCCCAAAGATATTGTTACAGACTCATTACTTTTCGACGAAGTTAGCCGCGTTATCGAAGAGGAAGTACGCCCTTACGTAGAACGTGACGGCGGACGTATCACTCTAAAATCCGTTGATAATGGCATAGTCTCTGTAGAGCTATCAGGTGCCTGCAAAGGATGCAGTGCATCAGATTTTACACTCAGAGCAGGGGTAGAAAGAATTCTACGCCGAAAAATACCATCCGTAACATCTGCTAAACTATGGAAATAAAAATTATGAATTATTCTTTTTTCTTGTTCAATTGTAAAGAAAGTTGATTTTATGAAAATTCTTGCTGCTATCTTGATTGTATGTTTCTCGCTTCAGGCAGAAAGCTACGCTCTCCAATCCTCGAAAAAAAAGAGAACAACAACTACTACACCTAAACAAGACTCTAAACCCAAAAAATATACAATTAAATCGGGAATAGTTACGATGCAAGCAGATATGACGGGAATGAAATCTACGAGCGTCCTATATTTTGACGATTACGGACGTAAAGAAATGACCGAAACTTTCGGTGACTTCGGTGGTGTGAAACTCCACGAAAAAGTAATGATTGTCGGTGATTATGTTTATAATCTCGACCTCGAAAAAAACACAGGAACAAAAAAAAAACTCAACGGTGCACCTGCTCCCGGTACAATTGATTTCAGTACTATTTCCGAGAAAATGATGATCGACATGGGAATTTCTAAAGCCGGAACTGATTCCGTTCTCGAAAAAGAATGTCAAGTGTGGATAATGGATTTCAAAAAAATGAAAATTTCAGGTAAATATTGGGTGTGGAATAATATTCCCCTCAAAAGTATTGCCGATGTTGAAGGAATCAAAGTCGAAATTGAAGCTGTACGCATCGACGAGAATCCGAAACTTCCTGCTTCTACGTTCGAGCCGCCTGCATCAATGGAAATAGTAGAAAAACAATAACTACTCTATGATTTATTTAGATAATAGTGCAACTACACATATTGATGAATCCATTATCGAAGCAATGTTGCCATGGTTTCGAGATAATTACGGTAATGCTTCTTCAATTTATCAATTAGGGCGACAAGCGCGAGTAGCTATTGAGTCTGCACGTGAAGAAATCGCCGCACTTATCGGTGCGCATCCTGCCGAACTTATTTTTACAAGTGGTGGTACAGAATCCAATAATACCGTACTGAAAAGCTGTTGCCATGAATCTAATCTGACGGATGAAATACTGTACAGCGCAATCGAACACCATGCAATACTTCATCCTGTTGCTGAATTAACTCACCAAAACAAACGAACATCCCTTCTTCAGGTGGATGCCTGTGGCATTCTTAATCTCGAACAATTTGAAGCAATTCAAACAACCAATAGGACACTCATCAGCGTTATGCACGCAAACAACGAAACTGGAGCTATCCAGCCGATTGAAAAATTGCGCTCACTCGCACCCGATGCTTTAATTCATACGGATGCAGTGCAGAGTTTCGGAAAAATTCCGGTGAATATTCAAACGCTTGGTGTAGATTTCGCTTCGTTTTCTGCCCATAAAATTCATGGACCAAAAGGAATTGGCGCGCTCTTTATTCGCAAAGGAATTGATTTTAAATCGCACCAACACGGTGGCGGACAAGAACGAAATCGGCGTGCAGGAACCGAATCTCCAGCTTTAATTGTTGGTTTTCAAGTAGCAGCTCGCCAAGCGGCTACTGAAATGACGGCTCGAACAGAAACTATGAAATCGGCGATATCACTTCTTCGCACACTTCTTAATGATACTATGGATACAATTCGCCTCAATACTCCACTCGACCAATCACTCCCGAATATTCTCAATATTTCTTTTCCGGATGCTGAGGTTCTCGATGGCGAAGCAATTCTTCAATCGCTTGATATTCATGGGATTGCCGCTTCTAATGGTTCAGCATGTGTTTCGGGAAGTTTACAGCCCTCGCATGTGTTAAGTGCTATGGGATTATCGCCGGCAGAAGCCAAAGCCGCGGTTCGCTTCTCGGTCAGCAAAGACACCACCGAAGAAGAAATACGACAAACAGCACATACACTCCGCGAAATCATCGCCGCTTTACGCGAATAATCTTTCATCTACACAGTGTGTTGTATCTGCTTAATTTAAAGCAAAGATGAAGGTCGGATGTAACATCCAACCTGTCAAGAAATTTAATTTTGGCTTGATATAGAATTGTTTTTTGATACACATCCTAAAAATGACACAACATTTATACTCAATTGTCATACAGATTCAGTATATAAAAATGTAGAATATTACTTTTAAATGTTATCGGTACTTCTTAATTTTGCTTCAAAGAGAAAAATAATTTGCAAATAACTTGTAATACCTTTAAATTGTAATTGGTAATATGTTCTAATCCAAGAAAAACAATGAAGAAGATTTTTTCCATCGTGTTATTATTACTTTTCCTGATTACAAACTCAGGAATGGCAGTCAATATGCATTGGTGTGGAGGAAAACTTTCGTCAATTCGTATTTCTGCTTCATCAAAACATACCTGTAAGTGTGGTAAAAAATCAATGAAGCGAAATTGTTGTAAAAATATATCAACAACATTTACTGCAAAAAATGACATAGCAAAAGTAAGACATTTTGATTTCAAAGTTCCAATTGAAAACTTTTCTATTGCTACCATTAACCAAAACGAGGTTCTGCCTTCGCAGAATTTCCAACTTTCAGCATCAAACTTCTACCATCCACCTCCAACCAAACACAAAGTACCAATCTATCTGTTCGATAAAGTATTCCGTATTTGATTTAGTATTTTCATAAGCCGTTCAATCGGCTATTGTTGTTTGTGCCACTTGCGTAAACAACTTTTTGTGTTTATACTTTACATATCAAAATTGACATTTTAAATTTTTATTATTCTAAAATATTATTCATTACTCACAATGAAAAAAGCTATTCTTCTTATAGTTGCTTTGATGTTCGTTTGCACGATTTCCAAAGCTCAAACTACTGCAATTCAAATTAACGGGTTAGATTGCAATGGTGTATCTCATGATTTGTTTGCAGATTTAGATGCAGGCAAAGTGGCTATATTACATTTCTTTATGCCAAATTGTGGATCATGTCCGCCACCGGCTCAAAAAATTCAAACAATGGCGAATCATATTTTAGCCACACATCCTGGAATGATAACCGGGTATGCTATGCCCTTCCAAAATTCAACTACATGTATCTATACTTCAGATTGGGTTTCTTCAAACGGACTGTTGCTGTATGCACCGTATGATAAAGGAGCTGCACAAGTGGCTTATTATGGTGGTTTTGGTATGCCAACTGTCGTCTTGCTCGGTGGAAAAGATCATAAAATATTATTCTCAACTCTAAGTTTTTCTACAAGTGATACAACTATTATGCGTGATAAAATATTAGAGATACTTGGAACTACTAAAGTAGAAGAATTGCCGAATTCGGTTAATTCTTTTAGTATTTCTCCAAATCCTGCAACTGACAATGCTACTATCAACATAGAATTGAAAGAAAAGTCACAGTTGAAATTAGATATTACCGATATTTCCGGTAAACAAGTAGCAGTTATTATTGATGGAATTCTGTTTGGTATTATAACAAATCAATTTAACACTCAATCATTGCCAACCGGTAATTATTTAGTTCGGTTACAAGTAAATGGAAAAACTTTCTCTAAAGAACTTAGTATCATACATTAATGATGAAAATCCTTAGCAAAATATTTGTAATAGCAATAGTCGTATTAAATGCGGCTGTTGCTGTTTCATTTGCCCAAAATTATACGATTAGTCCTAATGATACGGTTAAATTAGTCGGCATGATGGAAGATGTAGAAACACTTTCAATCCAACAAGTCAATATTTCGCAAAAAACTTTAACGTTGAAATGGAAAAAAATTAGCGAAAGTGTTCCTGAAAAATGGGAGGCATCAGTTTGTGATAATTCTTTTTGTAATACCTCATTGGTCGATAGTGGAATGATGAATCCTGTCTTCCCAACAGAATACGGGTTATTACTTTTACATATTACACCACATGTGAATTATGGAACTGCAATAGTTAGATATGCCATTTGGGATGCCGCAATTCCTTCAAAAATAGATACATTAACCTATATTCTTTCGGCAATTGAACCATCAGGTATCTATGAAAATCGAAATAGTAACACCGTAAGTCTCTTTCCTAATCCGGCAAACAGTAATATCAGCATCAAAACAGAATATGACAGAGGATTTACATTTTCCATTACAAATATATTAGGTGAGGTGATTGAATCCGGAATATCAAAAGAAAATTACCTGCAAGTCTTGGTAGGAAATTATCCTAACGGTGAATATCATTTATGTATACATAACGGAAAAAATTTCTTACTCACCACTAAAATTATAGTCCAACATTAAATAGGAGGAACAATGAAATATATCATTATCATAATACTTGCGTGTTTTACAGTTGTGATAACAAGTGCACAAAATCCCCTTGTGGTTCCCCCGGCACTTACAGGAACAACATTCAACCTTAAAATACAAAATGGAACAACCCAGTTTTATCCGGGTATAAATACCCCAACGTATGGAATCAATGGAGCTTTGCTTGCGCCGACACTAATTGTAAATAAGTGGGATTGGGTAACCATGAATGTTTCTAATACGTTAACAGGATTTGGGAATTCAACCACAATTCATTGGCATGGTTTGCATTTACCTGCCGCAGATGATGGGGGACCACATCAAGTAATTGCACAAGAAGGAACATGGAGTCCACGATTTCAGATATTGAATAATGCAGGCACATTTTGGTATCATCCTCATGGTGATGGAAAGACTGATTTACATGTCTCGAAGGGTTTGGCAGGAATGATAATAATAAAAGACTCTACTGAAGCTGCTTTGATGCTTCCACGAACGTATGGAGTTGATGATTTTCCAATTATTGTCCAGACAAAATCTTTTGATATTTTAAATCAAATTGCAATTGCAACAGAAGCAGACACAGCATTGTGTGTGAATGGAACTATGTCGCCTTATCTTAATGCTCCTGCACAAATTATTCGACTTCGGTTATTGAACGGTTCTTCCATGAGAACATATAATTTTGGTTTTACCGGAAATAAAACATTTAAAATGATTGCCGGAGATGCAGGACTGTTAGACAAACCAATAACTCTTACAAGAATACGATTAAGCCCCGGAGAAAGAGCTGAAATTTTATTGGATTTAACAGGTTTAAACGGACAAACAATCAACCTCTATAGTTTTAGTTCTGAATTACCAAATGGAATTTATGGAGCTAAAACTGTAAGAAGCATGATGGGAGGAACAATCCCAGAATACAGTGATAATCCTTTGAATGGAAAAGACTTCTCAGTTCTACAAATTAACGTAGTAGACCAAACTTCCAATCCGATAACAGATTTTCCAAATACTCTAACAGTAAATAATCCGTGGAAAAATTATTCTGTTTCAAGAAATTTTGTTCTCCAACCTGATTCTATGATGAGTGGATTAGGAATGGTAGCAGGACCATTTAATATTAATGGCGCTCATTTCGATATGAACAGAATTAATGTTACGACCTATCTCAATACAACTGAAAAGTGGAGAATTACCAATAATACAGGGATTGCTCATCCTTTTCACAAACATGACATACACTTTTATCTGCTCAATATTAATGGTGGAGCAGTACCCGATTATGAAAAAGGGAAAAAAGATGTTGTGTTGGTAATGCCTATGCAATATGTTGAATTTATTACTAAATTCGAGGATTTTGCCGATGAGTCAATTCCGTATATGTACCACTGTCACTTGTTGCATCATGAAGATGACGGAATGATGGGAAGTTTTAGAGTGATTGATACTACTTCTACAAGCGTTGAAGAGCAAAGCCAGAGTAACATTTCAATATTCCCTAATCCTGTATCACTTACTTTGAATATTAAACTTCAAGGTGATGACATCGCGGGAGAAATCAAAGTGTTGAATTTACTTGGAACAATAATTCTTTCAAAGAATATCAATAACAACTCTTCTGCAACCGTTGATGTATCTGGCTTGAGTGGTGGTGTGTATGTGGCTCAGATTCAATCAGGTAATAAAACAATTACTAAAAAATTTATTAAACAATGAGAAAATTAATTGTAATAATGTTATTAAGTGTAAGCGTTTCGGCATTTGCACAAGGTTCAATTTCTTGGGAAGCAGGAATGAATATCTCCAACAATTCCTTTAGCAATATGCACCCAAGAGTGAGCATAGATGGCTCCGGCAATCCGATGGTTATTTGGGGAAGAATGTCGGATCAATCCGTTTTCTTTTCTAAGTTGAATGGCACTTCGTTTACCGCTCCAGTAAAGTTGAATCCGCCGTCGCTGACGGTGGCAACAGCAAGTTGGATGGGTCCCGATATTGCTTCCAAAGGTGATACAGTTTATGTGGTGGTAAAGCAAACACCGAAGCATCAGATACTTGTCATATTTATTTACTTCGTTCTTTCAATGGTGGTAATACATTTTCAAAACCTATTCGAGTAGATTTTATTGCTGATAGTATTTCACGATTCCCCACGGTTACAGTTGATGAATCGGGAAATCCAATTGTAGCTTTTATGAAATTTAATCCTTCATTTTTGCAATCGAGATGGGTTGTAGCGAAATCCACAGATTACGGAAATACATTTTCAGTTGATGTAAAGGCAAGCGGATATAGTGGAGCAAAAGCTGAAGTTTGCGATTGTTGTCCGGGTGCCATTGTTTCTTCGGGAAGTACATCAACAGTGCTCTACCGTGATAACTTGGCTAATATCCGTGATATATGGATTGGTGTTTCAAACGACAAAAGCAACTCCTTCAAAAATGGATATACAGTTGATAATAACAAATGGTTAATAAATTCTTGTCCCTCAAGCGGACCGGATGGTGTAATAGTTGGCGATACTCTTTATAGTGTATTTATGAGCAGCGGAAGCGGAAGTTATAGAACATATTTAAGTAAATTTTCCATGAGTTCCGGTATACTGAACAAGGTTTCAAACCTAACGGGAACAATAACCGGTTTAAGTCAGCAGAATTATCCTCGAGTCGCAAGCGAAGGCAAAGCAATGGCTATAGTTTGGAAGCAGAATGTGAATGGAGTATCACAACTCCCAATACTTTTTACAAATAATATAGCAGATGGTTTTCCAACAACGTATGACATGGTTGACTTGAACGACATCACCAATGCAGACGTTGCTATCTCTAAAGGGAAAGTGTTTGTTGTGTGGGAAGATGATAATTCAGGAACTATAAAATTCCGTTCGGGAACGTTCTCTACTGCTTCAAACTCGGTAAATGAAATTGAACAAAAAAGTTTTTCAATTTATCCAAGTCCGACTTCAGATTTTCTTACAATTCAGATTGATGAATCTGTAATGGCAAACTCAAAACTGAAAATTACCAACGAGTTAGGTGAAACTATTTTGACTTCAAATATCAGTAAGGGTATTCCTCTAAAATTAAATGTTGCAAGTTTTGATAAGGGTGTTTATTTCATTCAAATACTATCAAATAATAAAAATTACAGTCATAAATTTATTAAACAATAACGGAGTTTTTATGAAAACAATGATACTCATTGTGATAATTGCAGTAATGTCGCTTGGGGCGGCATCTCTGCAACAGGATATGCCCCATAAATTGCTAAGTTTCGGAGCACCTGTTTCAAGTACGGGAGCACCCGATGAACGAACATGTGCAACAAGTGGTTGTCATGATACATACGCACCAAATATTGGTCGTGGTTCTATGAATATTTCAATTGATGGGGCTGAAAATGGGTTTGAAGCCGGAAAGACCTATGATATTACTATTCAAGTTGCAGATAAAGACACAAAGCGATTCGGATATCAACTTGTTGCTTTGAATGATGATGATAAAACCAATGCGGGTGAATTAAAAATTATTGACAATGACCGAACACAAATAGTAACAAACGATTTAAAATTCAAAGATCGCAAATATGCAACATATACACTGGCCGGTACCGAACCATTTTCGGATGGCTTGGGCTATTGGAAGGTAAAATGGACGGCTCCGACTTCTCAAAAGAACATTACATTTTATGCTGCAACGGTTATTGCAAATAACGACGACACAGATTATGGCGATTATGTTTTGACAAGCTCCCTACAACTTTCGCCTAAATCTCCTAGTATTATATCAGAACAACAGGTTCAGCCAGGGTGGATTTCATTGCCTGTCATTGTAGGTAATAGTTTGAATTGCAGAATTACTCTCAACAAACCTGACGAAATTTCTCTCGAACTTTATGATATATCAGGTAAAGTAGTTCCACTTGGCAAGCGGCATTATGGAGCGGGTTCTTCAGTAGGAGAATATAAGCTCTCCGGATTTACTGCAGGTGCTTATTTTGTTAGAGCATATTCTTCAGTTGGAGTTTTTTCACACACTGTATTTATTCAATAGGAGCACAAAATGTTACAAAAAACAATATTAATAGTCTTCGGATTGGCAATGGTTTTACTAATTACTGCAGGTAAAAATAATGGTAATACAATCCTTAAGTCTTCCGGCTCTCACATCTCGAGCACTGGTGCGCCGGGTGAACAGACTTGTGCTAAATCAGGTTGCCATATTGATGCCCAAATAGACCAAGATGATAATAAAGTTGTTACAAAGCTTATATTAGGCGATAATGAAAAAATCTATACTCCTGCTCAAAAATATACGATGAAGCTCCATGCCATTAAGGCAGGTGTAGGAAGATTTGGATTTCAAATAGTAGCACTTGACACTAATAACCGATCAAGCGGAGCTTTTTCAGTCCCGCAGAATTACAACCGTGTACAGTTACAAAACGGAACTATCAATGGTTCAAATAGAAATTATGTAACACACACGACTGCCGGTAACAAACCCGATGTAGTAGGTGAAGTTGAATGGAATTTTGTTTGGACTGCTCCGCAATCCTATAAAGGTAAGGTTACGTTTTATTATTGTGTGAATGCAACAAATATGGATAATACTAATACCGGAGACCACTTATTTGTTGCTTCTGAGTCTTATACTACATCAGCAACAAAGGTTTCGGAAAATGAGGATTTTGCTTCTACATTTCGTGTATATCCAACAGTAGCAAATGATTACTTAACCGTGGAGAATGAATCGGGATTTGCAAAAGATACGAAATATGAAATTGTTTCGAGTTCAGGATTGATTCTACAAAAAAATCGTATTGAAAGCAGTGGTAATAGTGTAGTTATTCCCCTTGAACTATTGCCAAACGGTTATTATATAGTGCGTATAACCACAGCAGGAATCGCTATTGTTAAAAACTTTGTGGTATTACGATAATAACGTACGAATTTATTGCGAAGTAGATAGTATTAATAGAGATGAGTAAAAAAAAAACGATGAATAAAAAACAACGAATAGAAATTATTGAAAAATCCTCTAAACAGGTAGGAGCAGGAGTGTTTTACTCGACTATTGTAGTAATCACTTCTTTCTTACCTGTATTTTTACTCACCGGTATCGAAGGTAAACTCTTTCATCCTTTGGCTTGGACTAAGACCTTTATATTGATAATAGATGCGTTCTTTGCAATCTCACTGGCACCTGTTCTGATTTCGTTCCTGATGAAAGGAAAGTTGAAACCTGAAAGTGCAAATCCAATTACCCGTATCTTAGAAAAAATATATTCTCCTTTAATTACTTGGTGTATGAATTGGCGAAAAACAGTTCTTACTTTTAATCTAATTGCTCTCATCATTGGTGGTATAATGGTGGTTCGCATGGGGTCTGAGTTCATGCCGCCCTTAGATGAAGGTTCTATTCTTTTTATGCCCGTTACACTTCCTGATGTTTCTAATTCGGAAATTAAAAGAATCCTTCAAGTGCAAGATAAAATCATTAAGTCTGTTCCCGAAGTAATGAATGTATTAGGCAAAGCAGGAAGAGCAAATACTGCAACTGATAATTCACCGATAAGTATGATTGAAACTATTGTCTTATTAAAACCAAAAGCTGAGTGGCGTAGCGGTATGTCAAAAGATGATATTATAAATGAACTGAACAGTAAACTTCAAATCCCCGGTGTTGTAAACGGATTCACACAGCCAATTATTAACCGGATAAATATGCTTTCAACCGGAATAAGAACAGATGTTGGATTGAAAATTTACGGTCAAAATCTTGATTCTATCTACTCACTCGCTGTACGAATGAAAAAAGAGCTTGAAGGCATCAGCGGCATTAAAGATTTATATGTAGAGCCAATAACAGGTGGAAGATATATTGATATAACAGTTAAAAAAGATGAAATTGGAAAATACGGTTTAAGTGTAGATGATGTAAACATGTACGTAGAAACAGCACTCGGAGGAATGAATCTTACCACAACAATCGAAGGAAGAGAACGCTTTACTGTCAATGCACGGTTTGCGCAAGATTATAGAAACAGTTTGGAAGCAATAAATCAAGTTCCTATTAAAACTATGAACTATGGAGTAATTCCTCTTTCCGTTGTAGCTGATGTTTCTGTTTCTGAAGGCCCTCCAATGATAAACTCTGAGAATGCAATGTTGCGTGGAACAGTTCTTTTTAATGTTCGAGACCGAGACCTTGGAAGCACTGTAAAAGAAGCACAAGACAAGTTAGATGCGATGTTCTCTAAACTACCGAAGGGCTATAACTTAGAGTGGAGCGGTCAGTGGGAGAATCAAATTAGAGCCAATAAAACGTTAAGTATTATTATGCCAATCGTGCTTTTAATAATTTTCATGGTTTTATATTTTACGTACAAATCGTTAAAAGAAGCATTACTCACCATGATAACTGTTCCATTTGCTTTAATAGGAGGGGTTTATATGGTTTATTTCTATGGTGTTAATTTATCGGTCGCGGTAGCGGTAGGATTTATTGCACTCTTTGGGATTGCTATCGAAACAGCAATGTTAATGACTATATATCTGAACGAATATATGGAAAAATTAGTAGCAGATAAGGGCAATTCATCAGAAACTATAACCAAAGCCGATTTACGTAAATATACGATTGATGGTGCAGTTCAACGTTTGAGACCCAAGTTAATGACGGTTTCTGTTTCACTTTTTGGATTAATTCCTATTCTTTGGGCAAGAGGAACAGGAAGCGATGTTATGTTACCAATTACTATTCCGTTAATCGGAGGAGTATTAACTTCTACAATTTACGTACTATTGGTAACACCGATTGTCTATGAAATGGCGAAAGAAAGAGAACTGAAAAAACATGGTAAAATTACAATAGCGGGAAGTCATGAAGCACTGTAAAACCATATTGTTGATAATTTTCATTCTTTGCAGTAAGCAATTGTTTGCACAAGTGCTTACGTTGGATACAATTCTTAGTAGAATTGAACAAAACAATCCTATGCTTAAAATGTATGATGAACAAATCACAGGAGTGCAAAATTACTCGCAAATGACAAAAAGCTGGATGCCACCGAAAATATCAGTCGGAAAATGGCAAACTCCTTATGAAAGTTTGAATGAAGGTATGTGGATGATTTCTGCCGAGCAAATGATTCCGAATCCTTCAAAACAGCAGGCAAATTATGATTATATGCAAGGAATGACCGACATCGAATCTCAGAAAAAATTTGCAAAACGAAATGAGATGTTTGCAATCGCGAAACAAGTGTATTATAGTTGGATTGTACTTAAAAAGAAACATGAAGTACTTGTACAAACTGACTCTTTGTTGGATTATATTATTCAAGTTGCACAAATACGTTATACCTTCAATAAAGAAAAACTAACTACAATCTATAAAGCTCAAGCTGATTTATTTGTCATTCGTAATATGGAAACGATGGTGCTTGGTGATATGAAAATGAAAAATATTGAGCTAAATACTCTGATGAATGCCGTAAGTTCTGCGGAGTTTGATATTGATACTACAATTCAAATACACAATTATGAAGCTCAAGCCAATGATACAATGCTTATTTCTACTGTAAGAAGTGATATTAAGCAGTATGATGCGGGTATAAACACAGCAAAACTTCAACAAGAATTTGAAAGAACAAAACGTTTCCCTGAATTTGGTGTTTCGGTAACTCACATGCAATCAACAAGTTCTATGCCCAGTCAGTTTTCAGTTATGGGAATGATGAGTCTGCCTTTCGTTCCGTGGGCATCGAAAGATTACCAAGCAAATATTCAAGGATTGGATAATACTATTAATGCAATTAACTATCAAAAACAATCCGAAATTAATGAGATTGCCGGAGAAATTGCTTCGCTTCAAACACAGATTCGTTCAGTAAAACAGCAACTCAATGCGTATAAAGAAAAGATTACACCTGCATTTTTCAACAGTTATCAGTCTTCATTGATAGGATATCAGCAAAATACCGAAGATTTATTTACTGTATTAGACGGTTTGAAGATGTATCGGATGGCGAAAACGGATGAACTGGATCAACTGCAAGCACTATTGTCATTGGAGGTTAGATATGAGAAAGAAATGGAAATACGGTAATTTCACTTTGCGGTCTATTATAAAGCAAATATTTTTGATTTGTTGTATTACTGTATTATTAGTTATACTTTCGTCATGCTCGGGAAGTGGAAAGAATACACAATTTAACGCTTTAAAAAAAATAGATTTAGATGGTTTGGTGCAACCTACCAATCAAACTGTATTCAGTGCGGTAAGTACGATTACACCTACTCAACAATCAATCACGCCGGTTATCAAAGCAACCGGAGAAATTGATTACGACCCTCGATTCCAAAATACAATGAGTGTGCGATTCAGCGGACGGATTGAAAAGCTCTATGTGAAGTATAATTTTGAAGATATATCCAAAGGTCAGCGCATCATGGATATTTATAGCCCTGAAATCGTAACTGAACAACAAAATTTACTGTTCTTATTGGCTAATTCATCAGAAAACAGAGAGTTAGTTAATTCGACAAAACAAAAATTACGCCTTCTTGGACTGACTGATTCACAACTTGAGCAAATAGAATCTTCTCACAGTGCGATAAATCCATTACCTGTTTACAGCTCATTTACGGGGCATATTCATGATATTGGACTATCCGGTGGAGTTGCCTCGTCAGCAGCGATGAGAACCGGAATGAATGCAGGAATGAATACTGCATCTGCATCAACCCAGAGTGAAAATTCAGCTTCTTCTCAATCTTCATCACTTTCTCTGAAAGAAGGAATGTATGTAAAAAGTGGTCAATCTCTTTTTGCAGTATATAGTATGAACCAAGTTTGGGCTGTTTTGAGTATCTCTCCGCAAGATGCTCGATTCGTAAAAATTGGGGATAAAGTTACTATCCAACCGGAAACAAACCTGATGAACACTATTGCTTCCACCGTTGGTTATATCGAACCTGTAATTGAAAAGAATTCTTTTAATGTCAAAGCAAGGGTTTATTTACAAAATGCCGAACACTTACATTTGAAAATAGGAACACTGTTGTCAGCAACAATAACTTCTAAAGAAATAAGCGGAATGTGGTTGCCAAGGAGTTCAGTTGTTACCATTGGACGCAATCAAATTGTTTTCCTTAAAACAGAAAATCATTTTAGTACCAAAACTATAAATACGGGATTTGAAACTGATTCTTTAATTCAAGTACTAAGCGGGTTGCAAGGAAATGAAATGATAGCCGGTAACGCACAATTTATGGTGGATAGTGAAAGTTTTATTCAAACAAATGAAAATGAATAGAAATAGAACAAAACAAATACTTCTGATGCTGTGTGTAATTTTTTCAATTACATCTATCTCGTCGTGCGTTAGGGAAGAAACCAACCTGCCGGTAGTTGAACCCGAAGAGTATTATACTTGCTCTATGGATCCTCAAGTAATAGAAAGTAAACCCGGAAATTGCCCAATTTGTCACATGAAACTGATTAAAGTTAAAAAACACAATCTCATGCCCGGACAATTAAAACTCAGCGCACAGCAAATTAAGTTAGCTAATATTACATATGATACTCTGACTGTCGGCGAATTAGCGAAAGAAATTACTCTCAATGGAGTTGTTGCAGTTGACCAAACGCTAACAGAGGCGATTAGTGCAAAAGTTCAAGGAAGAATAGAAAAATTAGCTGTAAAGAATGTTGGAGATTACATCACTAAAGGTCAATTACTCTACGAAATTTACAGTGAAGAATTAAACATCATCCAACAAGAGTATATCCTTTCATTGCAAAGGAATGCATCAATTGATGGTTTCCGTGAATCTGCAATAAACAAGATGCTGTTATATGGTATGAGCGAAGCTCAGATACTTCAAATTAAAACTTCAAAAGTGATACTTCAATCCGTTCCCGTTTATTCAACTGCCGAAGGTTTTGTGACCGAACTTTCAGTTTCGGAAGGCGGTTATGTAACCGAAGGTGCGACTCTGTTTCGTCTTGCTTCATTACAATCTCTTTGGATTGAATCTCAAATTTATCTATCGTATCTTAGATATATAAGCATTGGTTCATCGGCAACTATATCAATCGCAAGTGCAAGCGAAAAAACATTTTCGGGAAAGGTTGTGTTTATAAATCCCGAGATTCAATCACCTGAACGGTTTGTGCTTGCACGGTTTCAGATTCTCAATCCATCGGAAGTAATTAAACCAAGTATGTTAGCAAATATTACCATTAAAACTGAAAAGAAGAAAGGATTACTGCTGCCGGTAGAAGCTGTAATTCAGGACAGTAAAGGAGCAAGTGTTTGGGTGCGAAATAGCGATGGAATTTTTGAAAATAAAATGGTTACCGTCGGAATGCAGAATAGTCGTCAAGTCGAAATTATAGAAGGATTAGAGGAAGGTGATGTGGTAGTGGTTTCCGGAGTATATCTGTTAAATAGCGAATATATATTTAAAAAAGGTGCGAATCCTATGGAAGGGCACAATATGCCCGGAATGAAAATGTAATATTGTTTTATTAATATTAATTGAATAACTATGAAAAAAATAACAATCTTAGCAGTAGCAATGCTTCTGCTGTCTCTTGGTGCTTGCAATAAACCTGCACAAAATAAACAGGGAAATGAAGTCTCTCAAAATTTTAATCTTGATACAACATTATTGAAAAAAGGAGATACATTTTATCAATGTGAAATGGATTTAGAAGTAATATCCGACAAACCGGGCAGTTGCCCAAAGTGTGAAATGGATTTAACTGAATTGAAAAAACATTAGAATACTCAAATGGTTGAACGACTCATTTCATTTTCTCTGCGAAATCGCATTATTGTACTGCTCATCTCAGCATTTATGTTTGGGTGGGGAATCTACGAAGTTATGCATAATCCTGTGGATGCAATTCCTGATCTTTCCGAAAATCAAGTAATTGTGTTTACTGAATGGATGGGAAGAAGTCCACAAATTATTGAAGACCAAATAACATATCCGCTTGTTTCTAATTTACAAGGAATTCCCAAAATTAAAAGTATTCGAGGTACTTCAATGTTTGGGATGAGTTTCGTATATATAATTTTTGAGGAGAATGTGGATATTTATTGGGCCAGAACACGAGTAACCGAACGCCTTAGTTTTGCCCAGAAACTTCTTCCTGAAGGAATAATCCCAACGCTTGGCCCTGACGGAACAGGAGTCGGGCATATCTTTTGGTACACTCTCGATGCAAAAGGTTACGATCTTGGAGAGCAGCGTGCTTTGCAAGACTGGTATATCAAATTCGCATTGCAAACGGTAAAAGGCGTGAGTGAAGTTGCGTCTTTTGGAGGTTTTCAAAAGCAATATCAGATTGTAATTGACCCCATAAAATTAAATTATTACAACCTTTCGATGATGGACGTTCTCAAATCTGTTAAAGCAAATAATAATGATGTGGGTGGTCGTAAATTTGAAATGAGCGACAAATCGTATATTGTGCGTGGTTTGGGATATATAAAATCTATTGAAGAGATTGAAAATATTTCACTGAGCACATCCAATAATGTACCGATACGAATAAAAGATGTAGGTGCTGTACAAATGGGTGGCGATATTCGTTACGGGATTTTCGATGAAAACGGTGAGGGTGAAAAAGTAGGTGGAATTGTGGTAATGCGATATAATGAAAACGCAGATGCTGTTATCAAAAGCGTAAAAGTAAAGATGGAAGAAGTAGAAAAAGGATTGCCCGAAGGTGTTAAATTTCATGTAGCGTACGACAGAAGCGAACTAATTGAAGAGGCAATCAGTTCAGTAAAAGGAACATTGATCGAAGTGTTTATCAGTGTTTCAATTATCGTTTTGCTCTTTCTTTTTCATTGGAGAAGTGCGCTCATTATTCTTATCCAAATTCCGATTGCAGTTGCTTCAAGTTTTATCTTGCTTAATTTATTCGGTTTTTCATCCAATATCATGTCCTTAACGGGAATTGCGTTAGCAATTGGTGTTATTGTAGATGATGGAATTGTGATGGTAGAAAACTCCTACCGACATTTAAGTGAGTTTCAATCAGAGGAGTAAGCTATTGAGACACACTTGAACAAATGCAAATCATAGTTGTTTCGGAAGAATTGATTAGAATTATTATCAGATTGTAAATTTATGGGTAATTTGCGGTGATTAATAACGGAATTCATCTTTATTTATAATAGTTAGTGGTATAAGGATGTAAGGACTGATTTTTATTACTTAAACTATTAAATATCATAAAATGATCAATTTTACAGAAGCTGAAAATCAAATAATAACCTCTTTGGCATGGTTCAGAACAAGATATGCTTTATTTCTAGACTTAGATTTGCATAGAAAAGCTAATAAAAATAATATTGAAAAATTCGGAGAAGTTTGGATTGGAAACTTTAAGTGCAATTGGAAAGATTCTTTTGACACGCTTGTAAAAAAAGGCGTATTAATATTTTCTCAAGATGAATATGAATTTACCCCTAAAGGTGAATTAATTAAAAAGGAAATCGAATCGAAAATACCTTTTTTTAAGTACGAGTACGATCATTTTTTTGACACAGAAAAAAAGAGTTTAGCTCATTCTAAATTCTGTAAGCTTGTTTACGGAAAAAATTTGTCTCAACATGGATTAATAGACCTTCAAGAACTATCTATTTTAATTGAAAAACTAAATATTCAGCGACCTGAAAGTGTTGTTGATATTGGCTGTGGTAATGGTAAAATCACAGAATTCATTGCCGGGAAAGTGAATGCAACATTTACTGGTATTGATATTTCTACAGTAGGTATTACATCAGCCAATAAACGAACAGAAGGGAATGCTCTTATTCAGTTCAAAGAAGGGAATTTGAATAATCTTGACTTTAGCAAAGAATATGATACAATTCTATTTCTGGACACACTTTACTATGCAGCGGACTTAAAAAACACAATCCTTACCAGTGTGAACAACCTCGCTAAAAACGGACGTTTATTCGCCTACTATTCTCAATGGATTATGGATGATTCATATTCAGAAAACCTTAAACCTAATAACACCCATTTAGCAAAAATTTTTAGAAATTTTGATTTAGACTTCTTGTATACTGATTTAACAAACTCGGGAATCAACCACTGGAAAAAGAAACTAAAAGTACTCGAAGAAATGAAAAATGACTTTGTAAACGAGGGTAATATAGGATTATGGGAATATCGATATCGTGAAGCACTTAGATATGCAAATTGGGGGAATAATAAATATGCCCGATATTTATATGAAGTAAGAAAATAATATTTGCTTATGTTAGATTCAATGAAATCAGCATCCGTTTTTAATAAATATCAACTTGAAGGAATAGAATAATGAAACATACATATCAAGTAAACGGAATGTCGTGTATGGGCTGTAAAGCCAGTGTAGAAGAAGCATTAAGGAGATTAAGTGAAGTTCAAAATGTAACAGTAGATTTACAGAAATCGGAAGCTGTTATTGAAATGAATTCCCATATTCCTATTGCTAAATTGCAGGAAACATTATTAAAAGCCGGATTGCATTATACTATCGAAATGCAAGGTGTTGCTAAAGAAATTCCACATCATAAACACCATCAAAAGCATAGTAAAAGCAAAAAAGAGAATGAATCGGGTATCTATTATTGTCCTATGCATTGTGAGGGTGAAAAAACATATAATAAACCCGGAGATTGTCCTGTTTGTGGTATGGATTTAATAGAGCAACCCAAGCAACATAATGCTCAACAATATACTTGCCCAATGCACCCTGAAATTATTAAAAATCAAAGCGGTTCTTGTCCAATTTGCGGGATGGATTTGGTTCCTTTACAGCCAAGTATAAGTTCAGAGCAAAAAGTGTATAATGACTTGACAAAAAAGATGATTATTGCTACATCTTTTGCTGTTCCTGTATTTATTATTGCTATGAGCGATTTAATTCCCGGAAAGCCATTGGCTCATCTTCTGAGTCAACAGAGTTGGAATTGGATACAATTACTATTAACAATTCCGATAGTTTTTTATGCTTGTTGGGTGTTCTTTGTTCGAGCATGGAAATCAATTATTACGTGGAATCTCAATATGTTTACCTTAATTGGAATAGGTACAAGTGTTGCTTTTCTATTTAGTATTATTGCCTTGCTTTTTCCAAATATATTTCCCTCTGAATTTAAAACAGAATCAGGAACAGTTCACCTTTATTTTGAAGCAACAGCAGTCATTCTAACATTAGTTTTATTGGGGCAACTGTTGGAAGCAAAAGCCCACAGTCAAACAAGTGGAGCTATAAAAGAATTAATGAAATTAGCACCAACCGAAGCTATATTAGTCAAGAATGGAGAAGATACAGTTATTTCTATTCATGATATAGTAGTTGGTGATTTATTAAGGGTGAAACCGGGAGGTAAAATTCCTGTTGATGGAAAAATTGCTGAGGGTGAAGGAAGTGTAGATGAATCAATGATTTCCGGTGAGCCTATTCCTGTGGATAAAATAAAAGGAGATAAGGTAAGTTCGGGAACAATTAACGGAACAAAATCATTTGTTATGATTGCCGAAAAAGTTGGTTCGGATACGTTGCTTTCTCAGATTATTCAAATGGTGAATGATGCAAGTCGTTCAAGAGCTCCAATTCAAAAAATCGCAGATAAAATTGCTAAATATTTTGTACCGATTGTCGTATCAGTTTCAATTATAACGTTCGTATTGTGGGCAACTGTTGGTCCTGAACCCGCTTTAGTGTATGCTTTTGTAAATTCTATTGCAGTTTTAATTATAGCTTGTCCTTGTGCTCTTGGTTTGGCTACTCCGATGTCGGTAATGGTTGGGGTAGGAAAAGGTGCGCAATCGGGAGTATTGATTAAAAATGCAGAAGCACTTGAAATCATGGCTAAAGTAGATGTATTAATAACTGACAAAACAGGTACAATTACGGAAGGAAAACCATCTGTTGAAAAAGTTTTTGCTCTTGTAGATAAAGAAACCGATAATTTAGTGCAAATAATTGCTTCACTCAACCAATATAGCGAACATCCATTAGCCACTGCTGTCGTTAAGTATGCCAATGAAAAAGGTACTAAATTAATTGAGGTGAAAGATTTTGAAGCAGTTGCCGGCAAAGGTGTTGTAGGCGATTTTCAAGGGAAACAAGTAGCTTTGGGAAATCTCAAATTAATGGATAAATTCAACGTTGTAATTCCTGAAGATTTGACAAGTAAGATAATTGCAGAACAGAAATTGGGAAAGACAGTTTCATACATTTCTGTAGATTCAAAAGCTGTCGGGTTTGTGGCTATTTCAGACGCAATAAAAGAGAGTTCAAAAAGGGCAATTGCTGAATTAATAGCGAGTGGAGTTGAAGTGATTATGTTGACGGGAGATAATGCCAATACAGCAAGTGCGGTGGCGGCTGAATTAAATCTAACCGACTTTAAAGCAGAATGTTTACCGGAAGACAAATTAAAAATGATTAAGGAATTGCAGGCAAAAGGTAAGATTGTGGCTATGGCTGGTGACGGGATTAATGACTCACCTGCTTTGGCACAAGCGAATGTTGGAATTGCTATGGGAACAGGAACTGATGTTGCAATTGAAAGTGCCGAAATAACATTGATCAAAGGAGATTTACAAGGAATTGTAAAGGCAAAAAAATTGAGTCATGCAGTAATGAAAAATATAAAACAAAACTTATTTTTTGCATTCATTTATAATACACTTGGAGTTCCAATTGCCGCAGGGGTTTTATTCCCTTTCTTTGGAATATTATTGTCTCCAATGATTGCGGCGACTGCAATGAGCTTTAGCTCGGTTTCAGTTATTGTGAATTCTTTAAGACTAAGGAAAATTACTTTACATTGATAGCTATTGAATAGTCAATAATAGTTATATTCGATAAAGTTTTAGAAGTAGTTGAAGTATTCTAACTCGCTCAGTAGTTCCTTACTGTGTGAACAGCATCAATCGCATTTCGGTGCAAGAAATGAGAGTGTAAACATATAGATTTTGATTCAGAATTTTTAAATTAGTGTCGCAAATTTTTAAATTAGTTATCATAATAGTTGATGCCGAAGATATTTGAATACTTGGGAATTCTAATTTTTTTCTACTCTAATGAGCACGAACCAATTCATGTTCATGCCAAGAAGGGTGAGTTTGAAAGTAAAGCAGAGTTTTATATCTCTAATGGAGAAATTTACGAGATAAAGATTTCCAACATCAAAGGAGCAAAACCTTTAAAAGGTAATGAACTTAAAGATTTTGAGGTTTTTCTTGAGAAATACGCGGATAAAATAGTAGCTAAGTGGATTAGCTATTTTATTTATCACAAAGATGTTAAGTTTGAGAAAATAACGAAACGATTATCATGAAAATATTAGTTGAATATAATGAGTGTGAATCAGGACTTGACCGCCTAAAAATTGATTCAGCGGAATATTTATCCAATTATGCCTTAAGACTATTATTTAATGATGGAACTGAGAGACTTGTAGATTTTAAACCCTTTTTGTCCAAGTCGTTACATCCATCTATTAAAAAATATCTTGATGAGGATCAATTCACTAATTTTAGTCTTACTGACGGAAATTTAAATTGGAATGATTACGAACTGATTTTTCCAATTTGGAATTTATATAATGGGAAGATTGATACCTAAGCCCTAAGCTCCAAACCATTACGACAAATTAAATAACATGAAAGCTTCGGATATTAATTTATTCTCTTCTAATGGTCGAGCAGTGCACGACTATCCCACTGAATAAGCTCTAATCAAATAACATATTCAAAATACCCAACTATCAAAAAAATAAGTATGTCCATCAATTCAAATATTCGTTCGGAGTTTTATCTGGAAGAAGGAATCACATTCCTAAATCATGGTTCGTTTGGTGCTGTGCCGCGAGCAGTTCGAGTAGCACAGGAAGAATTTCGGCTTCAATTCGAGCGGCAACCGATTCGTTTTGCTTTGAGGGAATTGCCCGTTCTGTTGCGTTCATCGGCTACTGTTTTGGGGGAATTTATAGGCGCAAACGGCGAAGATATTGCTTTTGTAGAAAACGCTTCTACGGGAGTGAATGCAGTGGTTCGTTCGATGATTCCCCATCTCAAAAGCGGCGATGAAATCCTGACCACAAGTCATGTTTATGGTGCTGTTCGCCAAACCCTTTTGTATGCCGCTGAATGTTCGGGTGCAAAGCTCGTGGAAGTTCCTGTTCCATTTCCGATTGAAACAAATGACCAGATAATCTCAGCTTTTGAAGGTGCAATTACAAACTGTACAACATTTGCAGTAATCGACCACATTACATCTCCTACGGGAATTATCTTTCCGATTGAACAGCTTATTGCAGTGTGTAAAAGTCGTGGAATAGCAGTACTTGTGGACGGAGCACACGCTCCCGGAATGGTAGAATTAAACCTCGAAACTCTTGGCGCAGATTGGTACACCGGAAATTGTCATAAATGGCTGTTTGCTCCGAAAGGTTGTGCTTTTTTATGGACTCATCCCGAACGCCAAGCAATGACGCACCCAACGGTTATCTCGCATAAATATCTCATGGGGTATACCGATGAGTTTGACTGGACAGGAACACAAGATTTCAGTGCTTTTTTAACAGTTCCTGCGGCTTTGGATTTTTACCAACATCACGGAGGAGCAGATTTACGTTCGGCAAATCATGCACTTGCTCTCGAAGCCCGCAACATTATTGCTACTGCATGGAATAAACCGCATCCTGCCCCTGATGATATGATCGGATTCATGGCAACAATCGAAGCTCCTGTAGAATCTATGGGAACTTTGCAAGAGTCTCTTGACCTCCATGATTGGCTTTGGGATAATCATAAAATCGAAGTGCCTGTCATGCCTTTTGACGGTAAATTATGGATTCGCATTTCGGCACAGATATATAATACTCGTGATGAATATGAGATTCTCGCTCATGTATTTGATAAAAATGGTTTGTAAGATGGTGCTGATTGTGTAATTTTGACTGCGAGTTACTACGAAATTCTACAAGATTATTATTCATTTATTAAGACGAGGTTTCCAATGGCAGTAATGCTTCCCTTTAATTTCAGAACATGGATAGACGAGCATCGTCATCTTTTAAAACCGCCTGTGGGCAATGCACAAGTCTATAAAGACACTGAGTTTATCGTGATGGTTGTCGGCGGCCCGAATTCCCGTAAAGATTATCATTTCAACGAAGGTGAAGAGTTCTTTTATCAGCTTGAAGGCGATATTGTCGTAAAAATAATTGATGACGGAGTCCAAAAAGATATTCATATCCGCGAGGGTGATATATTTTTATTGCCTCCTAAAGTACCTCATTCACCGCAACGAGGAGCAAATACCGTAGGGCTTGTAATAGAACGTCGCCGTGAGACAACCGAACTTGATGCTTTTATGTGGTTCTGTGAGAATTGTAATGCAAAACTCTACGAAGAATTTGTGGAACTTACCGATATAGTTGCTCAATTACCTCCAATATTCAAACGCTACTACGGCTCGGACGAACATCGCAGATGCAAATCATGCGGTACGGTAATGCAACCGCCTCCGCCCGTGAAAACTGAATAAAATAGAATACTTGTATGTTTTCTATTAGCAATAACTTTCCGTTGAAAGTTGTATCTATTAAACGGGATGTTTTGTATTTTTTTTAATTATTATGTTAAATTGTATGGTTTCGTGGTGTTCATAAGTCTATGTATTGAATCAAATCAAGAATAAATAATAACTGTAACTATTTTCACTTCATTTTACTATTGAGGTGCAATACAAACAGCACAAAATTTTTCCTTATGCGATGAAAGAAGTTTTTACTTTGTGAATTATATCCGCAACGAAACCAATGAAAAAGCTATCAGTTCTGCTTATAGCATTTCTCCTAAAACTTAGCTATACAGCAACCGCTTATCCAGCATCAGGAGTATTACAGTCAAACTCCGGGCAACAAGATGGTTATATACTTTTTGCTCCGATGTCCAGCACATCCACGTATCTCATTGATAAAAACGGACAACAAATCAAATCGTGGAACAGTAAATATACTCCCGGTAAATCTGCATACCTTCTGCCTGACGGTTCACTGCTTCGTACCGGAAATTTCGGTAATATTTACTTTAGAATGCCGGGTAATGGCGGAATTATTGAAAAATATACTTGGGATGGGAAGTTGGTGTGGTCGTATAAACTTTCTGATTCACTGCAATGCCAACATCATGATATTTTTCCAATGCCTAATGGTAATATTCTTGCTATCGTTTGCGAAGTAAAGACTGCCGAAGAAGCAATCGCCGCCGGACGTGACCCAATGCGTATTGACAGAATACTATATTCCGAAAAAATTATCGAAATAAAACCCGAAGGAAAATCTTCGGGAACTATCGTTTGGGAATGGAAGGCATGGGATCATTTAGTTCAAGAATTCGACCCGACAAAAGCAAATTATGCACCGGTGGCAAAACACCCCGAACTCATAGATATTAATTATATCTACTCCGAAAACGGTGACGAAACCGACTGGCTTCATTTCAATTCGGTAACGTATAATGCCGATTTGAACCAAATTATGGTTAGCTCCTATAATCTCAGTGAAATATGGATAATTGACCATAGTACCAAAACCACTTCAGTTGCCGCTCAGCACACAGGCGGGAAATCAGGTAAAGGCGGTGATTTACTTTTTCGGTGGGGAAATCCTCTCGTTTATAAAGGTGGAACCGGTGATGACCAACGGCTCTTCGGTCAGCACAACCCTCATTGGATTGAAAAGGGTAATCCCGATGCAGGAAAGATTATAGTGTTCAATAATGGTTTCGGACGGCTCGATGGCAATTATTCATCGGTAGACATAATTTCACCGATTAAAGATAAAAAAGGTAATTACCTTATTGAAAAAGGTAAATCCTTTCTACCTCAAAAAGCAGAGTGGAGTTATTCTGGTCCAGAGCAATCATCATTTTATTCCAAAACTATTTCGAGTGCGCAACAATTACCAAACGGAAATATTCTGATCTGTAATGGTAATTCAGGATTATTTTTTGAAATTAATCGAAATAAACAAATAGTCTGGGAATACAAAAACCCCGCATGTAATGAAAACGGAGTAATTCAAGATAGAAGTATTTGCGCGTTTGTTTTTAGATGTAATTTATATACCAGTGATTACTCGGCATTCAAGCAAAAAAAACTTACACATAATGGTGATAGAAATACTTCGACAGGCCAAAACTATTCTCCTTCCGCCCCCTACACACAGCCAAATCCTTACGGACAATCAAGTGGCGGAACACAATCTCAAAAATAAAGGGTAAACTATTTTATAAATAAAAAGCCGCTTTCTGAAAACAGACAGCGGCTTTTGTTCTTATGTACATTCGATATAAGAACTATATACAAACTAAGCATCAATAGCTTTCAGTCATCCTGAACTTGATTCAGGATCTCCGTGATTATTTGGTCGTGCTTTTTCTGAAACTAAGCGGAGATGCTGAAATAAATTCAGCATGACAAGGTATTAAAAATTAGTTATTTTTTGACGTTTAAATTATAAACACTTAAGTATAATATTCATTACAAGAACGGAATTTTTACAACTTCTGCAGGAAACTCTGTATTCCGCGCAAACACACTAATCTGACTACCCGGCGTAGCATTTTCCAAAGTTACATATCCAAGTCCTATACCAATATTAAGTTTAGGAGAAATGTTTCCGCTTGTTACTTCGCCTATTTCCTGACCTCCTGCGCGAAGTTTGTAATGTTGGCGAGGAATAAATTTATCCACTTTCATCACAAATCCCACGAGTTTGCGGTGTAAGCCATTTGCTTTAGCAGCTTCGATTACCGGTTTACCGTTAAACTCACCTTTTGCAAGTTTGGTAATCCAACCGAGTCCGGCTTCGAGTGGATGAGTCGTATTATCAATATCATTTCCATAGAGGCAATAGCCCTTTTCGAGTCGAAGAGTATCGCGCGCGCCAAGTCCGATTGCTTCTATACCAAACTCTTCTCCTGCTTTAAATATCTCATTCCATACGCGAGTGGCAACCTCTACACCGCCGCGAAAATATATCTCACATCCAATTTCACCTGTATAACCGGTACGAGAAATTATCATATCTTCACCTGCGAATTTCCCAAACTGAAAACTATAATACGGAATGTCGGCAAGTGGAACTTCGGTCAGCTTTTGGAGTGTGTCGAGAGCTTTGGGGCCTTGAATTGCAAGTAAGTTTATATCATCACTTACATTGATAAGTTCTAAATTATCAAAACCTTTGGCTACGTCCGATGCCCATGCGAAATCTTTATCTACATTTGCACCATTGACTACGAGCATATAATAATCTCCGCAATGATAGACGAGTAAATCATCAACAATTCCGCCGTCTTCGTAGCACATAGCCGAATATTGCGCCTTGCCTTCGGTGAGTTTAGAGGCATCATTCACCGTTAGTTTTTGAATAAATGCGAGTGCATTTTCGCCGCGCACCTCGAATTCACCCATGTGCGAAACATCAAATACTCCAACGCCGTCACGTACTATATTATGTTCATGGAGAATACCTTTGGGGTATTGAACAGGCATTTCAAAGCCCGCAAAAGGAACGATTTTCCCGCCTAAGTTCTTGTGAATTTCATAAAAGTTTGTGTGTTTCATGGTTTGTCTCGAAAATGATTAAAATGATTGATATTCTATTGCAAAAATACGAGTTTCATCCCAAAGCCAAGCAGAAGTACGTATCAGATATAAATTATACGAGACTTTTCTTCAATTGTTATTTAGAGTAAAGAATCAAAGTCCGCACGCCCAAAAGTGCGACCTTTTAATTCATCATTACGCTTATAACTTATAAATTGAATGTATTGTTTGCAGTGTAGTTGAATGGTGTTTTTTTTTACTGTTTTCAATCAATCAAAATGAGAAGTTAGGTTTTTTTATTCATTTTATCGGCAAGTTCTCTCCTTTGAATCACAAACGGACGTGAAACAACATCAGACTGCTCTCGCAAACGACAAATATAACTACCCGATGTAAGCATTGAAATATCTATATTCTTTCTACCAGCTGTAGATTCAAGTGGAGAGGTTTGGAGAATACGACCACTACCATCTATAATTTCAATGCTCGTAAAATAATGTGACCGTCCGAATTCTACCGTTAGAACTCCCGAAGCAGGGTTTGGGAATAATCGAATATCATTATTTGTACTACCTATTTTTTCTTTTAACCCTGTTACTACTTTATTTTTGGCGGGTTCGCC
>JAFDZU010000065.1 GCA_018266765.1 Bacteroidota bacterium
TAGAAGCTAAAAATCTTTATATGTCATTAGGATTTGAAGTTTATGGTAATGAACGTCATGCTTTGAAAAATTCTGACGGAAACTATTCAGATGAAGATTACTTAGTATTGTTTCTGTGATTTTTTATAACGTTTTGTAAATACAAAGACTTAGTTTATTTTTTTTTTTTTTTTGAAAATTTATGATAAAAACAGCTATCGTAGTTTTAATGATAATAATTGGATATCCTACTATTAATCAAGCACAAGTAAATGATAATGATACGCTTACGACTGATTCCGGTTTGAAATATGTTTATATTCATCATGGAACAGGTGAAATCACCAAGATGCATCGATTGATTTTGGTTCATTATACAGGAACTTTCTTAGACGGTAAAAAGTTTGACTCATCTCGTGATAGAAATACTCCATTTAGTTTTATCTTAGGAGAAAAGCAAGTAATTAAAGGATGGGATGAAGGAATCTCGTTGCTGAGAATAGGTGATAGAGTTACATTTATCGTTCCTTATCAACTTGCATATGGAGAAAAAGGTCGAGGAATGATACCACCAAAATCAACATTGGTATTTGATGTTGAAGTGTTGGATATGAAAGAAAAATCGTTAGGTATGATAGTGAAAGATATTTTATACCAAGATACTGTAAACTTTAAAATTGATAAAGTAATTGAAGTTGTAAGAAATCTTCAAAGTCAGAATTTTAACAATGTTTATGTAAGTGAAAGTGAGCTAAATATAATAGGATATACATTATTAACTAAAGTACACAGGCCTGATGTTGCTGTTGAAATAATGAAATTGAATGTAGAATTATATCCGGATTCTGCTAATTCTTATGATAGCTTAGCTGAAGCTTATATGGAAAATGGAAATAAGGAATTAGCAATCTTTAATTATGAAAAATCATTAAAACTCGATCCCAAAAACACAAATGCTGAAGAAATGTTGGTGAAATTAAAACAGAAATAGTTTTGGGATTAATTATAATCCATAAAAATGCCGTTATTGAATAGTTCGATAACGGCATTTTTAGTGAGTAGATTTTTGTGAATTTTACTCATCAAAAATTACTTTACCAGTTTTTGTTTCATAAAATGCAGGAACAATTTTGAGATTCCCATTTGCAATTTCATTTTTTAAATACAAATCACTTTCAATGATTTCTTGAACTGAATTATGAATATTCAACCATGTTATTTTATGAATTGATTCTTCGGAAAGATTTGATGAATTTCCTCCATTAAAATTCTGAATTGATTTATTTATTTTTCTTGTTATATGCGTTATATATCCATCATGGATTGAGTTAACAGCAACATTTACAGCTCCACATTGAGAATGTCCCATCACAACAATAAGCTTGGTTCCTAATTTTTTACAGGCAAGTTCAATACTACCAATGATATCATCATTGATGACATTCCCGGCAATTCGTATTGTAATTAAATCTCCAATACCAGCATCAAAAACAATCTCAGGTGTCGTTCTAGAATCAATACAACTAATGACAACTGCCATTGGAAACTGTCCCATAGAAGTAGCATTAACTTGATGTTTGTAATATTTGTTTGACCACTTTCCGGCTAAAAACCGTTCGTTTCCTAATTTAAGTAAGTTTAATATTTCATCCGGTGATAATTTTGCCTGAGATTCTTTGTCTAAAATATTTACGAATTGGATATGATCATCTAATTTGTATTCTTTTTTTAGACCAATGACATTGAGTTGTATTTGGTTTTCCGGAGCAACTGTGTGCTTATAATCATGAAGAATTTCTAAAATATCGTTATCAACATAATCACATTTAGTCGCATCTACGATTACATTAGAATTTTTCGGAGCGTTCCATAGTGTATCTTTGATAGAAGCTTTATTGAGAAATGTCGCTTGATTAGCTAACTCCAATCTCAACGTTTCTCCAACATGGAGTTGTTCTTTTTCGATAGTGAACGGATTCTTGTAATTATTTCGAAGAATATAAAAGATACTGATTACAAGTCCAATTACTATTCCAATGAGCAAATCTGTAAAAATGATTGCTAAAATTGTTGCGGCAAATGGAATAAACTGGTTCCATCCTTTTTTATACATCTCCTTGATTAGATCAATATTAGCAAGTTTATAACCCGTTACAATTAAAATAGCTGCTAACGATGCAAGTGGAATCTGATTCAATACGGGTGTAATAAATAATACACTTAATAGCAGTAGTACACCATGAAATATTGCTGACATTTTAGTTTCAGCTCCTGAATGAATATTCACTGAACTTCTAACAATAACAGAAGTTATTGGAATGCCACCAATTAACCCTGATGTAATGTTTCCTACACCTTGAGCTATAAGTTCTTTATTTGGTGGAGATAATCGTTTGTGTGGGTCAAGATTATCTACTGCTTCAAGATTGAGTAGGGTTTCTAATGAGGCTATAATAGCTAAAGTAAATGCTACCAACCAAACATTATGATTAAAAAGCTGGGTTAAGTCAGGAAATTTGATGACAGAAGAAACATCCATTAAATTAACTGCCGGTATCTTTACCAAATGAGTTTCCTCTATAGTTAAAATAGGTATATAGTTTCTAAATATATAATTGAGTAAAACTCCTAAAGCAACAACAAATAGTGAAGAAGGAAAATACTTAAAGTTTTGTAAAGATGTTTTTTTCCAGTACACTAAAACTAATAGAGATATTATACTTATGACAATAGCCCCTGGTGTAAATATATTTAGCATTCTTAACAATTCACTAAAAGTATTTTCACCATCAGATTGTATAAACGAAAAGTCGTTTTCAGCAATTCTATCCACGCCGAAAGCATGTGGTATTTGTTTTAGAATAAGAATTATTCCAATTGCCGCAAGTAATCCTTTTATCACATTTGAAGGAATATACGAAGCTATTAATCCGCCTTTCATAATTCCTAATAATAATTGAAATACACCGGAAAGAACTACTGCAGTCAGAAATACTTCGAAGCTTCCTAATTGTAAGATTGAAGCAAGAACTACAGCCGCTAATCCTGCCGCAGGACCACTTACACTTGTTTGAGATGAACTAAGAAACCCAACAATTATTCCGCCAATAATCCCTGAAATTAATCCAGAAAGCAACGGTGCGCCTGATGCTAATGCAACTCCTAAGCATAAAGGAAGTGCAACCAAAAACACAACAATACTGGACGGGATATCATTTTTTAGAGAATTTATCATTCGATTTCCTTTATATAAGTAAAAATAAGTAAACGAGAAATGAAGTTTTGATATTGTAAATAAATAAAAGTAATACTAAATTAAACTGAAAGCTTAATTCTACAATATATTTGTCAATATATATTATATTTGAAACCAACAATAGAACTTCAAAAATGAATAATACTTTAGTTTCTTGTATATCTGAGGTATTTTCGGTAATATCGTATTGTAAATTCCTCTTATTACTGAATTAAATAATTAATTAGTAATAGAGTAATATCTTGTAAATAAATAATTTATGGAGCAATATTAATATCAATGCTCAACTATATTTTACGTAAACTCGGTTATTCAATATTAGTTTTGTTTGGAGTAATTACAGTAACGTTTTTCATCAATTTTGTATTACCCGGCGACCCGGCTCGATTGATGTTAGGACAACGTGCTGACCAAGCTTCAATCAAAGCACTTCAACAGCAACTTGGTCTCGATAAACCAAAAATTGTACAGTTTGGTAGTTTTCTTGTAAATCTTTCCAAAGGCGATTTCGGTCGTTCATTTTCAACAAATAGAGACGTTTTTGGAACAATTATCGAACGGTTTCCGGCTACTGCATTGCTAGCAACAACAGCTATGATTTTTTCGACAATACTCGGTATGGTACTCGGGATATTTGCCGCAATGCGTCCTAATTCTTGGTTGGATAGTTCTCTGATGGGGTTTGCACTATTTGGAATTTCGCTTCCTTCTTTTGTACTTGGATTACTTCTAATGCTTGTGTTTGGGGTGTATTTAGATTGGTTACCGATTTCAGGATATATAGATAGGGGATTTGAATATTTACTGCTTCCGATGTTCACACTTGCCCTTCGTCCTCTTTCTATTATAGCTCGTGTTACTCGTAGCAGTATGCTCGATGTTCTTGGACAAGATTATGTTCGTACTGCAAAAGCAAAAGGGCTTACTTCAAGTCGTGTAATTATGAAACACGCTCTGCGAAATGCACTAAATCCAGTCATTACTACTATAAGCGCTTGGTTTGCAGGACTCTTAGCAGGAACATTCTTTGTAGAATATATTTTTAATTGGCCGGGTATCGGAACAGTAGCTATTGATGCTATTTTAAAATTAGATTACCCGATGATTCAAGGTACAGTTCTGTTTACTTCTCTTGTATTTGTCATAGTGAATGCAGTTGTAGATATAATGTATGTATTTTTAGATCCTAAAGTAAAATTATCGTAACTATATGAAATCTAAAAATAAACAATTGAATCGCTCTGAAAGTTTAGGTCAATTAGCTTGGCGAAAATTACGTCGCCATCCTGCCGGATTGATAGGTATGATCTTAATAGGAATTTTAGTTTTTGTCAGTGTTTTCGCACCTTTCCTTGCTCCATTCGATCCTAAACTACAAATTCTTGAATACTCTGTTAAAGCTTCCATGTTTCAGGGAAATGTTTTATATACTAAAAATCCTGCAAATCTTTCACAACCCTCTGTGTTAGCTATCGAGAGTTATAAGCTAGTAGGCGATTCGGTTCAATATAAAGACCTGTCAGGAAGAAAGGTAACGATTTCAAAATCCAAATTATGGGGAAAGAATCCTTCGGATTGGCATGATACTCCTATTTATTATTTGGGAACCGATAATTTCGGACGCGATGTATTGAGTAGATTAATTTATGGTGCAAGAATCAGCTTAATGGTCGGTGTAGTTTCACAAATTATTGCATTGATTATTGGAATATTTCTCGGTGCTTTAGCCGGTTATTTTAGAGGTTGGGTGGATAATGTAGTTTTGTGGTTTATTAACGTAGTTTGGTCATTTCCAACTATCTTACTCGCTATACTATTTTCATCGGTTTTAAAATCCACTCACGATGTTTTGGGATTTGAACTGAATGCTTTTTGGCAAACGTTTATTGCAATAGGAATATCAAGTTGGGTTGATATTGCTCGTATTGTACGGGGACAATTCTTTTCATTACGTGAGATGGAATACGTGGAAGCTACTCGTGCTTTAGGTTTTGGTTCATTTAGAACAATCTTTAGGCATATTCTTCCGAATGCTTTTGGACCAATTATAGTACTGGCTACAGCCGGAATTGCAACTTCAATTATAGCAGAAGCAGGATTGAGTTTCTTAGGATTAGGAATTCAAAAACCTGACCCTTCGTGGGGAATATTAATATTTGACGGATATGGATATATTGCTGCTGGAACTAATTGGGGATTAACATTATATCCAAGTATTGCTATTGCGGCAGCTGTTTATGGATTTAATTTATTGGGTGACGGATTACGTGACGCTTTAGATCCAAAATCAATCTCAAGATAATTATTAACTATTTCTTGATATTTATTAGAATTATGAAATATTCAAATCTTATAGTTTTTGTTATTGAAGACGACATTTCAATACGTTCTTTACTACGGCGTATAATCGAAAAGAATTTTCAAATCTTGGTAAATGAATTCGGTTCACCTGTAGGTGCTTTCAAAGCAATGGGTTCTGTACTTCCGGATTTAATAATTTTAGATATTCACACACCTCATATTAGTGGCTTTCAGGCGATGCAAACAATCGCGGCTAATGAACGTTTGAAAAATATTCCTGTTGTTGCTTGCACCGGTGATTCTTCACCGGAACTGATTAAGCGTCTTATTTCATTGGGAGTAAAAGAGTATTTATTAAAACCCTTTGACCCACAAGTATTGTCAGATCGATTAGAAGTACTATTTGATGAAATTCTTGAAAAAAAAGCTGAAGAATCTGAAAAAGATGATGATGTTTCAACCAGAAAAATATCACATAATGATGATTTTATATAAAATATGATTTATGAATCACTAACTGCTTTATTGGCATCCAAGCCACTACCTCCAATCATCCTACTGTTTGGGGAAGAAGATTTTATGCTCGATGAAGCATACTCAAAGTTAATTGAAAAAGCACTTGTAAGCGATGTAAGTGGATTTAACTTTGATACTGTGGATGCTGATAATACTACAGCAGATGCGGTTATCACAATGGCAAATGCTTTTCCTTTAATGGCAGAACGAAGAGTTGTTTCTGTCAAAAATTTTGAAAAATACTTTAGTGGACGTGCAAGCAAGAAAAATGAAATTAAATCACCATTCACTAAATATTTTCAAGCCCCGCAACCTTCAACACTTTTAATATTAAGATCCAGTGCAAGTGAACTTAACGGAATAAGTAGTGCTGTCTCAAATTCAAAACAAACTGAAAAAGGTCAGAAAAAACTTGCAACGCTTAAATTTCCTTATGATGTTTTAATTGAAAAAGCCGCATGTCTTGAATTTCCAAAAGTATATGAACGTGATGTTCCTTCGTGGATAGCTCGCCGTCTTCGAGAAAAAGGTCGTGAAATTTCTCCCGAAGCAGCAGAATTTTTAACTGCTAAAGTTGGCAATTCGTTACGTGAATTAAATAATGAAATTGAGAAAATCCTTATATTTCTCCAAAATAAAAAAAAAATAACTGATGAAGACATCAGTGCGGTGGTAGGGGATTCACGGATATATAATGTATTTGAACTCCAAAAAGCAATCGGAGGACGTGATTTACCACGTTCATTAGATATAATGTTTCACATGCTTGCCGCTGAAAAACAAGAAATACTTATTATATCTATGATTACTCGATATTTTGTTGTATTGTGGAAATTATCAGAAGCGTCTCAACAAACTCGCAATCATTTTGAATTAAGTAAAACTGTTGGAATAAGTTCTTTCTTCATCCCTGAGTATTTAGGCGCACTTCAAAAATATTCTTCTAAACAACTAAACAATGCTTTCTATGCATTGCGAGATGCTGATTTGAAACTTAAATCAACAAACTTACCGGCTGATATAATTCTCCAACAATGTTTACTTTCTATTATCAGCCCATAATGTGAATGATAGTATTTTTCTACAATCTCATTGTAATCCCAATAATTCAACTCTTAGTGCTTTGTATTTCTCAATTCAATACAAAACTCAAAGAACGAGAAAAAGCTTGGAAAACAACATTACTCACATTAGAGAAACTTCCTC
The DNA here is from genome assembly GCA_018266765.1 of Bacteroidota bacterium. Taxonomy (GTDB): domain Bacteria; phylum Bacteroidota; class Ignavibacteria; order Kapaibacteriales; family UBA961; genus JADJXV01. Next base: position 7,259 of record JAFDZU010000065.1, read on the forward strand.
AGAATACGAAACGTGTATGGTTTCATGCTGCATCTTTAGGGGAATTTGAGCAAGCAAAACCTATAATTGAACGATTAAAGTCACAAAATCAAAATTTGAGTATTATCGTATCCTTCTATTCTCCATCGGGTTATCGTAATGTTAAAGAGTATCCTCAAGCGGATGCAATTGTATATATGCCAATTGATACCAGAAGAAAAGCAAAGCAATTTATCGAAATGATGAATCCAAACGTAGCAGTTTTTATTCGATATGAACTTTGGCTTAATCATCTTAATATTCTCTCAAACAAAAATATATCGACATTTTTATTTTGCGCAACATTTCCAAATGCAAAGATTTGGAAATTAATTTTTTTACATCAGTTTCTAAGTGCAATTCTCAATAATTTCACAGGAATTTATACTGTAAGTGACTTTGAAACTCATTCATTCAAACAGCTTTTACTAGATATTCCCGTTACTACTTCGAGAGATACACGTTTTGATAGAATAATCTCTGTGGTTGAAACTGTAAAAGATTTTGAAGATATTATTCCCGAATCATATTTTAAGAGTGATGAATTAATCTTAGTTGCCGGTAGTACCTGGCAAAAAGATGAAGAGATAATTATTGATTCATTAGAACAAATTGAAAAAAAAGGATATGGTATTCGTCCTATTATAGTTCCACATGAACCGACACGCGACCATTGCATGAATCTCAAAAGAAAATTTCAAGAATCGGTGTTATTAAGTGAACTAAATTCTCAAACTGATTATGGTAAGTGTATTATCATTGATAGTATAGGTAAGCTACTGTTATTATATGGTGTAGCAGATATTGTCTATGTTGGTGGTGGATTTGGATTTGGTGTTCATAGTACGGCTGAACCTGCGGCCTATGGAGTTCCTATTGTATGTGGAAGGAATATATCTCGCTCTCCTGATGCGCAAAATTTAGAACAATTGGGAGCACTTACTAGCATCAATTCAAGTGAAAATCTTATGGAATGGTTAGAAAAAATGATAACAAATCCGTCTGAAAGAATCAGCAGAGGAGAAAAAGCAAAACAATACGTTTATAAGGGTGCTGGTGGAAGCAAAACTTGTGCAGATATTATAGAAAAATCAATGGAGTTTTAGAATTAGTTACTACTTAGTTTCCGTTTCAATTACTTATAAAAACTGCATAGTTGGGAAGTTTATGAACTAATAAATCAGAAGTTATAAACTGAGTGACAGTAACCATTATAACTAAAAAGTAGGGAAGGTGTTTTTTGCATAGTAATTGCAGACAAACATTGGAAGTTCTTACATTTGAGATTCCATAAAAAGCAGTATTTTGTACGTAAAATTTTATAGACAACAACTAAACAATTTTTTTAACATTAGAACAACTACATGAAAAATAATGAAATAGATGATTTGACTCACGATATAATTGGGTGTGCTATGGAAGTTCATAAAGCAATTGGAAGTGGTTTCCCAAAAGAAATATATTTAACATGTCTTGCTCGTGAATTTACAATGGCAAGATTAGAATTCGTTCAAGGGCAGGAAATGGTTGTTTATTACAAAGACCAAGCAGTTGGAACAATGTTTGTGGATTTTATAGTAGAAGGTAATGTACTGGTAGAAGTTAAAACCGTTGAAAAATTAGAAGACAAACACCGAATTCATACTATCAATCATTGTAAACTATTCAATATTACAGATGGTCTTTTGCTGAATTTTGGTAGTCAACCATTAGATTGTAAAAGAGTTTATAGTAGAAATTGAATTGGTTTAGCTAAAGTTCAATAATATATTAATCCATCATTTTTACATAAAACAAACTAATTCCAATGAAGATTCCGGGGATGAGAATTGCCATAAAATTCCAAGTATTCATTGAAATTAAGATAACTTGATTTAAAAGTACAAATCCTGAATATAACATCACTGCCCATCTTTTCATTTTCCATAATCCTATCATACTTACTATTCCAACGCAGGTTGAAAATCCAAGGTAAACTTGATAAAAGCTTCCTAAATCTTTTGATGGTTGCGAGAAAATCATTGGCAGAGCTAAGACTGCTCCAATAAATCCAATTACACAAATAATAGTGATTGCAATTGGTCTGTGAGTATTTCTTTTAGTTTGCTTATCTAATTGTACCATATTTAAAATTGATATCAATAATATTACAATGAATAATTTAAGGTATATTCAATTGAAAGATTAGACTATGGTTCTGCGCTTTTAAGAGAATCTTTCAGAGAAGGTGGGTCAATATTTTCCATTGGTGGATCTTTAAAGTTAATATCTTGAGGTTCATCAGTAAATGATTCGAATCCAAATTTAGTTTTTTTGAATTCTAACTTGGAATCGTTATATATTTTAGCCATGAGTCGTCCCCAAATTGGTGCGGCGGCTTTACCACCTTGCCCGTACCAACCTGTAAATTTAATTCGTTGATTATCAAAGCCAACCCAAACTCCTGCGACAAGTTGCGGAGTGAACCCAACGAACCACGCATCAGTAAAATCATTGGTTGTTCCTGTTTTGCCTGCCGCATCGTATTTAAACCACTTGCGAATTCCCGAACCGGTTCCACCATTGACAACACCTTGCATCATAATTGTCATTTGTTGAGCAATTTTTGGGCTGATTGCATCGGTAATTTTTGCATTGTTTTTAAATTCATAGAGTACTGTTCCGAATCTGTCTTCAATTCGAGTTATACAAACAGGTTCTACGCTAATTCCTTGATTAGCAAATGCCCCATATGCACTTACAATATCAATCGGTATAACTTCTTCAGCACCGAGAGCGATAGTAGGGAAGGGATCCATCGGAGTTGTAATTCCCATTTTTTTAGCAAGAAGAATTACTTCGCTCGGAGTTGTATGTTGGGTTATAAGCCGAGCCGCTACGGTATTGATTGAGAACTTTAATCCAACTGATAACGGCACTAAACCACCATTTGTTCCTGTTCCCGAAGGACTCCAAATTTGTCCACTTGGCAATGTGTAACTATAGGGGCCACTATCTATTTCAGAATCAGGAGTTAAACCGTTTTCTAAAGCAGACGCATAGACGAATGGTTTGAACGACGAACCTGGCTGTCGACGAATTTGAGTAACATGATTCAGCGAATATCGCGACTCTGAATTATACTTCATTGCTTCGGGAGAGGCACCAACCATTGCATTTATAAAACCTGTAGAATGGTCAATAACTACTAATCCGGTTTGAATAAGTGTTGCTCTTTTTTTGACAGAGTCTATAAATTTTTGATTTTTTTGGTACGCTTGAGATAATTGATTGCGTTTTGCTTCATCACCTTTTGCGGCAATGTAATCGGGTTGGTCACGGATTGTTTGTTTAACTAATGCTGTTATTATTGAGGATTTATCTTTCCAAGTCCACGCTTGATTAAATTGTTTTTGAAATTCACGTAAATGTTCATCTACTGCAGAGTTAGCATGTCGTTGAACTTGTGCATTGAGAGTAGTGTAAATCACAAGTCCATCACGGTATAAATTATAATTTTTCATACCATAGCGTTCGTCCTTTTCTAATTTCTGACGAACCATTTCCACAAAATGGGGTGCGATTCCATTCATTCCAACAGTAGTTTTAGTAGTCGGCAATGATATAGCTTCATCTATCGAAGTGTTGTATTGTTCAGCAGTTATAAGTTTGTTGTCGTAGGTTAAACGAAGTACTAAATTTCTTCTGGCAAGTGCTCTTTCGTAGTGTTGCTCTGCATTATAGATGTCTGGGCCTTTTAACAAAGCCACCAGATAGGCACATTCTGATTGAGTAAGGTCTAATGCTGTTTTATTGAAATATATTTGAGCGGCAATTTGGATTCCGTACGCTCCACGCCCGAAATACACGGTATTTGCATATAGTTCGAGAATTTCTTTTTTAGTATAGGTTTCTTCAATTTTAACTGCTGTGACGGCTTCAAGAATTTTACGATGAAGAGACCTTTCTTGTGTATAGAATAGATTTCTGGCGAGTTGTTGAGTAATTGTCGAGCCACCTTCTTTTCTGCTGTTAAAGACAGTTTTGAATATCGCTTTGAAAATTCTGGCTGTATGAACTCCCCAATGGTTATAAAATTCTTTGTCTTCTGTAGAAATCAATGAATTGATAAAGCCGGCCGGAATACTGTCGAATGGAACATAGGTGCGTCTTTTAATAAAAAAATGGTCGAGAATTTCGCCGTCACTACTAAGTACTTGAGTGGCAAGGTCTTGCTTTGGGTTCTCTAATTGTTCAAAAGAAGGTACATTTCCCGATACTATACTCAATGAATAGAGTGCGATGATAAGCATTACAATGAGAAAAGCTCCAATGAGTATAAATAAAAGTTTCTTTGGAGTCATAAAAAAGTATAAGTTAATTCAAAGTTGTAAAATTTCATATTGAATCAAGAAGCAAATCAATTTAAAAGCAATATAAATTACTTTTGTTGATTAATTAAAAGACTAATCTTTACAAATTTACTATTATATTCAGTAACAACAATTCCCAATAAACACAACAAGGATGAATTCAATTGTTCCTAAGAACTCAAATATGGTTATTTTTGCACTGCTTCAATTAAAATTTTCCAATACTAGGTAGTAACATGACTTTAAAAAATCTTCATTTATGTGGGCTTGGTAACGCACTCGTAGATATAGAATTCCAACTTTCAGATGCTGAATTCTCAGAGTTAAATTTGCAACGCGGAACTATGACACTCCTTGATTCATCAGAACAAAATTCATTAATTCAAACTATGCAACATCATACTCCACACCGCTCAAGTGGAGGATCTGCAGCGAATACTATTATTGCATTTGGTCAATTTGGTGGTAAAGCAGGGTATAAAGCGGTACTTGGTGATGATGATATGGGGAGATTCTATGCCGGTGAATTTACTGATTTAGGAATTCATCTTGATGCAGAATTAGTACCTAATTCTCATACAGGTAAATGTTTGGTATTAATTACACCCGATGCTGAAAGAACTATGTTAACAGCATTGGGTGTAAATGGAAATTTTAGTACTGAGCATATTGTGGAATCAACAATTGCACGATCTGAATGGCTTTATATTGAAGGTTATAAATTTACTGAAAATTCAGGGAGAGCGGCGATTAATGAGTCAATTATTATCGCAAAAAAGCATGGAACAAAAATAGCAGTTTCCTTTTCTGATACATTCATAGTAAATTTCTTTAGAGAGGGATTAGAAGAAGCTCTTACTCATGCTGATTTGATTTTCTGTAATGAATCTGAAGCAGGTACTTATACAGGACTTGATGATACCAATGAAATATTTGACGTATTAGCAAAACAATTTGCTAATGTTTGCTTTACAATGGGAAAAAAAGGTTCACGCATTAAGTGGGATGAAGAAGTATTTGATATTCCATCGTATCCAACTACTCCAATTGATACTACGGGTGCAGGTGATATGTATGCCGCTGGTTTCTTGTACGGTATAACTCATGGATATTCACCGGAAAAATCAGGTCAACTCGCATCGTATGCCGCATCAAGAATCGTTTCACAATTTGGTGCACGTCTCAAAGAATCTCCATCAGTAATTCGAGACACAATTTTGCAAAGTATATGATAAGTTTAACTATATGATAAAAAATGTTGTAAAAACCTTTGTTCTGTTTGTAATAGTAAGTTCAGCTAAACTTTCTGCACAATCTGGAATGACGTTCGCTGACTTTGCACAAAAATTAGATCCATACTTTGATAAAGAATTGATTATGGATATTTCTGCTCAATTACCGCAAGGTTCTGAGTACAGAATTTGGAGTTGGGATGTGGGCGATTTTTCAGGAGACGGGTTTAATGATGTTGCTTTTGCAGTGAAAGTGTCCGGAGAAAAACGCAAAATTATGACAGTGTATTTGGTTACTGATATTGACGGTTATCTGACGACTGTTGCTCAATTTCAATACAATTATGTGGATTTACCACTTGAAGTTGGAGTAGTAATTAAAGAGAACGCTTGCTATACAACCCATAAACTCGAAGAATTTAATTGGGTGGTACGTGGCTATAAATATGAAACAGGTTCTGTGGTTTTACTCGATGAATTTGTTACTGCTAAAGTTGATAAATATACTCGTGAAACGTATAAAAACTACCAATCACTACAAACTTCCGAACGGTTTGTTACTACTTCATCGAATGAAACTTCATTCTTTACTAAATACTTATCTATACCATGTTATCCGCGAGGCAGACAAATGTATCGTGGTTATACAGCAGAAGCAGTAAGTAAATCAGTCGAAAATGTAACTTCGGGTGCATTTTATTGGGGCGGAGAAAACGATTGTTCATTTTCAGTTCGTTCTGTGTACGACCAAGACTATTTATATATGACAATTGCTGTTACTGACGATGAACTCGTAACAGGAAGGTGCGATAGTTGTACCGCAGATTTTGTAGATATATGGTTTGATACCAATCAGCCGGGGCGAGATGGTGAACGATTTGTAACTAAAACCAAACGAACGACTAAATTATCTGTTCGTTCCGCCACAGATTCAGGTATCTATTGCATAACTGCAAAATTAGGTGACTTCTTAGAACGTAAGCCCTACATTAAAGTTAAAACAACCGACGAACTCGATGCATCTCAAAAAAGTACTGTTTCGCAGATAAAAGTGGCTGCTTCACCTCGAAAAGGAGGATATATTGTTAAATTGAGAATACCTTTTTTATTATTGGGATATGAACGTGCTCCTGTTGATGAAAAAGAATTGACCCAACTCGGTTGTACAGTGGTAGTTCATGATTCTGATAATGAATTCAGACCGGAAGAAGAAACTCAAATTTGTACTTCTTCATTTTCATCTTTGAATCCTGCAACGTATGGAACCTTATTGATGATACCTCAAGATAAATGGTATGGTGAAACAACAAACCTCTATAGTGATTCACTTCTGAAATATCTTGGAGATATGGGATTTTGATATGAATGCACGAATTCATAGGCACACCTTCATTCTATTGTTGCCTTGGCTTCTGATTTTTATAGTCTTTTGGCTGTATCCACTTGGATATTCACTCTATCTTAGTTTTACCAAATATTCAACCCTTGCAAATACATCCGAATTTATCGGAATTCAGAACTACTCAACGCTGCTTACTGATATTGAAGTATTGCACGCTTTCCGTAATACTGTAATCTTTACGTTTGGGACTGTACCCGTTACAACAGTTTTAGCATTAACAATAGCTGTGTTTTTAAACTCTAAGATGATTCGGTTTGCAGGATTCTTTCGTGCCGCCTATTTTATGCCTTCGGTAACTTCACTTGTCGTTATAGCTCTAATCTTTACAAATATTTATGCAAAAGACGGTTATATTAATTTGCTACTGGGTATGTTAGGAATTCCCCATCCTGAACGTGGCTGGCTTTTAGAACCTAATACGGCACTCGCATCAGTTATGGCAATGGATGTTTGGATTTCAACCGGATATTACATGATTCTCTTTTTAGCCGGCTTGCAAACGATTCCAAAAGACTTATACGAGGCTGCTCGGCTTGCAGGGGCTTCTGCTTGGCAACAGTTTATAAGGATTACACTTCCACTTTTGCGTCCGACTATGACATTTGTTGTTGTTATTAATACCATTAAATCTTTTCAAGTGTTTGTAGAAATCTATGTCATGACAAAAGGTGGTCCAACTCCGGGAGATACAACGACATTAGTCTATCAAGTTTTTGTCAATGCTTTTGAAAAATCCGATATGATGGGATATGCTTCTGCATTAGCGTATTCAATATTTATTTTACTAATTATACTCTCGCTTCTCCAGATGAAATTAGTGGGGGAAAAGAAGTAATTCAGAATTGTAATTTATAGATTTAACTTATTATTTGTATTACAATGAAACATATTGTACTGATTATTTTTCTTGGATTTTATGCTGTAAATTTTATACAAGCAACTACTTGGCAAGTTGGTCAATCAAGGCAATACACCAAACCAAGCCAATTATCGACATTAGTAAAAGATGGAGATACTGTAAATATAGATGCTGGTGTTTACACTGCAGACGCAGCACATTGGACTGCAAAAAATCTACTCCTGCAAGGAGTTGGTGGACTTGCTCATCTACAATCTAACGGACAAAATTGGGGAGGAAAAGCGATTTGGGTAATAGGAGGCGATAACACTAAAGTTGCTTTTATCGAGTTTTCGGAATGCAAAGTTCCCGATGGAAATGGAGCAGGAATCCGACTTGAATCTGCAAATTTAACCGTTCATGGATGTTATTTCCATGATAACGAAAATGGAATCTTAGCAGGTGATAACCCAGTAAGTGATATACTTATTGAATATTCTGAATTTTCAAACAATGGAAAAGGAGATGGATACACACATAATCTCTATATAAATCATGTACGAAGTTTGACATTCCAATATAACTATTCACATCATGCAAAAGTTGGGCATGAATTAAAAAGTAGAGCATATACCAACTATATCCTTTATAACAGGTTGTCGAATGAAGCAGACGGAACAGCAAGCCGTGAAATCGATTTACCAAACGGTGGAACAGCAGTTATTATGGGGAATGAAATCCATCAAGGAACGAATGGAGAGAACTCAAATATCATCGGTTATGGTCAAGAAGGATTATTAAATCCTCCACCGCATCAACTTTATGTCGTTAATAATACAATAGTAAACGAGCGCACAACCGGTAGCTTTCTGGCATTAAGAGATGGAACAGAACTTTGTTATATTCATAATAATATATTTGCTGGGGATGGGAGCATAAAGGTTGGAACTGCTTTTTCAAATGATATTGCTTATAATTGGAATGGAACGATTGCAAATGCAAAATTTATAGACAGTAAAAGTTATGATTATCATCTTCAAGCAACTTCTCCTGCAGTTAATACAGGAGAAACAAGTAGTATATCTGTGAACGGATTATCACTTGTTCCGAAAAATGAATATCGCCATCCTGTTAACATTACATTTAGAATTGTAGTTGGTACAATTGATATTGGCGCACACGAAAATAATACACCTTCCGGAATAGACGAAAGTAAAGTTATTGGTTCATCGTTTGTCTATCCAAACCCGACAACCGGTAATTGTACAATTTGCATTCCTGATGAACTAAATGATAATCCGACTATTGACATAATGGACATACCCGGAAAAGTCTTGTATACAATTACTATCGTAGGTTCGCAAGGAGTATTACAATTAAATCAATCTCTATTCACAACAAGTGGACTCTATTTCATTCGAATATCATCAAAATTGAAACAAAAACTATTGCAATTAATAATAACTGAATAAATAATTTTCTTACTTTATATTAACAATCATCTATGAAAACAATACTTACAAGATTATCCTTCTTTATACTCCTTATAACAAGCTATATACCAGCCCAAGCTCAATATTCTTGGAAACTTACCCAAACTGTTCCTGCACCCGGAAGACATCATTCATCTGTCTTCGCTATTGATGAAAATTTTTATATGATTTGCGGAACTAATACAGACGAAAGTCAGCAATATAAAGACATGTGGAAGTATATTCCTCTCGAAGACCGATGGCTTCAAATGAAAGATTTTCCGGGAACTCCACGCTCGTATGCTGCTACATTTGTAATCAATGGCAAAGGATACTTAACAGTGGGTGTAGATAATAACGGCACAACATTAACTGACCTTTGGGAATATACTCCTATTGATGATATTTGGGTTAAAAAAGCAGATTTCCCCGGTGAAGGAAGAGCACATCCTGCTTTCTTTACTTTGAATGATGAAGGATACGTAGGTTGTGGCGACGGAGAATCAGGTGATTACAAAGATTTTTATAAATATTCTCCCACAACTAATAAATGGGTTGCTGTTACTAGTTTTGCTGGACCTGCACATCATCATCCAGCATTTTTTACCATTAATAATAAAGCTTATCTTTGTACAGGACATGATAGAGCAGGAAATCAAGTTCTCAAAACGAATTATGAATACAATCCAATAACTGATGCATGGACTAAAAAGGCAGATTTCCCCGGAAAAGCGCGCGTTGGTGGAATTGGTTTTGCAATCAACAACAAAGGTTTTATCGGTGGTGGATTTGATGAAGTGGGAAATGGTGAGTTTTTTCGTGATTTCTATACTTATAATCCACTGACTGACACTTGGAGCAATGGAGTTCCTTTGTTTCCTGACTTGAACGGAACTTTTGCCGCAGTTACTACAGTTATTGGGAATGTTGCGTATGCCGGAACGGGAATGGATAGCTTGTATGTTTCGACGAATAAATGGTATAGCTTTCGCGATGAATCAATTTCAGTGAGTGAGCAATCGGTTGAAACGCCTTTACTAAACATTATAACTGCAAAAGGGTATATTCGTTTAGAATCCAACGAACAATTCAATTCTCTGGTTATAGTTAATCAACTCGGCCAAACAATTGTTCATTCATCAATAAACGCATCTAATTCTACAGAAATTTCTACTCATAGTTGGGCTAAAGGAATCTATTGCGCTCGTTACATAATAGGAACAAAAGTGAAGAATAAATCCTTTGTTATAGGGGAGTGACAGATCTGCTTTTGGGGCTCTAATATGTGAAAATTATTAATCTGAATTCTTTATTCTATTATTCTCATAGGCAATATAAAAAAATTAGTAACTAAATTAATCTTAACTTAAAGTATATAAAAAATGAAGAATAACTGGGGCATATTATCATAATTAATAAAAATCATTGAAACCAATGATTTTACATAATTTTATCTTTATCTGGATTAAAAATTAACTCTTACAGAAGTTTGTTGTTTAAATTTGTAATTAGAGATAATAAATATAATTGCAACTCAAAAAGTACAACAGAATACTTTTAATGAGTAATACCTCTTAAAGAATAACAAGGAAGTATCTTGAAATATTTTCTTCATTTGTGCACTTTATTATTATGCACTACCATACTTTCGGCTAATAATTATACTGATACAATGTCAGTTAAGTTTGACATGTTTACCATTCAAAACGGATTGTCACAGGGCTTAGTGATGTGTGTTATGCAAGATAAAGAAGGGTTTCTCTGGTTCAGCACAAAAGACGGTTTGAATAAATATGACGGCTATCGTGTTACCGTTTATAGAAACAATCCTAAAGACCCGTACTCTCTTCCCGATAATTTTGTTACCCAATTACTTGAAGATAGCTCCGGTAATTTTTGGGTTGGCACTGATACAAAGGGTTTGTTTCTGTTTGATAAAAAAAGCGAACGTTTTTTTAATGTTACCCTAAAGGGAGAAGAAGCGACTGTAGCACACGAAGGGGTATGGAGAATCCAGCGTCAGGGTGATATTCTCTTGATAGGGCGTACTCAACACATGTATCTCTACGATATCAGTAACTGTTTTCACATAAAACCAACTAACGTCACTTCACTAAAGCTCCGAGAGCCAATACTTAAACTCCGTTGGACTCAAGAAGTACAAAAATTTGCCGGATATTATGCATTAATGCCGGATAATAGTCTTTGGATGTGCAATCAGGATTCTCTGAGAGTGTATAGGAATATAGCAGGTCGTTATATTCAGACTGAAAGCTTTTCACAAACTCAAATACAAACGACCAATACAGAGGTTGAATATACTCTTCATCAACTGCCGAACCCGTATCATAAATTGATTGTTGATTATGGGAAACTCTATATCTATGATTTTACTGCCCAAAAAAGAATTTTTGAGCATACAATATACAGCGGATATGTGGGAGCTTGCGAGCAGACAATACGCGATAAAGATAATAATTACTGGCTATTCTCAAATAGCAACGTATGCTATTACTTTAATACTAATACGTATCAAATTACACCGATGTACTGCCAGGGAATGATGCAATCAATTAATAGAGCTTATACACCTTGTATTGACCGAGATAATAGATTGTGGATAGGAACTACAGGGCATGGGGTACTTACCTACGACTATCGGAAGTATCTTTTTCACCCCCTCAAAAACCTAAGTGATTTTTATTATTCAGAGTTCAAAAAAAATGAGGTACTCGTTCGTAATACAAACGGAGAGCCGGCAACATACAATCTCAATACAAGAATCCATACGGCAATCCTACCTCGTGGACTTTGGAAAAAAAAGTGGCAGTTATGGAGCTTAATTGACGATTCTAACGGTGGGTATATCATGCTGATTGTCGATACAAAGACAAAATTAAAGTATCTTATGTCTTACAAAACTTCGTCTCAAAAATTAGAAATTGTACGATACCCCTATCTTGCAACTTACCAATTTCAAAATTTATTGAAAGACAAGGAAGGACAAATATGGGTCAAGGGCTATACAAAGCAGAGAATACCATTAATTGTAAAAATAAAAAATGCAAACATTTTTTCACTGAAGGAATATTATTTTCCTGCAATAAAAGAAAATAGCGAATATCCATATATATCAGATTGGCTTCAGGATAGTAAAGGTGTTTTTTGGTTCGCTACCCTACAAGGGCTCTATAGTTTAGACGAAAAAAAACAAGAGTGGAAGCATTTTACCCATACATCGAATAATGAATATTCCTTACCTCCTAACTTCTTATTCAGCATCTGTGAAGATCCTAAATTGCCTGACAAGTATCTGTGGATTGGAAGCAATGGAGCAGGAGTAAGCAAATTTGAGAAAGCAACCGGAAAATGCATCCATTATACTGAACAAGATGGGTTACCAAATAATGTAGTCTATGGAATTAGGCCGGATACGCTTGGTAATATTTGGCTAAGTACAAATAAAGGAATTAGTTGCTTCAACCTAGCACAATACCCGTTACAGGAAGAAGAATTTATCAATTTCACTACTGATGATGGTTTGCTAAGTGATGAATTTAATAGATATGAAGTGCTTAAACTGCCGAATGGTAATTTGATTTTCGGTGGACCGGAAGGCAAGATAATGTTTAACCCTCAACAAGTACTGCAGACCGACCCACAGCCAACAATTGTTATTACCAATTTAAAAATATTCAATACAACAGTTTCACACAAATCTGACAGCACTATTTTATCTTCAAATATAAGCTATGCCCATAGTATAACACTTAATAGATTACAAAGTATGTTTACTATTTCATTTGCTGCGCTGAACTATGTAAGCCAACATAAAAAAGTATATAAGTATATACTCGAAGGATATGATACGAAGTGGATAGAGTCAGGTTCAAAAAACGAAGCAACCTATACCAATCTATCTCCCGGTACTTACAACTTTAGAGTGATAGGCGCAGTGACAGGTGGTAAGTGGAATATGACAGGCGCAAGTATTCAGATAATTATTTTACCCGAATGGTGGCAAACATGGTGGTTTCAATCACTTGTTGTATTGATAGCGTGTTTGGGCTTTTACGGTGTTATTCGCTATAGATTTTATCAGAAAATGAAGGTATATACTTTACGTAATCGTATAGCTTCCGACTTACATGATGAAATAGGAAGTACACTTAGTAGTGTATCATTAGCGAGTTCAGTTTTGCAAAAAAAAATAAAGAATGTTACACCTGAGGTACAATATCTTCTGAATCAAATTAATCAAAATACAACATCTATGATGGAAGCTATGAGTGATATTGTATGGGCCATCAATACACAGAACGACAGTTTCGAAAATGTGGTCAATCGAATGCGTGCATTTACTACCGATATTCTTGAGCCAAAAAACTGCAATGTCCATTTTGAAGTAGAGAGCAAGATATATTCAATTGCTCTTAACATGGGGCAGCGGAAAAATCTCTATCTCATTTTCAAAGAAGCAATCAATAATATGGCTAAATATGCGCAATGCTCAAATGCTCTGATAAATATCACTGCAAAAGAAAAACGAATAATAATGACAATCAAGGACGATGGAATAGGATTTGATATTCATAAAGATACAAGTAGTCAACGTTTATCAGGCAATGGTTTGAAAAATATGAAGAAACGTGCTGCAGAATTGAATGGAAAATTTACTATTCATTCAGAAAAAATTAAGGGAACTGAGATAGTTTTAGAGTTCTCTTTGTAAAATAGTGAATTATTACTTTCCTAATAATATTTCGTGTTGAAAATATTAACTTCTCTATGAACCCAATATGAAAACTATCAGAATTTGTGTGTTCGATGATAATAAACCGCGCAGGGATATGCTCGAAATGTTAATCAACTGCACCGACGGACTTATATGTGTTGGTTCATATAATGACTGTAGCCAAGTTGTAAAAGTAATTGGTTCAACCGTGCCTGATTTGGTTCTCATGGATATTGATATGCCTGTTGTCAATGGTATTGAAGGAGTAAAACTCATCAAAGAACATTATCCGTCTATTATTGTTCTTATGCAGACGGTATTTGAAGATGACAAAAAAGTTTTTGATGCTATAGTGGCCGGTGCTGAGGGGTATATTTTAAAAAAAGCTACCCCCGAAAAATTAATAGCTTCAATTTTTGAAGCATTAGAAGGTGGATCTCCAATGTCGCCTACTGTTGCAAGGCAAGTGTTAAAATTATTTAGTAATCAACATAAAACCAAAGACAATGAGTTTGACCTGACTAAACGTGAACAGGAAATTCTAATGCTGTTGGTACAGGGATACAGTTATAATAAGATTAGTGAAAAGTGTTTTATTTCCTATTCTACTGTTAATTCACACATCAGCCATATCTACGAAAAATTGCATGTTAAAACAGGCACTGAAGCAGTCGCCATGGCAATTCAACAAAAAATAGTGGATGTATAGATTCTTCGGGTAGGTTTACATTAGTTGAATTGAATGGTAAGAAATAAATAAAGTAACTCACCTTACGCAGGAGT
>JAFDZU010000066.1 GCA_018266765.1 Bacteroidota bacterium
TTTTGAAATGATTTGTGAAGCGGAGGCCCTATAAAATGCACCAAAGTTTCAGGATTTTCTTCAACTATTCCAAAAGATTGAAGCGCATACTGCACCGACTTTGTAATTCCAATTTGAGAATTGATAATTGTTCCGTCTAAATCAAAAAGAGCAATTGGGTAATTCATAAAATATTAGAGGAAATAAAACATTCGTGCACCAAAGTATGGAGTTTTATCCTTAACATATCCATTTGTAAAGGGAATACCAAGATTTGCTTCTAATCCTACGTTATCAATTCGTCCACGCAGTCCGAGAACACCTTCGCAGTATATGCGGGAGTCTTCATACAAAAAATAATAATCGGTTTTTAGACTGTAAATTATATCTAGTTTGTCTTTTATCAGAGCAGTTTTAATGGTTGGGTTTGTGAGCATTTGTAATGTAAGCAAAGTTTTTAACACCGTTCCAATCGGATTCAAAAAAGTAGTTTTGGACGAATCTTTGAAGTTTGAACCTAAATAGATACCAAGTCCACCAGCCAATGATATAATACCATTAGAGGATATTTTAATTTTCGTTCCATCAGATTGAATTGCAACAGACACTGCATTAAAATCAATATAATCAATCTGTATATCTCCATTAATTCTTGCGCCTTGAAATGAATTACTTTCATTTAACCCGTTGTAACCAATAGATAATGCGAAATGTTCTAATTCACTTGACAGTAGATTAGAGCTAATAGTTATCAGTAGTATTGCGATTAATAATGTTTGTTTCATCTATAATAATACCGGATTATAATTCAATACTCACTTCACACTCAGGATTTACCCTCGACATAACTTTTATATGATTCAAGAAAGTTTTCCTCAAATGGCATTCGGCAAGAATTATTCCACTGGTATTACTAAAAGTTACGCGATACCAAAAGCCAAACTTTCGTGCTTCGATTTTTCTCAAATTTGCATAACCAATTCCAATTCCACCTTCTTTGAACAGATAGCGAATAACAACACCACGACTTTTAATCATTACGCGCTGATGTTTTGCACGAATTAAAAATTGAATGATATTAATTGCGCAAGCAATTGGTAGGACATAAATAATTAACGCCGGTCTATCTCGCAGAAGAGCTACAAAGGTAAATATAAAGAATAGAATTGCAAAAGCAGATATTCCTAAAAGTGCAAGTGGATTATATGCTGAATAGATTTCCTCTCCCATATTAAGTTTACGAACTTCCAAGTCATCAGCAATTTTACGATAAAACGTTGCTCCGAATGCAAGACAACTATACACCATTCCAACATAAATTGCATGAAGAAATAATCTTCCGTCAAAATAAAGTGTCATAAGATTTATTGATACTGATTTACTTTTTACTTATTATCATTTTTTTTGAAAATTTTAGATTCATTTATAATCGGTTTTCTATGTTTTACTTTTCGTTGATGTTGAGTACGGCTATGAAAATTACTCGATAAAATACTTATATTTCCATCAGTTTCCAAAATTGCCAAATTTACTTGTTCAACCTCCTCAACTCCATGTTCGCGACATGCTGCCTCTAATTCTCCTTGTGGTAAGCGAGCCGATCTAAGATTTTTTTCATTAACAACTCCATTATAAATAAGTAAGAGTGGTTCACCCTGTACTAAACTGCGGAATGATTTGGAATAATAAAGACTTATTTTAAAAAATCCGTGTAAAATAAAGAGAGCGCCAGCGGCTATTAGTCCACCTAAAAGAGTAATGTTATCGCCAACCATTGCATTCTGCACTGAATTACTAATCAATAAAATGAGTACAAAATCAATAACTGAAAGTTGAGCCAACTCAGTTTTTCCTGTTATCCGCATTGCAATTATCATAAAAATATAAACGGCAAAGCATCTGAAGATGATATCAAGATAAGGATTCATATATTTGTATAAGTAATTCAAATCATTACTTTAAATTTTGCTTGTAAAATTACTATAATTTTAGTCATTACTCTATTCAATTTATGAATAAGAGTAACTAAAAAACTTGGCAAGATGTTTGTAGCAGACAAACAACATACAAGAATGTTTGCTCATGCAACGAAGAACATCTAATTTTGCTAAAGAAATTAGCAGATGACTTCACTTTTTCGCAAATTTGCAAAAAGAAATAATATACGAAGTCATCTTTTTTATTTTTGAATAACGAATAGAACAACAATGATATTTACACAGAATTCACGCTATTTTTCCTCTCAGTTTTTTCTTCAATTACTATTTGTTTTTGCTGGGATCATTAACGCACCGAACATCTCTTATTCTCAACAGCAAAGTTACAAACCGTTTACTAAAGAACAAATTCACGCATTGGTTCCATCAAGTTCTCGTTTTGTAAGTAGTTTGCAAGGGAAATGGGAACGTAGTCCTGACAATGGTAATTCGTGGGACGTAGTTGAATTGCCTTTTTCAGAATTGGAAGCAAAAAGAGTAACCTATCGCCGAGCTCTTCGAATTGAAAAAGATATGTTGCAAAAATACAGTTGGCAACTCTATTGCACCGGCGTTAGCGATGAAGTTGAGGTGTATATTAATAAGCAGTACGTAGGTCGGTATTTCGGAGGAATGACACCATTTTACATAAAACTTCCGGATAGAATGATTGCCGCCGGTACAAATACACTTGAACTTGTTGTATCGCCAATGCCTCCTTTCACTCAGCGACATATCTTTTCACAGAAGAGTTATACAGGTGTTATACGCGAGTTGTTACTTGTGGGAATGCCACAAATTTGGGTGAATGATGTTCGTATTAAATCTACATTTTCGGGTTCTACTTGCGATTTAAAAACTTCGCTTACATTATCATCCGGAGCAATCGAGAAAATACCATTACCATCTCCTGACAGCGGCAAAACTCTCTCTCTAAAAAAATTCCCAGTTAATATCGAAGCAACTCTTCACAGAATGGGTAAATCTGAAACTATTTCGCAATCTGAGATACGAACTATCGAAATAGAACGTGATAGAACAATTCCGATAGACTTAGGATTGAGAATTACTTCTCCTGAATTATGGTCACCATCCGAACCAAATCTCTATGAAATGACCATAAAAATTACTAAAAATTCAATTATTTTAGATGAATATGTAATTCCTGTCGGTTTGCACGACATTCGCATAACTAATGACGGTGAAAAATATGCAGTCATGCTCAATGGCTCACCATTTACCATTAAAGGTGTGGAGTACTCCGAAACTTTTGGAGGAGTCGGCCAAACTGTTTCCAATGAACAATTAGAAAAAGATGTGCTGTTACTTAAAACACTTGGTGTAAATGTAGTCCGATTACGATTCGCACCGCCACATCCATTTTTAGCTGAATTATGTAATAAAAACGGCTTATTATTACTCGTTGATTTCCCTGCGTATGATATTCCGGCTTCTGTTGCCGGTTCGGATGAGTTTTTAGTTCGAATGAATAATATTGCTGAACGCTCTATCAGTTATTTCGACCGTCAGCCATGTTTACTCGGTTGGGGCATTGGAGATGGATTCCCAGAATCTTCGTCGGAAGTTAAAAAATATCAAGAAAATATAACTTCAACTATTCATCAACTTTCTTCAAAGATTCTCTATAAAACAGTTCGTTTCGGAGCTAAAAATATTATTACTGACGGGATAGATTTGATTTGTTTTCGAGCAGATAAATCTTGGCAACCAGGAGATGATTTCCGAGATGAAATTGAAAGAATGCGACAGCTAGCCACGCAAAAAGCTGTAATGGTATGCTATGGCAAATTAGTACAACCCAATAATCTAAACGGTTATGCCGATCCACTTTCAGTCGAATCACAAGCTCAGTATATTCGAGATTGTTACCGAACAGTTCAGCAAACAAAAGCAATAGGAAGCATTGTTTGGACATTCAATGACTACTCAACTACAAGGCAAATTCTCTCGACAAATTCAAGCGACCAATTTGTGTGTACATCCGGACTTATGGACGAATACAGACAGCCCCGTCTTTCATATTTCATGTACAAAGCATTGCTCAATGATGAAAAAGAACCGTTGCTTCGAGCAGGTAATTTTAAAGAAGATACTCCTGTTATTTATATTGGCGTTGGGTTGTTATTTGGAATTTTAATTTTCCTTTTGATGAGTAGATTTCGTCGTTTCAGAGAATATATCGGAAGAGCAATTTTTCGACCTTATAATTTTTATTCCGATATTCGAGACCAACGTATTCTCTCTACATTCCAAACATTAGCATTGGGAGTAGCAATTGCCGGAACAGGAGCAATTATCCTTTCTTCTGTGTTTTATTTCTACCGAGCGAGTGCAGGAACCGAGTTTCTGTTTATGATGTTAGTTCCCAATATATTTCGTGCAGTTTTAGATACTGCTTTGTGGAATCCTGCCTATTCCCTTCTACTTTTTACACTTCTCATATTACTTAAATTATTGGGGATTGCATTAATTATTCGGATGGCGGCTTTTTTTGTTCGGAGTAGAATTTTCTATACTGATGCTTTGACGATTTCGATTTGGTCGGTTCTTCCTCTGCTGATTCTTCTGCCGATAGCAATGGGCTTATTCAAAATTCTTACAATTACCTCATCTCATTGGCTTCTATTATCAATCATGGGAATTGTAATAATTTGGTGTACTACTCGTACATTAGAAGCAACTGCTGTTGTATTTGATTTGCCCAAGCCTAGAGTATATCTATTTGGGATTATTATTATCATAATCATACTTGGCAGTTTTCTCCTTTTTATGAATTATCGTTCGGGATTGTTCAATTACTTGCAATATTATTTTGCCGTTATGCGGTAAGTTCTTTTTCGCTTATGAAGAATTTTCTCTCTTGTTTTCATCTACGTTTTGGTTTTATTGCTTCTTTGTGTGCAATAATATTCTTGCAACTGACTATTGTTTTCTCACAAGAAAAAGAATCTCAATCTAAATCTTTGGATAATTCAGCAATGCTTTCACCACAATTTTTGGTGAATAGCGATGAACCTGATATTGATTCTCTCGTTCTTATAGCTACAAACGTTCAAGCTAATATTGCAGGTATCGTTGCCGATGTTCATGTAATCCAACGGTATTCGTACAATGGAATCAAACCACTCGAAGCCGCTTATGCCGTTCCGCTTTCTACTCAAGCAGTAATGCACGGTATTACTATTAAAGCCGCAGGACAAACAATTGCTACTTCCATTCAAGACCGTGAAATTGCCGGTGAGAATTATGATAAAATTAAAAAGAAAATAGATCCTTTCTTCGTTGAATGGCAACGTGAGAACATTTTTCAAGTGCATGTATCGAATGTTCCTTCCGAAACAATTATCGAAGTGGATATTCATTACTCGGAATTACTATCCCCCTCAAGCGGAAGTTATCGTTTCGCCTATCCCAAGACGGTAAAACCACGGTATATGAAAATATTAAACATGGTTCCGTTGTTTCGAGATTCGTGGGCAGATTCGAGTTTTGAAGAACCACCAGATTATCCTTCGGGTTTATTTTCGACATCAATTTCACTTTCGGCTGGAGTAAATGTAGATGAATTACATTGCGCTTCGCCCTCGCATACCATTTCGACCGAAGAAACTTCAAAGAACATACTGACGGTAACTCTTCCGGCGAAAGAACCGCTTACAAAAGATTTTGAACTGACATATCAGCTTGCCGGTGCGAAACCTCAGACAAATCTCATGTTGTATCAGGGTGAAAAAGAAAATTATTTCTTATTGACACTTCACCCGCCACTTGAAACTGTTGCCCGTGAGCTTCCGGCTCATGAATATATTATTCTGGCAGACTCAACAGTTTCAACCGGTGAATCTGCTGAAATTATGAAAACTGTTTTTGAGAATTTTGCTAAAACGCTTCGCCCGAAAGATAAAATTAATGTTGTTACTTTCGGGAGCAGTTCGGAGATTCTCAGCCCGAAATCCTTGGCGGCAAATCCTGATAATATTAAACAAGCCACTGCTTTCCTTTTGAAACATCAGTCTGCTAATTCTGACAACAGCAAACTTCTCTCGGCTCTGCAACGGTGTATTGATTTACCCACAACCAACGGCTATTCTCGCTCAATTATTATTGCTACCAACGGTTATGTCTCCGTTAATCAAGAAACATTCGATTTTATTTCGGGGAAACTTAATCTTGCGAATATTTTTAGCGTGGGAATTGGCGAAAATACTAATCCGATATTCTTTAATATTATCGGGCGACTCACTATGAGCGAACCCACTATTATTTCCACACCTGACCAAGCAAAAGCAAAGTCAACTGACCTAAGCGGTTATATTCAATCATCGGTGCTGACAAAAGTAAAAGTAGATTTCAAAGGTTTGGAAACATACGACATCGAGCCGGCAAGCTATCCTGATGTATTTGCTAATCGTCCTGTGTTTATTTTTGGTAAATGGCGTGGCAAATTACAAGGTAAAGTTGTAGTGAAGGGAAATGCAGTTGGTGCCCCGTTCGTTTCGACTATAAACCTTGCCAACTCAACGCCGAGTGACGTTAATAAAGGGCTTCAGTATCTTTGGGCGCGGTATCGCTCTACTCGACTTGCAGATTACAACGTCTATAGTCGCGATTCAAAGCGCGTAGAAGAGATTTCGATGCTGGGCACTGCTTTTTCAATTCAAACTGTCTATACGGCGTTTACATTCGTAGGAATGGATACCTCCACAACTTCAAATAAAATTTATGCTGTCGTCCAACAACCGCTAAATCTTAATCAAAATTCTTCAAGTACGAGCAGTTCACCCGGACTTGCAAGTACCACCGTAATCGAAGTAGCCGTTGCCGCTTGTTCGATTGCTGATGCTGATTTTGCGGATGAAGAAGGATTTATTTCGGTGGGTGATATCGTGGCCGAGAAGGGATTAACTCCCGATGCGGCTAAAGCGCAAATTGACCAGCAACTCTACGACTTACAGCTTTGTTATGCTACGGCGTTGCATCATTTTCGTCATTTGCAGGGCAAGACGAGATTTAGAGTGGTCATTGATGCCGCTGGAACCGTTGAAGAGATTGCTCTTTTGGATTCGGAACTCAATATAGATGAAGTGAATCAATGTATTCTTGATGCCGTTCGTAAGTTCAAATTTACTGCCCCACCCAATACAACTCCTGCTGTTACTTTCCTTCTTATCTTTGAAGTTATCTAATAAATGTATGTTGATTTACAACCGCTATAATTGTTCGACTTATTGGTTTATTACTACCCGAAAGCATCGAAAGTAAATATACACCGGATGACACATTATTATATGATGTTGTAAACGTATGATTTCCTTTGGCATACTTCATATGTTTTGCCAATTTCCACACAAATTTTCCTTCCATATCATACAAAGAAAATGAACACGTTTGGTTTTCCTTCAACTCAATTTGTATTTCAGTAGTTTTCTTTTTATAATTTACTGTTCCTACTGTTTTAGTAATTGCAAGTGATTGAAATACTTGCTTATTTATATCACCACGGTCGTCCGTGAGTGCGTTTTGAGTCAAATACTTGATAAGTGCAGGCGTTTTTTCATACCATGCGAGAACCGAATAATTCGGACATTCTGACTCTATTCTAATAGGAATAAGATTCGCAATTTGTTGCAACTGTTGATAAAGTGAATCATTGATTTCTTTCGTTTCTCTTTTTTCTTGTTCTACTTCTTCGGCTGTGAATCTGTAGAATACTGTATTATACTTTGAAGTATCTTCTTTCCGCAATTGTAATTCTTCATTTGTAAGACTTGAATCGAAGGGATATAAATATTTTATGATGGTTAATTTATTTTCTACCTTGTTATTTTCAAAAAGTTTACTTTCTGAGTGGTTGGTTCGCTTTGATGGTAGTTCAAACCCAATACCTGATGAAAGTATACTACCATTAAACGAGGTTATCAGTAACGGGAATTTGGATGTGTTTTCTTGTGTATGTCCAAAATTTTGATTGTCGGGATAATATGTATCATCGTCTTTATCATATAGACGACTTCTTAAATTTACCTCTACGCAATAACATTTTGAATTAGGACATTTACGTAAAACAGCAGACGAACCCCCACTTTTTATATGGATTCCACAGTTTTTGACCATTTTAACCTGCAAAAAATCAAGGAGTGCTTTTGAGGTTTTGATAGTAGCAATTGGATTGATAGAACTTGGAGCATTGGGTTGTTTTGCTTGTAAAGTTAATTTTCCTACGGGTTCTAAAATCAGTAAATATCCAAGAACAATGCTAACTATGAGTTTTGAGGTTTTCATCGAATGCCTTTGAAGTATGTTTCTATAATGAATGTTACAAACTTACTTTAATATAAATAAACAATACTAATAAATTTCCCGTCAAGCTGATAAGTGTAAAAGGCCCATTCATAGAGTATGGACTTGGCTCATTCTTGTTGTCCTTTTCAGAGATTATCCGTAGTTTCGCTGAAAGAATAACAAACAACAGTTAGTATTTATTTCAAGGTGGTTGTTATAACTCCCTTTCAACAATAGTAACAATAAAAACACATAAGAATATCGGTTATAACAACTGACCTGACGGATATGTTGTAAGCCCGATAGACAAATAAAATTCAATAAATAAACCGTAATTAATTGAATGTTAAAACCAGACAGATACAGTCAATCTTCGGATGTTTCAGAAGGTTTTACATCAAACAAGTAGTGGTATAAGTAAGTTATAAGCACACCTAATAACACAGACAGTCTAACAAATGGAAAATATAATCAAGCATTTTGAAAAGTATCTACCACTGGACGACAAGGAAAAAGAAGCTTTAACAAGTCGTTTGACTAAGCGTAAAATAAAGCGTAAGCAATACATTTTACAAGAGGATGACGTTTGTAAATACTTTACTTATGTAGTAGAAGGGTGCTTTAAAATGTATGGCGTAGATAATTCAGGCAAAGAACATAATCTGTTGTTCGTTGCTGAAGACGATTGGGTTGCTGACATAGACAGCTTACATAAGGAGAAACCTTCCAAGCTATATATTGAAGCGATTGAACCATCTACTATTCTTCAACTTTCTAAAGGTGATCTATGGTATTTATTTACCAACTATCCAAAATTTGACAGGAATTTTCGTGTAATTATTGAAGATAAATACATTGAACTCCAAAATCGCTTACTGCAAACATTTAGTACCACTGCCAATGAACGATATGAAAGTTTTTTGGAGCAATATCCGAACTTATCCAACAGATTGCCTAACACACAAATTGCATCTTATCTTGGCATTACCCCCGAATTTCTTAGTAAAATAAGGAACGAAAGGATTAGCAAATAATCTTACCCTTAAACTACATTAAGACTATTTCTTAAACTTGTTTATTGGCTTAGACAATTCATTCATCGTATTTTTGTATTGTAAATTTTGACATAAAACAAATTCAATACAAAAGATATGAATACTTTAAATTCAGAAACAGCCGTAGCCATTATTGGGCTTGGTAACATAGGTAAAGCCATTGCGACAAATCTTGTAAAAGGCAATCATTCTATAATTCTTGCTTCAAGAGATAACGAGAAAACAAAAGTATTGGCAAGACAGTTGGGCAACCTTGCAACAGCTAGCGAAATAGCCTATGCAATAAAAGAAGCAGATGTAATTATTCCTGCAATTTATTTCAACGCCTTAAAAGAGTTTTTCAAAAACTATTCAACTGAATTGGAAGGAAAAATAATTGTTGATGTATCTAATCCTATAGCTCCAAATGGAAATGGTGGTTTCAAAAAAATTATTGGAGAGAGTGAATCGGCTGGAAAAATTCTATCTGATTTAATTCCTAAAAATGCTAAGCTAATTAAGGCTTTTGGAACTTTGGGTGTTGGTTCACTATTAAATGCTGCATTTAATGAACCCGATAAAAAAGTTCTTTTTTATGCCTCCGACAGCACTAACAGCAACCAACAAATTGAAGAGCTTATTACAAGCAGTGGTTTCGTGCCATTCAACGTCGGGGGTATAGACCAATCTATCAAAATAGAAGTATTTGGCGACCTACACGAATTTGGAGCATTGGGCAAACCAGTAACACTTGCCGAAGCAAAAAGTATAATTTCTCACTTTTAAAATAACACAATGAAACATTTAGTAATTTCCACAATGGTACTTATATCATTAGTATCTTGCCAAAACGAAACTAAAAATCAGTCAAACAATTCAACACAAAACAATATGGAACAGTCAACAGAAAAATCAGCAATTGAAAAACTACTTTTGTCTTACCGTGATGCCTTAAACGCATCCGATGTGAATAAAGTGTTGCCACTTTATACAACCGATGGCGTATTTATGCCGTCCAATGCTCCCTCTGCAATCGGACAAGAACAAATAAAAGGTTCTTATGAGTTTGTTTTTAAAACTATTCAATTAAAGATAGAATTTTTCATAGACGAAATTGTGGTAACCGGCGATTATGCTTTTGCAAGGACAACCTCTAAAGGCACTACTTTAATTCACGCCAACGGAGAAACAGTAGCAGAAGAAAATAGAGAACTTTTTGTTCTTCATAAAACAAATGGACAATGGAAAATAAGCCGTTATATGTTTAACAAAATGAAATAGGCAGACAAGAAGCGCTGCCTATAACAGTGGTTTTTGCATTAGGCGGGGTTTCGTGCTTCGTTTGACTTTTTCTGCATATATTTGCGTTCGGTTTTTCATATTAAGTGCAGTGGTAAAATTCCGCCTGTACGCAAAGCCGGAATCGTTAGTAGTTCTCCTTAAAGTGAATTATTATAACCGTCTTTCAAACACTAATCCAAATAGAAAAAATGGAAGAAGGTCGGTTGTAACAAGCCGACCAGACAGAAAATAAAAAAGCCCACAACGTATGAAGTAAGTGGGCTTTTTTAAATAACGATGTGAAGGATTCTATAAAATATCGTCTATTCTCTCATACACTTCCTCAACATCGGCATTACCATCTATTGTCGTTAATTTTCCACTGTTAGTATAATAATTGAGCAATGGTGCGGTTTGATTATTATAAATTTCCAGACGGTGACGAATGACATCTTCAGCATCGTCTTTGCGACCTCGCTTGAGCATACGATTTACAATTTCTTCGTTTTCTACGTTGATATTAATCACCCGATAAATTTCCTTTTGGGTTTCTTGGAGAATTACATCGAGTGCCTCTGCTTGGCTTTGGTTGCGAGGGAAACCGTCGAGAATACATCCGTTTGCAAATTCAGGTTTGCTGAGAGCTTCTTTTACAATACCGGTAACTATTTCGTCAGAAACAAGTTTACCGGATTCTACAATTTTTTTAGCAACGATACCGAGTTCAGATTGGGAGGCGATAGCTCTTCGGAGAGCATCTCCGGTGGATAAATGGGGTATATGTTTTCGTTCTGCAAGAAGTGCGGCTTGCGTTCCTTTGCCCACACCGGGCGCACCAAATAACACAATAATCATTCATTCTCCATTAGATAATAGTCAAAGTAAGAGCGGGGAATTGAAATTAACAGTCATTTAGTATTCCGCTTCTATTTTGTTTTTTCAAAAATACATATAAAACCTAAAACAGCAGACAGTTGGATAGATACTATTCAAATTTAATCATCTTTCAGCACTTTTTATCCAAGCGCTTGCGCATCAGCAAAGGCGAATTCGCCTTCGGCAATGTCGAGAGCTTTTTCGTTTGGAGTGCCGAAGACCGACGCACGCTCATCATCAAATTCACCTTCCCAACGTGCCACAACCACCGTTGCGAGGCAATTACCCAGTAAATTAACGGAAGTTCGCGCCATATCCATAAGTTCATCCACGCCAAAGATAACGGCAACGCCAACTGCACCAATTCCTGCCGGAAGTTCGGGAATACTATTAAGAGTAGCGAGTAATATCACCAGTGAAGCCCTTGGCACAGCCGCAACTCCTTTTGATGTTATCATCAGCGAAAGCATCAGCATTATTTGCTGTCCAATGGAATAATGAAACCCCGGAGTGGTTGTTTCGACCGCTTGAATTACAAATACCGATGCCATCGCAAGATATAATGTTGTTCCGTCAAGATTAAAACTATAACCCGTCGGCATTACAAAACCTACAATCCTTTTCGGTACTCCTAATCGTTCCATCACTTCCATTGCTTTCGGCAGAGCAGATTCACTACTTGTCGTCACAAAAGCTATAGTAAATGGCTCCTGAACAGCTCGTAAAAATTGTTTGATTGGTACGCGGGCAATGAGTGCCACTGTTCCCAACACCAACACGACAAACAAAATAAGAGTTATATATAACGAACCAATTAGTAATCCTAAATTCTTCAATACTTCCAATCCTTGATGTCCGATTGTTGCGGCCATAGCTGCCCCCACGCCAAATGGAGCGAACATCATAACATAATTGGTGAACTTGAACATAACCTGAGCAAGCGACTCGCAAAACCGAAGGATTGGCTTCCCTTTTTCGCCGACAGCAGAAACTGCCATCGCAAATAAAATAGAGAATGCAACGATTTGCAGTACATCACCGCGAACCATAGATTCAATAACACTCGAAGGGAAAATATGAACAATAGTTTCAATGAGCGACTTCGGGTGATTTTGAGCAATAGTTCCGAGTGTGCTGGTATCAGCGTTGAGAATGACACCCGCACCCGGACGAATGATATTCACTACTGCAAGACCGAGAAATAATGCAATTGTTGTTACAATTTCAAAGTACAAAATAGACTTTGCACCCATTCTTCCAATTTTTTTTAAATCTCCGCCACCGGCTATTCCAACGACTATTGTCGAGAATATCAAGGGCGCAATTATTGATTTAATTAAATTCAGAAAAATATCGCGTAAGAAAGAAATTTCTTTTCCAAAGTTTGGGAAAGCCCATCCAACAATTAACCCGACAACCAACCCTGCAAGAATTTGAGTTGTGAGCGAGAATTTCCACCATTTTTTAATTGCCGTTCCGGTCGTTTCCTGTGCTGTACTCATACTTTTAGATTTTGAGTTTGATTAATTCAATTGTTGATTAAAGCTAAAATTGTTCTAAAACACGAACATCATTTTCATATAATAAACGAATATCGTCAATTCCTGTTCGGAGCATTGTAACACGTTCGATACCGAATCCAAAAGCGTATCCGCTGTAAATTTCGGGGTCAATCTTGCAGTTTTTTAAAACAGTAGGATGTACCATACCACAGCCGCATATTTCTAACCAACCTGAATATTTACATATGCGGCATCCCTTACCATTACATAAATAACATGAAATATCAACTTCAGCACTTGGTTCGGTAAACGGGAAATATGAAGGACGAAATCTAAATTTAGAACCGGATCCGTACATTTCTTTTGCAAATGTTATAATTGTTCCTTTGAGTTCGGCGAAGGTAACATTCGTGTCAATACACAAACCCTCAACCTGATGAAATTCAGCAAGAGAACGCGCGCTGATAGCTTCATTACGGTAAACCCTACCGGGCATAACCGAGCGAAACGGTGGCGTTTGTGACTGCATCAATCGAATTTGAACGGATGAAGTATGCGTTCTGAGCAGTAAATCACTGCGTTCATCTTTTATAAAGAAAGTATCTTGCATATCGCGTGCAGGATGATCGGGCGCGAAGTTTAGTGCTTCAAAATTATGATAATCATCTTCTAAATCGGCAGATTCCGCTACCGAAAACCCCATTTTACAAAAAACAGATAAAATTTCGTCGAGTGTCTGCATTACAGGATGTACACTTCCCTGTTTGTTTCTTCTTCCGGGAAGGGTTACATCGAGTTTTTGCGTTTGAATTTTTGGTGTGTCATACTCGCTTTTCAATTGTGCGAATTCATTTTCAGCAAAAACGCGAAGTAAATTGAGTTCTTTACCGACAGCCGGTTTATCTTCTTTTGGAACATCACGAAGTCGCTCCATGAGTGCTGTGAGCGTTCCTTTTTTAACAAGATGAGCGAGGCGGAATTGTTCGAGAGATTCGGGTGAAGATATAGCAGAAAGTTGGGATTCAATGAGAGTACGGAGTGTACTTATTTCGTTCAGCATGATGATTTAATTGAAATTAAAATTGTATAATATTGAATTACTACAAAAAAGCAAAGGGCGTTCATCGCTGAACGCCCTTGCAACTTACAAAAAATCTGAAATCTAACCTACTGCTTTGGTAACAATAGCCGCAAAAACTGCGGGTTGATTCATCGCCATATCAGCAAGGATTTTACGATTTATCGAAATATTTTTTTGTTTAAATGCGTTCATCAGTTTGGAATATGTAGTGCCGTTTAAGCGTGCGGCAGCATTTATCCGTACAATCCACAAACTACGAAACAGCCGTTTTTTACGGCGGCGGTCGCGGTAAGCGTGTGATAAACCTTTTTCAATATGGTTTTTGGCAATTGTCCAAACTTTACTTCGAGCTCCCCAATAACCTTTAGCAAGTTTTATAAACTTACGGCGACGGCGGTGGGAAGCTACTTTATGTGTAGAACGTGGCATGACGTTACTCCTATAAAAATTAAGATGAGGGCAAAGGGAGAGCTTCTAAAATTCCCCTTCACCACAAAAATAGAAATTTTGCTGCTATTTTAGCGCAGAGCAAGAGCGCGTTGTATGAGCTTCATATCCGCTGTGTCAATAAGACCTGATTGACGTAAGTTACGTTTACGTTTACGAGTTTTTGACGTAAGGATATGGCGCACATAAGCATGATTACGGCGGATTTTTCCGCTACCTGTAACGGTAAAGCGTTTTTTCGAGCCGGATTTTGTCTTCATTTTTGGCATAATACACCTAAGATTAAATAAAATTATACTACAAGAGAATTATCAAACTTACAAAAGAAATAGTGAATTGAGCTTATTCGCCTTCCTTCTTTTTCTTTACTTTTTCGGGAGCAAGTGTAACTGAAAGCGAGCGTCCTTCGGAATGAATCGGCTGGTCAATTTTGGAATAATCCGCAAGTGCAACCACAAACCGCTCTAATAAAGCTAAACCAATTTCTTGATGGACAATTTCACGCCCTTTGAACATTACAGTTGCTTTTACTTTATGTCCATCTTCAAGAAAATCAATTGCATGACGGGTCTTGAAATCAAAATCATGGGTATCGGTACGCCATTTAAAGCGAACTTCTTTGAGAAGTTGCTGATGTTGTTGTTTCTTTTGCTCTTTTTCACGTTTTTGGAGTTCGTAAAGGAACTTACCATAATCAATGATTTTGCAAACAGGTGGCGCGGCTTGGGGAGCAATCTCCACCAAATCTTTTTCTTCAGCATTCGCCAAATCTAATGCTGCTGCCGTATTCATTATGCCAAGCATCTTACCGTCTTCATCTACGACACGCACTTGCGGAACACGAATATCTTCGTTTACTTTGTGTGCGCGTGCTTTATCTTGCGGACGATTTTTGGCATAGTCTCTGCCCATCGGTGAGCCATACGGTCTCGGAACAAACGGTTTTTTCAAATAAAATATACTCAATAATTAACAAAACGTGGTTTCTGGAAGCACAAAAATACTTGCTATTCAAGTAATATCAAAACATTCTGAATCTTTTTTTGCAATTTAATGGAAATTATCCTACTTTGCGGCGCATTTTCAACGTTTACAATACAATTTTCCATTTTTCTCTTAAAATTTTTATGTCCGATTTTATACGAAATGACCAAGAACTCCGCCGACTCGAAGAATTAGAGCATCTTCGAAGTGCAGGAATCAATCCTTATCCTGCATTATTCGAAAAAACACATTCTTCAAAAACTATACTTTCAACGTTTTCTGATGACGCTCCTCCTGCGAGTTTTTCAGTTTCTGTAGCCGGTAGAATTATGGCAATTCGTAAAATGGGAAAAGCAACATTTTGCCACATTCAAGATGCCGAAGGTAAAATTCAAATTTATATTAAAAAAGATGATTTACCTGAATTTTACGAACTTCTCCCGATGTTAGATATTGGTGATATCATTGGCATCGAAGGTTATGTTTTTCGTACTCGAACCGGTGAAATTAGCGTTCATTCACGCTCGGCGGCATTATTATGCAAATCTCTAACTCCAATCCCGATACCCAAAGAAGAGATCGACGAACAAGGCAATAAAGTTGTCCACGATGCATTTGCCGATAAAGAACTTCGCTATCGCCGGCGCTATGTGGACTTAATTGTCAATCCAAATATTCGTGAAGTATTCCGGAAACGATCTAAAATTATTTCTACAATGCGACGATTTTTTGATGATCGCGGTTGGCTCGAAGTAGAAACTCCAATTTTACAACCACTGTACGGAGGTGCGTCAGCAAGACCATTTGTAACCCATCATAATGCTCTTGATGTTCAACTCTATATGCGAATTGCCCTTGAACTGTATCTAAAACGGCTTATCGTCGGCGGTTTCGACGGAGTGTACGAAATTGGCAAAAATTTCCGAAACGAGGGAATGGATAAAACCCACAACCCCGAATTTACAATGATGGAAATTTATATTGCCTATAAAGATTATCATTGGATGATGGAAATGGTCGAAGACCTATTCAGCACGATTGCAATGGAAGTGAATGGTAATTATGAAGTTAAAGTTGGTGAGAATCACATTAATCTTGCTCCGCCGTATCGTCGTGCCACTATGTTTGATTTGCTAACAGAGGCGACAAATATGAATCTTCGGGGGCTTTCACGCGAGGAATTGCTTTCTGCGGCAAAGACGTTGAAAGTGGAGGTTGAACCAACTGCTTCTCAAATGAAAATTCTCGATGAAATATTCTCGCAAACTGTCCAGCCAACATTAATCCAACCAACGTTCGTAATGGATTTTCCGGTGGAAATGTCACCACTTGCAAAAGCACATCGAACCGAAGAAGGACTTGTGGAACGCTTTGAATTATATGCTAATGCGGGTGAATTGACGAATTGTTTTACCGAACTAAATGACCCGCTTGACCAACGTGCCCGACTTGAAGAGCAAGCATCAATTCGAGCTGATGGCGACGATGAGGCAATGCAATTAGACGAAGATTTTCTGTTTTCAATTGAAGTTGGAATGCCACCAACTGCAGGGCTTGGAATAGGTATTGACAGATTAGTAATGTTAATTACTGGACAAGAATCTATTCGAGATGTACTCTTTTTTCCTCAAATGAAACCTGAAAACAAATCTTGATAAAAAAATTAACAATAGCTTTAACTTACAACAAGTTATTAACTATTTTATTATTATTAATTCAAAACAGAATCCCCTTTAATCTATACCTTTGATAGATTAAAAAGGAGATTCTATAATTTCTTTGATCTCAGATTCATAATTATTTTATTTGTGGAATATCCCCTTCAGTCATTGAATGGGAACCTCCAAATCGGTAAGAAAAACTGAAGTTAACCAAATAATCTGCAAATGCAGCATCTCCTTGAGTGAAAACACCAGTCTCAATTGTTTTTAACTCATCTTCATAACTTTGTGTTCTATTTCTACTTATAGCTGTTGGTAAACTTAAGTTTACAGAAAAACTATTTTTATTGAAACTTACTCCGGGTTCAAGTGAAATTGCATACCCAGGCCTTCTGAATCCTGCGCTTCCACCAATCAAGTCTTTAGAAGGAACACCCTCCATTCTTCCTCCCAAATAAAAGCTAAAACCACTGACAGGAAGATTATAATACGCACCCAATCTTGCTGCATATTGATCGGGACAAGAAAATTCATTTGTACCGCTTCTAGTAAGAACTCCATTGGTTTCTCTAGGATTAACCATATAATATAAATTACCGCTGAGTGTAAAATACCGGGAAAGAGATTGGTATCCTTGGATTTCTAATGAAATACCGAATCCGCCGTCACCAGGCTGAATAGATTGGTCAACAACTCCGAGAGTATCTACGTTTTTGGAAGCTCCCTGATTATAGAAAACATCCATATAATCGTATTTACCTGACGGTAATTTCATACCTAAACCAATAGAATAATTATAATCCTCCATAAGATCGGGATTAACGAGCCAATAGCCGGCTCCAATATGAATATCAGCCAAACCTGCTGATGAAGTTTCGTGTCTTTCACCTAAACCTTTGGGAGGGTTTCCTCCGTGTTCATACATGGATGACCTATTGTGTGAAACAAAAGGAAGTGTCATATCAAGAAAAAGTCTGTTCGTAAAGCCGTAATTGAGAACAACATCCATAAAATACGAATGGTTAATAACTTCCGTACCTTGCTCAACTCTTTGAGATTCTTCATTCTCACCTCTAAAATGTCTAAAAGACTTAAAGTACCTGACTCCAACTCCTGTACTAAATTCCCCTTGTGATAAAGTAGTTGTTTCTCCAACAGTAGAAGAACAAGATGAACCACCTCGAATTGCAACACAGCCTTGTGCAAATGTTACCTGAGTGTGCACGATTATCATTAACAAAAGAAATGTAAAAGTTAAAATCTTCTGTAGCTTTATGTACTTACTAACCATCGTTATATCCCTCATATTGTTATTAAACTAGTTGTTTCTTATAATTATTTTATAGAATGTTAAATTTCACGTTCTTACCATAGATAAATACATTGAGTTTTTGATAACCGATTTTTGTGTTTATCTTATACCCCATCCACCCAACTCAACTATTTCAAACTAAAAAAACTACATTTTCGTAATAATCTTCGTATTATTGAACTTAATTCTATTTTAATTCTTTCCTTTGAATTGCAAAAGTTATCCCTAAAATAGTTTAATAATCTCAATATATTGCCTTCAAGTAAACATAAAGTGTATTTTTCTAGAAAATAAATTTCACTTGATGTTTATATTGCTTAATAATAATTAGCATAATGAAATGCCTATTAATTCAGCGTCATACTACTTACTATGATAAACTATGAATGTCATTTATTCTCAATGGATTGAATCCTCTGAAACAGCAGAGCAACATCTCGAAAAACTTTTGGGAATGTTCACCTATCTGTTGCTCCAAACCGGTGGTGATGTGGATGATGTTCTTGAAATCATGGAATTTCTCGATAACCGTTATCAAATCCTCGGGGATATGACTATGGATGAATTTATTGAGCAAATGCGAACACGAGGTTATTTAAACGAAGAGAATGGTAAAATTAATTTCACTCCAAAAGCTATTCAAAAGATACGTACCGATGCACTTGCAGAAGTTTTTCGAGGTCTGAAAAAATCAGATTTTGGCAATCATGAAACGCCTCATTCCGGTCGAGGTATAGAGCGACTACCTGAAACGCGCGAATTTTCGTATGGTGATGCTGCAAATATAGATTTAACCCAAACTATTACAAACGCACTTCAACGCCAGAATGATATTGATTCTTTTAATTTACTGGAAGAAGATATCAGAGTCTTTGAAACGGAGCATTTTGCATCATGTGCAACGGTGCTGATGATAGATATTTCACATTCAATGATACTCTATGGTGAAGACAGGATTACTCCCGCTAAACAAGTTGCTATTGCCCTTACAGAATTAATCCGTACTAAATTCCCGAAAGATATGCTCGAAGTTCTTGTTTTTGGAGACGAGGCGAGGAGAGTAAGTGTGAATGATATCCCTTTTATTAATGTAGGACCTTTCCATACTAATACACGCGATGGCTTACGTCTTGCTCGGCAACTCCTTAAAAAAAGTAGTGGTAAGAACAAGCAAATATTTATGGTTACAGACGGGAAACCTTCTGCAATGTTCGATGATGCCGGACGACTTTTCAAAAATTCAATGGGGTTAGACCAAAGAATCGTCAATAAAACTCTCGACGAAGCTGTTGCATGCAGGAGGGATGGAATTACCATTTCAACGTTCATGCTTGCAAGAGATCAATATTTGGTGGATTTTGTCGAGGAATTAACAACTATCAACAAAGGACGTGCATTTTATTCGGGATTGAATAAACTTGGTGAAACTGTTTTTGTAGATTATTTGAATAACCGCAGGAAAAATTTCAGAGGATAGGTAAATTGTATAAATAAACTTGTATATTTGCATAAAAATTGCAGTTTATAACAAATAGACATTCATAATACTTAGGTGAGTTATGAAAGATACATTATTTGCTCTACTTTTTTTTGTTTTTCTTTTAGGTTGCAGTGACAATGCAACGTCCCCTTCTTCTCCTCAAATCAACATCGGAACCGAAGTCAAACTTGTACAACAAAACATTGCTACATCCGGTGGTACGATTGTGGTCAATCGTCCCGGAGATTCCATAAATGGACTAACTATCAACATCCCACCAAATTCTTATGGTGAAACCAAGAAATTCAAGGTTTCATTTGCGCCAATTACAAACCATAATTTTGGACCACTATTTCATCCTATAACTCCAGTTATCAAAATTTCAAATGGTGGAGGTTATTCCGATTCGATAATGTCTCTAAAAATTCCTATTCAAGTTCCTAAAAATCAGTTTGCTATGGCTTTTATGTATGATGCTACAACAGGTGAACTTGAGGGATTGCCAATATCAGAATTGGAATCTGATTATATTACCGTTGCTACAAGACATTTCACTCACACTTCACTGAGTAGCCTTGGAAAAGGATTATTAATTGCCGAAGAAGATGCCAGTTTTACTCAACTTATTGTTTCCTCTGTAGATACAAATGAATTGATGAAAGATCATTTTACTCCATTCAAACCTGGGGTTGATGATTGGCAGTTTATTAATTGGGGATCATACATTTCACCCGATGGAAATTGTGCAGGACAAGCTACAGGTATGCTATGGTATTACAGTCAGAAGAAACTAAAGGGTAGTCCCGCACTCTTTGGCAGGTTTGATAATGATGGAATTCGTAAAACTCCAGATATATGGCAAGATGATGTTCTTGGATATAGATTTTGCAGTATGTTACAGTTGGAACAGAGAATTACAATATCAAATGCTTTAATAGAAAAATGGCAAGGAAAAGATGATATACGAACTTTAAGGGCTTTTTCGTATTCACTAAGACTTACCAATTCACCTCAATTTGTGGGTATAGATAATCTTACAAAAAAAGTAGGTCATGCAATGGTCGTTTATGGAATATCTCGTGGTACTCTCTTTATAGCAGATCCTAACTATCCGGGGAGGTTAGAGCAACGAATTCGTTTTGATGAAATAAATCGCATATACCAACCTTATTTTACAGGACTCAAAGCTGGTGACCCCGGAACCCAGTTCCCTATAATCCATTATTTGGCTAAAACCGGAATCCAAAATTGGAATACTGCTTCCGAACACTGGAAAAATGTCGCTAATGGTACTATAGGAAAAGGAACTTTCCCTGACTATACAATTGTTGCATTGAATGAAAACGATAATTTTATTCCACTTGAAAATGATTTCAAGGTGCCACTTGGAGGTCGATTAACAATTAACATACGTGGCAAAGGTTTTATCGGCGATTTTCAAGTGTTCAATAAATATCAAGATAATATCCCGAGAGATGGCTCGTCAGTCCAATTACAGCCGGGAAAGAATTTGATAGGAATAGTAATTATGGACACAGCAAAGAATTGGATTGATTTCAAATGGATAAATGTCATTGTTCCCGGTGAAGAGATAAACGGACCTGCATCTGGGTATTTAAATCTAAATCTTTGGGTCGATGGAGAAAAAGCTAATGTAGATTCGGCAACCTTTAGTGTAACAGGAAGTTCTCAAATTTATTATTTCTTAGATATTAACGCAACAATTGCAAATAAAAACGATAAGTACTATAAAAATTATATGAGGGTTGCAGTAGGTCAGTGGAATGGTGGAAAATATGATGGTCCATTGAGTCTTTTTACAGGATTTACTCAGAATAATGCAGGTAGTTTTTACAGTTTCAATCTATTTAATCCTGACTTTGGAAATGCAACCATAACAGACTGGTCATACAAAAAATTAAACGGAACTTTTAACTTTAAAGGTTATACAGAAGATAAATCAAAAACAGTATCTGTGTATGGGAATTTTAGTTTTTTAAAATAATATTAATTAAATCTTAAAAACATCTGCTACAAAACACTTGTCTCATTAAAGTAAAAAGTTTATTTCCCAAATGGTTTATCTAAATACCCTTTAGCTTCATTATGTGAATTTTGGCGGTCTTCCCATGCAAGTACTTTTTTGTATTGCATAATTGCTAAATCACGTTTTCCTTGCAAGTCATATATATTTCCAATTTTGATATTTACTTTTACGGTAAAGCCCGAAACATCTTCGTCGAGATGCCGTCCACCTTCGTCACATTTATAGAAATACCGAAGTGCAGAATCGAGTTGATTGCGGTTCAACAGCCCAACTCCAACATAGTAAAGACCTTCGCGAGCTGTAAGCAAATCATACGAACCATTCTTTTTTTCAATACATTTCCGAACAA
Source organism: Bacteroidota bacterium (assembly GCA_018266765.1). Classification (GTDB taxonomy): domain Bacteria; phylum Bacteroidota; class Ignavibacteria; order Kapaibacteriales; family UBA961; genus JADJXV01. The sequence continues at coordinate 22,313 of JAFDZU010000066.1, forward strand.
TATCACGCCAAGTAGCTTCATATTCTGCGCTATATCCTAACTGAACTTGGCATCTTCCCAAATACCGTTGAAAATACGCATTGTCCGGATACATTGTAAATAAATCTTGAGCAATTTTCATTGCTTCAGTCGGGTTTTTCTCGAATTGATAATATATCTGCAGAAGAACAACTTTTGCCTCAGTTGAAGCATATTGAGCGCGCTTCCCTGCTGTTACAAGCTGTAATATTCCTAATTGTTTATCACCACTTGGCAAGAAAAACATCGCTGCTTTGAGAATTGGATATTGTTCGGGTAAAACTGCCGCAAAGTAATTATAAAGGCCTGCACCGAGCATCACATCGTGGTTTTGAGGTGCAAGTTTTTGACATTCCATCAGTAAATCAAATCCTATACGTCCATCGTCTGCTGCCTTCAAATATTGCTCTCGTGAAGCATAAAATCTTCCTCGATAGCCGACAGCACCACCTTTGAAAAACAAAGCCGGAACATCAAACTTATTTTTTTCAATCAGTCGGTCGCAAACTTCGATAGTTTTTCCGATTTTTTCTAAAAAAACATCATCTAATTGTTTTGATCGGCTACTTGTCGTTGTAATACGCCACCATTCAATCATTGCATCAAGAAAATATCCGGCAGGGTGTTCGGGGTACATCTGACGAACTTTACTAAAGTTTGCTGATGCACTGTCAAATTGTAGATTATAGATTTGCTGAGCCCCTTTTTTTACTAAAATATCGGCATCAGTGCGCATAATCGTCCACTGTGCAGTAACAGAAAATGAACAAACTAATGAAATAATTATGGTGATTACTGAAAACTGGAGCATATTTTTTATACTTTAATTAGAAAACAACTGGTTGAATGTGCAAGACAATATATCAATTATTTGAGTTAGTAAGCGTTGCAATATGTTGTAAGATGTGTTCTTTCATCAAATTTTCGACCTCTTCGTGTGCTGTACCTTTTATCATTATCGCAAGCTGTGGGCAATACGAAGCATATTTTGCATCATTATCATACCGACGAATAAGAATTTCGTAATCATTAGGATTTGTGCTTTGAGTATCTGACATTATTAAAACCTCAAGAAAAATAAAAAATAGATGAATGACTGCAAATTTACAGCAAAATTTCCTTAATTTGCCGTTTGAGACAATGATTGCTGTTAATTTTTTAGTTAATGGACGAACGAAAACATTAATTAGCGGGAGAATCTCAAAATCAATATTTCTATTAAACTTTAGTCAAAATTATAATTTCATCCATGAACAAATTTAATTCGTAATGCTATGAAATATAAATATCTACTTCTTGCTATTCTTATTATATTCCAAGGAACTATTATGGCAGATGCCGCAACTCCCGAACCTGATAAACTGAAAGAAACATCAGATTCTCCAGCCGTCATTGTTGCGGCTCCGACTGTTACAAAACACTCGACAACAATCAATGGAAAGGTGATAAACTATACTGCTACAACCGGTTATATGAAAATCACTGATGAAGACGGAAAGCACAAAGCAAATATATTTTATATTGCTTACACCAAAGACGGTGAAAAAACAGCTACACGTCCAATTACATATACTTTTAATGGAGGTCCGGGTTCATCTTCGGTTTGGTTACATTTAGGTGCATTAGGACCAAAACGAGTTCTACTTGCAGATGATGGAAATGCACTTCCTCCACCATTTAAAGTCATAGACAACGAATATTCGTGGTTAGCATTTACTGATTTAGTTTTTATTGATCCGGTTGGAACGGGTTACAGCCGCCCGGCAAAGGACGAGAAACCAGAGCAATTTCATGGAATTGACGAAGATATTAGTTCTGTTGGCGATTTTATACGCAGATATACGACTCAAAACAAACGGTGGCTTTCTCCTAAATTTCTCGCCGGTGAAAGTTATGGGACTACTCGCGCTGCAGGGCTTTCCGGTTATTTACAATCAACCTATGGTATGACACTAAATGGAATTATACTAATTTCGACAGTATTACAATTTCAAACTTTGCGGTTTGGTCCTGGAAATGATATGCCGTATTGGTTGTATTTACCTGCCTATACAGCAACTTCTTGGTTTCATAAACGACTTCCTGCAGATTTACAAGTAAACCTTAAAAAAACAGTTGACGAAGTTCGAGTATGGTCGACGAATGAATATTTACTTGCACTCACCAAAGGTGACGCTCTAACTTCATCCGAAAAATCAATAATTGCTGAAAAATTAGCACGCTATACCGGTCTCAGCAAAGAGTATATTTTAAATAGTAATCTTCGCCTCGATATTCACCGTTACACTAAAGAATTATTACGATCAGAACGACGGTCAGTTGGACGTTTAGATAGTCGTTTCAAAGGAATTGACCATGATGCCGCCGGTGAGAATCCAGATTATGACCCAAGCTATGATGCAGTAATTTTAGGCCCGTTTACCGCCGCAATGAATGATTATGTACGAACAACTTTAGAATATGAAAATGATTTGCCGTATGAAATTCTCACGGGTAAAGTACATCCTTGGAATTGGGGTTCAGGCGAACGCGGATTTCCAAACGTAGCCGAAACTTTGCGTGGTGCAATGAGTAAGAATCCGGATTTAAAAGTGTTTGTAGCTAATGGATATTTTGACCTGGCAACTCCTTTTTCCGCTACTGAATATACTATGAATCATTTGGGGTTGGAATCTCCTCTTCACGATAACATTCAAATGGAGTATTATGAATCGGGTCACATGATGTATATTCACAAGGAATCGCTTGTAAAATTCACACAAGATGTTGCAAAATTCTTAACGTCTTCCATTTCTAAATAATTGATGTTTATACATTTCAGGTTTATCTATGGCTCTACTCCGCGCCAGTAATATTGTCAAATCATATTCTCTTCAGTCACATAATGATACACCCGTATTACGGAATATATCTGTTGAAATTCATAAGGGAGAATTTGTTGCTTTAGTTGGGCCTTCCGGTGCCGGAAAAAGTACGTTATTACATATTCTGGGACTTTTAGACGAACCTGATTCGGGAGATATCGCTTGGAATTTTTCGGAGAAAGAATATAAATACAAACAGCTTTCCTCTGAACAAGCAGCAGTTGTTCGCAACAAAAATGTGGGCTTTATTTTTCAATTTCATCATTTATTACCGGAATTTACAGCTTTAGAAAATGTGATGATGCCTGCATTAATTGCAGGTGTTCCGTTTGGGCAATCATCGTCTCAAGCAAAAGAATTGATGAATAAAGTAGGACTATCGCACCGATCAAATCACAAACCATCCGAACTTTCAGGCGGAGAACAGCAACGAATAGCTATTGCCCGTGCACTTGTTAATTCCCCACAACTTGTCATTGCAGATGAGCCAACCGGCAATCTTGATACGGCAAATGCAGAAGCTATTCTGACAATTATTCAAGATATTCGGCGCGAATTTTCACTTACGTTCGTCGTTGCTACTCACAGTATCGAAGTAGCAGGTCTTGCCGAACGAATTCTCTCAATGCGAGATGGTGTATTTGTTGAATAAAGACTCACTCTCAATTGTAATTCAGCCCTACTATTTTCATTTTTTTCTTTAAAACTATACTAATAATCAATACATTAATGAAATCTAAATTTTATCCGGAAATACGTTCTACCACAGTTGTTGGTGTTTTGCGTGATGGAAAAGCCGCCCTCGGAGCAGACGGACAAGTTTCACTTGGAAACACAATAATGAAGCATTCGGCAAAGAAAGTTCGTCGTGTGTACAATGATTCAGTTTTGGTAGGTTTTGCAGGTGCAACTGCTGATGCTTTCACTTTATTACAACGATTTGAGGAAAAACTTGAAAAGCATCGAGGAAATTTAGAGCGTTCTTCTATCGAGCTTGCCAAAGACTGGAGAACAGACCGATACTTACGACGACTTGAAGCAATGCTTGTCGTGGCAAATTCAACAAAAATCTTGATAATCAGCGGTACAGGTGATGTTATTGAACCGGATGACAATATTGTTGCGATTGGTTCAGGTGGAATGTACGCTCTATCTGCTGCGCGAGCATTATTTGCACATACGGAACTTTCCTCACGCGAAATCGTAGAGAAATCACTCACAATCGCCGGTGAAATTTGTATTTATACAAACAGCAATATTACAATAGAAGAACTCTAAACTTTATCTGAAATTAATTCAAATGGCTAAACGAAAAACTCAAAAAAAAACAATCGAACAGTCAACTTCAATCAATTCATTGGATTACCTAACTCCACGACAAATAGTCGAAGAACTTGATAAATATGTAATCGGGCAAAATGCCGCCAAAAAAGCAGTTGCAATAGCTCTTAGGAATCGATGGAGACGTCAACAGGTAAAAGGTAGTATGCGTGATGAAATCATGCCGAATAATATTATCATGATTGGTCCAACCGGAGTAGGAAAAACTGAAATAGCACGCCGTCTTGCCAAACTTTCCGGCGCACCGTTCCTTAAAGTTGAGGCAACTAAGTTCACCGAAGTCGGGTATGTAGGGCGTGATGTCGAAAGCATAATACGAGATTTAGCTGATATTTCAGTAGCAATTGTTCGCTCCGAAAAAACGGCAGAAGTTAAACGAGAAGTCACTAAATCTGTCGAGAAAAAACTATTGGATATTCTATTACCAGCACTAAAGCGCGGACCGTCTTTCGATACAACTTCTGACGAGGAAATCGCAGAAAACAAATTACAACGTGAAATACTCCTATCTCAGCTCCGTGTTGGTGAATTAGATACGAGAATGATAGAAATTGACGTTGAAGTGGATACAATGCCTTCGATGCATATAATGGGCCCGTTTAACCTTGAAGAAATGGGAATTGATATTAAAGAAATGTTCGGCAATTCTATTCCAAAGAAAAATAAACGCCGTAAAATGACAGTTGTCGAAGCAAGGGAAATCTTGGAAACTGAAGAAACTGAAAAAGTAATTGACCACGAAAAAGCTGTAAACGAAGCAATTTCACGTTGTGAGAGTTCAGGGATTGTATTTTTAGATGAAATTGATAAAGTAACTTCAAAATCTTCCGACAGTTCTTCGCAGTCTGTTTCACGTGAAGGTGTCCAACGAGATCTATTGCCGATTGTCGAGGGTTCGACTGTAAATACTAAATATGGGCCGGTAAAAACTGACCATATTCTTTTTATAGCTTCGGGTGCATTTCATGTATCGAAACCAAGTGATTTAATTCCCGAACTTCAGGGTAGATTTCCTATTCGGGTAGAATTAAAGAATCTCACAGAAGAAGATTTCGTAAAGATTCTTACAATACCAGAGAATGCATTAATCAAACAATACCAAGCACTTTTAGAATCAGAAGAAATCACCATTACTTTTTCGGAGGATGCAATCAAAAAAATCGCTTCGATTGCAGCACAAGTAAACGAAGAAGTAGAAAATATCGGTGCACGAAGACTTCATACAATCCTCACTGCTCTTTTGGATGATATTATGTTTGATGCACCGGACAAATTGGAAGATAAAATCATAGAAATCACCGAACAACGAGTTGGTGACAAACTAAATTCAATTGTGAAGAATGTTGATTTAAGTAAGTTTATTCTTTAAAACTTAGACTTTCGACGAAGGACAAAGTGCAGATAAAACGCATTCACTACATTTTGGGCGACGAGCAATACAAACAGCCCGACCGTGACTGATTATGAGATGCGTAAATATGGTCCATTTTTCTTGTGGAACAATTTCCATTAATTCGCGCTCAATTTTTTCGGGATTTGTACTGCTTACGATTCCCAATAGATTACAAATTCGAGTTACATGTGTATCAACAGTAACTCCTTCGTTTTTCCCAAACGCATTACCAAGAACGACATTAGCGGTTTTTCGCCCAACACCAGAAAGCGAGTGAAGTTCCTCCATAGTTTGTGGAATTTCCCCGCCGAATCGTTCAATAAGTTGAGAACAGCACATTTGGATATTTCGAGCTTTGGCTTTATAAAAACCGGTTGAATAAATATCATGTTCAAGTTCTTCAATCGGAACTAGTGTAAAATCTAAGGGTGTTTTATATTTTTTAAAAAGAGTTTGGGTTACGATATTTACACGTTCATCTGTACATTGAGCAGAAAGAATTGTAGCAATTAATAATTGAAATGGATTTTCGTTTGTAAGAGCACAATGTGCATTGGGATATGTATCTTCGAGAATTCGTATTACTTCAAAAGTCTTTGATTTCATAGTATTGAAATTTTATCTAATAATGTTTTTTAAATTATTAACACAAATTACATAATTTTTTATATTCGCTTCTTTCAAATAAATGTAATTTGATGTTAAACGAATTTACATTCCAAGAAAACCACAGTGATTTATTTCACTCAACAGTATGATTATTATGAAATTACACACATATTTATTAATAGTATCTTTACTTATTTTTACTTCGTGTAATGGTGGCTTAGAGCCAAATAACACACATTCACCAATTGGAAAAACATATCTAACAGGAATAATAACTTACAAAGGTGGAAAAGCTAATTGGAAATTTGCTCAAGACTCCGTAGTGGCAATTCGTGTTGTTGCTTTTAAACATTATCCTGACAGTTCGGGTATTCTAAAGGATATACTCACAGGAAATGCCTTTTTTACTCCGACAAGTTTAGCATTCAATGTTGATTCTTCATTGTATTCAATCGAAATTCCTGAACTTCCTGTTGAGATTGTTTATATTGGAGTTGCACAACAATATGGAGCTGATTTAACAAAGCAACAACGAGTAATTGGTGTCTATTCAATTACCGGAGATAACACAAAGCCATCTTCGATTATCATAGAAAGAGACAAATTAAATCGCGCCGATATAATTGTTGATTTTGAGAATTTACCACCGCAACCCTTCTAAAAGAGCAAATACAATGAAACTACTCTACTACGTATCATTCTCTTTAATTCTTACTTTATTCTCAGTTCAACTTGCCGAAGCAAAAGGCGGCTGTGTCAAAGGACAAGTTCAAGATTCCCTTAGAGAATTACCACTTGCAGGGGCTACAATACGAATTGAATCAACCGCTCGCGGTGCAAATGTAACGAAGACAGGTGAGTTTTTTATTTCAGCTATACCCGAGGGGAATTACAATCTTATTGCCTCGATGATAGGATACTATTCTACAAAATTATCAATTACAATCAAAGATAATGATACTCTTACTTTTATAATTTCACTTCGTCCACAAGAAATTAGAGCAGCTACAATTGTGGTGTCGGCAAGCAAACATTCTCAATCCATTCAAGATGTTCCTATTAGTATTTCGGTGATTGACGCACAGCAGCTCCAAGAAAGAAATATTACAAAAATTGATGATGCTCTTCGATATATTCCCGGAGTGAACATTTCTCGTGACCAAGTAAGTATTCGCGGTTCATCGGGTTTTGCACTTGGATTGGGTTCGCGAGTTGCTTTATTGCTTGACGGATTTCCGATGCTTTCGGGTGATAATGGCGATATGAAGTTTGATGCACTTCCATTTATAAATGTAGAACGAGTTGAAGTAATCAAAGGTGCCGGTTCTGCGCTGTATGGAACGGGAGCATTGGGTGGAGTAGTAAGTATTTTCACAAAAGAACCAACTGAGAAACTAGATGTGCGTTTTAGAGCTTTTGGAGGATTATTCACACAACCCAAGTATGATGCTTGGAAGGTTTTTAATTCTCCTCCCGAACAATATGGATTTGATGCCGGGATTTTAAAAAAGATTGATGATTTTAGTATAACTGTTTCGGTTGGAACAAAATACGATAAAAGTTACCGTGAGTTTGATGACTCCAAACGTTGGAATTTTTATTCTAAACTTGGCTACTCTTTCTCGACAAAAACGATACTTACGGGTTTTATCAATACAGCCGGTGAAGACCATGCAAATTGGGTGTATTGGAATAGTTTGGATAGTGCTACTCGTCCTCCGACTGGTACGAATCTGAATGAACGCATTAATTCTCAAAAACTTGCCACTGCCCTCGAACTCAAACATTTTTTTAATGAAGAAGTATTTTTAATTTTGCGAAGCGGAATATTCTCTACCGATTTTCATAATGAAGGATTGGAAACTGGTGTGCAAGCAATTAATTCAGCCGCTACTGTTTTTAACAACGAAGCACAACTTTCTGCTAAATTGAACCGCGACCTATTCCTTACAAGTGGTTTAAATGCAACCTTTAATTCTGTAGAATCTCCTATTTACGGTTCGCCAAAACAACGAATTTTCTCTGCATATACTCAAGCAGAATACTCAGGTTTGCGTCATTTTATCGTTACAGTTGGTGGAAGATTCGACGCTGAGAAAACTGATAGTGCCGAACGCAATATTCAATTTAACCCAAAAGCAGGAGTTTCATATAATTCACCATTGGGCATTCAGTTTCGAGCGTCTATGGGACGAGGTTTTCGTGCTCCGATGGTTGGCGAGCGCTTCGCTGCACTCCGATTTCAGGGTATTACTGTTGTTCCAAATCTTCGCTTATTACCTGAAGAAAGTTGGTCGTTTGAAGGTGGAATGAGTCATGAATTTGATTGGAATGACTCTCCGAGTTCAATTGATATTAGTTATTTTCAAAACGAACTTTTTCAATTAGTTGAACCTATATTTCAAATAAATAGTTCAGCGGCAAATATTAAATTCGAAAATATTACTCGTGCACGAATTCAAGGTGCAGAAATTACCTTCCAAAGTTTTATAAGCAAAATAATTGGTCTTGAAACTTCCTTAACTTTAATGAATCCTAGAATTTACCAGTTGGATATTCCTCTTGCTTTTCGCTCTCCTGTCTTATGGTACACCAAACTTTACCTTCCTCTTGGCAATGGATTTGAAGTGCAAGCAGATTATCGTTTCATTGCACGTGTAGAGCAAATTGACCCGCAAATAACTGAACTTAATTCCAAGTTGAATATCATTCCTGACGCTGAAGCTCGTGTAGCAAACCATGTAGTTGATGCGAGACTGATATATAATTTAAAAGATACGTTCAATGCTCCGATTACTCTAACATTGAACGGCAAGAATATATTAGATTATTATTATGTAGAAATTTTAGGTAATCTTGCTCCGATTAGGAACATCTCGTTGCAAGTCGAAGCAAGATGGTGATTTGTTATTCTTCAGTTCTTCCTCGTAAAACTATTCGAGCACACAAAACTACAATTGCAATACTACTAGAACATAATAAACCTACTATCCACATTGGGATTCCATCGGGTAAATCTGTAGAATTTCCTTCTGTTAGATTCATAGCCATAATTGCAATTGCATTATTTAGCAAATGGACTGCTATTGGTAATAAAAGTGACCGTGTAGAATATGCCAATATTCCAATATAAATACCAATTAAAATTAAACTTATAATATCAGTCGGATTAAAATGAATAACTCCAAAAATTATTCCTGTCCAAAGAATTGACTTGAATGGTGATAATTCTTGCTCTAACGAACGTTGCAACAATCCTCTAAAAAGCACCTCTTCACTTACTGCCGGAATTAACGCTCCTATTGCTAATCCCTTAATAATATTTACACCACCGCCGCCACCTAACAGCATAGTATAAATTGACTCCATCTGCTGTTTTAAATTCTCATAGAAAGGCAACAAACTTTGAGGAATTGATTGTTCTTGAAGCGTCGAAAAGCTACCTGCAAATAATTGGAATACAATAATTCCTACGATTCCTGCACCCCACTGTTGAAGTGTGGTATGACCTTTAAGCCGTAATAATCCTCTCCTCTCGAGAGGAGAATACTTCATGATTATTACTGTGGGCAATAACATAAATACAACCTGACCTATACCCTGCAATAGCCAAATCCACTCTTTATTATTTGTTAAAAGCATCACTCCAACAAGACCACCACCAAACAATTGATAGAGAAAAAAAATCCCCAACCCCGCACCTAAACCAAATGCAACGTGTTTGAAATTTAATAAATCAGGCGAATTTTCTATCTCATCTTGTTGTAATAATTCACTCATCAGTTTTAGTTCAATTCGATTTAAAATTTTGATATTATGTGACAATATAACGAATACCTAAAATATTAATAAACCAATATTTGTAGCTTATTAATTCATCTTTTTAAGTAGTATTCAGATTTTCTTTCAATAAAACATTAAATTTCAGTCTCGTAAAAAAGCCCTTCGAATTATCAAAGGGCTTTAAAAATTTAGTAGAATATCTTATTTGTCATGTTTAATTAAATATTCCTCCTAATTCATTCAATTACAATCGGAAAGGGAGTTGGTTTTATGCCAAGCACAACTTCAATACCATTTTTACTAATTTTAATTGCAGTTACCTTATCTCCTGCTAAATAAGACATCTGCAATTTAGAACTGATGAGATTCTCATCTAATAATTGCTTTATTAAATCATTGAATTCTGATTCAGAAATATTACACAAGGATTGAACTAAATCTGCCCCATAATACAACGAATTTATAGAATCTAAATCATATAATGTTTTTAAAACATCGCCAACCAATTTTTTGTAAGTAATAAGCAAATCAAAATAATGTAAAAATACATCCTTATTACTTACGAAATTAGTCTTCTAATTTTTAGTAACCAATGATATTTATCATGTAAATTGAATATGCTTTTAAAGTAAAAATAAAGTACTGAAATTTACTTTTTTTTCCTCGATATTGAAACTTAGAAGTAATTTTTTTAAATCTAATTTCTTACTCTATCGGATTACTTACTGTTATTTCTACCGTCCTATTATACATTCTTCCTTCAGGCAGTTCATTTGAATACGTTGGGTTTGATTCGCCAACACCTTTTGTTTTTATTTTTCCGGTTGAAATCGTACTTGCTACATTGGAAGCACGATTTTCAGAAAGAGCTTGATTCGATACATCATTTCCTTTGCGGTCTGTATGCCCTACGACTTCAACCAAGGAATTTGATTTGAGGTCTTCTCGAATATACTTTTCAATTATTCTATTTTGAGCACTATTTAGTATATCAGAATTAAAATCAAACATGATAATCCTATATTTATTGACATCTAAATTTCCTACTCGATTTATCTTTTTCTTTTGAATAGTAAGCTGTTCTACCGGCATAACACCCGAAGCAGTACTCATCGAATCACGTACATCATGCACCGTGAATGTATAGGGTATATCAGTTGAATCACGAGGAATATTCTTATATCGTTTAATTGTATTGAAGTCGTAATATTCAGGTGGAGTGCCGATACCGGATTGATTAACTACAAGTAATGCCGGTTGTTTTGCCGTAAGTGTCCAATCTTGAATAGGGTTTTCATTTTCTACATTCATTCTATATCGAATTACCGGTGGATTTGCTTCACGAAGTGTATCACGAACTACTAACGGTTCGATAATTTCGGGAATAGACGATTCTATTTCTACTCGTCTGTTTTCTGTGTGACCGTCCTCGGCATCTACCGAAGTCGAAGAAGCAAGTGAAGGTAAATTTTGGACTTTAAGTGAGATTCTTTGAGGTTGAATTCCCCAATTTTGAACTAAATAATCTTTTGCAGATTGTGCTCTTTGACGAGAAAGAGCTGTATCACCTGTTTCCGATCCTGAATTTCTATTACACCCAACAAGAGTTATTAATGCCCCCGGATACGCTTTCATTCGATAGCCGACTATATTTAATAAATGATAATAGACATCCATATTTACTGTTGCAATATCATCAGCTGTTGTGTTTGTGAATAAGAATTGCTTGTCAACATTAAATTGTGAAGTTTGATCTTTGCGTAAATTTTTATAACGAATTGGAATTGTGCTCTCACCTTCATCAAAGAAAATATACGGTAATAGTGGATATAATTGCTTGCTCAACGTTTCCTCAACTGTCATTTTTGCAATGTCAGTTTCTGTGTTATTTTTTAAAATCTGTTTTGCAATTACCGAAGCTTTCAGTTTATAAGGTTTTCGTAAATTGTTTTTACCAATTGATGATGGAATATCAGGAGTATAAGCTAATGAAACACCAAATCTTATAGAATATAACGACCAAGTAGCATTTGGCATTGAGGCGGCTGTAAAATCAATCGGTGAGCCGAACGGAAGCAAAAAACTTGCTTCCGGTGCAATTTTCCAATTATTAGAAAGTAAAATATCATAATGAAGTCCAATTCCTAAAGCAGCCATTATTCCTTTAGAATTATCAAGGTTTCCATTTTGGAAATTGCGTTGAGAGGACTTACTATCAGAATATATTGTACTATTGGGCGCAATCAAATCCTCATGCTGAATGAATGACGGTGAAAGCATAAATACACCGTGCATTCCCAAATCAATTCCAAGTGGTACATGTTTAATAGGGAAATATGAGACTTGAGCCGAGGCATCAATACCACCGAGTGAAATTTCAAGATAATGTTCTGATGTCGCTTCCACAACTTTGGCATTTGAACCACTTCCTGATAAAGCATTCCCAATGAACTCCTGTTCACGGAAAATCCCCTTGAAATTATTATATCCGCCACGAACTTGTATTTTCCATTGTGGAGCAAGGGGTAAATCATATAAAAGTCCGAAATAAGGAGAAAATCCGCTTCCGGTTTTGAATTCTGTACAACAATTTTGAGTTCCAGGAAGTTCACCAAAACTGCCGGAATGATTGTTAAGTTGTCCACCAAGATAAATACCAAAATATGGAGAATCCTGAGTTTTTACTACAGGAGAATCTGATTGTTGTGCAACAACTACAATAGATGTAAATGCTAAATTCAGAAGTATAAAAAATAGTTTTTTCATAATTTTATTAGTATATAATATTATTTAACAAGGACAATTTGTTCAGTAGCGACACCTGAATCAGAGCGCAA
>JAFDZU010000067.1 GCA_018266765.1 Bacteroidota bacterium
ACAAAACCATTACTTATTGGCGGTGCAACTACCTCACGGGTTCACACTTCTGTCAAAATTGCCCCTCAATATTCCGGAACGGTAATTCATGTTTTGGATGCCTCGCGCGCTGTTCCTGTTGCCGGGAATTTAGTAAATCCTGAAACAAGAGTAAGTTTTGGTGAGCAATTCAGGAATGAATATAACAAAGTACGGAAGGAGTATGCAAATCGCTCTGTAGAGAAAAACTTACTAACGATTGCTGATGCACGTAAGAACAAATTGAATTTATTCTCAAATTAAGAACTGATTTTTGCGTTAAAAATATGATAACAAAACCAAATAAACTCGGTCTAACTATATTTAATGATATACCATTAGAAACTCTCCGTGAATTTATTGATTGGACACCATTTTTTATGTCGTGGGAACTTCGAGGTAAATACCCCACCATTTTTAACGATACAACAGTCGGTGTTGAAGCTAAACGTATTTTCGATGATGCGAATGCAATATTAGATATAATTATTCACGACAAATCGCTCACAGCCAAAGGTGTTTGCGGGTTATTTCCTGCTAATAGATTAGGTGATGATGATGTGGAATTAAGAACCTCAACCGGAAACAGTACACTTCATTTTTTACGGCAACAATCCCAAAAATCACCCGGCACTCCGAATCTCTGTTTGTCGGATTTTATTGCACCCAAAGAAATTGGCGAAGATTACATAGGTGCATTTGCCGTTACAGCCGGAATTGGAATTGAAAAGATTGTTCAAAAATTTGAATCAGACCACGACGATTACAGCGCAATTATGACAAAAGCAATTGCCGACCGACTTGCCGAAGCCGCTGCTGAATGGTTGCATTTCATAGTAAGAACAGAAATTTGGGGTTATGTAACCGATGAAACTCTGAATAATCAAGGACTTATTGACGAACAATATCAAGGAATTCGTCCTGCGCCCGGCTATCCTGCTTGCCCCGACCATACTGAAAAGAAAACACTTTTTGCGCTGTTAGATGTAGAAAATAATGCAGGAATTACTCTTACGGAGAATTATGCAATGTATCCTGCTGCGGCGGTAAGCGGATGGTATTTCGCTCATCCGGCATCAAAATATTTTCCCGTTGGCAAAATCGGACGTGACCAAGTAGAAGATTACGCCCGTCGAAAAGGCATGACAATCCAAGAAATTGAACGCTGGCTCAGTCCGAATTTGGGTTATGAACCCAATTAATAAACAAGTTGAATCTCAGATTTTCTGCATTAATTAATATGTTGCTAAAGTATGAAAAATATTCTATTTTTGTTAGTACTTAAATATATTTAAACTATTGTAGAGTATATCAACTGTTGAGGGGGAGATATGTTTGCAAGCAAAACAACAAATATCCTAGCGAGTTCCTTCGTTATTTTTGCAATATTGTTTAGTGGATGTGGTGAAAATTCTGTTTCACCCCTATCAAAATTAGAAACAGGTAACAGCAGCCAACTACTAAATCAAGTTGTTTCTTCAAGAGGTGGTACCATCCTTATAAATAATGTTAATAGTGAAGTAAATGGACTTCAAATTAGCATTCCTGATTCAGCATATACAGATTCTCGTAATTATCAGATTTCAACTTCAAAAATTACGAAGCATGGTTACGGCAATGATATTAAAATCCTCACTCCTCTTATTACTATTTCAAATGGTGGTGGATATTCCGAGAAACCAATGACTGTAAGGATTCCTGTCAAGATTCCAACGGGACAGTTTGCATTGGCTTTTCAGTATGATGAAGCAACTCAAAAAATTGAGGCATTACCACTGATTTACGAAGACTCATCTGAAATGCGATTTATTACCAGACATTTTTCATACTCAAAAATAGCTGATACAAGAGGAGTAAAATCTATAGGAACTATTCAAGTTGAAACACAAAAGTCCTCAATTTTTATTTCAAGTATTGATGCTGCCACACTTGATGGCACATTTGATACCGGTTTTGAACTGGGGATAGATAATTTTCAGTTTGTTAATTGGGGGTCGTATATAGCAGATTCAGGACATTGTGGCGGGCAGAGTATTGCTATGATGTGGTATTACGCAACAAAAACTAAAAACGGCAGCCCTAATTTATATGGAATTTTCGATAATAATGGTATTGACAGAACGCCTGAAATATGGCAAGATGACGTTAATGCTTTCCGATTTTGTTCGGTACTTCAATTGAAAATGCACTGGACAAATTTGGAGATTTATGATAAAATAGATAAAAACTTCGACAGAGATTTGGTAACCTATCGCTCAATTGCCTTTGCGATTCGTGAAACCGGTAATCCACAATGCCTTTATGTTAGTGACGGTACAATAGCTCATGCAATTATTGCCTATAAAACCTCTAACGGCCACATTAGTGTATGCGACCCTAATTTTCCGACTACAGACAAACGCGACATTGTATTTGTGAGGAAAATAGGAGACTTTGAGCCCTATTACTCAGGTGAGAACGCAAGTAATATAGGAACAGCATATTTTAACATTTACCAAGCTGCAAATTCCGCATTAATTGATTATACCCTCGTAGAAACACTGTACAATCAACTGCTTAACGGGACAATAGGGAACGATTTCTATCCAGAAGTCCGGCTCAAAGTTAGGGATGCAAACAATGATTATATTGAACTAAAAAATGGAATAAAAATACCAACCCAAGTAACATTAGATGCCAGTGCAACCAGTTTTCAACCCTATTTTCGTGTGTGGGATTATGCAAATCGCCTCTTGATTTCCAATAATGAACGTGACTTTACTCTTACAAAGGGAAATCATAAAATTGGTATTTATTATTCACGAATTAGTTATCCGAGTCCAAATTCAGGATTTATAGGATTTAAATGGTTCGATATTGAAGCAGTGGAAGATAATACACCCATAGAACCGGAATATGGACCCATTAAAATTAATTTAAAAATTGACGGCGTTAGTAAAGCAATGCCAACAGCTTATACTGAATACTCGTTATATAGAGTTATTCGGGCTAATGATGGACTTGGGAGTGGAGCTCTTGGGAATGAACTCTATGTATCCCCAGGTAGTGTTCAATGGGGTGTAGGTAGTTTTATACTTCCTGCTTCATCTAATAATGTATGGAAAGAAGGGCTTAGTACATATTTTGCTTCGAAACCCGGTGTGATGACCATTAGTTCATGGAGTAAAGCTAAATATGATGGAACGTTTTCCTTCGAAGCAACTAATTCTAATCTTGGAAAAACTGTAAAAGTTGAAGGAGATTTTCATTATCCCCCATAGTATTGTATCATTTTATCAAGGGGTTCTATTGACTCTCTGTCTTAAAATCTTACATTATTTGGTAGTAATCGGAGGGATTATCCGTTTCATCTTAGTAAGAGGTCTCCGGCCGCCTGCAACTATTTCATTGAGAAAAAACTGCTGTGCAGAAAACTCCGATTCACCTTTTTGAGGAATCAATCGGCGATATGAGCCATCGGGAAGTAATTGACGTGATTTAGTATTGTCTGCCCAATAGACTGCTAAAATATGCTCCAAGGTAGCACAAACACGAGATTCATAAATAGGAAACATTAATTCTACTCGGCGCACAAAATTTCGCGGCATCCAATCCGCACTTGCAAGATAAAACTCCGGCTCACCTCCATTGGCAAAATAAAAAATACGACTATGCTCCAAAAATCTACCCAAAATACTCCGCACTTCAATTGTTTCGCTCAGTGATTCAAGCCCAGGGCGTAAACAGCATATACCACGAACAAGTAATTGGATTTTAACTCCTTTTTGTCCGGCACGATAAAGTTCACGAATGACATCATCATCCACAAGAGCATTCATTTTGACCATAATGTGTCCAGGTTTTTCGGGTGTGTGGAGTTCGGCCTCTCGGCGGATAAGATGAATGACTTTACTGCGTAAATTTCCGGGAGCAACGATAAATTCTTCCCATTTAGAATAATGCGAATAACCGGTTAGCGAGTTAAATAAATGAATAGCATCATTACCAAATTCTTCGCGAGCAGTGAACATTCCTATATCGGTATACGTTCGGGATGAGCTTAAATTATAGTTTCCGGTAGCAAGATGCAGATATGTTCTAACCGAAGATTTTTCTTTTCGAACGACCATTGCAATTTTCGTATGGGTTTTCAAACCGAGTACACCATAGACAACGTGGACACCTTCTTGTTCAAGTTCTTTTGCCCAGATAATATTATTCTCTTCGTCGAACCGAGCTTTTAATTCAACAAATGCAGTGATTTGCTTGCCATTTTCCGCTGCACGTTTGAGAGCTTCGATAACGGGTGAAGAGCTTCCGCCTGCACGGTAGAGTGTAATTTTAATTGCCAGAACTTTTGGGTCATCGGCGGCGGCATTTAGGAATTTCACAACACTATTGGTAAACGAATCAAAAGGATGATGTACCATTATGTCATGTTTCCGAATTGCCTCGAATATTTCGTCAGGCGAATCTTGAAATTCAGGTAACTGCCGTGAATTAAACGGAATATCTTTTAATTCCCGTCGGTCAATTTTCATAAGTTCCATAAAATCAGGCAAGTTTAACGGACGATTATTATGGTAAACGTCATTTGGCTCAAGCTCTAAGGAATTCATCAGCAAATTAACTAAATATTCCGGTGTGTCTTCTTCTACCTCAAGCCGAACAGCGGCAGTTCCCCAGCGTCGGAGACGCACTTGCTCCGCTACTTCAGTCAGCAAATCACTAGCTTCGTCGTCAGCTATTTCCAAATCTGCATCACGAGTAACACGAAACGGATATGAATCTTCGACAGTCAACCCCGGAAAAAGAATTTCTGCATGTGCTTGGATAATTTGCTCCAAAAGAACAAAATGATTCCCCGAAGTTCGTTTTAACGGAACAAATCGCCGAAGCAATGGTGGCAATTGGAGCACTGCAGTTTTGCGCTCGGACTTATCGCGGGTTTCATCTCGAAGTACAAAGGCAAGATTCAAACTACGATTTAGCAAACGCGGAAAAGGATGACCTGTGTCAAGCGCAAGCGGAGTCAAAACAGGTAAAATATCCTCACAAAAGGTGTTGCACAACGAATCTTTCTCTCGTTGATTGAGCTTTGCAAAAGGATGAATATGTACCCCTTCGCGCTCTAATGATGGCAATACATCATTCATTAGAATTGCAGTTTGGCGCAGGACAAGCGGAAGTAATTGAGCACGAAGACCTGCAAGCTGTTCGAGCGGAGTTTTCCCGTCCGAGGAAATTTCGAGGAGTTCTGATTCGATTTGTTCTTTGATGCCGGCTACTCGAACCATAAAGAATTCATCAAGATTTGAACTGAATATAGCAATAAATTTAAGTCGTTCTAATATCGGATGATTATGGTCTTCTGCTTCTTCGAGTACGCGCAGATTAAATTGGAGCCAACTTAATTCACGATTAAAAAATAAATCTGATTTGAGATTGGAATGATTAGTTGTCTTCTTAGGCATAAAAGCAGTAAAGTTGAATTGGTAAGCTGTTTGTTTTATGCAAATTTGGCGAATCTACACCGAATTTCCAAGTTATCATTTAATTATCAAGACTACTTGGACGTTGTTAGGAATTGAATATACAAATAATACTTTCGGAGTTGTTTTTTTAGGAGAAGCATACGATAAATAGGAAGAATTTGAGTAGAAAATGATAAAATAAAGGTATTTTTGAGAATCAATTGAATAGTTCTTATGGCAATTGCCGATAGGTTAGGTATGATAATTGAAGCAATAAAATCGTTGATTGGTGCGTCATTGTAGCCCATGAAAGTCCATATACTTTTTCTCTCACTTCTTACTTTATAAAATTATGGAAGGCAACTTTTCAGATCGTGTATCAAATGTAATCCGCCTCAGCCGCGAGGAAGCACTTCGTCTTGGGCATGATTATATCGGTACGGAGCATCTTTTACTCGGAATAATTCGTGAAGGCGACGGAATGGCTGTAAAGATTCTGCGTAATCTCGGAGTAGATTTATTTAAACTTAAAAAAAGCATTGAAGATTCACTTCGTGCGACAAGTGGAACGCTGACAATTGGCAATATTCCACTAACAAAAAATGCCGAAAAGGTATTAAAAATAACATACCTCGAAGCAAAACTCTATAAAAGCACTCTCATCGGTACCGAGCATTTACTTATGTCTTTGCTTCGTGATGAAGATAATATTTCGACGCAAATACTCGCAGGGTTTTCGATAAAATATGATACGGTTCGTACTGAACTTGATAATATTATTCACGGACATCCGAGCAGCGGTTCGCCGGCCGGCAGTAAAAAAGAAGGTTCAAAACCAAGCAAAGGTGCTACTGTCGAGCGTGTGAAAACTCCGGTTTTGGATAATTTTGGTCGTGATTTAACAAAACTCGCAGTCGAGAATAAACTTGATCCTGTGGTTGGTCGTGAAAAAGAAATTGAACGAGTGGCTCAGGTACTTTCACGCAGAAAAAAGAATAATCCTGTGTTAATTGGCGAACCGGGTGTTGGTAAAACTGCTATCGTCGAGGGATTAGCTCTTAAAATTATCGAGAAAAAAGTATCGCGTACGCTGTTCGACAAACGAATTGTAACATTGGATTTAGGCGCGCTTGTAGCCGGAACAAAATATCGCGGGCAATTTGAAGAGCGTATGAAAGCCGTAATGAACGAACTCGAAAAAGCAAAAGACGTGATTCTTTTCATTGATGAGTTGCACACAATTGTCGGAGCTGGTGGCGCGTCGGGTTCGTTAGATGCTTCTAATATGTTCAAGCCCGCACTTGCACGCGGTGAAATTCAATGTATCGGGGCAACTACTCTCGATGAATACCGTCAATTTGTAGAAAAAGATGGCGCATTAGATCGTCGTTTTCAGAAAATTGTGGTAGAACCGCCAACAGGTGAAGAAACGATTCAAATTCTTTTAAATGTAAAAGACCGTTATGAGTTACATCATGGCGTATCTTATACTCCCGAAGCAATTACCGCATGTGTTCGCCTTGCCGAACGGTATATTACCGACCGCTATTTGCCGGATAAAGCAATTGATGTTTTAGACGAATCGGGAGCAAGAGTGCATTTGTCGAATATTCATGTTCCGAAAGAAATTACAGAATTAGAAAGTAAAATCGAAGCAATTCGCACCGATAAAAATAATGTAGTTAAATCGCAAAATTTTGAAGAAGCTGCTCGATTGCGCGATGTTGAAAAACGCCTTCAGAATGAACTCGAAACAGCAAAAGAAGAATGGGAAGCCGCGGCTTCTACGAGAATTTATACTGTTACTGACGAAGATATAGCCGATGTTGTAGCAATGATTACAGGAATTCCTGTCAATAAAATTGCCGAAGGTGAATCTGCAAAACTACTTAAAATGGCAGAGGAACTCAAGAAACAGATTGTTGGACAAGATGAAGCATTGAAGCATCTTTCACGGGCAATTCGGCGCGCACGCGCCGGTCTTAAAGATCCTACTCGTCCGATTGGTTCATTTATGTTTTTAGGCCCGACAGGTGTTGGTAAAACTGAACTTGCAAAAGCACTTGCTCGATATATGTTCGACAGTGAAGATGCTCTGATTCGTATTGATATGAGTGAATATATGGAAAAATTCAGCGTGTCACGTTTGGTGGGAGCACCTCCTGGATATGTGGGGTATGAAGAAGGTGGTCAATTAACCGAAAAAGTACGCCGTAAGCCATATAGTATTATACTCTTAGATGAAATTGAAAAAGCTCATCCCGATGTGTTTAATATATTGCTTCAAGTTTTTGATGACGGTATATTGACAGACGGTTTGGGACGGAAAATTGACTTCAAGAATACGGTAATAATCATGACATCAAATGTAGGTGTGCGAGATGTTAAAGCAGGCGGACGCATCGGTTTCTCGGAAAAAACACCTGATAATGATTATGAACAGATGAAATCAACCGTCGAAGAATCAATGAAGCGGATGTTTAATCCTGAGTTTGTGAATAGAATTGACGATTATATCGTGTTCCGTCCACTTGCCAAAGAACATATTCATCAGATTATTGATATTCAGCTTCAGACACTTTACAAACGACTCAATTCAATGGGAATTGACCTTGAGCTAAGTCAATCTGCGAAAGATTATTTAGTAGAAAAAGGATTTGATGAAAAATATGGTGCACGCCCTCTTCGCAGAGCATTGCAACGCTATCTCGAAGATCCTCTTTCGGAGGAAATGCTCAAAAATGTTGTGAAAGAAAAAGCGAAGGTTTTGGTAGAATTCGACAGCAATACGAATGAATTGGTATTTGATTATCAGATTCTTCCAAAAGTAGCTGTAGAAGAAATTCCCGAAGACATTAAATTTGTTGCTGAAATTCTCGAAAAAGTAACTGATCTCGAAAAAGTAGCTGAAGACGACTCACAAGAGTAATTAAAAATTATAAGGGCTTACAAAAAATATCACAATCGGTAAGTGTGCTAAAAAACTACTTATTTGAAGATTGTATTTTTTGTAAGTCCTATTTTTATTGTGTGTTTATTTCTCGTTTTTCCTTGTTTAAGATAGCGTTAGAAAATCAATTATGAAAAATATTCTTGTAGTTATTAGTTTTCTTTTTGGAGTAATATTCTCCGAACTTCATGCACAAGGCGGGTCCAATTATACGCTGTTTGGAATTGGAGATTTGCGAAATACTCTTGGTGCTACCTATGATGGACTTGGCGGAACACAAATTGCCGTTCCGTCAGATTATGCAATTAATCTTGCGAATCCTGCGGCATGGGGAATAGTGAAAACAACGAGATTGCAGGGTGGATTTCGGTTTAATCAACAGTCGGTTTCTAATAGTCAAGCTACAACAGGTCAAAATAACGGAAAACTTGAAGGAATTGCAACTCTCTTTTCGATTGACACGACACTCGGCGTTGCGGCAAGTTTAGGTTTCTTTCCGTTTAGTTCGATAAATTATTCACTCACAACTCCCACAAGTGTCGTTGCCAAAGGAAATACTATCAATGGTGAGATTGATGCAAGTGGAAAGGGTGGAATTTCGGCAGGATACATCGGTGGAGCATTTAAAATAGTTGATAATCTTTCGTTTGGATTTGCAGGTATCGGATTATTCGGCAAGTCAAGTTCGGTGGTGCAAACTATTCTTTTTGCAACGGATGCCTTTTCTTCTGTCAATCAACGTAATGACGATTTTACGGGATACGGAGTAAAATCAGGACTTCTCTATTCTCCGATGTCGAATCTTCTTCTTGGTGCCACATTTTCGTCGTATTCGGCACTTCATGGCACAAGCCAAATTCGATACAGTACATTAAGTTCGTCACAACTTGCGAGTGACACTTCGTTTGAGCAAGATTTTTCTACGCCAATGCCAACAAATTTAGGGCTTGGTGCTTCGTATAAATCCGGTAAATTCCTATTTGCTCTTGATGCGGAAATGCAGGACTTCTCCTCGATGAATTATCGTGGGGGAAGAGCCACCTTTCGTTCGGCACAACGTCTTAGTTTTGGTATATCGCGGCTGGCCACATTTTCTCCCGGAACAGCTTTCGGAGATAGAATCGCTTTCAATCTCGGTGGCGGTTATCAGCAATTATACTACACAATTAACGGTATAGGAATTAATGAGTATTTCGGTTCATTCGGGATGCAAATTCCGCTTGGAGCAGGTGCTATGCTTGATGGTGCGGCAACTATCGGCACACGTGGCAATACTACCAATGGGTTGGTGCAAGAATTATTCGGACGATTCAGCGTTACGGTCGGAATCGGCGAAACATGGTTCAAACCGTTTATTCGAGATTAATTCTACCACCATAAATTAGTACTACTTACCTCTGAATATACCAAAATAGTATAACCAAAAAATACAATGGATTGGATAATTGCAGGACTCGGCAATCCGGGTAGTAACTACGAACGAACTCGCCATAATATCGGATGGATGGTAATAGATGCAATTGCCAATAAACACGGGAAATCTCTTCAACCCGGCAAAGGGCAATGGATGGAAGCTGAGATTAAACTTCGTCGAAACACCGTACTTCTGGTAAAGCCCACAACCTATATGAATGCTTCGGGTGAGGCAATCATTAAACTCGCCCGACTCCACAAACTTCCTCCCGAACGAATTATTGCAGTTGTAGATGAATATAACTTTCCGGTTGGCAAAGTTCATATTAAACAAGGTGGTTCGGACGGCGGGCATAACGGAATTACATCACTTATAGAAGAACTTAAAACACCAAATTTCTGGCGGCTACGCTGTGGTATCGGCAAAAATTTCCAGCCGGGCGGAATGATTGACTATGTTCTCTCTAATTTCTCGCCCGATGAAACCGCAGACCTTGAAATAGGAATCACCCGTGCCACCAATAGTATCGAACATTTCATTATCGCAGGTGCGGCAAGGGCAATGTCGGCGATAAATTCAGGTGGCGCATTGGTCTAAAATAAACCCGCGTTTGTATTCTTCGCAGAAATCACTCTTCATATTTAATCACTGATTATAATACTGAATTTAAACCCATTTGGATGAAGCTCATTCTTCTCGGAAGGGCTTTCTATTGTTAGTCTTAAAAATATTTTTACTCTCATGAAAATACTTCTTGGAAATGTCGGGTATTCTGTATAATGTTGCACCCGA
>JAFDZU010000068.1:0-14029 GCA_018266765.1 Bacteroidota bacterium
AGCGGCAAGCGAAAAGAAAATTCTGAACAACATCCTCCCCGAAGAAATAACAGCCCGTCTTATCAAAGGCGAAAACCCCATTGCAGACACGTTTGAGAATGTGAGTATTTTGTTCATGGACATTGTTGATTTTACCACGCTTTCCACCACAATCACTGCACATCAACTAGTGCATTTACTCAATGCGATATTCAAAGCATCCGATGGGGTAATGAAAGAGTTTGGCTTAGAGAAAATCAAAACCATTGGCGATGCGTACATGGCAGTAGCTGGCGCACCAACACGTCATGCCGACCACGCTCACCGCGCTGCCCAAGCCGCATTGAAGCTACTCGAAGTGATGAAGAATTTAGTCGTAATATTTCCTGAAGAATACGGCGATAAAAGTTGGATAGAAACTATTCCTGAAATACAGGTTCGCATAGGAGTTCATTGTGGACCGGTAGCGGCGGGCGTAGTAGGAGAGAACAAATTTCTGTATGACCTTTGGGGTGATGCGGTGAACACGGCGAGTCGTATGGAATCGCACAGCGAGGCCGGGAAGATTCATGTGAGCGAAGAATTTAGAAGCGCTCTCATTTCGACATCGCTCAATGAGCAGACTTTACAATTTATACCTCGCGGGGAAATGGACATCAAAGGCAAGGGGATGATGAAAACCTATTTTTTAGAGAAATTCGAACAATTATAATTTTAATAATTCAATAATTTTATGATAAAATTTTCTTTGTTGCTGTTGTTTGTTGCAACTGCATTATCAGCTCAAGAATATGATTCTGCAAGCGTTTATGTAATGTTTCCCCGCAATGCTGAGCCGTATCATTTTACTGGTGTGATTGGTTCTACTATAACATTTGTTCCGCGTCCGATAGCCGAAGAAGAAATTCGCCAAGTACCAATTATTGATGCTACTATTCGATATAACCTGCCGTACAATTTCGCGCTGACTGCTCATTTAGGAACTAATTATATCACAAATCTTGCTTCACTCGGTGCGCAGTGGAATGCTAATTACGGACGTTTAGCGGTGGCTGTTGGGGATTATAGTTCTGTTTGGTATGGTTTTGCGAGTATGGACGGCTTTAATGTAGATGCAATTGGCTGGCTCAATACTCCGCATTTATCTTTTGGGATTGCTTTTGATGAAATGCTGATAACACTGCGTGGTGAACTGTTGTTTGTTACTTCCCGCAGTACACGAGCAGGAGATATTGAGGTAGCGAGCGACCGAAATATTCGAGCAGGAGGTTCACTTGCATTATATGTCGAACAACCATTTTTTCGGAACACACATGTTTTGCTCGGTTTGAAACTTAACAACCTGAGTAATGCCTACCAATCGTGGCTTGCTTTCTCAACATTTAACGACCCCCTACTTTACCCTGAATTTTCTATTGGAATACTATTATGAAAAAGCAGTATTATTATCCGAAAACAAGTGAATATTTTAGCAAAAAAATAAATAGATATTTTCAAATTTTATCAAGAATACTGTTTGTTTTGGTATCTATTATTTTTATTCATTTTCTCTCCTCGTGCAACAGTGAATTAAAAGTGATTGTACCTGATGTTCAACTCCTTACTTCATTACAGGGTACAAGCTCAATTCCCAATAGTTCTCGGCGTTTAGTCGAGGGTGTCTATGTTGTTGAATCCGGATTTGGCGAATTTGGCGATACGGTGATTTTGAAACATGATCGCGAATGGCTCTCAATTTTCTGTGAGAAAAACTCTTCATATATCGTTATGCAAAGCGGTATGAAGGATTCAACTCTATATTATGCAGGATATTGGCGATATGCACAATCCCCGCGTACAGGATTATGCACATTGGAAATAAAGCCCGATGACGGAGCAAGGGAAATTCTGCGGGCAGTAGCTCGCCCGCAACGTATAATAATTCGAGGTGTTTTTGGAGGGAATGAAGCTGTCCTTCGAAATCCGTTAGTTCTTCGGTTTGTGCGTGGTTTGTTTATTCGGGCTCATATAAAATCTGACGGAAAATTTTGGATAATTGCACACCGAGGCGGAGGGAGGAATAGCGACCGTTTGCCATTTTCAGAGAATTCCACCGAGTTAATAAAATTTGCCGGTAAATTAGGTGCAAATGGAGTTGAAATTGATGTTCGCCTTACTAAAGATGGTGTTCCTATTCTTTATCATGATGAGAATCTGAACACTCGACTTATTAATGGCGAGTATATGGTTGGCCCAATTGGAAATTACACGTATGCTCAAATTCAAGAACTGTGCCGTCTCAAAAACGGTGAGCGGATTCCAACGTTGGATGATGTATTGAAAGCTGTTGTAGATTCTACATCGCTTACCGCAGTTTGGTTAGATATTAAAGAAATCGCAGAAATAGAAAAAGTAATTCCGATGCAAAAAAAATACCTTGAACGAGCCAGAGTTCTGCAAGAATTAGGAAAGCGAGACAGCTTAGAAATATTTTTTGGATTAGCAACAACAGATATTTACAATGCATTTACAGCTCATCCTGAACACGAGCAGGTTCCTTCTATTTGCGAACTTGGCGTTAGTCAAACCCAAACAGCGAATTCAAAAGTTTATGCTCCTCGCTGGACACTCGGCTCGCTTCCTACTGAAGTTGCCCGGCTTCATATTGATAATCGCCGTTCATTCGTATGGACATTAGACCAGCCGGAATTTATCGTTAAATTTTTGAATGAAGGGGATTTTGACGGAATATTAACGAATTATCCAACTGTTGTTGCCTACCATTATTACATTCGCAAATGAAAAGTATTATCATAATAATTCTGTTGATGAGTGGAAATATCCTTTTAGGTCAAGATACCTTGCGTGGTGATTATCGTATAATTATCCAAGGGAATCTCGGGCTTTCTCGCTCGTATATTCAGCGAACGACAATTATAGACAAAGCAGAATATACTCAAACAGGATTAATGGGAACGATGCGCGTACTGTGGCGACCGGACCATTTACTCGGGATTGGGATAGAAACCGGATTGCTTCGTGTTTCAAATTTATTAGTAAAAGAAGATGCTAACTTGCCGGTGGGCTCAGCCATAAAACTTGGTGCAATACCGATTCTCGCGGTTTTCAGTATGGAGAAATACGGCATCGAGATTAGCTCTGGAGTTGGCATTTATGATTACCATGTAGATGCATTGGTTAATGCTGAAATTACTACATCGAGTAATGAGTGGGAAATCGGCTGGATGGTCAGCGCAGGGTACTACTATCCACTCACCCGTTCACTCGGGGTCGGTGGTGATGTGCGTCTCTACGCAATACCCGAAAGAAGTGTACAGTTGATGTCATTAAGCGCAAAATTTCAATGGCAATTATGGTATTAAATACATGAAGAATATCAATCAGCTCTGTAAAGTCAGTATAGATTCTTAAACATAATTAAAAATATATTCTTATAAATTTTAGAAGAAACAGTATGACACACGAAGAATTAGAAGCACTTCTCAACCGTGCCGAAGAAGCAAATAGAACAGGTAATTATAATGAAATTGAACCATTAGCAAATACAGTACTTTTGGAGCTTGATAAAAGTAAAGTGAACCTTCCTGCTACTTTAATAGATGAAACTGCCAGTCAAATTCTTCGTGCACATGCTTTGCTGCTTCTTGGTACGAATGCACGTTTGCATAGCGATTATCCCAAAGCAATGGAGTATTTCATTGCTTCGCAAGCCGCGAGCGAAACTGCGAATGACCAATTAGGTGTTGCAAGAGCTATAAATGGCATCGGAAATGTGTACCTAAGCATTTCGGAGTATGCGTCTGCACTTGAGCAATACCGCAAAGCGATAACTATATTTGAAGCCATTGGCAATGAAGAAGGACTGGCTATAAATCTTGGAAATCTCGGAAATGTCTATTCAAATCTTTCAGAATATTCCCTTGCATTAGAGCATATGCATAAAGCACTTGCAATAGATGAAAAACATGGCAGAATCAGTGGCATTGCAAATAATACAGGGAATATTGCAATTGTTTATTGGAATTTAGCAGAGTATTCACTTGCACTGGAGTATTTGCATAAAGCACTTTCGCTCAATCAAGAGGTTGGTAATAAAGAGGGTATTGCTATTAATCTTGGAAATATTGGAGTTGTGCATTGGAATCTTTCGGAATATCAGCGTTCTTTGGAGTATTTACAGAAAGCGGTTGCGATATATGAAGAACTTGGTAAGAAAGACGGCATTGCCGTTAACTTCGGAAATATTGGAAATATTTATGTTAGTCTGATGGAGTATTCCCTTGCATTAGAGTATTTTCAAAAGTCGCTTGCCATCACTGAAGAGATTGGCAAAAAAGATGGATGTGCAATGAATCTTGGAAATATCGGTATTCTTTATTCAAATACTAATTTTAAAGAGTATGACGAAGTTATTTCTGAGGAGTATTTGCTGAAAGCAATTGCAATAGATGAAGAAATTGGAGCAAAATTGCAATTGTACGGTCATCGTCAATACCTTGCCGAATTGTATGAACGTCAGGAACGATGGAAAGAACATTCCTTTCATTTTAAGAAATACCACGACTTAGAAAAAGAAGTTCAAAGTGAAGAAGCACATAGGAAATCACACCAAATCGAACAGCAAAAGCAAGTTGCAGAACGCGAAAAACTATATGAAATTGAGCGTGCCCGTTCGCAAGCCACCGATGAGATACTTGCCAATATTCTTCCGTCAAACATTACCGAACGGTTACTGAAAGGTGAAAAGAAAATAGCGGACACTCACGAAAATGTAAGTGTTCTATTCGTTGATATAGTTGGGTTTACTAAAATGTCTGCAAAGATTCCGGCAGGAGAATTAATAGATATTCTCGACATAGTATTCACCCGTTTTGATACGATTTGTAAGAAACACGGTTTGGAAAAAATCAAGACCATCGGCGATGCTTACATGGCAGTATGCGGCGCACCGGTAGCAGTTGAAAATCACGCTGGGCGCACTGCACTCGCGGCAATTGAAATGCTTGAAAACTTTTCGATTGAACAAAAATTTTCCGTTCCGATTAATTTGGGGTTTAGAATTGGTTTACATTCGGGAAGTGTGGTTGCGGGAATTATTGGCGAAAATAAATATTCGTATGATTTATGGGGAGACGCGGTGAACACAGCATCAAGAATGGAATCACATGGCGAGGAAGATAGAATCCATGTGAGTGAAGACTTTAGAACCGCACTCATTTCGACTACACTCAATGAACTACCGATACAATTTATTGAGCGCGGCGAGATTGTAATCAAAGGCAAAGGCATGATGAAAACCTATTTTTTAGAGAAAACAAAACAATGAACATTGAAGAACTACAAGCACTGCTTACACAAGCAGATGAACACAATAAATCCGGCAACTACATCGAAGCAGAAAAACTAGCCTATGAGGTGTTGGCAGAACTCGACAGCGCAACTGTCTCGGTGGAAGGGGCGTTGAGCGAAGTCGAAACGCTTCGCGTTAACGCACTTCTCTCCCTTGGTACTACCGCATGGCGGCGAGGAAACTATACCACATCACTCGACTACGCCCGGCAAGCACTTGCTCTTGCCGAAGAGCATTCCCTTGCCGAAGTAACACCCAAGTGCCTGCATCTCTTCGGGAATGTGTACGCTTCTCTCTCGAACTATCCTTGCGCATTGGAATACTACGTTCAAGCCCTTGCAGCGTTCGAAGAACTCGGGGATAAAGCAGGAGCAGCACGAGTAACGGGCAATATCGGGATTATGTACGATTATCTCTCGGACTACTTCTGTGCATTGGAATACTACGGTAAATCCCTTACCGCGTTCGAAGAACTCGGGGATAAAGCAGGAGCAGCACGAGCAACAGGCAATATCGGGATTGTGTACAAGAATCTCTCGGACTATCCCCGTGCATTGGAATACTACGGTAAATCCCTTACTGCGTTCGAAGAACTCGGGGATAAAGCAGGAGCTGCACGAGTAACGAGCAACATCGGGGGTGTGTATTACTATCTTGGCGACTATACCAAGGCATTGGAATACTATGTCAAAGCTCTCGCCGCGCACGAAGAACTCGGGGATAAAGCAGGAGCTGCACGAGTAACGAGCAGTATCGGGAATGTGTACGCAAAACTCTCGGACTATTCCCGTGCATTGGAATACTTGGTTAAAGCCCTTGCCGCGCACGAAGAACTCGGGGATAAAGCAGCAGCCGCACTAACAACGGCAAATATCGGGAATGTGTACAAGAATCTCTCGGACTTCCCCCTTGCTTTGGAATACTTGGTCAAAGCTCTTGCCGTGTATGAAGAACTCGGTGAAAAAGCACCTGCTGTAGGAGTAACGGGTAATATCGGCTCGCTCTATGGCACAAAAGATTTCGCCGGCTACAACGCTGTTCTTGCAGAAGAATATCTTCTCAAAGCAATTGTCATGAACGAGGAACTCGGCACAAAGAAAAATTTATATGAAAACCACAAAGCCATAGCTGGACTGTATGAAAACGAAGAGCGATGGAAAGAATCGCAACAACATTTCAAGAAATACCACGAGATTGAAAAAGAGGTGCAGAGCGAGGAAGCCACCAAGCAGGCACAACTCATGGAACACCGTCGCAAAATCCAGGAATCCGAGCGCGACCGTCAAGTGAAACTCGCTCGTTTCCAAGAACAGGAAAAAATCCTCCATAATATCTTGCCTGCTCAAATAGCAGAACGAATGATTGCCGGCGAAACAACAATAGCTGACACACATAAAAATGTTTCCGTTTTTTTCTCTGATATCGTTGGATTTACAAAATTATCACAGAAAATCACAGCAGAAGAATTAGTTGGAATGTTGAATGGCATATTCAGTCAGTTCGACCAATTGTGCCGTAAGCACGGTTTAGAGAAAATCAAGACCATTGGCGATGCGTATATGGCAGTTTCGGGTGCACCTACACCACAGGAACATCATGCACAAAGTGCTGCTCTCTTTGCATTGGAAGTAGCAGATATGATGAAAAACTATATCACCACCACAGGAGAAAGAATAGATATAAGAATCGGCTTACATTCGGGTACGGTAGTAGCGGGAATAATAGGTGAGAACAAATTTTCGTATGACTTATGGGGTGATGCGGTAAATACTGCCAGTAGAATGGAAAGCCACGGCGAAGCAGGGAAAATCCATGTAAGCGAAAAATTTAGAACTGCGCTCATTTCGACTGCGACCAATGAGCTGCCGATACGATTTATCCCTCGCGGTGAAATGGACATTAAAGGCAAAGGAAAAATGAAAACATATTTTTTGGAGAAATAATAATGACAAATATAGACATTCAAGCAAAAATAGACACCTCAACCGAACTGTTGGGCGAAGCTCGAAACTTCTTTGAAACATCAAATTACGATGAATCCGAGCGTTGCACCAATGAAGTTATATCCCTACTCGAACCTGAAGCCGAACGTGATGATGTGGGAGAAGAGCATGACAAATCTTCGCAAAAATACGCGATACTTGAAGCAGTAGCTCACGCATACAACCGGCTCAATACTATTTCACAGTCACGATCAGATTATTCCCTTGCTCTTCAGCAGGCAGAAACGGCATTAAAATTTTGTGAGCGGAATGGAAATCTCTCCCGAAAAGCCGGATTGATCGTAAATATCGGGAATGTGTATAGTAATCTCTCTGACTACCTGCGCTCATTGGAAAACTACGACAAAGCTCTTGCCGCGTTCGAAGAACTCGGGGATAAAGCAGGAACCGCACTCGTAACGGGCAATATCGGGAATGTATACAATTCCCTCTCTGACTACCCGCGCGCATTGGAATATATGGTCAAAGCCCTTGCCACGCACGAAGAACTCGGGGATAAAGCAGGAACCGCACGAGTAACGGGCAATATCGGGACTGTGTACAATTATCTCTCGGACTATGCCCGCGCCTTGGAATACTACGGCAAAGCCCTTGCCGCTTACGAAGAACTCGGGGATAAAGAAGGAGCCGCACTCGTAACGGGCAATATCGGGATTGTGTACGCTGGTCTCTCGGACTCCCCCCGCGCATTGGAATACATGCTCAAAGCTCTTGCAGCGCACGAAGAACTCGGGAATAAAGCTGATGCCACAATCGTAACGGGTAATATCGGGATTGTGTACTATTTTCTCTCGGACTATGCCCGCGCATTGGAATACATGCTCAAATCCCTTGTCGAGCATGAAGAACTCGGAGATAAAGCAGGAGCCGCTCGAGTAACAGGCAATATCGGCTCGCTCTACGGCAAGAAAGATTTCACCCGTTACGACGCTGTTCTTGCAGAAGAATATCTGCTGAAAGCAATTGTCATGAACGAGGAACTCGGCACAAAGCGAGCCTTATATGACAACCACAAAGCCATAGCCGAACTGTATGAAAACGAAGAACGATGGAAAGAAGCTCACGAGTATTTCAAGAAATACCACGAGATAAAAGACGAGGTGCAGAGCGAAGAAGCGAAGAAGCAGGCGGAAAAGCAAGATACCGACAGGAAATTTGCCATAGAGCGAGCACAAGCGGCAAGCGAGAAGAAAATCCTCAACAATATCCTCCCCCAAGAAATAACCGCACGACTTATCAAAGGTGAGAACCCCATTGCAGACACGTTTGACAATGTGAGTATTTTGTTCATGGACATTGTTGATTTTACCACGCTTTCCACCACAATCACGGCACATCAACTAGTGCATTTACTCAATGCTATATTCAAAGCAGCCGACGGTGTAATGAACGAGTTTGGCTTAGAGAAAATCAAAACCATTGGCGATGCGTACATGGCAGTAGCTGGCGCACCAACACGTCATGCCGACCACGCTTACCGCGCTGCCCAAGCCGCATTGAAGTTACTCGAAGTGATGAAGAATTTAGTGGTAATATTTCCTGAAGAATACGGCGATAAATCCTGGATAGAAACCATACCTGAAATACAGGTTCGTATAGGAGTTCATTGTGGTCCCGTAGCGGCAGGAGTAGTAGGAGAGAATAAGTTTCTCTATGACCTTTGGGGCGATGCGGTGAATACGGCAAGTAGAATGGAATCGCACGGAGAGGCGGGGAAGATTCATGTAAGTGAAGAATTTAAAAACGCAGTAAATGAACACTCATTCACATTTGTAAAACGCGGTGAAATGGACATCAAAGGCAAAGGGATAATGACCACTTATTTTCTGGAGAAAGTATAATGACCTACGAAGAACTACAACAAGCGATAGAAAAATGTGATGATTTGTGGAAATCTTCACAATTGCAAGAAGCAAAGGCATTAGCCTATGAACTCTTGGAACACCAAGAACTACAAGAAGATGCACAATCTCTTGCGAAAGTTTACAATCTTCTTGGAATTGTTTTCTGGCGTCTTTCGGACTACCCGAAAGCCTTAGAGTATTTTGAAAAAGCGTTAAACATTAATAAAGAAATTGGTGATAAGCTTGATATTGCACCTACCCTAGGGAATATTGGGAATGTTTACGTCTATCTTTCGGACTACCCGAAAGCTTTAGAGTATTTTGAAAAAGCGTTAAACATCAACGAAAAAAATGGTAACAATGATGGTATTGCTGTTAACCTTGGGAATATTGGGATTGTTTACAAAAGACTTTCCGATTATCCAAAAGCCTTAGAGTATTATGGAAGAGCGTTGCATATTTATGAAGAAATTGGCAAAAAGGTTGGCATTGCCGCTAACCTAGGGAATTTTGGAGAAGTTTATAGGAATCTTTCGAACTACCCGAAAGCCTTAGAGTATTATCAAAAAGCGTTAAACATCAACGAAGAAATTGGACGCAAAGATTATACTGCAGCTAACCTTGGGAATATTGGGCTTGTTTACCTCCATCTTTCCGACCACCCGAAAGCCTTAGAGTATTATCAAAAAGCGTTAAACATCAATGAAGAAATTAACAACAAGCTTGGTATTTCAAATATTCTTGGGAATTTTGGAGAAGTTTACCTGCAACAGTCGGACTACTCCAAAGCCTTAGAAAATTTTGAAAAAGCGATGCACATTGATGAAGAAATTGGTGACAAAGCTGGCATTGCTTTTAACCTTGGGAATATAGGGAGTGTTTACTTATATTTTACCGACTATTCCAAGTCTATAGAGTATTATAGAAAAGCGTTAATGATTGCTAAAGAAATTGGCGACAAAGCTGGTATTATAAGACATCTTGGGAATATAGGGCGGGCCTACACCATACTTGCGGATTACCCCAAAGCCTTAGAGTATTTGAAGAATGCATATTCCCTGTCGATTGAGATTGATACGAAAAATCTAACAATGCAACTGCTCATATTATTTTCAGAACTCTATGAAAAGATGGGAGAGATAAATACGGCTTTTTCCTATTACAAACAGTACATCAAAGTAAAAGATGAAATTCAATCAGAAGAGGCCACAAAGCAAGCACAGCTCATGGAACATCATCGAAAAATTGAAGAATCCGAGCGCGACCGTCAAGTGAAACTCGCCAGATTTCAAGAGCAAGAGAAAATCCTCCATAATATCCTGCCTTCCCAAATAGCCGACCGCATGATAGAAGGCGAAAAAACCATCGTGGACAGTTATGACAGCGTGTCGGTGCTTTTTGCCGATATCGTCGGTTTTACAAAACTCTCCCAACGTGTTACACCCGAACAGCTCGTAGCAGGTCTTGACGGAA
The DNA here is from genome assembly GCA_018266765.1 of Bacteroidota bacterium. GTDB lineage: Bacteria > Bacteroidota > Ignavibacteria > Kapaibacteriales > UBA961 > JADJXV01. The sequence goes on from JAFDZU010000068.1 coordinate 10,650, forward strand.
TCTTCAATACATTTGACCTACTTGCTGACAAATACGGTTGTGAAAAAATTAAGACCATTGGTGATTGTTACATGGTAGTTGCAGGCTTGCCGGAGAGATGTGACGACCATGCCAAGCGTCTGGGTGCAATGGCCCTTGAAATGCAGAAAGCAATCGAGGAGTTACCTGTACTAGTAGAAAATATCTCGATAGCTATGCGAATAGGCATTCATTCGGGCAGTGTAGTAGCAGGAATCATCGGCAAGAACAAGTATGCTTACGATCTTTGGGGCGACGCTGTAAACACTGCCAGCAGAATGGAGTCGCATGGCGAAGCAGGGAAAATACATGTCTCCGAAGAATTTAGAAATGTAGTGGGTGAATCATCATTCACTTTTATAAAACGCGGTGAAATGGACATCAAAGGCAAGGGAATGATGAAAACATATTTTTTGGAGAGCAATCGATGACATACGAAGAACTACAAACAGAAGTACAGCAACTTGAAATAATTACCCAAAACGGAGACTTTATACTCGGTGTGACCAAAGCAAAAGAACTTCTTGGCTATTTTCTTGCAGTCGATTCTGGAGGCAAAGAAGAATTACACTGCTATCTTCTTCTTACTCTTTCTGAATCTCTATGGCGTCGCGGTATGGCTACAGAAGCACTGCCACATTCGCTAAAAGCTGTTGAACTAGCTGAAAAAGCAAACAATAAAAAATTACAAGCAAAAGGGTGGAACAATTTAGCAGGTTTATATTGGAATTTGTCAAACTATCGCAATGCTTTAAAGTATTTCAATAAAACGCTTGTTTTGGTTGAAGAATTAGAAGATGAAAGTGCTATCGCTAGCGTTACGGGTAATATAGGGTTGGTATATTGGAATCTCTCGGATTATTCCCAAGCTCTTGAATATAGTGCTAAATCTCTTAGTATTGATGAGAAAATTGGCAATCAAGCAGGTATAGCTTCTACATTTTGTAATATTGGGCTCGTATATGTTGATATGGCTGATTTTCAGACAGCTTTAGAGTATTATTTGAAGTCATTAGAGATAGATGAGAAATTAGAAAATAAAGGGAGTTTAGCAGGAACACTATGCAATATTGGTATTGTATACAATGAGCTTGCTGATTACAAAAATGCAAATGAATACTATTATAAAGCACTTGCCTTTGCCGAGGAAACAGATAATAAGCAGTTCACAGCAAATATATTGGGAAATATCGGGCTGGTATATCAAAGTTTGTCAGACTTTTCTTTTGCATTGGAATATTTATATAAATCTCTTGCAATCAATGAAAAAATCGGTAACTATGCCGGTGTTGCGAGGGACAAAGGAAATATTGCAGGAGTATGTTATGAACTTTCAGATTATGCACGTGCATTAGAATACTATTTTGAATCTGTAGCAATGTCAGATGAAGTAGGGGATAAGCAAAGTTCGGCTAATAATATTGGAAACATTGGTTCAGTATATGCTACGCCGTCATTTAAGGAATATAATGTTGAAAAAGCTGAAGAATTTGTTTATAAAGCAATTATAATGAATGAATCATTAGGAACAAAAAATAATCTTTTAGCCAATCACAAAATTCTAGCCACACTTTATGAGCAAGAACAGCGTTGGAAAGAATCACAATATCACTTTAAACAGTACCACGAACTTTATGTAGAAGTTCAGAGCGAGGGAGCCACAAAGCAAGCCCAGCTCATGGAGCATCGTCGCAAAATCCAGGAATCCGAGCGCGACCGTCAAGTGAAACTCGCCAGATTTCAAGAACAAGAGAAGATTCTTCATAATATTCTTCCCTCCCAAATAGCCGACCGCATGATTGAAGGCGAAAAAACAATCGTGGACAGTTATGACAGCGTGTCGGTGCTTTTTGCCGATATCGTGGGTTTTACAAAACTCTCCCAACGTGTCACACCCGAACAGCTCGTAGCAGGTCTTGACGGAATCTTCAATACATTTGACCTACTTGCTGACAAATACGGTTGTGAAAAAATTAAGACCATTGGTGATTGTTACATGGTAGTTGCAGGCTTGCCGGAGAGATGTGACGACCATGCCAAGCGTCTGGGTGCAATGGCCCTTGAAATGCAGAAAGCAATCGAGGAGTTACCTGTACTAGTAGAAAATATCTCGATAGCTATGCGAATAGGCATTCATTCGGGCAGTGTAGTAGCAGGAATCATCGGCAAGAACAAGTATGCTTACGATCTTTGGGGTGATGCGGTGAATACAGCTAGCAGAATGGAATCACACGGCGAAGCAGGGAAAATCCATGTAAGCGAAAAATTTAGAACTGCGCTCATTTCGACTGCGACCAATGAGCTGCCGATACGATTTATCCCTCGCGGTGAAATAGACATCAAAGGCAAAGGAAAAATGAAAACCTATTTTATGGAGAAGGCATGACGGCGATTGAAATACAACTGTCCAACATCGAGCGAGCCAAAACAGCGTGTTCCGAAGAGGATTTACTTAATGCAGAGCAAATACTTAGGCAGGTCTTGGAAGCAAGCGACGGGGTACTCTTTTCGGAGATTGAGTCGAATATCTTACGAGCTGAAGCGCACAGTATTCTCGGTAAAATTGCTTATCGCAGAAGTGAGTACACGCTCGCACTGGATCATTACAACTTGTGCCTTCATTCCAGCACAATTACCGACGATAAGTCTATGTCTGCTAGGTCGTTGCGTAATATTGGAGATGCTTGTCAAAACCTGACCGACTATAAGGTTGCTAAGGACTATCAGTATCGTGCCTTGGCTCTCGATGAAGAAATACAAGATTTGGAAGGTATCTCATTGGATTTAGGTAGTCTGGGAAATCTGTATTTTTACCAATCAGATTATCAGCAAGCTCTCGATTATTATCTACGGGCATTATCGATAGCTGAATCACTCGGTAACAACTACAATGCCGCTCTCTATCTTGGTAATATCGCAAATGTTTATAACTGTCTATCCGACTATGGAAAATCATTAGAATATTATAACCAAGCCATTATTCTCGAAGAAAAAAATGAAAATACTGAAGGCATTGCTCGGCTTCTCGGAAATATAGGTGCGCTCTATCAGGCACTTGATGACTCTTCTCGGGCAATTGACCACTATGAACAAGCATTGCTTCTCTGTGAAAAAATCAATGATAAGCGCGGTGTAGCCAGAAATACCGGCTCACTCGGACTCGTGTATCAAGGACTTGGTGATAATAAAAAATCACTTCAATATCAATTGGAGGCGCTGAGGATTTCCGAAGAAATAGGTGACCTGCGGTTTGTAGGATTTTGGCTGGCCGGAATTGCAATGGTGGAGACATCACTAGGAAACTATGATTCTGCTGAACTTAGATTACTAAAGACTCTCGCAATTCGCCGCAATGAGCTAAA
>JAFDZU010000068.1:14136-18729 GCA_018266765.1 Bacteroidota bacterium
TGTCGATGGATCAACAGGTAACAGTTGCTCGAATTCATGAAGAGCTTGCCGCATATTTTGCTCAGATTGGCGATGGAATATCAGCATACGAACATTACAAGCTCTATCATAATCTCGAGAAGGAAGTGTTGAATCAAAGTATCAGGAAGCAGGCCGATAAATTTGACTTAGAGCGTAAGCAGGCAGAACGTGAAAAACAATTAGCGATTGAGCGTGCTCGCTCAAAGGCAACAGATGAGATTCTCTCTAATATCCTACCTCCTACTATCACTGACCGTTTGCTCAAAGGTGAAAAGAAAATCGCTGATACGCACGAAAATGTGAGTGTGTTGTTTGCTGATATTGTTGGATTTACACAACTGTCGTCACAACTTCCTGCCGGAGAATTAATAGATATTCTTGATATGATATTTACACGTTTTGACATGATTTGTAAGAAACATGGACTCGAAAAAATTAAGACCATCGGTGACGCATATATGGCAGTCTGCGGCGCGCCGATTGCAGTAGAAAATCATGCAGAGCGCACAGCACTTGTGGCAATTGAGATGTTAGAAAATTTTTCAAGTGACCAGAGAATTTCTGTTCCAGAAGATTTGGAGTTTAGAATTGGTTTGCATTCGGGAAGTGTAGTTGCAGGAATTATTGGCGAGAATAAATACTCGTATGATTTGTGGGGTGACGCGGTGAATACGGCATCAAGAATGGAATCGCATGGTGAGCCGGGGAAAATCCATGTGAGCGACGAGTTTAGAAACATGCTCATTTCGACTTCGCTCAATGAACTACCGATACAATTTATAAAGCGTGGCGAAATTGACATCAAAGGCAAAGGCATGATGAAAACCTATTTTATGGAGAAAAAATAATGACAAATCTAGACATTCAAGCAAAAATCGACACATCAACCTCACTGCTGGACGAAGCGCGAATCTTCTTTGAAACATCAAATTACGATGAATCCGAACGTTGTGCCAATGAAGCCCTATTTCTGCTCGAACCAGAAGTAGAGCGACATGATTTGGGTGAGGAAGGCGAAAAAACTTCGCTGAAATGCGCGATTATTGAGGTAGTGGCACACGCCTACAATCGGCTCAATACTATTTCTCAGTCACGATCAGATTATTCTCTTGCTCTTCAGCAGGCAGAAACGGCACTAAAATTTTGCGAGCGGAATGGAAACCTCACCCGAAAAGTCGGCTTAATTGTAAATATTGGGCTTGTGTATGATAGTCTTTCGGACTACCCTCGGGCATTGGAATACTACACTAAAGCACTGGTTATCAATGAAGAATTAGGGAATAAACAGTGGTTAGCAAACAGTCTTTGCAATATCGGGAACGTGTATCATTCTCTTGAAGACTACCCTCGCGCATTGGAATACTACGGAAAAGCACTGGTAATCGACGAAGAACTTGGCAATAAATGGAGTGCCGCCGGGGGAATCCACAATATTGGGCTTGTATATGCTGAGCTTTTGAACTATCCCCTCGCATTGGAATATTTTAGCAAAGCTTTGGCTATCAATGAAAAAGTAGGGAATAAACATTGGATAGCAAATAATCACAGTTCTATTGGGAGCGTGTATTCTTTACTTTCGGACTACCCCCGTGCATTGGAATATTATGGCAAAGCACTGGCAGCTTTTGAAAAACTCGGCTTGAAAGAGGAAGCAGCAGGAGCTATCGGAGGTATTGGCTCTCTTTATATTGAGATGGATTTTGAGGGCTACGATGCTGGAAAAGCGGAAGAATACTTACTGAAGGCGATTGCGATTTTAGAGGAAATTGGCACGAAACCGTATAACTTTCACAAATCGCTTGCAGATTTATACGAAAGTCAAGAGCGTTGGAAAGAATTTGCCGTTCATTTCAAGCAATACCACGACTTAGAAAAGGAAGTCCAAAGCGAGGATGCACATAAGCAAGCCGGACTCATGGAACAGCGGAAACAAGCCGCAGAACGCGAAAAGGAAATTGAACTTGCCAAAGCCGCCGCCGCCGCTAAGCTCACTGCTACGACAATGTTATTACACCGCGTATTACCGGAAAGCATTGCTACACGCATGATTGCCGGCGAGGAAGATATCGCCGATTATTTCCCTTCCGTTACTATCCTCTTTGCCGATATCGCGGGATTCACACCAATTTCAGCAGGAATGCCTGCCTACGTCGTTGTTCGCTTTTTGAACTATGTCTTCGGCACCTTCGATGCGATTATGAAAAAACATGGATGTGAGAAAATCAAGACCATCGGCGATGGGTATATGGCGGTAGCGGGTGCGCCGATTGAATGCGCTGACCACGCCGAGCGTATGGCATTAGCCGCTCTTGAGATGCAAGAAGATATCAAACTCCCTGAAGAATTTAGAGAGTATTTACCCGAAGGAGTAGATTTCGGGATTCGTGTTGGCTTGCATACAGGTTCGGTCGTTGGCGGTGTGATTGGTGACGAACGATTTGTCTATGATATTTACTCGGATGCAGTGAACACCGCGGCACGTATGGAATCGCATGGTGAGCCGGATAAGATTCACGTGTCGCATGACTACGTGATTCACTTACAGAATAGATTTGCCATGACGAAGAACACGACTCATGGGCTCACGTTCGAGAAGCGCGGTGAAATGGACATCAAAGGCAAAGGCATGATGAAAACATACTATTTACAGAAAGCAAACATATGAACGACGAAACACTCAACAACCTGCTCACAAAAGCAAATGAATGCAACAACAACGGCAACTTCGATGAAGCTGAAACTCTTGCCGGTGAACTGCTGGCTGAGCTCGAAAAAATAGACGGATCTGGTGATACCGTAACAGTAAAACAAAGATATACCACCCACTGTGAGGCACGTATAACGCTCTCTGTTGCCAAATGGAGCCGTGGTGATTATCATGAAGCGCTCGCCCTCGCTCGTGCCGCACTCGACCTCGCGGAAAAGAAGAATCTCCCGGAGGAAACCAATGCTAAAGCGCTCGGCACTATAGGAAGTGTGTATGTGAATCTTTCGGACTACCCGCAAGCACTCAGCTTTTTCCAAAAGGCTCTCGCCATCAATGAAGAGATAGGAAGCAAAGAGGGAATAGCAAGAAATCTCGGCAATATTGGAAGTGTGTATCTGAATCTTTCGGACTACCCGCAAGCGCTCACCTATTTGCAAAAGGCTCTCGCTATCTATGAGGAGATAGGAAATAAAATTAACATTGCAACCAATCTCGGCAATATTGGAAATGTGTATGGAAATCTTTCGGACTACCCTCAAGCGCTCAGCTATTTGCAAAAGGCGCTCGCTATCAATGAGGAAATAGGGAGTAAAGATGGCATTGCAATCAATCTCGGCAATATTGGAATTGTGTATGGGATTCTTTCGGACTACCCTCAAGCGCTCAGCTATTTCCAAAAGGCACTCGCTATCAATGAGGAGATAGGGAGCAAAAATGGCATTGCAAGCAATCTCGGCAATATTGGAAATGTGTATGCGGCTCTTTCGGACTACCCGCAAGCGCTCACTTATTACCAAAAGGCACTCGCTATCTTTGAGGAGAGTGGGAGCAAAAATGGCATTGCAAGAAATCTCGGCAATATAGGCAGGCTCTATGCCAAGAAGGAGTTCGATGGTTATGATACTGTTAAAGCTGAAGAATTCTTACTGCGGGCTATTGCGCTAGCAGAAGATATTGGCGAGAAGAGGATTTTATATGAGGTCCATAAAACTCTTGCACATTTATACGAAACGCAAGAGCGTTGGAAAGAATTTGCTGTTCATTACAAGAAATATCACGAAATAGAAAAAGAAGTCCAAAGCGAGGAAGCCAAGAAATCCGCCAATCTCATGGAACAGCGGAAACAAGCCGCAGAACGCGAAAAGGAAATTGAACTCGCCAAAGCCGCCGCCGCCGCTAAGCTCACTGCTACGACTATGTTATTACACCGCGTATTACCGGAAAGCATTGCTACACGCATGATTGCCGGCGAGGAAGATATCGCCGATTATTTCCCTTCCGTTACTATCCTTTTTGCCGATATCGCAGGATTCACACCAATTTCAGCAGGAATGCCTGCCTACGTCGTTGTTCGCTTTTTGAACTATGTCTTCGGCACCTTCGATGCGATTATGAAAAAACATGGATGTGAGAAAATCAAGACCATCGGCGATGGGTATATGGCGGTAGCGGGTGCGCCGATTGAATGCGCTGACCACGCCGAGCGTATGGCATTAGCCGCTCTTGAGATGCAAGAAGATATCAAACTCCCTGAAGAATTTAGAGAGTATTTACCCGAAGGAGTAGATTTCGGAATTCGTGTTGGCTTGCATACAGGTTCGGTCGTTGGCGGTGTGATTGGCGACGAGCGCTTTGTCTATGATATTTATAGTGATGCAGTGAATACAGCGGCTCGAATGGAATCGCATGGTGAGCCGGATAAGATTCACGTGTCGCATGACTACGTAATTCAACTGCAGAATAGATTTGCCATGACGAAGAACACGGCTCATGGACTCTCGTTTGAGAAGCGCGGTGAGATGAACATCAAAGGCAAAGGAAAAATGAAAACCTATTTTTTAGAGAAAGCAAACTCATGACATACA
>JAFDZU010000069.1:0-133 GCA_018266765.1 Bacteroidota bacterium
CGGCACTCGCTCGGCGAAAACAGTCCAAAGACTGTATGATAAACTCCGTTCGCTTGAAATTGAAGAGTTTTGCACTGACAATTGGAATGCCTTTGTAAAGGTCTTGCCAAAAGAAAAACACAGAATCGGCAAA
>JAFDZU010000069.1:259-12137 GCA_018266765.1 Bacteroidota bacterium
TACTTTTTGATACACAACCAAATAATGAACGCGCCTTTCCAGTAACCAAGCAGAAGGATATTACGGAGTGTGAATAAGTTTACCAAACCTGCTAATTCCATTAATTCTGAGTTCACAACTATACGCGCCTGCCGGCATTCCACCTGCAAGCCACGTAACGGAATGAATTCCTTTCTCGAAATACTTTTCAGCCACAACAGTAACCTCTACACCAAGAGAATTATACACCGCTACCCGGGCAACTCCCGATTTAGGGATTGAAAATGTAATTGCTGTTTGCTGTACAAAAGGATTTGGAATAAAAGTAAATGGACTGGTGCTTTCTTCCCTGTCAATACTGAGCGGTTTAAGAACGGTTACATGACTTGAATCGGTGAATCCTCCATCTTCAGTTTTGACATAAATATATGTTTCTCCAATAGCTTTAGCGCGAGCTAATCCAGTCTGCGATATGGATACTATCGAAGAATCGAGTGAATACCAGCTCACATTTGTATTCGTTGCATCCGATGGATAAACAGTAGCCGTATATTGATATGTATCCCTAAGATTATCACCTAAGTACAACGTATCATGTTCTTTGAACAGAAAGACTTGAAGTACATTCAGTATATTGCTGACGACTGTTACAACACACGAATCTTTTTTATTTCCATCCTGAGAAGTGGCTATTATAGTAGCTGTTCCGGTAGTAATTCCCTTAATTAATCCCGAAGCAGAAACAGAAGCTATTTGTTGATTACTCGAACTCCATGAAATATTTTTATTGGAAGCATTTAGTGGAAGAATTGTTGCGGTAATTTGAGTTGAATCTTTTATTTTAATTGTAGAAATTTTTGGAGTTACTTTTAACGAAACTACCTTGATTTCAGAAATCGGCAAACATCCTCTTGAAGCAATCATCGAAGAATCCAACATCGCAAAATCAACACCTAAATCTTTACCGTCAGTTGCACTCTTAGAGTATTGACTTGTCGGTAAAAGAGCATAATTATGATAATCTAAAGCTCCGTTCGGATAATTAGTAAATCCAACTCCGGTTGAATTTGACGGAAAATAGTTTTTACTAAGAGTATTATAATTAGAGTATTTACTTGCATCTCCACCTATCATAACATTTTTATGAATACGTTGGTTTGCATCAGTAACATCGGGGAAATAGTAACCGATTGTATTATTTCCTTGTTGGTATCCCGGCCCATAAATCCCTTGATAGCCCGCCGCCGAACTCTTGCTGTTCGTAATATTATTGGTAAATACAAATCCATTCATAACTTTGCCCGCCCATGTAATCGAGCCGGTTTGGAAAATGGTATTGTGGTCAATAATTACATCTTCAGGTTCACCAAGTTTGATAAACGTTCCGTCGTTTGGAGCGTTAATATTTAAGTCTCCATAGTCAACACCGTTTATATCTTCAAACAAATTATTGAAAATTCGTATTCTTTTCGACCTATTTCCTATTCCACCATCATCTTTTCCCGAAAGAGTAATACCTGCTCCTACATGCCTAATAATATTATTACTTATCGTAATATCACTAACTTCAGCTTGAGGTGAGCCGCCACCCTCGGTTCTGATGGTAAGTAATATCGCATACCCACTTTGTCCAATCGGCAAATCAGCCCATGAGTTTTCTAAAATATTGCCGTCGAGCAACACTCTCATACCTGTTTTTAATTCAAATAAATTCTTAATTGTCCAGTGGTTACCTGAATACGAAGGATGTTCTACTCTCCACGAAAATGGCTTAAAGAAATAGTTTTGCCGAACTTCAATATCCGAGGGAACAAGTCCTGCAATTGCCGCAGCACCACCGCCAAACATGATGTTTTCACCCGATGCTTCCAAATAGTTATTAATAATTTTGAACGGGCCGGGGCCATTTATTCCGGCAATGGCTTGAGCATCGTATCCAACACTATGAAAATCTGAAATATACGAGTCTATCACTGCCGCATTTGCACAATTAAGCCCAACACCATATTTCATTACAGTTGCATTCGTATGACCGTGAATATAACAGCGGTCAATCACAAAAAACTCCGGAACTTGACTCATTGAATTTTGAGCTGAAGATGCGTCGCCAAGATTAACTAAGCCGTAACTGTTTATTACGGATGTATCGGCTGTTATTTCCAAACCTACGAGTCGGTAATGATTTGCATTTACTTGTGTTACAAAACAAGGAATTCCTGATATATTCGTAGTTACTATTTTTGCCATAGCACTTGATTGGGTTGGATATGTAGAATTTCCGGTTAGACCAATAGGATTAATTCGTGTTTCATCTTTAGGTAATAAATCCATTCTCGAAGTCATAAGAATAATCCACCCCGAACCGACACTTTTTTTAGGAAGTACAAAACCTCCTTTAAAAATTGCACCTGCATCTATTTTAATAATTGTCCCTAACTCAGCAGAATTAATTGCTTTTTGTAAGTCAGTAAAATCTCGACCGGTTGCCCCCACCGTTATTACTTTATAACTATTAGTATCAGGAAAGCATGTAATGATGCTTGATGTATTTGGTAACGTAGGATTATTCACGAGTGAAAACGATGAGCTGTTCAACAAAATCATCATTTGTAAGATTATGAAAACGCTATACTTTTTCATTGTTTTGTTGTAAAATTATTAAAATAACAAAGGAAAGTAATTCATTTTTATATGCAAGATACTTATTCAACAGGTAATTAATTACCATCAATTATTTGGCTGTATTACTTCATCGGACAGATGTTCAGCGAGCAACAAAGGAAGCCGTTGAATAGTAATATCTGTTATGAGCTTTCCTTCGTGTGCAATTGAAATTCCACCGGTTTCTTCACTGATAACAAGCACAACAGCATCAGACTGTTCACAGATACCAAGTGCGGCGCGGTGTCTTGTTCCTAAATTCCGTGAAGAGATTTTTGTGGTTGTAGAAAGTGGAAGTACACAACGAGCGGCAATCATCAACTGATTTTCGATAATAACTGCTCCGTCGTGTAGTGGCGAACGAGGATTAAATATTGAAACGAGTAATTCCTTAGAAACCATTGCTTGTAAAGGGATTCCTGTGTCTATCGTCATTTTTACGTTCTGGCTACGTGTAAACACAATTAAAGCACCAATATGCTTCTCAGCAAGTTCTTTTGCGGCATCTATTACTTCATCTACCGTTTCGGCAATATTAGTACGAATGAATAATCTAAACAAACGACTTCTGGTGATAATTAAGAGAACGCGCCTCAGTTCGGGCTGAAAAAGGATAATAAAAGCAATTAACCAAACATCTGAAATTGCCCTAAGTATCCAATTTAATGATTTGAGATTAACTGCTTCGGTTATAAAAGAAATTCCTAAAATCAATACTAACCCTAAGAGAATTTGTACAGCAACTGTATCGCGAAGAACACGATATACTGCATAAAACAGCACAGCTACAATCCCTATATCAATTAAATCAACTAGGGTAAAACTCAAAAAACCGATTCGGAATAGTTCTATCATACAGTAATATTAAAATTAAACACAGGAATTTCACTCCCCATATTTATCAGCATTTTTCTCATAAGCATCTATTATATCAGCAACTAAACGATGACGAACAACATCAGTTTTATCAAAATAGCTAAACTCAATTCCCGGAATACCTTGTAATATGTGTCGTACATCTGCAAGTCCAGAATCATGTTTCCCGGGAAGATCAATTTGTGTAATATCACCAGTTATAACTGCTTTAGAACCACGCCCCAAACGTGTCAAAAACATTTTCATTTGAGTAATAGTAGCGTTTTGTGCTTCATCAAGTATAATAAACGAATTATTAAGAGTTCGTCCACGCATATACGCAAGGGGTACTATTTCGATAATCCCCTTTTCACTCATACTCTTTAATTTTTCAGGGGTTAGCATATCGCCAAGAGAGTCAAGCAATGGACGCAAATAAGGTACAACCTTTTCATTTAGGTCTCCGGGTAAGAAACCTAACGATTCCCCTGCTTCAACTGCAGGACGTGAAAGGATTATTCGATTAACCTCGTTGTTACGCAAAGCAGCAAGAGCCATCGCAACGGCAAGGAAGGTTTTTCCTGTGCCGGCCGGCCCGATTGCAAACACAACATCATTTGCTGCTACTTTATCCACATATTGCTGTTGATGCGGGTTTTTAACTTTTATTCCGTCTTTTTTACCTTGAATAATTACAGTTTCAGGTCTGGATGCAGATGTAATTGAATTTCCATTACTGTAATTAATTGGAGTAATACTATCAGCAAGTCCAAGAATTTCCATTACTTCATCAGTTTGAAGAGTACCTTTTTTATTGAGCGAATATCGCAATTCATCAATAATTTTTTCGATGAGTTTCACTTCGATTGGTTCACCGCGGACAGTCATAGTATCACCTCGAACATTGATAGTAGAATGAAATTTATTCTCTATCATTTTGAGATGCATATCATTATAACCAAACAGAGCTATTGTATCAATATCTGAAAGTTTGATTTTCTTTTCAAGTAAATCCATAAATTAATCTAAGTAGTAAAAATAGTTTAAATTTCAAACAAGTTTATATAGTATAATAAATTTCAAAAACAAAACCCCGCGTGAGCAATAAAAGCACAACGCGGGGTTCAATTTCTACCTGAGCAAAAATATCATAGAAAATTATTTTCCTTTTTGTGATGGTTCTGCTGCCGGTTTATCTGCCGGTTTTACTTCTGTTGTAGGTGCAGTAGCGGATGCTGTACCGGGCATTGATTCAGCACTCATAGCTGCACGTTTTTTGCGCCAGTATCTACGTTCAGCTTTCATTTCATCGGAAGTCTTAGGGCCGGGAGCAGGAATCATTAATCTTTGTCCTGGATGAATGATATCAGGGTTACGGATTTGGTCAGTATTTCCTTGCCAGATTTTAGGCCATTGGAACGGGTCGCCATAAATTTCAGATTTACCTGATATGTTCCACAAGCAATCACGATTTTCTGCCCATGTACCAACTACATACTCACCACCACGTTTCTTTTCGCGATAAAGACCTTTGATATTACGTCCTGCGGCGATCATTCGGTCGTAGAATTGAGGCAACAATGAAATTTTAATTGCTCTCAGTTGATTGAGTTCTGCTTCGAGAGCACGAACATCAGCTTGTCGTTCAATCAAAGCGTCATTGGAGAGTTGTTGCATTTCACGAATTTGCCCTTCGAGTTTTCCGAGACGTTGTTCAAACTCTCTAACATCAGCTTCCGATGCGCCTAATAATGCGTAAAGATCGTCATTACATTTTTTGAGAGCGGCTACTTCTGTTGCAATTTGACCTTCGAGTTTGGTAACATTTTCTGTCACACTTTGAAGTTTGCTTCTGAGTTCATTTACTTTCATATTCCATTCGTTGATACATTCATCACCTTGGTCTTTTGTAGTAAATGGTTCTGCTTTAAGTTGGTCTTCTGTCAGACTGCAATCTGCAGTTCTACGAAACGAACCGCATGATGACAGAATAATTCCGGCTAATAAAATAAATAGTAATTTTTTCATTTGAGTTGCTCCTGATATAATTTCTTAATGTTTGTTGTTTAGAAAACGAATTAGTAGTTTGTACTGTTATTTAGATTTCTTTTTAGCCGGAGATAAAGTAGGTTCTGGAGCTATAACCGGTGCTGATGGATCATAATCCGGCCAAACATTTGGCCATTTTGAGAGCTTTTCTTGTACAAATGACATTTTATCATTACATTCTTTGGTTTCACTTCTGCGGCGAGAGAGTTCTGCTTCAAGTCGTGTTTTTTCGGCTTCTTTCTTTTGAATATCCATAGTTAAGCGTGAACTTTCAGCGCGTAATTCACGGAGCTTCATTAATTGATCATCTGTAATCTTAGGAGTACAGCTCGCCAAAACGATTACTGACCCAAGACATACTGCACTAACTCCACGTGCAATTTTTGTAGATAGGAGTTGCATAGATTTATTCCTTATAATAATATGAGACAAAGGCAAATTGATTCATTAGAATACTACGAATTTACGCTAACAAAACGCCCGAAACAAGTAAAAAATGTTTTGTGATATAATTTTCACATAAATTTGTGCAAATATACACATTCTCTTTTGTATTTTATTAGTGCAAGAGAGTTGCTTTTACTTGAGATATTGATATTATATTGCTTTTAGAAAATCGTTTAATATGAAAAAACAAATTTTAACTTCGATAACAAAATTTACACCATCAGCTTTATTAGTATTATTAGTGATTACTACTACAAGAGTGCCAATAATGGCTCAACAACAAAACAGTTTTATTATAAAATTTCGTGATGGCACACAAAAACTTCTTGCTAATAAAGATTTTCAAACTCTTACTTCTCAGTTAAAACCTGCATTTCCTACGGCACAATTACAATCAGAATCAACGTCAATTCTATCAAATTCCACCAGAATGATACTAAATGAACTTCAACGCTACTATGTTCTCACAATAGACAATGGCGAAAATTTGAATGAAAAGATTAAATCAATTCAAGGCAATATAGAAAGTATCGCTCCAAATCACAAATTCCACCTAGATAAAATTGATTCATACCCCAACGACTCACTTTTTGAGACTCAGTGGAACTTAAAAAGGATTGGAGCTGAAAAAGCATGGAAATCTGCCACAGGAAATGGAGTTTTGGTTGGCGTATTAGATACAGGAATTGACTTTTTACATCCTGATTTACAAAAACAATTATGGATAAACTCCAAAGAAGATATTAATCATACCGGTACATTCGAGCCGTGGAGTAACTCCGAAAAACGAGACGGAATTTCAGGTGATTTAAATGGTATAGATGATGACGGCAACGGCTATACCGATGATGTCATAGGATATGATTTTGTTGACCAATCTTTATTAAATATTGGAGATGCGGCTGTTCGAGATGCCATCCCTTACGATGAACAAGGACACGGAACAAGTGTATCGGGAGTAATTGGTGCACAGCAAAATAATACAATCGGAATATCAGGTATCGCCTATAACTGCAAACTTGTTACATTACGTGCCTTTGATGCCACCGGCAATGCCGAAGAAGATGATATTGCAGCTGCAATAGTCTATGCCGCACTTAATGGAGTAAAAGTCATCAATATGAGTTTTGGTGATGTAATTTCGTCACCAATAACCCACGATGCCTGCCGTTTTGCAGATGCAATGGGAGTAGTATTAATTGCTTCAGCCGGAAATGACGGTTCTACACTCAGACGTTTTCCGGCAAGTTACCCCGAAGTAATTGCAGTAGCTGCTACTAATGACCGTGATTCTCGAGCTTCATTTAGTTCATATGGTTCGCATATAGCACTTTCTGCACCGGGAGTTGGAATTCCCACTACGTCAGTTGGCGGAAGATATAAACCTAACTTTCAAGGAACTTCTGCTTCTGCACCTCATGTTTCCGCGGCAGTGGCTCTGCTTTTCGAAATGAACTCTTCCCTTACACCAAAAGAAGTTCGAGGAATTTTACAAGCATCATGCGATGATGTTGGCCCGAAGGGCTGGGATACTGATTTTGGAGCTGGAGTTCTCAATATTGGAACTGCAGTTACAGCTATTGGATCAACTAATATTTCAATTGCTTCACCGATTAATGATGCCGTATTTCGTTCAGGTAACATAACTATCACAGGAAGCATTGCTACTCCACTCTTTACTTCATGGCAATTATGGCTTGGCAAAGGAGAATTACCTCCCGATAATGCGTGGCAAAAAATAGGAGATTCTTCTAAAACACAAATTCTGAATGGAACATTAGGTACTCTTTCAGTTGCTCAAATGGATGATACCGTTCATACTTTACGATTAGTTGTTCAATTGACTAATGGTAATACGATCGAACGTCGAGTTCGATTTGACGTTGCTTCTAAAGCAAGTAATCGCCTCGCTTTTTCGGGATTAAGCCCGTACATTACTACTGCGTGGCGTGATGACAAGCTTGTAGCCGTTATTTCAGCACGATTCAATCGCAGGTGTAGATTATCCGTCAATATTAGAACAGCTTCAAATTCTCAAGATAAAAATTATACTGACTACGACCGCTTTGCTCTCCAACATGAATTAGTTTTTGGAGCGGAAGATTTAATCGGTAATGAAAGTTATTTGTGTGAAGTGATGGGAATTATTGCCGGTGTTGATACTGTTCGAACTAATATTACTATCACTCGACCTAATGATGCAATTCAACAAACATTATTCGAGAGAAAGGACTATTCTACTCTACCGGCTCAACTCAATAATTCTGTTAAAGATGTTCATGGCGAAGGTCCCTCGTTCGCAATCAATGATTTATCAAGCGGTTATTATGGAGCTACTAAAATCATACAATATAAAGACGGGAAAATGACTACTCGTGATTCAACCAATGAATCTTGGTTGCCTCGCGGAATGGGTGATTCAAACGGTGACGGCATTACAGAAGTTCTCACCCAATCGCTTGGATTCGCAAGTCTAGTCCAAGGGAAAACTAAACAAGATTCACCCTTTAGCGGAACATTATTCACCGAAAAGCAAGTATTATTTGATAATAAAGTAGAATTCTGGTCGGCGGCAATGGCAGATATAAACGGTGACGGACGAGAAGAACTCATCGGATTTGCAGACACAGCTTGCCTTGTCTATACATTCCGAAACGGAAAATATGAATTACTCGCCGTTGCACCTAATGATACTCCTCGCGGTGAAAGCGGTTCTGAAAATGCAATGCGTCCTCCCAATTGCGCTGTTGGTGATTTCGACGGTGACGGAAATATTGAGCTTTGTTACGGTGATAATGATGGAGATTTTCTCATTTTTGAATACAAGAATGGAACCTTTACCAAAGAATTTCAGGAAATAAACTCAGGTGTAGAAGGCGGAACGGAATACGTAACCTCAGCCGATGTGGACGGAGATGGCAAGCCCGAAATTCTTATAGGTTATTACACCGGACTTGGCACAAATGCCGACCGAGAATACGACACACCTTTTTGGACATTTAAACTTCTCAAAAGTACTGATAATAATCTTTATCGTTCGGTATGGTCTGATAGATTTTATGGCGTTCGAGCAGGAAGTGAATATCGAAGCGGTGCATCTGCCGGAAATTTAGACAAAGATAAAGGCGACGAAATTGTCATTGCACCGTTTCCGAATCTCTATGTTTTTAAATGGAATACAGAACGCAAAACAATGGAGCCAATCTGGAATTACAGTGTTAGTTATACGAATTCAATGCTTATCCATGATTTCGATGGCAATGGAACAAACGAACTCGGATTCTCCGACGGACAGCAAACATCGTTCTGGGAAATTCCCACAACACGATCTCCCGTCCCACCTGCGGGACTAACAGCACTCGCGCTCGATTCTACCCAAGCAGTTCTCCGTTGGAAACGCTCACCCGACGCTGAAAGCTATGATATTTTCGTTCAGAGGAATCCTACACCGCAAACTCAAAGTGCTACACTGATTGCATCTACAACTGCTGACTCTCTACTGCTCGATACATTGACAAATTATACGCTCTATCGTTTCTTTGTGCGTTCGGTCAGTACTAAATTTACTCAAACAACAGGAAAATTCTCTCTTCCGGCTGACGCTTACAATCATCCGCGTCTTAAAGTCAAACAGATTGCATTCAGGTTTGGTAATAAAGTTCTACTGACATTCACCGGACTGCTTGGAAGCAATCCTCCGCATCTTGGAGCAGTTAAATTATTACAACAAAATGGAAATGAAGTTACGGTTTCTTCGATTGAAGTTGCAGGAGATTCTTCGCTGTTGGTTATTCCGGCGAATGATGAGCAATTTACCCAAGTAAAAACAAGTGTTGAATCATTTGCAGACCGTTTCGGTACGCCAACTCTTCCATTTACTGACCCGATTTGGATTTCATTTGCCGATACGCTTACACGTGAACTTTATCTTTCGATATTAGAAGTTCTCAGTCCTACTTCGCTTCGTTTACAGTATTCAGAACCGTTTGATAATTCAGCTTTGAAACCTGGAAATTATGAACTGAAATCAATCGGAGAAATTACCGACGTTCAGCAAATTTCCGATAGTTCGGTATTGCTCTCACTCAATCCAAACATACCCATTGCTCCGCTTGGAAAAGAATATACTATTACAGTTCGGAATGTATTTGCCGCATCAGGACGACCAATAACAAAAGGTGCAGGCAATACTCTTGGGTTCACCCTTGTAGCTAATTCTGCAGATGGCGCGTATGTTTTCCCGAATCCTGTGAAAATTACAGAGAATTCTATAATCACCTTTGGGAACCTCCCGCACGAAGCAGAAGTTACTGTCTATTCCTTAGAAATGAAGATACTTGCTACGCTCAAATCTACAAATAACAACGGTGGTGTAGAATGGAACGCCCGAACACTCGATAGTGGCGACCTCTTGCAGTCGGGAGTATATTTATTCAAGGTCAAAGGAATTGATTCTAAAGGTGAACAAACAGAGTCTTCTCTCAAAAAGTTTGGAGTGGTGCGGTAGGGATGTATCGTACTATTTCATCTCTCTACATTCTTGTTGTCCGTTTGGGGAATATTTGTAGTTTTGGTGAAGAAATAACAATGGGAAACTGAAATTATGAGAAAATTTCCACCTATTTACGGATTTTGGTAGGATTGAGGAAGGTTTTGGGAATAGAATGGTTTCCTCTATTAAGTAATTTAGCGGTAATGCAATACGACAACAGATGACGACAGACTATTTAATTAAAGGATTAATAATTGGCTTTTCAATAGCAGCTCCAGTTGGACCAATCGGTGTACTAACAATAAATCGTACATTGACAGAGGGGCGTATCTCAGGTTTTGTTACGGGAATGGGAGCGGCAATGGCAGACACAGTTTATGGTATAATTGCAGGCTTTGGACTGACAGCAATTTCCTCGTTTCTTTTGACACAAGAATTTTGGATAAAATTAATTGGAGGATTATTTTTACTTTTTTTAGGTGTAAAATCATTTGTAACTAAACCTGCATCAAAAGCTGCAAATGTTGACAGTAAGGGGCTTTTCAATAATTTAATTTCAACTTTTTTCTTAACTATTACTAACCCCACAACCATATTATCATTCTTAGCTATATTTGCTGGACTTGGCTTAGGTACAACAAAGACAGACTATTCATCATCCATGACACTTGTACTTGGTATATTTATTGGTTCCGCTTTATGGTGGTTAATATTAAGTTCAGTAGTTAGTTTTTTTCAATTTAAAATTACACTCGACAGACTGATTTGGATAAATAGACTTTCAGGTTTAATAATAATTTCATTTGGACTCTTTTCTTTATATTCATTCATGACAATAAAACATTAAAATGCACTACCGCTAACATCACATTTGCTATAGACGGGGTTTTGTTCTCGGCAGATAGATTTGTGGTTAGAGAAGGTATATAAAATACATTCAGTTAATAATAAAGACGTAAACCTCCATCGGCACCGTCAGGGGCGCATTATCGGTAGAAACAACGTCTCCTCCTCGCTTCCCCAAGAGTTCCGTCAAGAACGAAATATCCCCTTTGAATTGTTCCGCCCTTACAGGGCTTGAATCGTTTCCAACTCGCGATTTCCTACCAATATCTATTCCCTACGGGAAATAAGAATTCTTGATGATTATATTTCTACAAACAGTGCGCTCTTAATGGAGAATCAATACTGAGTTAAGTCAGTTATAATAACCTCACTTCAAATAATACTCCAAATAAAAAACATGTAAAAAGGTCGGTTGAGAACAACCGACCTGAAGAGACTCATGGATTCATTATAAAAATATTTGGCTGTGTATCAAAAAGTATGATAATAAACGAACAGTGAGGTATTAGCCGTTTGTTAGTTCATGACAACAATAACAATCAGCGTCCA
>JAFDZU010000006.1 GCA_018266765.1 Bacteroidota bacterium
GTCACCATCAGTATCAGCTTTGAGAGGATCTGTTTTATGATTCTTAACTTCGTTTCCGTCTTTCAAGCCATCGCCATCAGTATCAGCTTTAAGCGGATCTGTTTTATAATCATTCACTTCTTCACCATCACGAAGTCCATCACCGTCAGTATCTGGATTGTTTGGGTCGGTTCCCAACTTCTCTTCCATTTCATCGGTCAATCCATCTCCGTCAGTATCTGTTTTACTGCTTTTGAAATTATATGTAATACCTATCATCCCTATCCATGTTCCATCATTTGTTCCGTCAATTTGGGGATTAATTTCATCAGTAGTACTTAGATGTGAAGTAATGTTCAGATCAAAACCAACTTGTTTTGTTGCTTGCCAATAAATTCCACCACCAACAGGAATTGCTATACCGATTCCGGATTTCTTCTCGGTTGAAATAGTAGGGTCGGTTTGAGATTTTGGATAAAATCCAACTTCATTACCTGTATAGCTAAGTAAGCCAACTCCAGCAGTTGCATAAGGACTAAATGTACCAAAAGTAAATGGCATATAACGAAGGCGAATATCAGGAATAATTAATGTTGTTTTGTAATCAGCAAATCCTGTTATTTCCTCAGAGCCACTAATAACATAGCTTACACCAAATTCAGCATCAAAATTATCATTGAAATTATAAAGACCAATTAATCTAAACGCAGGTTTTGCCGGTCTGTTGAGTGATTCATTAATTCCAAAGTTAACTCCACCGGCGATTCCAAAAGAAAAAGGATTTGGGCGTCCAACTTGTAGCGGTGCAGTTTGAGCTAAACCACAGACAGAAATTAAACAAAACATTAATAAAGCTACAAATAAGCTATGCACTATTACATTTCCCCTCATAAATTCTCCAAATGATTAAAAAATACTTTCGAAGTAAAAACCAATTAATTTGATTCTACATTCATTATAAAATTTGTACTAAAGTTTCAGAAGTATTTCTACGACCATGAACTACATTCAGTGATACAAATGAACGATTGGGTTTTACTCTTAACTCAAATTCGCTTCTAAATTTTTTGATAAACCCCTTTACCGGCCAAGCAGCACCTTCCCCTAAAGCACAAATAGTATTCCCCTCTATGTTTGATGCTACACTAAATAGAACATCAATGTCATGGGAAGTCGCTTCACCCTTGTTCATTCGTTTTAATAATTTTTCCATCCACCCACACCCTTCGCGGCATGGTGTGCATTGACCACATGATTCATGATGATAAAAATGTGCTAATCGAAGTAATACTTTTACTAAATCAGTATCTTCGTCCATCACCATAACACCTGCTGTACCTATATATGAACCAAATTCTTTAAGTGATTCATTGTCCATATAGACAAAGTCAATTTCATCCGGATGAATCGGTGGCATTGAACTTCCACCCGGAATAATTGCTTTAATTTTTTTACCTCCGGGAATGCCCCCACCAACTGTATAAATTAATTCTTTTAAAGGAATGCCACTTTCTAATTCATACACTCCCGGACGATTGATGTGACCACTTAATCCAAATAATAAGGTTCCAGGATGTTTCGCCGCTCCAATCTTACTGTAAGCATCTGCTCCAATTGAAATAATTGCCGGAACAGTAGCAATTGTTTCTACGTTATTAATCGTTGTAGGCATTCCCCATAATCCTTTGTTGGCAGGGAAGGGGGGTTTGATTCGTGGATAAGCTCTATCACCTTCAAGCGAACTCATGAGTGAGGTTTCTTCTCCGCAAACATAAGCACCGGCACCTTTATGAATAATGATATCTAATGAGTAATCATTTCCAAAAGTTTGTTTCATTTTTTCACCAACGTAACCGGCTTCATAAGCATCGGCAAGAGCAATTTGCATCAATTTAACCCACTTGTGGTATTCGCCTCGAATATATATAAATGCTTTTGAAATTCCCATTGCATAACCTGCAATCAAAATACCTTCAATAAGTTGGTGTGGATTATCTTCAAATATTTGTCTGTCTTTAAATGAACCAGGTTCAGATTCATCACCATTAATTGCAAGATACTTTGGCTTTTCGTTCCCTTTAGGCATAAAACTCCATTTCATCCCCGTAGAGAAACATGCACCACCGCGTCCACGTAATCCGGATTGTTTTACCGTACCAATTACTTCGTCAGGAGTACCCTGTATTGCTTTTCGATATGCTTCATAGCCACCATTAGAGACATATGTTTTAAGTTCGTGGAGTTTGTCAATCTTAGGTAGGACTAAATGAGGAGTTTTGTACATAATTTTTCCGTGAGATTAGTTCCAATTATAAAAATTAAAACTAAGTAGAGATACAAAATTCTCCACTTAGTTTAATACAAATATAGTGATTTGTCTATAAATAACTTACTTTGAATATTCAATTTTTTTTCTTCATATTTTGTAGTTATTTACTCACTTATCTCTACATTATTACCTTCGTATTCGCGAATTAGTTTTCTATAAGCATCGGCAATTCTTTCGGGTTTATTTGATGCAGGGTTCAAATGTACCATAACTGCTTTTGCTCTTAAGAGGATTTTTCCATTTGTGAGTCGAATTACTTGGTCAAATCCGAAGGAACTATTTTTTACATACGGAACTCGTGTTAAAATTTCGTATTCTTCATCGAATTGTGCCGCATAAAAATAATCTACTTCAACATGTGCTACCACAAACCGATGTTTTGTTACAAAAGTTTGAAAATCCATTGGTAAGCCAATTGTTCTAAAATACTCAATACGTGCCGCTTCGAGCCAGTAAAGGTAAACAGCATTATGAACAATACTTTGTCTATCAACATCGTAACTCCGAACTCGACTTTTTACTGTATGTGTATAAGCTGTTAAATTGAATTCTTGAGCCGATAAACTGATACTACTATTATATGAACCTTGAATATTCATTGTACCCGATGACATATAAATCCTTCTGATAAATTTAAACTGATTTAATTCTAATGTTCTAATATAAAAACTTTCTATAAATCCAAACATTGCCTGATAGCATCGATTACGATTTCAGAAGCTGTAGAAGTCATTCTTTCATTTATTTGAAAGTGAAAAACAGCTCTTATAAATCCTACTCGACCTTTTGATAAGAGCAAACCTTCGTTTTGACAAATTTTAAGAAATACTTCAATATTAATAGACTTTGGTATCTCAAACAAAACTATATTAGTTTCAACTTTATCAATTGCAACTCTGATAAATGGAGATTCTGATAATCGAAGAGCAAAATCCATCGCATTAGTATGGTCTGACTGTAATAAATCTTGATGATACATCAAAGCATGAAGCCCTCCGGCGGCAATCATACCTGATTGTCGCATTCCACCTCCTAAAATCTTTCGCCATTTTCTTGCCGCTGTTATATGTCTTTGATTTCCAATAATCAACGAACCGACTGGTGCACCCAATCCTTTCGATAAACAAACAGATAAAGTATCAAAATACTGTGCATAGTCACTGACGTGTATTCCTGTTGCCGCAGCCGCATTCCACAAACGTGCACCGTCACAATGAAAAGAACAACCAAATTCTTGAGCTAATTCAGCGGTCTCTGCAATGTTTGATAACGATAAGACGGTTCCACCATGGCGATTATGAGTGTTCTCAACACAAATTAATGCTGTTCTTGGAAAGTAATACTCGTTTGTTCTAACAGCATTGCGAATTGAATTTGTTTCCATTTCACCTTTGACCGAAGGAACACAATGAAATTGAACACTCGATATTATTGCAGATGCAGCTGTTTCATAATGGAAAATATGACACTCACTCTCTACAATAACTTCATCGCCGGTTTGAGTATGTAATGCAATACAAATTTGATTTCCCATAACTCCAGTGGGAACAAATAATGCAGCTTCTTTTTTAAATAAATCTGCGGCATATTCTTGTAACGCATTTACTGTCATGTCTTCACCATAAACATCATCACCAACAGCCGCTGTTGCGATTGCTTCACGCATTGCATCAGTAGGAACTGTTACCGTATCACTTCTCAAATCTATAATCATTAATTACTTTCCTAATTTTAGAATACATACAAAATTACGCAATTACTCTCGGTGATTAGTAATTGTATCTGTGAATATTATTCGAATCCCTTGGATTCATTCCAAAGCTTGTCCATCTCTGCTAAGGTCATTTCTGACAGTGTTCTGTTCATTAGTTTGGCTTGCTTCTCAATGTATTGAAAGCGAATTATAAATTTTTTTGTAGTCTTTTGCAATATTTCTTCGGCTACTAAACCTTCAAATCGTGCGGCGTTAACTAATGAAAATAAAACATCACCAAACTCATTAGAAATTTTCTCTTTGTTATTGGCATGAAGTTCTACTTTTAATTCTATGATTTCTTCTTCTACTTTAGCCCATACATCTTCTTTTTTATCCCAATCAAACCCAACATTCGCAGCTTTTTCTTGAGTTCTTTGAGCACGAAGTAAGGCAGGAAGAAAAGTTGGAACACCTTCTAAAACAGATTTACGTCCTTCTTTCATTTTTAAAGCTTCCCAATTTTGCAAAACTTCATGCTCGTCAATTACATTTATATCTCCAAAAACATGAGGATGACGATGTACCAGTCGCTCAAATACTTTTTCGATGACATCTTTTAGAGTGAATGCTCCACGCTGTTCTGCTATTCGAGAATGCATGACAACATGTAGTAAAATATCACCTAATTCTTTAGATAATTCATCATCATTTTTAGAAGAAATTGACTCAACAGTTTCATAAGCTTCTTCAATTAAAAGGTGTGAAATACTTTCGTGTGTTTGCTTCTTATCCCATGGACATTCTTCTCGAAGTATTTTAACCAATTCATTGAAAGCTAAGAATTGTTCGTCAAGATTATTTGGATTAACAATTTTTGGAATTTCAGTTTTAGTATTACTCATAACAAAAGTATATTTGATTGAAGTTTACATATGAAGCACTATAAATTGAGATGATATTATTACGATTATCTCTATTTTAATATAAGCAAATATACAATAGATTCTAACTTTAGCGAATTTTATATTCATTATATATGAAATGAGATTTACAGAGAAAATGATATATTGTATGTATATTTTTCAGAGTTTTATCTATTAAAGTTATTTATTATATTTAGAAAAAACTAAAACGAGATGAAAACAAATTCAAATTCTTTTCTTCCACTTGTTATTGGAATTACCGGACATCGCAATATTCGTTCTGAAGATAGGCCAATTCTAGCCACCAAAATCCGAGAATTCTTTGAATATTTAGAAATATCTTACCCTGATACTCCACTGCTTTTATTATCACCACTTGCTGAAGGAGCAGATAGATTAGCTGCTGAAATTGCTTTTGAAAAGGATATCGAGGTTATTGTTCCATTACCGTTCGATAGTGAATTATACGAGAAAGATTTTGTGGATTCAGTTGTTGAGTTTAGAGAAATGACCAAAAAAGCTAAATATACATTTGAATTACCAATACTTGCAGGAAGTACATACGAGGAAGTTAGTGATTATGGATTAGCACGCGACAGGCAATATGCTTTGGTTGGTTCTTATATAGCGAGACATTGTCAAATTTTATTGGCACTGTGGGACGGACTTCCATTAGAACTTGTAGGTAGTACAGCACAAGTTGTTCGGTTTAAAGTTGAGGGGATACCATATCCATATGTTAATCAAAACCCGTTAGATATAGTTGAAAGTGGCCCTGTCTATCATATTGTAACTCCAAGAGAAAATCAGTTTAAATTAATTGAAAAACCATTTGAAAATAAATGGATTTATCCCGAAGATGATATTGATAAACGGACTAAAGAATTTAACCAAATTTTTCAAAGAATAAATCAATATAACAGAGATGTTAAGGAATTTTCAACGGTACTATCCACACGAAAACAAACAAGTAAACAGTATGTAATTCCTACGGAAACTATTAAAAAACTACCATATTCTTTATTACAAACTTTGGACAGATATGCGACTGCTGATGTGCTTGCCGGATTTTTTCAGGTTCGGACATTAAGAACATTGTTTTGGTTGTTTATTCTTGTTTTTATAGTTGTATCGGCGCAAGTTGCAAGCTATATCGCAACTGGAAATCCATGGATATTACTTACGTATGTTTTAGGTTTAGGTGTTGCTTACACATGGTATTTATGGGCTCGAAGAGGGGAATTTGAAAAAAAGTATTTAGATTATAGAGCATTAGCAGAAGGGCTGAGAATTCAGTTGTTTTGGGAAATTGGAGGAATCGAAAATAATGTTGCAGACCATTATATGAGGAAGCAGAAAGGTGAATTGGATTGGATTAGAAATGCAGTAATCACGTGGAGTATTCCTGAAGAAGGGAGTTCAGTTGAACAATTAATGTATGGAAGCACAGTTGAAGCTCGGTTGCAATTTGTTGGTAAACATTGGATAACTGATCAATATAACTATTTCAGAAAATCAGCAGTTCGCGACCGAAAAAAGCTGGAGAAATTACAACTTTGGGGAAATATTTTCTTCATCGTTGGACTGTTGCTTGCAACATTAGAAACTTCTTTCGACTTTTTCTTAACCTCAAATCCATTAACAAAAATTACGCTGTTAATAGGTATAGCGCAAGTTATTGGAGCATTATTGCATGGATATTCAGAAAAACGGTTGTTGAATGAACAGTCTCGTCAATATACACGCATGGGAACATTGTTTTCAAATGCAAAACGATACTACGAGTTGAAACTTGCTGAAAACGAATATGAATTAGCACAGTCACTTATTTTAGATCTCGGGAAAGAGGCACTTGTAGAAAATGGGGATTGGGTACTTTTACATCGTGAAAGACCAATGGAAGTTCCTAAAGCAGGATAGGAATGTATTAATAATTAACATTATGTTCTCTAACTAATTAATTGAAAATTATAAAAAGTTAAAATTATAACAATCGTTTGGCTAACATTGCCGCTCCAAGAATACCTGCATCATTAGAAAAATGTGCTGTTAGAATTTGTACTTCTTGAGCTACAGTAGGAAGTGCTCGATTTTGAATTGTTTGAAGAGTGGTTTTAAGCAAAAGTGGGTGAGCATTAGAGATACCTCCACCAACTATTATAAGTCGTAAATCAAGTAGGTTGAGAGCAGTTGACATGGCGGTGCCAAGCATTTCGCCAATTCGACGAAAACAATCAATTGCCGCTCTATCATTCAACGAAACTGCATCTGAGATATTATGAACATCAAGATTATTATAAGAATGAAGAATTGAATCCGAAAATTCAGAAGCATACTGTTTTGCAAGTGAAATTATTCCTAATCGTCCAACATACTCTTCGAGCACACCTGCTCGATAACTGGGTTTATTTGCCGGTGCCGTTTCGGTTTCATGGATAATGATATGCCCAACCTCTCCAGCACCTCCTTTAGCCCCACGAAAAATATTACCATTCGAAATAATGCAACCGCCAACTCCCGTTCCGAGTGTAATGAATAGAAAATGTTGATTATATTTTCCTGCTCCTAATTCAGCTTCAGCTATTGCTGCAACATTTGCATCATTATCAATCGCAATTGGAAGAGAGAATCGTTGGTTAATATATTCTTTTAGATGTATATTTGTCCAGTTAGGAAAATTAGGTGCTACTCTTACAATTCCATCATCATAAACGACACCAGGGACACCTATTCCTATAGCTCGTGTTTCAGGAAAAAGTTGTTGTAACTGATTAATAATATTAACTATTGATTGTTGAATAAATTCTGGTTCTTTTTCTACTTCAGTCAATACAGATTGTTGATGAATTATTTTACCTTCTAAGGATACAACTGCTGATTTTATATAAGTACCACCTATGTCAATTCCGATTATCATAAGAATCTTTTAATCTTTAAAATTAAGTTTGTTTTTGTAGTTTTTGCCAAAAATTAATAAGATTACTTACCCAAACTCTAGGATATTTAACTCTGGTGATTAGTTTATATGCTTTTGAAGTACTATACCATTCATAGTTACGTTTTATCCAACGTTCATCAAATTTAAAGTGTATCTCTTCTAATGTTTGATCTGCAAGTTCAGGTTTTGCAATTAGTTCTCTAATTGAATATGGATAAACCACTCCTGCCATCGCATCACAAATAATCCATTTTTTCATGATAGGAAGCCAAATTTCGAGAACGGTATGTGTGTCAGACCCCTTTTTACCACGACCAAATGGTAAACCTTCTAAGAAAAAAGTAACAATTCTCGAATTGAAATTTTCTTTTTCTAACAAATATTTAGCCGCTCTAGTATAGCCGCCACACCAAGCATAACCGTCATTTATGATTTGTTCTCCATCTTTAGCCGGATTATCTTTTTCTGGAGTAATTACTGTATAACAGAATTGAGCTACTTCTCTAATACGTTTTATTTCATTGTATTGTTTCCATGCAGTTACATATGTTGATGTGTTATTTGAAGGAAGATAGGGGCGTTCGCCCCAAGATTTAACAGCATTAATTTCTTCAATAGATATATTTTCAAATCCGATTTCTTCAAACCTTAGTTTTATTTCGTCTGAATCCATACGCCAATTGTGATTCGGTGTAATATAATTTGGATTCCTTGCATCGGGTGGAACACACATAGCGAGTATTCCGCCTTTTTTTAAAACACGGTAACATTCTTCAAGTACTCTATGAGGACTGAAGCTATGCTCGATAGTATTATCTGCATAAATAGCATCAAAACTATTATCATCAAAAGGCAAATGGTGAAAGTCACCTTTCACGACCTCTGCACCATAAACTCTTCTAGCTTTTTCCAAAAAAGCATCTCCAAAATCTAAACCAACTACTCGTTCAGGAGCTATTAATCTATCTTTGATAGCTTTTGTCCAATATCCTGAACCGCAACCTAAATCCAATACATTCTTTCTGTCAAGTGGGATTTTCTGTTGTAACCAACCCGATATAGAATCGTTTCGAGCATCTCCAATAATTGCATCATACTCAACTTCTACTTGAAATTCTAAGTCATCATCTATCGATATTTTTTTTTCGTTTTCTGCACTTCGTATAATTGAATTGATTTCACTAATTGTATTAAAAATAATATTTGACTTATCGGCAAGAATAGATAACAATTTTTCAAAACCTTCAAAATCTATAATAGATTTAGAATGACCAATCATAACAAAAATATTGTCATAAAATAAATTATCATGACTACTTGGTAAGAATAAGGGGATAAGTTTTGCAGCAAATGAAACTTTACGACCAGCATGATACCCAATTTTAACTAATAATTTTTGAAGTTTAGGAAAAGACTTGGAAAAAGATATTTTGAAGAGATTGAAAGTATTTTCTTTAGAGATTGAATTATATATCCCAATCATTTGTTCAAAACTCTGTTCATCAAAAAACCAGCGTTTTACTCGTTTTACTATTGGAATTGGAACACCAAAAATCCTTGGGAATACTCGAGAGGTAGAAATTGGAATTTCAAGTAAATTATGCTCAGCAGGAGGGGCATAGTAATTAATATTGTAACTACTTGCAAAATATGGCTGACCTGACCATGCTGCCCGAAAATCATTGCCTCTATCCGGCTGGTATCCACCTTTCCATACAGAAGAATCAGCTTCGATTCCGACTGCGAGGAGTGCATCTACGATTTTTTTTGAAGGTTGAATTTGATAAGCACCGGCACGAAAAGTAGTAACTTTGTAATTCGGATTAATAGGTTGGAAAAGTGATTCGAGGTCGTTTTTGCATCGTCGCAATAAATCTTCAATCCCAAATGGATAATCATGAAGTTTTTGATAACGATTGTCCCAAAACCATGTGTCCGTAGTAGGATTGTAGTTCGCTCCGGTTTCAGGTAACCAACTTGTATGTATATGAAGTTGGACATCGTGTCCTGTGGCAATTGCTTCTTTTAACTGATTCTCAATTGCAGTTGCAGTTTCGGGACGATATTTTTTTAGCCAATAATATTCTCCAATTTCAAAGAAAATAGTAAGTTTTGCGTTGTACCGATTGCAGATTTCTAAAAGACGATTAGTGGGATTAATGACAGTTTCATACCAGTCAATCTTTTTTCCGGCAGGAATACTCGGATGCCAAGTTTCGTAATCAAGTGAAATAACTATTCGGTGGGGCGGAATGTTAAGAGCCATGAGAAAATAATGTGTAATAAATGACTTATGCTATCTATGAATAAAACAAAAATACATGCTCTTTCTTCAATTACCAAAAAACTCACCATCAGTAGTTTATTAAAACTAATTCGCACCCCCGAATCAAAGAAAGCTATTGTACTCTACCTTGCGCAACTTTTGGGAATAATATTTTCATTTGCGACTCAAAAAATGAATACCAATCATCTTTCTGACCCACATGAATATGGTATGGTTACAGCTTCCCTCGCTATTTTTACATTCATGTATGTTTTTTTTGAATTCGGTATTTTTGCATCTGGTGCGAGATTGCTTGCTAAGTGTAAAACAGAGATTGAAACAAGAAAAATGTACGGCACTTTATTTGTCTTTGTTTTTTTTGTCGCCGCTCTTTTTTCGATTCTTATGACAATAGGAAGTGCATTCTTACCATTTGTATATTCCAGCGAACAAATTAGGCAAATAATGACTTTGGTGAGTTTGCTTGCTTGGGTTTATCCGCTTCAGTTTTTCTTTCAAGAAACTTCACAAGGTTCAGGGAAAATCTACCAACTTTCTATTTATACAGTACTTGCAAAATTTCTTTACACCGCAAGTTTGGGTGTTACAATTCTTTTCTGTACTGTAAATGCAACAATTTCTTTGCTGTTGAATCTTGGAGCAATGGGGCTTAGCGGAATGGTCGCAGTATATTTATTACGTCCCACTTTTAACGGTTGGAAATTAAATATACCAGCTCTAAAATCTGAGATTAGACAATATGGATGGCACATATATATTGGAAGAGTTCTAGCATCTCCTGCATTTAATCTAACAAGTGTGCTTATTCCTTATTTGAATTCAATGGCATCATCCGCATTTTTTGCCGTCGGAGGAAGTTTATCTGCGCCCATGGTAATGGCTGCACAATCTATTTCTTCATCATTATTTAAAAATTTTAGTACACAGAAAAAGCTAAAAAATCGATTAATAATTATCAATAGCAGTATTTTGGCTGTTTTAGGGATTGGAATTTATTTTGGTGCACCAATACTCATTCACCTTGCCGCATCAGAGAAATATAATGCTGCTTTACCACTCATGTTTCCGCTTGTTTTAGCAGGTTTTTTTCAGGGATTTTATCAACCCTTTAACTTATTCGTTTCTGCACACGGAAAAGGTGTCTGGACTAAGCAAATATCAATAGTTGGAACATTATTTGACGTAATTTCGAGTGTGTTAATGGTGTCGTTATTTGGGCTGTTGGGAGCATGTTGGCAAACAGTAGCGAGCAGGGTGTTTTGGTCATTAATTTATTATTATAATTATCGTAGAACTATTAAATCTCTATCGGAGTGAAATATAAATAAATTATAGAATAAGTGAGCAAATTGAAGAAAAAGTTTGCTCAAAAAACAAAAGAAAATTATATTTGTAATCCTTTTCGTGAAAACTAAAAGAAAAATAATATGAGTTGGGGCGTGGCCAAGTGGTAAGGCAACGGTTTTTGGTTCCGTCATTCGTAGGTTCGATCCCTGCCGCCCCAGCAAAAACAGCGTAATAAAATCACACTATCAATTTATGTCTGAGTTTGCAATAGTTTCCGGGCGTTCAAATCGCCCACTCGCCGAAAAAGTAGGTACGCTTCTTGGACAAAACCTCGGCGGCGTAAATATTCAAAATTTCAGCGATGGTGAGATTTGGGTTAAGTACGAAGAAAATATACGCGGCGTTGATTTATTTATCATACAATCTACACATGCTCCGTCAGATAACCTGATGGAGTTATTAATTTTAATAGATGCGGCTCGACGCGCATCTGCTAAACGTATAACAGCTGTAATTCCTTATTTTTCGTATGCTCGACAAGACAGAAAAGACCAACCAAGAGTTTCAATTACAGCGAAATTAGTAGCTAATTTATTGACAGAAGCAGGTGCTGACCGTGTTATAGCAATGGATTTACATACGCCTCAGATTCAAGGATTTTTTGATATTCCTCTTGACCACCTCTACGCTTCAACTGTTCTGATTAGAACTTTAATGAAGGAAAATCTCGACAATTTAGCGATAGCTTCGCCCGATGTTGGTGGAGTGAAAACAGCTCGTGCTTATGCTACACGCTTGGATGCCGGATTGGTAGTTGTAGATAAACGTCGTCCCGGACATAATATAGCAGAAGTGATGCACATTATTGGAGACGTACAGGGCAAAAACGTTATCATTGTTGATGATTTAATTGACACCGGTTCTACATTTGTTAAATGTGCAGAAGCTCTCAAAAATAATGGAGCAGAAAAAATTATTGGAGTTTGTACACATCCTGTGTTCTCAGGTTTAGCCATTGAAAAAATTAATAAAAGTGAAGCTGTTTCTAAGGTATTTGTAACCGATACTATTCCTGCGTTTTGGAATAGTCCCAA
Organism: Bacteroidota bacterium; assembly: GCA_018266765.1. GTDB lineage: Bacteria > Bacteroidota > Ignavibacteria > Kapaibacteriales > UBA961 > JADJXV01. The sequence goes on from JAFDZU010000006.1 coordinate 12,534, forward strand.
AATTGAAATTATATCAATTGCCGAGATTTTAGCTGAAGCAATTGTCAGAACACATGATAATGCTTCAATAAGCTCACTCTTTGAGATAGTTAGATAATTATTAACACCTCGATAATAAAATAAAATAAGTTCGAAAATTCTTTTTAAGGAGAAAAAAATGAGTGAAGTAATTCTAAATGCAGAACCCCGTGCAACGGGTAAAAAAGCTGCCAAAGCCGTCCGTAATAGTGGAATGATTAATGGCGTCTATTATAGTACAGGTTCGGCTGCAATTCCAATAGCCGTACATCCACTTGCAATGCGTCCGATTGTGTATACAGCAGATGCTAAAATTGTACGATTGAATATAAATAATCAATCGTATGACTGTGTGTTGAAAGATATTTCTTTCGATCCCGTTACAGATAAAATAGTACATTTCGACTTATTTGGTGTTGATGCAAATGCACCGATTGAAGTTGAGGTAACTGTTTTATTACAAGGTTTATCAATCGGTGTGCGTGATGGAGGTGTTCTAGAACATATTCTCCATAAAATCAAAGTTTCCTGCTTACCAAAAGATTTACCCGAACATATTGAAGTTGATGTTTCAAATTTAACGATTGGACATTCAATCCACTTAGACGAGATATCAATTCCTAATGTTAAAATTATTGGAAAATCTGATATGGTTGTTGCTACTATTGCCGCCCCTCGCTCTGAAGAAGTAGTTGAACCTGAAGGAGAAGAGGCACCGGCATTGGTTGGGCAAAAAGGTAAAAAATTAGAATAAGTAATTTTAAAAATTATTATTTAATGAAATAATAATTTCAATATTTATTTTAATCTTTGTTTTAAGGGCTGTAAAATTACAGCCCTTTTTTTATTGCTAAATTTGATTAATCTTTGCTTCTTCTATTGTAAACTTAGGTAAAATTTATATTATTTTATAGAACTGTGACTATTCCATTGTAGAAGTTTTATAGAAGTTGGTTGCAAAAAGATATTAATGTATATTGTAACCTAATATCAAAACCCAATGCATTTATTGCGAAATACAAGGTTTTGATTTTTTAACAATAGTCCCCCAAGTTTTCTTAGTTGTTTTTATTATTAACTATTCCAGAAAGGAATATTGCATGGCTGAAAGTACACAACATAAGCTTAGTCGAATCCGTCCTCCTCGGGTACAAATTACCTACGATGTAGAGACCGGAGGCGCAATTCAGATGAAAGAACTGCCTTTTGTGGCAGGTATCCTTGCCGACTTATCCGGCAAACCGGCAGAGCCACTGCCGAAAATCAAAGATCGTAAGTTTATTGAAATTGATCGTGATAACTTTAATGAAGTTATGGCTTCCTCAGCTCCTCGCCTCACATTGAGAGTTGATAATAAACTTCAAAATGATGGAAGTAAAATGAATATCGAACTTCATTTTAATAATATGGAGGATTTCAATCCACTCAGTATTGTAAAACAAGTAGAGCCAATGCGTAAATTACTCGAAGCTCGTCAGCGCCTTACAGACTTGATGCAAAAATTAGACGGAAATGATAAACTTGATATCTTGCTTCAAGATGTATTAGCTAATACTGATAATCTTAACACACTTAAAGATTCTACTGTAGGAGGAAACAATGGCTAAAAAAGCTGAAGAAGCCGGAGCATCCGGAGCGGCAGTTGAAACTGCTGGAAGTATGGGACTACTTGATACGATTATACTTGAAGGTAAGATGATTCGAGATGATTCACAGCGTGAGTATGCGAAAGACCTTATAGGTGAATTTGTTTCTCAGGTACTTGACCAAGGTATGGTTATAGGTAAGGATACTGTAGCAATGATTAATGATCGTGTAGCTCAAATTGACAAACTTCTCAGTGATCAATTGAATGAAGTTATGCACGCAGAAGAGTTTCAAAAACTTGAAGCTACTTGGCGTGGAATGAGCTATTTTGTATTCAATTCTGAAACAGGTCCACGTATGAAACTACGTGTACTAAATATAACAAAAGCAGAATTATTAAATGATCTCGAGAAAGCTGTAGAATTCGACCAAAGTGCTTTATTCAAAAAAGTTTATGAAGAAGAATATGGTACTTTTGGAGGTCATCCATATAGTATGTTGGTTGCTGATTATGAATTTGGTCGTCATCCTCAAGATGCCTTGCTTATTGAGAAACTATCAAATGTAGCTGCAGCATCGCATGCACCTGTTGTTACCGGTGCAAGTGCAAAATTATTCGATATGGATAGCTTTACAGAACTTGCAGTTCCACGTGATTTATCCAAAATATTTGATAGTGCTGAGCTAATTAAATGGCGTTCATTCCGTGAAAGTGAAGATTCACGCTATGTTTCTTTGGCACTTCCACATATTCTAATGCGTCTTCCTTATGGGCCTAATACAGTACCTGTAGAGAACTTTAATTATGTAGAAGATGTGGACGGAAAAGATCATAAGAAATACTTGTGGGGAAATGCCGCATGGGCACTTGCTCAAAGAATCACAAATGCTTTTGCACTCTATAGTTGGACAGCTGCAATTCGTGGTGTCGAGGGTGGTGGATTAGTTGAAGGACTTCCTACTCATACTTTTAGCACTGATGAAGGTGATATCGCATTAAAATGCCCTACAGAAATTGCAATAACTGACCGTCGTGAAAAAGAATTAGACGATCTTGGATTTATGGCACTTTGTCATTGCAAAGGAACTGATTACGCAGCATTCTTTGGTGGTCAAACTGCAAATAAACCCAAATTATACGATACAGACTCAGCAAATGCTAATTCCAGAATTTCTGCTCAGTTACCATATATCCTAACTGCTTCTCGTTTCGCACATTATCTCAAAGTAATCATGCGTGATAAAATCGGTAGTTTTGCTACTGCTGGTGAAGTTTCAGGGTACTTAAATCGTTGGATTATGAATTACGCAATGGGATTGGATGAAGCCGGTCAAGAGACAAAAGCTCGATATCCACTTCGTGAAGCACGTGTTGATGTTTCTGATGTACCGGGCAAACCGGGTGCATTTAAAGCAACCGTCTTTTTACGTCCTCATTTCCAACTTAATGAATTAACAGCATCTATCCGTTTAGTGGCAGAATTGCCACCTCCTGCAGAATAAGATAATTATTTACAAAAAAACAGGGCGATTCTTGCTCTATAACAGTACAAGAAACGCCCTTTTTTATAAGCGAATGGATTTAATCTCTATAAAATCCAATCTTATTAGTAAAATTACACATAATTCTTCAAAATTAGTTTATAACTTTAAAATAGTTTCTAATCATTATTCTTTAAGGTGAAAATATGTCAAGTAATATGTATCTCAAAATTGAGAGAGCATCAGGTGTTGTAGCTGGCGAAAGCACTGACTCAGAACACCCCGGGCAAATGGAAATTCTCTCATTTTCTCATGGTCAACATCAATCTGTTGTTGGAACAACAAGTTCAGCAGGTGGTCGTACAGCTGAGCGTGTAAACCATCAAGATTTTAGTGTTACTAAATATATGGATAAGTCAACTCCTGTATTAAATCAATCTTGTAGCGAAGGTGAACATTTTAAAAAACTTACGTTCCAGTTATATCGTTCAACCGCAGATGCCGGTAAACCTGTCAAATATATGGAGTATATATTAACTGATGCCATTATCTCGAGTTATAGTGTCGGTGGTGGTGGTGGAGATATTCCAACTGAAAATTTAAGCTTTAATTATGATACGATTAAATGGGCTTATATTCCACAGAAAAAAGAAGCTCCAGGTGGACCAGATACTGCAATTCCAGGCGGATGGAGTTTGAAAGAAAACAAGAAAATATAATGTGAGTATTAATGTAGGTTGTATAGAAATTTCTTAATAATAAGTTTTTATTACCGAGAATTACAATCCAAGCGACGCAGCGCAGCAAATGGGCTGCGTCGCTTTATTTTTTTTAGTTATCTTTGGACTATAAAAGAATATACTTTACAGAGTTTTCATTATTTCCGAAATTGTTTGTAACTATTATGGCAATAAAACAACAAGGAGCAAGAGCACTTCTTTTTGAACGGCTTACTGATTTTGAGCCGCTTACTTCTACAGAAAAAAAACCATTTATTTTTTCTTCAAAAACAGAACTCAAAGAATCTGTCAGAAGAGAAGTGTCATGGTTGTTGAATACTCGTGCACCTTTTCCTGCTTTTTTTTTGGATGAGCTGGAACAATCTACATTCAATTACGGAATCCCTGATTTGTTCTCATTGTTTTTTCCTTTAGATACTGCAGGCCAAAGGCGTTTATCCCGTTTATTGGGTAAAATAATTGCCGGATTTGAACCAAGATTGAAAAACGTAGAAGCAACCTTAGAACGATATGACGAAATAAACCGATCACTTTGGCTAAAAATTAATGCAGATCTTATTATAGATACTATTAGCGAACCTATTTCATTTTTGGTTCTGCTTCATAATAATATGAGGGGTACAGCTGAAGTTTATGAAACTTAGTAAAGATGATGATTTATTGGAATACTATCAGCGTGAAATCACTTATCTTCGGAGAATGGGGATAGAATTTGCACGTAAATATCCTAAAATTGCAGGAAGATTAGAAATTGGAGTTGACCAATCTCCTGACCCTCATGTTGAGAGGATGTTAGAATCATTTGCATTCTTAACTGCTCGTATCCAACGAAATATTGATAGTGAATTACCGGAAATCACGTCTTCGTTGTTGGATATTCTTTATCCTCATTATCTGCATCCGGTTCCTTCTATGTCCGTTGCTAAATTTACTCCTAATGCCAAACAAGGAAAACTTACTACTCCATACGTCATCAAAAAAAATACTCAACTTTTGGCACCTTCAAACCAAGGGTTAACCTTACGTTTTCGCACGTGTTATCCTGTTGAATTAGTACCTTTGGGGATAAATTTTGCAGGTTTTGAATCTACTGATAAATATAATTTTTTAGATTCTTCACCAAATGTTGCTACGGTGTTACGATTGAGAGTACATACGCTGGCTGACCCTCTCAATCAGATAAATTTTAATAAATTAAGATTCTATCTCAATGGAGAAAAAACACTTACAAATACTTTATTCGAGTTATTATTTGGTCATTGTGTAAATATAGCACTATTACCTGAAGACGCTAAAAAACCAATATTTCTTTCCAAGGAAGCTCTTTGTCCTGTTGGATATGGGCTTGATGAAGAAGTTTTGCCTTATCCCGGAAATTCACACCCACAGTATCGTTTATTGCAAGAATACTTTAGTTTTCCAGAAAAATTTTTATTTTTTGATGTTCATGAATTAGAACGACATACTTCTAAAAAATATGTTGATATTCTTATAATGCTCGATCAAACTTCAGGTAGCCGTTTGGCGGTCAATGAAGATACGTTCCAACTCGGATGTACTCCAATAATAAATCTTTTTAATAAAGTAAGTGATCCAATTCGACTTGACCATAAGTTGTCGGAATATAAGTTGATTGCTGATAGCCGCCGCGAAAATTCCACTGAAATTTACTCAATTAATAAGGTGTCGTCAACTTCTGATGTAAATAACGATACGCAGAATATAGAACCTTTTTATTCTTATAACCATAGTCGGTCAAAGTCAGAACAAACGGCATTTTGGTATGCTAGACGAGTCGCAACCGGTCGCGACGATTTGCCGGGAACAGATATGTTACTGTCTATGTTGGACTTACAATTTCAACCTGCATTACCTCCTGTACATACAATCTATGCACATACTTTATGTACAAATCGAAATCTTGCCTCGCAACTTCCAGCTCGTGCACTCTTAAATATGGAAGAACCTGCCCCAATTAAATCTATCACTACTCTTTCCAAACCAACCAGACAAATAGAATCTCCCATTGGAAGTAAAGGAATGTGGAGGCTAGTATCTCATTTATCACTCAATTATTTATCGTTTTCGAGCGAGAAAAAAAGTTTAGATGCTTTTCGAGAAATTTTACGGTTGTATGATTTTACCGATGACCCATCTATTCACCAACAAGTAATGGGAATCCGAGAAATGTCCACAAAGCCTGCTCTTAGAAGAATGGGATTTAGTGCGTGGCAAGGTTTTTGCCGAGGAACTGAAATTACTTTAACGTTTGATGAAGATATGTATGTCGGTGGCAGTGCTTTTATGTTCGCAACTGTCCTCAATCATTTTTTTGCACTTTATACTTCAATTAACTCTTTTAGTGAGTTAGTAATTAAGAGCAGTCAACGCAATGGAGAATGGAAACGATGGAAACCTATGGCTGGCGAGGAAATAATTCTCTAACCAATTGGCTCTATGCCGAAGGGTTTCGTTTCGATTTTTACCAAGCCGTAAAAATCCTTGAGACAATGCGTCCTAATTCTGAACCATTAGGTGAGGGAACTGAACCGGAACAAGAAGCGGTTCGGTTTATGTCACGCGTAAATATGGGGTTTCCTGCTACGAATATTGATGAAATATACAAACCCAAACATGAAGATGATTTGCCAATAATGGTTGTCAATTTTATGGGATTAGCCGGACATTTTGGCCCACTCCCTTTACCCTATACCGAGCTTGTTTTAGATAGAATTCGCCATAAAGATACTTCACTTCGAGATTTCCTTGATATTTTTAACCATCGGCTTATTTCATTGATGTATCGTGCTCGTAAGAAAATTCGTATTGGATTCGAACAACAAGCTCCCGAAAAAACAAATTTTGCCGGTTATTTGTTTTCATTAATGGGATTAGGTACAAAGGGTTTAAAAAACCGCCTGAAAGTAGAAGACAGAGCAATCCTTCGATATGCAGGATTGTTTGCTCAAAAACCACACTCAATCTCAGGTTTGCAGGCAATTCTTATGGATCATTTTAAAATGAATATTCGGATGCAATCTTTTGTAGGACAATGGTTTAAATTAGATAAAAATCAATTAACTGAAATTGGCGTAATAGGCCAAAATCAAATTCTTGGACAATCTGCTGTGTTGGGAAACAGAGTGTGGGACCAGCAAAGTAAGTTTCAAATACATATTGGGCCTCTAACAATGGCACGTTTCAGAGAATTTTTGCCAATCGGGACCAAATTTGCTGAGATACTTTCTCTTACTGAATTTTATGCTGGACATGAATTTGATTATGAAATAGTGCTGACTCTTAATGCAGAAGATATTCCGGCAACACGTCTCTCCGGTGATATAGGTATTACACGCCTTGGATGGAATTCGTGGCTTCGTTCTCAAGAACCTAAGCATAATACAGAAGTGAAACTTTCCCCCAGAACTCTTGCCAAACTTTATCTCATCGTCATATGGCATAATGACATAGGAATAGATATGGCTATGGAAAAAATTCCTTCGACGATGCTAACATCGGCTCAATAATTTAGTTGTGAGTAATTATTAATAAAAATAATTTAAACTGCTCTTCAAACCTAAAAAAATAGATTAGAATATAAATTGATTTAACATAACTTCCTAAAATTCAATTATTACTTATGAATCTTGACCTTAAAACTCTTGTTGGGAAATTAAATCCTACATGCCGAACGGCACTCGAAACAGCGGCAAGTTTTTGTGCTTCACAAACTCATTATAATGTTGAAATTGAGCATTATTTATTGAAAGTAATAGAACAACCGAACACGGATATTACAAGATTATTACGGTATTATGAAATAAAAGAGCAAGATGTTGTTCGTGACTTAACCCTTACAATGGAAACATTTAAGCGTGGTAATAGTCGAAATCCGGCACTCTCCGAACATATTCAAAAATTGCTTCAAGAAGCATGGATGGTTTCATCGCTCCATATGGGGTCGAATGTAATACGAACCGGTTCAATATTAGTAGCACTATACGAAAATGATACGCTTCGCAGAATGATAGCAGAGTCTTGTTTACCTCTTGCTCGGATTTCTCGTGACAGACTCAAAAGTGAAATTAAAGATATTATTCGGGGCTCTTCTGAAGATACTCAAAAGCGTTCCGAAAATTCAACTACAACCGGTAATAATACTAATGAAATGCAAGCACATGATGATGATGAAAATACATCATCAACTTCAGCTCTTAGTCAATATACTGTAGATTTAACCGCAGAAGCTCGTGCCGGTAAAATTGACCCAATCCATGGACGAAATCCCGAAATACGACAGATTATAGATATACTTTTACGTCGCCGTCAGAATAATCCGATTCTCACAGGTGAAGCCGGTGTTGGAAAGACCGCAGTGGTTGAAGGTTTTGCACTTCGCATTGTAGCCGGAGATGTTCCACCTGCATTAAAAAATATCACACTAAGAACCCTCGATTTAGGTTTGCTTCAGGCAGGTGCGAGCATAAAAGGAGAATTTGAGAATCGTTTAAAAAATGTTATAAAAGAAGTAAAAACTTCTCCAAACCCTATTATTCTTTTTATTGATGAAGCTCATACGATGATAGGCGCAGGCGGGCAAGCAGGACAAAATGATGCTGCAAATTTACTTAAACCGGCACTCGCCAGAGGTGAGTTAAGAACAATAGCAGCAACAACTTGGGCTGAATATAAAAAATATTTTGAAAAAGATCCTGCACTTGCTCGACGATTTCAAGTAATTAAAGTAGATGAACCAAGTGAGGCAAATGCAGTTTTAATGCTTCGCGGAGTTGTTGAAACATTAGAGCGTCATCATGAAGTCCGAATTTTAGATGAAGCTGTTCATGATGCTGTGGCTCTTTCACATCGGTATATTTCCGGTCGCCAATTACCTGATAAAGCAATCAGCGTACTTGATACTGCATGCGCTAGAGTTGCAATTGGACAAAATGATACACCGCCTATTATCGAAGACTTGACACGAAGAATTCAACAAATCGAAATTGAAATACCTATTCTTACTCGTGAATTACTTGCGGGTCAAGATCATAAAATTCGAATTGCTTCCCTAAATGATGAAATAGTAGAATTGAAAGAAAAGAAAGTAGAGTTTGAAGCACGATGGAAAAATGAATTAGAGCTTGTAAGTGAATACAACCAAATTCATAGTGAACTTGAAGAATTCGCTTCAGAGAGAAATATGGAAAATCTGCGAGGTGAAGATTTACAAACATTGATGCTTTTAAACACAGAAATTGATAGAGTTAAACAGGAACTCTCGAAGATTCAAGGAAATGAACCTTTGGTTCCGGTTTGTGTTGATTCGATAGTAATTGCCGATGTTATTTCGGGTTGGACGGGAATTCCTGTGGGCAAAATGCTTTCTGATGAAATTCGAACTATACTATCTCTCAAAGAAAAAATGGGTGAACGAGTTGTCGGTCAAGACCATGCTTTAGAAGCTATTACTCGAAGAATACAAACATCTCGTGCTGATTTGACTGACCCAGCGAAACCAATGGGAGTTTTCTTATTAGTTGGGCCGAGTGGAGTAGGAAAAACAGAAACTGCCGTCACTCTTGCCGAAATTTTGTTTGGTGGTGAGAGGAATATGGTGTCGGTTAATATGTCTGAATATCAGGAAGCGCACACTGTTTCATCACTTAAAGGTGCGCCTCCGGGTTATGTAGGATACGGAACAGGTGGTGTTCTTACAGAAGCAGTTCGTCGTAACCCCTATTGTGTTGTACTTTTAGACGAAGTTGAGAAAGCACATCCTGATGTTATGGAATTATTTTATCAGGTATTCGACAAAGGAATTTTAGAAGATGGAGAGGGAGTAATTGTTAACTTTCGTAATACGATAATTCTTCTTACTTCAAATGTCGGTACGGAAACAATTATGAGCGTTTGTCAAGACATAACAGACTTGCCTGATGCTGAAACATTAGTGGAATGTCTGCGCCCTGAACTTGTGAATGTCTTTAAACCCGCACTTTTAGGTAGAATGGTTGTGGCACCATATTATCCATTGAGTGATTCGATTCTTCGAGATATAGTTCGTCTGAAATTAGGAAAAATTCAGCAAAGATTTGAAGAAAATCATAATGCTTCTCTTACTTATCAAGATAAAGTAATTGAAACAATTGCACTACGTTGTACTGAAGTTGATAGTGGCGCACGAGCAGTTGATAATATTCTTACAAATTCACTTTTACCACAGTTGTCAAATGAAGTTTTAGAGAGAATGGTAGATGGTTCGATATTTGTAAGTGTTCATATTGGAGTGGATGATAATGGAGTTTTTCACTATACATTTGACGGAGATGATGGACGAGTTCAAAAACGAGTTTTTTCTATGTCATAAATTATCTAATAGTTGAAATTTGGTGTAGTAACTATATTATTTATATTATTAATTGGAATTTTAATAGTTCTTAAAACAAGTGTTATTTATCCAATTAATTTAAGAAGTAATCCACGATATTCGTATATAAGAGTAATAATTTAATGCCTGATAATTCTCCAGTAACAGCTTCGCAAAATAGCGATGCACCTGATGCCGAACAGCAAATTCAGAATACACAAGGTGGTGTTCAAGATTTGTTATCGCAGGTGAGTGGAATTACGGCAACTCTTGATGAAGCAGAGGCAAAGCTTAGTGCTGTCAGTGATACAATTGATCAAGCGGACGAAGCACTTGGAACAATCCCGGGAATTATGCTGGAGGTTACCGGGCTTGAAGAAGTACCTGAGGTTCCTGAAGTAGCGGCTGTTGCTATTGTTGCCGGTGCTGAAGTAGAAACTCCGGTAGCCGCCGCAGTTGCCGCCGCAGCTGACCAATCAACGGAATTACCTGTATATTTGACACTCACAACTCCACTTGGAGATGATAAATTATTACTGCAAAAAATAACTGGGGAAGAATTTATTTCGGGATTGTTTCATTTCTCACTTGAAATGTATTCAAAGGACTCAGCAATAGATTTTACGCAGATTATTGGCAAAACAGTTACAGTAAGTATAGCACTCGCAGACGAAACTAAGCGACATATAAATGGGCATGTTGCAAAATTTGGACATGGTGGAAGCAGTGATGTGTATTCGTATTATTTTGCAGAAATAGTACCGTGGCTTTGGATGTTATCCCTGACAAAAGACAGTAAAATTTTCCAAGAAAAAACTGTCATCGAAATTATCACATCAATTTTTGATGATGCCGGTTTTACTGATTATAAGAATTCAACGACTGCGACATATACAGCACGTGAATATTGCGTACAGTATCAAGAATCAGCCTTCAATTTTGTATCTCGTTTGATGGAAGACGAAGGAATATTTTACTTTTTTGAGCATACTGAAGATAAGCATACACTTATACTCGCTGATGATTCATCGGCGTATCAAGATGTTGCAGGGCTTACAAAAGCTCGTTTTGCAAAAGCACGACGTTCGGGTAGTAATAGTCGTTAGTTGATTGTATTTAGTTTTATTCTCTCATTACTTGTTCGGGTAATATTATGCAGGAAAACGATTCGTTAGAAAATAGTAATTCTCAATCGGAAGAATCTAGTCAAAATACTCAGGAATCTGAAAACCAAACGAGTTCTACTGAACAGAACTCTTCTTCTAAGAATCAGGATACAAATTCTGATTCTTCTGAAAGTGCATCAAAAGAGAAAAATTCAAGTGATGAGAATTCATCCGAGGAAGCGGAAAGTACAACAGACGAAGAGAAGACAGAAGAAGAAAGTACATCTGACGAAGAGAAACCCGAAGAGGCAAGTACAACTGAGGACGAGAAAACGGAAGAAGAAAGTACAACTGAAGACGAGAAATCTGAAGAAGAAAGTACATCTGACGAAGAGAAACCCGAAGAAGAGAAAAAGGATGAAGAAAGTACAACCGAGGATGAGGAAAATACAACTGAAGAAAAGAAAACAGAAGAAGAAAGTACCACTGAAGAAAAGAAAACGGAAGAAGAAAGTACATCCGAAGAAGAAAAACCCGAAGAGGAAAGTACATCTGAGGAAGAGAAAACTGAAGAAGAGAAAACGGATGAAGAAAGTACAACCGAGGGAGAGAAATCAGAAGAAGAAGAAAGCGAATCCGAATCAGAAGAAGACGTGAAAACCGAAGAAAAAGGAGATTCCGAATCGGAAGAAGAAAGTACGACTGAAGAAAAAAGTACAACTGAGGGAGAGAAATCAGAAGAAGAAGAAAGCGAATCCGAATCAGAAGAAGACGTGAAAACCGAAGAAAAAGGAGATTCCGAATCGGAAGAAGAAAGTACGACTGAAGAAGAAAGTACGACTGAAGAAGTAAGTACATCTGACGAAGAGAAACCCGAAGAAGAAAGTACAACCGAAGACGAACAATCCGAAGAAGAAAGTACATCTGACGAAGAGAAACCCGAAGAAGAAAGTACATCTGACGAAGAGAAACCCGAAGAAGAAAGTACAACCGAAGACGAACAAACCGAAGAGGCAAGTACAACCGAGGACGTGAAAACCGAAGAAAAAGGAGATTCCGAATCGGAAGAAGAAAGTACGACTGAAGAAGAAAGTACGACTGAAGAAGAAAGTACATCTGACGAAGAGAAACCCGAAGAAGAAAGTACAACCGAAGACGAACAATCCGAAGAAGAAAGTACATCTGACGAAGAGAAAACGGAAGAAGAAAGTACATCTGACGAAGAGAAAACTGAGAAAAAAATAACTGAAGACGAGAAATCTGACGAAGAGAACACCGAAGAAGAAAGTGCATCTGACGAAGAAAAAACTGAGAAAAATATAACTGAAGACGAGAAATTTGAAGAGGATGAGTCAGACAATGAAACTCCTGAAGATTTAAATACTGATGATGATACTGTGTCTGAAGATGAAAGTTCTTTAGACGATATTCAATTTGGAAAAAAGAAAATTAGTGCAAAAAAATCAAGTAAAATTGGTAAACCAACGAACGAAGAAGAGGTTTCTGAAGAGGATTCCTTAGATGCTAAACTGCCGTTTATACCTGAAGAAGATTCATCAGA
>JAFDZU010000070.1:0-13193 GCA_018266765.1 Bacteroidota bacterium
AATTGGACGGACTATTTGCGTTTAAAGAAGATGATATAAAATAGGAATACTTACAATGTTCTCTTTAATACTCCGGTTTGAGAACGGAGTTCAGTTTTTCCTTTGGTTGTTTCTACAAGGATGTCATCTCCTGCAAAACGTGCATTCACTGCACCGGTATTAACAATTATTTTTTGAATCACACCTCTTTCGTTAAGAGTCTCTACTTTTCCACTTTTGAGAGTTGCAACTATCAAATCTTGTTTGTCATTAAAAAAAGCAGATACTACTTCTCTTCCGAATGCACCTACGCCTACAGTTACTCCTCGTTCATTCACAAGAGGTTTATAAACTATCTACTTATTAGTAGAAGTGCGAGAATCTTTCATTTCTTTGGCTTTTTCGACTCCTTTTTTTACGACGGACTTTACTCCTTTTACCGTTTCTTTAGCGGCTTCTCTGCCGAGTCCCCAGCCGAAGCCGCGTGTAGCAGATTCTTTGATTTTTGAAATCATGCCTGATTTCTTAACCGGAGTATTCTTTACTTTGGGGTTTTTTGCAACAGAAGGGAAAGATAACAATCCGAAAACAAGGAGAATAGAAATGAAATGTTTCATAGGTTATTTAAAAATATAGATAATACTTCCTGAATCGTCAATTTCTGTTGTTGCAACAAGTTGTATAGATTTCTGTTCTATAAAACTACGTGCTTCACTTGGATTTGTATTTGATTCAATAGCAAAATCGAGAACAGTAATTCTACCGTTAGTTTTTTTCACAAGTTCATAAAAAATACTGTTCATAGCATCTTGAGTGGATTTTTCTTGTTTTTGTCGAAGATAAATAATTCGTGCAATACCACCGGCGCAACAGAATATTCCCATAAAAATAAGAACTCCTTGAGACTCTCTGTCATTGCTAAATATTCCGACACCGAGCGCGCATATGCCATAACACATCACTCCCCATGCAATACTATTTGCGTCTTTGGGTTTCATGGGGTAGAATATTCTTGATTAGGATAAATTGATTGAAATTAATTGAAATTGATTCATTTTAAAGAATTAAAATTAGAATTAATCACCTGCTTCCGACGGACTCCAACTGACTCCTACCAACTTAACTTGTTCATTAACTTTCGAGAAAACAAGTGTGCAATAGTCTTTTTCAACAAAAACTACTTTTGCATCATTCTTAAAATGGAATTCAGAGAAACCGGATAAATCCGTAACTGCAACTAAAGTTTTCATTTGCTTGACAATATCAACAACTCCCATAATTGATGAAAGAGCTGTTGATGAGTATTCATCGAACTTCTTATTTTCAAATTCTTTCGCATTCTTAACGACATTTGTAGCTTGCGTAAGATTATTACTACTATAGAATGGAAAGGCAGTCATTTCAATTATCTTTTGTTTGTCCTTTTTGATTATTGCACTTTTAAATTCTTTCCAGAACTGTACAAATTCTGGTTCTACCTGTACTGCGGGTTTTTTCTTCTGCGCTTCTGCTGTTGAAATTACGAGCAGAGAGAGGAGAAGTAATGAGAGAATTTTAAAAATAGATTTCATATTTATTAGAGTCTTCGGAAAATTATTGTTATTTCTTTTGCACATTTGTTCTATCTGGCAATTGTTCAACTAGTACATATCTATTGTTCATACAATGAGTTATAAAACTCTCCTTGCTGATTATCCATTTAAGAGGAGTCGGCAAAAACTCATACACTCCTCCGAAAGTAAACTTCATTGCCACATCATTTTGTAAAATGTCCTTTGCCACAGGACCAACTTTCACTTTGAGAATTTTCTTAATTTCTGGCGAATATTCTAGAAATACTTTTTTTATCTTGAATTGTACGCTTAAACTGTCCTTAACTACAGAGGAATCAGTACTTAGTTGACCCAAAGCGATTGAAGTGAAAAAACAACAACAAATCAAAATTAAATGAATCATAGTAGTCTCTACATTTTTGATAATACTTCTACTTTTTTTGCCGCAAACTCCTCCTGAGTTAGAATATCTGAATCTAACATAGATTTTAGTTTTATCAGTGTATCTTCGTGCATTCGCGAACTCATATTTGCCTTTTCAATTTGACTCTTATGTATTTCTGTTCCAACATTCATAACTTTTGTTGTGGCATTTTGGGCAATATCTCCAGCAGTACCAATAATAACTTCTGTTACTCCACTTATTAATTCCGTTGCCGATTGTGATATTTTCTTCCCAATAAATTTTGATATTCCCATTTTGTCTTGTCCTTTGGTAAACAAAAATTGATGTACAATTAGAAATAATATAATTTCATTATTTACCGAAAAGTTTACCAAAAAATCCCTTTTCTTTCTTTTCCTTAGCTTTCCGAAGTTTCTCCATTTTCTCTGCCATTTCTTTGCCTTCTTTGGTACGTTTGTCTATCGTTCCGTCTTTCGTTTTTAGAATCTTAGCCATGATATTTCTCCAGAATAATATTGAATATAGTTGATTTATTTAAAGGTAACGGAGTTACTATTTCATTGGTAGAAGTAGAAGTTGCACTGTTTTCTTCTTTCTTTCTACCAAAAAGAATAAACAAGAGAACTAGTACTATCACTAAACCACCTATGATGAAATACATAGTGTGTTTTTTGTTTTCTTCCAACCTTGTGATTTCATATTCTCCTCGTTTAAAAGATTCACCTTCTTTTATTTCTTCAACGATAATTCCAAACTGTGCCACATGTTTAATAAGTCTTTCTAACGCATTTTTGCCCCATGAAGAGGTAACGCATATTTGCTTACCATCACTGGTTTTTAAAATTTCATCATCTTTTATGAAATGGCATTGTTGAAGATTTTTTGCCGGTAAACCATCGACAATTGTCTTAGTTTGAAAAACTCCCACTGGACGAATAGTATTAAAAAAACCACCTTCAACTTCATCATATAATGAATCAGGAAATGCTGCTTTTAATTGAGAAAGTGTTGAACTTGGATGTAATTGTATGTACGCATTAAAAATACCTAACGCTGTACGATTCATAGCTTTGCCTCGAACTTTAATTTTAGGTTGCATAATTTGATATAAGAATTGAATTGAAAAATTTTGTAATTTCGAAGCGTAGCCAATACACAATCTGACTACGCTTCAAGCACATATT
Organism: Bacteroidota bacterium; assembly: GCA_018266765.1. Lineage (GTDB taxonomy): Bacteria > Bacteroidota > Ignavibacteria > Kapaibacteriales > UBA961 > JADJXV01. The sequence continues at coordinate 3,123 of JAFDZU010000070.1, forward strand.
GAAGAACATTATTCTTCTTCATTTTTAACGCCGAATGTCAAACCCATCTTGGCGGCGAAAGCATCCCAATCAATCACTTTAAATTTTGAAGTTTCTCTAGAAGTACCCACGAGTTGCAGGAATGAATCCTTCTCACTTATTTTGGTTGCATCGAAATTTTTATGACTTTCTCTCAACTGAACCTGCCACTCTCCATTCCTAGTAGCTGGGGATGAAGGAGTATAAATTGTTGCTATATTTGGCTTTTGCGGGTAAAGCTGTACATAAATATCTACAATTTCTAAATTTGAAACTTTCTCACCTCGTTGAACAAGTGCAAGAATTACTTTGTCATGATTCCATTTTGCCATGAAATTTCTCCTAAATAAATTAAATTATTAAAATTCTACAAGTTATTTTATTTCTTAAACTTACCTGAATCAGTCAAAGATTTATCATCAGGAACTAAAGTAGTGTCATCTTTGGAAGCAACTCTTACTTTAATTCCAAAATTCTTTTCAATAGCTTTTGCAAATGTGCCAACCAAAGTGTTACCTCTTGCTTTTACTTCTGCATCAGCCGCAATTTTTTTTCCAGCAATTGAAGCAATTGTTGAATCATCTTCTGCAAATTTTACTCCGTTGTACACTCTTAAGGTTGAACCAAATTCTTTTTTGAAATTGGCTTTTAAGGTTTTCACCTTCATTCTACCCGATATATCGAAATCTGCCATTGTTGCTCTCCTAAATGTTAAAATAAAAATAATATTAGTCAATCAACTTAATTGATTTAGTTCAAAATTAAAGTAAATTCAAAAACAGATTTGAGAGAATGTACACCCATAGCATTCCACTGTATAGACATGGAATTATACTGTACAGATAAGGAAATAATAAAATCGGTACGAATGCGGTTTTAACGTATGGTATCTATCGGCGGGTGAAATGGTTACCAATAATTAAAGTGATTAACTACGGTTATAAACTTTTCGCAAAATGGCTGAGTTGCTCCTTGAAGTCATCTTTTTTGTTCTCTGAGATTGGAATTTCATTGCCGTCGGAGAGGATAATGTAGGAATGCTTGCCACGAACGTATTTACGAACGTATTTTAGATTAATCAAATGACTATTGTGTACTCGCACAAAATTAGAACCGGAAAGCATCGAATCAAAATTTTGGAGGTTCTTTGAAACTAAAATGTGTTCACCGCTGTTGAAAAAAATCTTGGTGTAATTTGCATCAGCCATACAACGTACTATTTCGTTGATATTATACATTGTTAGACCATCTCCACTCGGAAGAAGAATGTTGTTAAGCTTATCGGTAATGCTTTCTTTTAAAATCCTCAGTTTACTGTCAAGGTTATCGTGGGTTTTGTAGGATTTGTACTTGTCGAGCGCGCGCTTAAGTTTTTCATATGTAATTGGTTTGAGCAAGTAATGCAGAGCCGAAAATTCAAATGCCTGCACAGCATATTCATTAAATGAAGTTTGGAAAATCACTTCATATCCGGTGTACATCGTCCTCTCAAGAACATCGAATCCACTTCCGTCGGGTAATGCGATATCAAGAAAAACTATATCCGGCTGAACAGTATCAATAAGTTGTACCGCTTTATTTACTGAATAAGCAATTCCTGATATATTCAAACTTGGAAACCGTGTCGTAATTAAATTATTCAAAACATCTTGGCTGTTTTCTTCATCATCTACAATAACAACTTGTAGATTGTGTGAGTCATTATTCTTAATCATAAAGTATTTCTAAAATGAAAGGGTAAAATATAAAGGGAAATGTATAGTTTAGCCAACGATTATTGATTGCTTTCAAAGATACTACAAAAATTACATCTTGATATTGCGAATGTATAACCAACCTTTATTTATGTATATCTATGGTAATTTGCTGTATAAAGAGTAAGTTGTTCTAAATTGTGTGTTGTCCGTCATTCTATAGTAAACTTAAATGTCGTACCTGTTTCATCATTCGGTTCTGCCCAAATTCTGCCTCCATGTAATTCAATAATATCCTTGCAAATCACAAGTCCAAGTCCTGTTCCTTTTTCCAAGTTAGTTCCCATTGTACTTCTATTGGATGAATGTTTAAAGAGTGAATTTCTAATGGTTTCATCTAAACCGATTCCGGAATCAGATACTGAAATTACTGTTTGACCGTTCAAACATTGTGAACGAATTTCAATATTTCCACCTTGATACGAAAATTTAATAGCATTACTAATCAAATTACGAATAACCGTTTCAAGCGCATTTCTGTCTGCAGTAATTTCTGTATTTTCATCAATTACATTCAGAATATTAACTTGTTTTGCAATTGCAAGGTCAGCGATACTATCCGAAACTTCCTCTACAAGTTCCTGAAGATTAATGAGTTCAGGATACAGTTTATAACCTTTCATCTGACTCCTTGACCAACTCAGTAGATTATCTAATAATCCGAGAATATTGAGCGAGGAAGTGTGCATATTCTCCATAATCTTAGTACGTTTTTCCTCGGTAATTGAATTTCTGTTATGCGAAAGAATATTCGACAGTTCACTAAAAGCTGATAATGGGCCTTTCAAATCATGAGAAATAATTGCAAACAGCTTGTTTTTAGTAGCATTAGACTCTGCAAGTTGGGCATTCAACTTCTTTGTAATTGTATAGCGATTGAAAATAACATACGCGATTACGAGTAAAAATAGGACGATAATTGAAGCGACAATGTAGGTGTAGGTTTGCCGTAACTCTACTTCATTTTTACGAGATTCTATTTCAGTTTTCTCTTTTTCAGCTTTTTGGTTGATGAATCCTGCTATTAACCTGTCATAATTATTGATTGAATCATTAGTAATTTTAAACCGCTTGTAACACTCGTATGCATTCTTATATTGTTTGGTTGCATAATATGCTTCAGCTAATTGTTCAAGCGCAAGTGGCTTATATTCATAATTACTATTAAGTTCGGCAAGTGATAAGGATTCGGTACAATATAAGATTGTAGAATCAAATTGATGTAGTGCATTAAATGGAACTCCAATTTGGGCGAGTGCATTTGTTAGTATATACTTACTCGATTTTAATCGTGACAAATAAATTGCTGTTCTATAATAGTAAATTGCAGAATCGTATTTATTCAAACATGTTTGTAGATTACCCATGTAATAATTAGTAAGGCAATGAGCAGTATTGAGGTAGTGACCGGGCAAAGAATCTATTTCGGAAAGAACTTTAATTGCTTTATTGAGATATGTTGTGGCTTTATCAAATCGATGTAGCTTGGTGTTAATATGCGCTAAATTCCAATTATTAACAGCTATTCTGTGCTTTTGGATTCGCCATGGTTGGATGGCATCGAGATATTTTTCTGCTTCTTGGAAATAATATTCAGCTTTGTAGTAGTCTTTTGTGGCAACAAATAATAGTCCCATGTAGATATAATTATCAAATATTTCTAATGGAACTTGCTTATTAATAAAAAAATTAGCGGCATTTGAATAATAGACAAATGCACTATCAAAATCACCAATTTGCCAATATGCTCTGCCTAATTTTTGTAGTGCCCAGCCGGTATTTGGATTATTTTGTTCAGAGAGAATGAGACGATAATAAAGGGTAGCGGCGGCGAGTATTTTAGGATTGTTTTGAACCATTATTTCAATTGAATCCTTGAGCAGTGCACATTTTTCACGATAACTTTTATCTTTTATCAGTTTCTCAAATTCTTGAACATAGTTTGAATTATCTGTGGCTGTCAGGCACGAATAGATTGATATGAATATGGTTAGAGCAGTTAAAAGAAACTTCATGGTTTATACCCAAATCATTTCGTTTGAAAATACTACGAAAGTAAAAGTGAACGAATTCTAACTAACTTTGAATCCTATCTTTGACGCTGCCGAATAAAAATACCTAAACTTTCGCTGTCGGAAAGACCTAATTTTTTGCGAAGTCGAAGGCGGTGATTCTCAATTGTTCGTTCGGAAAGTGAAAGAATTTGTGAAATGACTTCTGACCTTAATCCTGCTCGAATCAAAATACATATTTTAACTTCCATCGAGGTTAAATCTTTGAATTCAGATTCTAATACTTCTTGAAAATAAGGGTGAACTTTCCGAAATGATTCCAAATATGATTCCCATGAATCTCTCAATATAGGTGAATTTCGTAGTTTTAAAACTATTTTGCGCTTGATTTCAGATGGCTTTTCTTCCAACTTCGTAATAGTAAGAATTTCAGATTTGAATCTGCTTGTTTCTTCCATTTGAATAACCATTGTTTGTACTTTTAGGGCAAGTTCTTGATTGAGAAGTTCAGACTCTTTCTGTTTGATGGTTAGTTCCATTTCTAATTGTTTAATTTTAGCTTTCGATAATTCTTCGTTCGTTTTGTACAGCTCAACCTGATGAAGTATCTGCATGTTTCGTAAGTTGTGCTCCGATTCAGTAGTAGAGAGTTTCTCTTTAATTAGCTGGTATTGTTCAAGACAAGTAAGAGCTTCGCTTAAATTTCCGCACTGTTTGTGTAGGGCAACAAGTTTTAATAATACTTCTGCTTCTTTAGAATATAATTCTTGATTTTGAGCAATAGATACACTTTGATTATACGCTGAAATAGCTTTGTCATATTCTCCGGTTTCGGTATAAGCATCACCCTTTAAACTCAGAAACATCACTTCAAAGATTTTTGCTGATAACAAGTTTGAGAGAGTAAGACCGGTAAATAGATAGTGAAATACTAATTTATAATTTTTCTCAAGAAGGGCAATAACTGCTCTTTGCTCGATAACCATGAGTTGCCCGATTGGATATTCTATTTCGCCAAAGAGTTGTTCTGATTTTTCTAAATACTCATTTGCTTCGACTATCTTATTATTTGATATGTTAATTATACCAAGATTATAGTAGAGGGTAGCGGTAACTTGTTTGTTATTTATATACTCTAACAGCGGAATAGTTTGGAGAAAATACCACTCTGCCGTTGAATAATCTTTAATTTCTAAGAATATAAGACCAATATTATTTAATGCCGCTGCTTCACCATAATTATCACCAAGAGTACGTTTTATTTCCAATGCTTTCTGAAGATACTGGGATGCTTCCGTATAGTTTCCTATTGCCTGATAGGCAGTTCCAAGATTTATATAGGCATCCGACAGCGTTCTGTCATTTGGTTTTTTGATAAATGTATAATGATTATACACGTATATAGGTGAGCCGGTTTCTTCTTTGCGAGAATCAAATGCCTCTTTATATTTTAATTTTAAGTCAATTGCTTGTAAAAGATAGTTTATTGCTTGGCTGTGTTCAGCTTGATCCGAATAAATGGTAGAAATGTTGATAAGTCGGGAACCGGCATCATTCAATAAATTATTCTTGATTTGAAGCTCATACGATAAAAGTCCATATTCTAAAGCACATTTATAATCAGAGGTTTGACCGCAGACGCTGGCAAGAATCGAAAGTGCATCTGCTTCTCCATATTCATCGCCAACTTCACGAAACATTTCAAGTGCTTTCTCAGAATATTGACGGCTAACACTATATTGTTCTGAGTGAAAATAACATATTGCCAACAAATACAATTGATGAGCTTTATAGTGAGTATTACCAATTTCTTCAAGGAGAACTATTGACTTTAGTAGTTCTTCGATTGCTTCATCTCTTTTGCGGGCATTAACAAGTAAACGGGCATTGAGTGAGTGGCATCCCGCTAATCCCTGACGGTAAATAGTATCTCTGCATAGTTCAAAAGCTTGATTGCAAATTGTAGTAGCTTCTTCGAATTTACCTGTAAAAAAAACAGAATATCCTGAAATAATCAGTTCGTCAATTTGTTCTAATGTCATTCATTTACTTTCACAGTAGATCGCAAGTAATATTAATGAAGCAATATAACTGATATTACACTACACCACAAATAAAAAGTGGCAGTTAGACCTGCCACTTCTAATATTGCTTTTATAAATACAGAGTTTTGTATTCTTAATTAGAACAAAAATGTATTTGATGAATCTGTCGAACTTGATATCATTCCCGATTGTGTTTGCACAACTCCTTGATACGTAGCCGTTACTGTATATGGACACGGCATCGGAGGATTGACGGTAAACGTAGTTTCTCCATTCGTATCTGTTAATTGAGTTGTATTTACAGAATAAGAATTTGTATTTATCTGTAATTGAACAGGAACACCTACTAATGCGGTTCCATTCATATCTTGTAGAGCATATACCGTTATTTTACCACCTGTCATAATAACCTCTAATAATAAATTAAAAAATAAAATCCGACAAATTAACTAAATGACTAACCAACCCATTTTAACAAAAGATAGGTTTAAGAACTTTCCACAACAAATACCCTGTTCCTGCTAAGGAAAGTAACAGAAACTCAACAAGCACAAGCGTTTTCCAAAAATCAGATTTCTTTGGTTTGCAGTGAATGACACTTATATCTGAAGCTGAATGATTCTGTGCCTTTAGAACTGCTTTCTCTACACGTTTCATATTTGGTTTGTAAAATACCCAACCGAATAATCGAACAAAGCCATGAATTAAAAACCGTGTGAGAGAATCCACACATGATACCTGCATTATTTCTAAAAAGATACTATCGGATTCTTTTCGTGTTTTTAATCCGGTTGAATAGAGATAATCGTGAACTATTGCCGCTTTACCGTATTTACCCCACGGAGGAAAGACAAACCAAACAAGACGAGGAATTGAAGCAAAATCCGTTACGAATCTCATCGGAACCGTAATCACATCATCACTATCGGGAGTTCCTACGGCATACGAAAACGGTTCGAGCAAAATCCAATGCTTTCCGTCGTCTGCCGGATTTAACGCAAGTGGATGATGATTTATAATCTCGGAATAGGTAAGTTTTGCCATAACTTTAGTTCCTTATAATAAATTATTAAGCCGCGAATCCATCATTCACAGCTTTTAAATATGCCGCTTCGAGTTTTACATCATATTGATTTAACGCATATCCTGCACCGTTATACCGAAGCGCAAACTTTGCCCAATCTTTATTCTGTAAAGCAAGTGTTAAGTTGTGTGTTTTAATAAATTCACAAAATGCTTTGAGATGTTCTGCTTCGCTTTTCTGCTGAGAACGAACGAATGCACTTACTGAACTATACCCAAGCGTTTTCCAATGAAAACCCATGATTTGAAACATTCCCCATGATGCAGAATTATGTGCTGCATCACTGTGAATTCCCGCCGCTTCGTCCAAACGCTCGTATTCTGCCACACCACCTTTGTAATATTTTTTCGTCCATTTCTCATACAGAACTGTTTTGTGTAATGGTGCAAGTGGCTTTGGGTTAATTCCATAGGCAATCAGTTGTTTCCAAAAAATATGACCTTCAAATAATATCTTAGCTCGTCCATCGGAAAGAAACCCGCGTCCTCCCGCCTCGACGGTGGCAACTGCTTTCATCGAGGCCGGTGAAATGCCAAGTGAAGTAGCCGCAGTAATAATATCAGTATCCGTCAACGTTTTTTGTTCCGATGGTGTAATGTCAGTCAGAACTCCAAACGTAGGATTTATTTCTTCCGGTGCTTGAAAACCAAGCGAGACTGCCATTGCAACCGTTACTTGATTTGCAACGCCGGATTGAGCAATAGAATGTTTCTGTTGAAACTGTTTTGTAGCCGCTTCGGTTTTCCCTAAGAAATTTCCGAAGGTTGTTGTTTGAAGGTGTCCTTGTTGAATTAAAAATTCTTGCCAAAGCTTTACAAGCGCACCTTTATCGCCAAGTTTAAGAATCTTCATAATGCCTCACATAGTAAAGTTTAAAAAAGTAAAAGGACATTTCGGCTTCGCTCAATGCCCTATATGGAATATAGTATTCTACTCTTCGTTCATTGAGTGTAGCCGAACTGAGCATCCCCCCCGCGAAGCTGAAATAAAGTGTACTCTTGAATTTCGACTGCGCTCAATGCTCAATTCTCAATAGACTACTCCCAAATCCTGCTCATAAAACGAAGTTGAATTGAACATCTCCAACGTTCCTGAATTGAATATTCGTTTGCATTTTTTCTGTAGAAGAATAAAGAAAATCGTCATCCATCCTTAAACTCCATTGAAACTGAGTCTGCAAATATTCACTGTCTATCTGCCATTGTTCTTGAAATTCTTCACGAGCAAGTTTCGCCTCTTCTTTGGCTATTATAGAATTAACTCTCGATTGCAGGGCTGTGTTATATGCTGCTCTCAAACGAATAATATTTGCTTTCGGTAAATCGACAAGTTGTCCTGACCTTAATTTCAGTTCGTACTCATCTACTATATGTTGAATAGCATTCAACTGTTTTTCTTTCGATGTTGGAAAGGGAAGTAGAAAGCCATATTCTTCCATGCGGTCATCTAAAGGGTCAAACAGTTGCAAAGCGGATTCTTTTAACGTGGTATATGCCTCCTTCATACAACCAAATGCTTTAGTTTCGGCAACTACAGCTATGGTATATTTATTTCGTTTGGTTTCGGCTACTGTGTTGTTTGCAACAAACATGGTATAGCATGAAGTAGCCCATAGTCCGGTTTCCGCTGAAAGACCTATTAATTCGTCAAGGTGAACAGAATAATATTTCTGAATTCTCCGTAATCGCTCTATTCTACTATTAAAAGTATCGTGCATTGTCATTGTATTGTTCGACATAAATACTCCTAAAATGATATTGAAAAAAATTACTGACTGTATTGACTAATTGATTTTAATTTGCATTTCGACTCCGCTCAATGCCCTTTAATAGAATAAATTTCCCATCTCCCCGTTCATTGAGCGTAGCCGAAATGAACCTAAACCTGCTCTACCGGAATCTCCACCCATTCACTTTTCATTGCTCCATAGCTTGCACGAATGCGAAATGTCCAGCTTCCGCTTGCCGGTGTGTGGTTGAAACTCGTGGCATTCCCGTTAAATATCAGAACAAAGTTCTCTTCATTCGCAAGTGAATACTGAATATCGTAGCCATTGGCAAACTCAACGGGATTCCATGTAAATTCATCGTTGGCAAAGGCAAAATTATCCACCGTTGCGAGTCCGAACAGATGCTCGAATGTGCCGGAATAGTCACCATAACCATTTGCATTGCGAGCGCGAACACGATAGTATAATTTTCCGATGTCAGCCACAGGAACAGTAGAGGAATTGGTATCGGTTGTGAAATCGGACTCCCAATGAGTACCGCCGTCGTAGGATAAACCGACTGCATAACTTGTCGCGCCTGTTACTGCTGTCCAAGCAAGTGTTTCGCCGTCGAGATGGAGACCGCTTGGTGCTTGTGGGAGAGTGCCGCCGCCGCCGGATTGTCCCATTTGTGATTTGCGAGCGAATCCCAAATCATTCAGATTGATATGGTCGTCGTTCCATGTAGCAATAGCTCGAAAGAGCAATGCTTTAAGATTAAAAGTATCTAATTCCCATTCTTCTTTTAAGTCTCCGCGAGCATGTTTCACATCTCCTTTTTCTTTTGCTTGTGTTTCTAAAGCCGCTATACATCCATTAACTGCTGTTGAAAGTCGGGTAATTAATGCTGGCTCAATCACTGGAGTTTTGCTCTGCGCAATCATCCTTGTATTTTCGATAAGAACATCCTCAACAAATGATAATTGTTCGGCAAACTTGGAAGGGTAGGATAGATTAAACCCATACGCTTCATACCTTGTTTGCTGAGAAGCAAAGAGAGTCTCCGCAATTCCTTTGACGATTGAATATTCTGATCTCAAAAATGCAAATGCTTGTTTCGTTGCAGTTGTTGCACCGACTGATTCATTCACTTCTACTTCGGATATGTTTCGTTTGTCTTTGAATACAGTAAAACACGTCAATGCCCATGTGGCAACTTCCGAAGGAAGCCCAACAAGCACTGCTGAATGAGTAGGAAAGTTCAATTCTATAAGTTGTAATCGTTCTAATCTGGTAGATATAGAGTCTGCTGTAAAAGAATTATCTGTAATCATAAAAACCTCTTAATTAGTATTGTTATTTAGTTTAATAATGTGATAAATATTTGCTGATGGTCGTTCATCAGTCATAAAAGTATGCTCACCAAGCCTTTCGAGAGTCCATCAATGCC
>JAFDZU010000070.1:13345-30204 GCA_018266765.1 Bacteroidota bacterium
CATCAACGCCGTTCGAGAGTCCATTTTTTCAAAGGCGGAGCGCGTTTTTTGTTTTTGTGATAGTTCATAGATGTATTTGAATAGGGCAGGGGAGAATAATTTCCCCCTGCCGAATTGTGATTATCGAATGATAACTTTTTCGGCGTAACTGCCATTTATTCCTTCAAAGGTCATCACAAAAAGATAACTTCCCTTTGTTAATTCATTCGTCTGTACTGAACAATTACTGCTTCCAGCAGGAAACACTTGTTCAAACACCGTTTTTCCTGTAATATCAACCACACGAAGATTCTTAACATACTGCGTTGTCGAAGGCGAAAGTGCAATAGTAACACTTGAAGATGTTGGATTTGGGAAGATATTGAATGTGGAATTGATAGTTGTAGGTTCTTCGTGGACATCAGATGGAGGTTCACAACAATATAATAATCTGAACATACATTGGTCATACACTCCTAAAGTACCTGGAGAGGAAAAACTACTTTCAACCCAATCGCTACTCATAATACTAGATGATGATCCACATGGGTTTGCAGGAATTGTATGTTCGAATCCTAATGCATGACCAAGTTCATGAAGAACAACCTTTTTCATATCTAAATAACTATCCATATAACTTGGATGACCATCATTACTAATCAAGGATCTAGTTCTAAAGAATTTATGTGGGTAACCATCACCATCATATTGTGCATAACTATTTGTTGCATTTAGTAATATATTGAACCTATCACAATCTGCTCGACAAGTTGGAGTACCAGTAGTTGGTTCTTTTTCGATTTGAGTGTACGCAGCATTACTTATTTTATTAGCATGCCCGATGTAATCCATATCATCTGCCCATTTGACCTTAACCGTGCAATTTGTGCAATTACTTGGATCACTAAAAGGGGTGCAAATACTTGTCCATTTTGCAAGTTGATCCGAAATAATTTGTTCTAAATCCTCGGTGTCAAATACGCCGGTATAATCATCTGGATCATCCGGATCTCCATAGCCAAAAGCCTTAATGCTGAGATTGTTGTCGTCATAAGAAGTTGAAAATGGATAGCACAACTTAAATACTTTATAACCTGCAGGTAAATTATAAGGGTCTGGAGAACAAATCCATGTAATTGCAGAAGTTCCAGGTGCGCAAACGGCATAAGGAAATCCACCATTATTGACACTTCCAAGTGCTTTACACGATGCACAAGTTTCAGTTTGTATTTCCTGTGCAGAAGTTGAAAATTGCTGAATTATCATCAGAGCTAAGATAAAAGATATTTTTTTCATATATTAACTCCTTAATATGTCATCGTGATAATTTTATTTTTCAAGGAATTAAATATTAATTTCCATGAGTTGTAATTTAAGAGAGTATTTGACGACCAGAAATTATTTACATCTCGTATATTACCGCCAATTATAGGGAGGGCGTTATATGAACATGAAATACATAAATCCAAATTATAGTAATCATTTGAGTAATCCATTAGATAATTATGATGTTTAAGGAAGATTATAGCATCTTGTCCGGAAGACATTTTAAAATTATTAATTGAATCAGTAAAAGCAGAATCTTCTGTAATTAGTATTGAGTTGTTTTGATCTTTGTACGAAGCTATCCTTGGAGTATAGTTCCTACCTACATATTCGAAGTAAATTTTGGGGTAAGGAACAATACTTGTTAATGGTATTTCACCTTTCCTTCCAAATATTGTATCATCAGGTATCGTTTGAAAAACTTTTCCTTTGAGAGTGTCGAGTACTTCTGCTGTTACTCTATAGCGATACGAACTGTCATAACCTGGAGGTCTATATAGATTAATTGTTGAATCAATGTTGACAATATGCACCTTTAATATATAATCAGAATACAGCATAGCTACCATAGCGTTTCTTGAAGAATCTGGAAATATACTTCGTATCTTTTCAGCAAGAATTTCTTCCATACTACCCAAATGATTAATATACCGTTCATACCTTGGATAAGATATCGAAGCAGTATCTGATTTATAACCGTTCTTTAGTCGAAATTTCGGTATGCTTGAACTTGAGATTCTTTTTTGATGGCGAGTTATTTCATCTGAGTATTGAGTATAAATAATCGGGTTATAGTCTTTAAGTTCATAGAGTATCTTAGCTGCTCCAGCAAGTGTATCATTTGCCATTGATGCGCTTGTTTTAATCCATTCATTAGTAGCGGAATCTTTTACAGAACGCATAAGACTGTCAAGATATATATACGATAAAAGAATATTAAATGGCATTCCTGTTGTAATGGGTGGAATATTGTTGATTATTGGGTATTTAATTTGAAACATTGCTTTAGTTGTATCATACCACATACTAACTCCTTGCATTACTTTCTTATCTATATTTCTTGTTCCTGATTCATTTTGGCTGTAAAGAGCCGTAGAGCTAATCAAACTTAATACCAATAGAATGGTAATCATTGTGAGTTTTTTAAAAACATTCATTGTTTGTTTTCTTAATGAAATATTTAAATTTGTATTTTAGTAGTGTCCGAACAAGCAAAGCATTAAATTATAGCTTGTTCGGGCTGTGTGCCTCGCAGAATTCCAGTTCTGCGGGGTTCTTTTGTCTCTTTTTCATTTTTACTGTTCAGTCCTAATTATTCACCAACAACTTGGAAACTTCAGTGCAAAGGCGTAGCGCGAGTTTTGTTTTTGTGATAGTTCATAGATGTATTTGAATAGGGGAGTGAGAGGATGACATTACAACATCTCCTTGCCAATAAATTCTAAACTTGAACCCCTATTGATTGATTTATATATATCTTTACCTTTAGCTAATGAAACTTCATTCTCATTTTCATTAAAGGGAACTTCTTTGATTATTGATTTAGAATAAGGAGTTAATGAACTCCAATTCTCAACAACCTTTTTAGGAGAAGTATCCCAGATATGTATCGAGCGTAACGATATATTTTCTCTTAATCCTTCTGCAATCAGATAATTGATATGGTTGTCTGTTGTTGAGAATGAGTAACCAATAACAATTATTCGGGTAGCATTCCTAATTGCTACAATGGCATCTTGCCAGACATCTAATAAAAAACCTTTTGCACTTTTATTCCATGTGGGTGGTAGAACAAGTGGTGTATAATCTCGTATCTCATCGTAAGCAAGATTGAAAAAATTAGGAAAAACTTCAATGTTACCACTGTTTTTACTTTGTGAATTGTCTTTGGCTTCAATCCAATTGGTTGAACCATGTAATTTCATAACTTTAATTCCACCATTGTTTCTGTATTTGGAAGGAGTTTTAGGATTATGAATATGAGTACTAATACCATAAGTAAACGATAAACCTAAATTTATAAGACTTCGCTCGACTATAGTATCATAATTCAAAGTAATAAATGAGTTCTGTTCAGGATGTAAATTGCTACTTCCGATTAAATTTGACAGCACAAAGGTATAAAGTTCCGTTTTTAAAAAATTTATATTATCTGTAGGGAAAAAACCCTGTGAAAAATCAAATTCATTTTTTTCAGCTTTTCTTATATATTCTTCTGTTTTTCTTACAATTCTTTTAGATTTATCATATTCAGGTCTGTAAAAGAGTTCATAAGTACCTTCAATTGTAGCACAAATTGCACGTCGTATATTATGTTCAAGTCCTTCATCATTGGATAATGAAGCTAAACTGAATAATTGCTCAATATTCTCTAGGTCTATATTAACTCTATAATTAACCGAACTGGCTTTTAATCTGTACTCAAATACTTGTGCAACAGCAGTTAATAGTCGTTCTATCTTTGCTTTACGGTCGTTAGTTAACTTATCGCTTTTAATATATCCCTCAAGTCTTTCATGAGTATCTCGCATTTTATTCATAAAATCTTTTATCAAAGGTAATCCAGCTAAGCGTGAAAATCCTGCACCAAGGATATAAACATTGTTATCATTATAGATAGTACTCATAGTTTGCTTTTCTTATTTGTGTGTTGTATAGATGTTGTTATAATTTTATATTCCTAAGATTTCCGAAGGCATCGCCCTCCGAATGACGGAGTTTGTATAATTTGTTTATTCAGCTGGCATAAATAATTCTTTGCGTACTTCAACTGGAATATCCGAAATTGTATCAAATGCTTTTTTATAATCTTTTAAAAATTTTTCTATCTTATTTTCAATTAGATTAATTTTTGAATATACTTTGTCATAAGATTTATACTTACTTATCATATCTTTTGTCCATAGTAAATACTTTGGAATTTGATTCTGAATTTCTGTAAATTTGTTCAAATGCTCCTGTACCTCAAATATTTTAAAACTCATTAAAGTATCTGTGATGCTTGGATTTTGTTCTATGAACTTCTTAAGACTTTCTAATGAACTAAGAAGCATTGTATCCATTTCGTATATCTTAGTAATCTCTAAATTTCTTTGATATAAGTCATCATATGCATGTCGTGAAACGTTGATAAACTCTACTTTTGATAGAATCTTAGTGCTTACTTTTTCAACAGAGTCTTGTGATTTTTTACCTATCCAAGAAATTAGTTGTGGAACTATCATTGCTCCGATACTAGTTAAAAGAGCTGTTTTAGGATTAATATTTTCGTTAGCAAACATTGGAATTATTGCTCCACCGATACCAAAAATTGCTGTCCAATCCTTAATTTTATCATACCCGTCACGAAAGTCGACATCTTGCCAAATATTTGTTTCGATTTCAATTTTTTGTTCAATACCAATAAAATCAGTAAGAGTTGTTACAAAAGTTACTCCTCTAATCATTCCAGGTAAAATTGTCTTTGTTGCAAGTTCAAATCTTTTCTTTAAAATTTGTTTTTTTGATAAATTATTAACTGAATCAATACTTTGAAGAGTTCGAACATCTTTTTCTAATGACACTATTTTATTTTCAGCCTGTTTAATTCTATCATCTACTTGCTTCATTTTAATGTTTGTATTTATCTCTACTGTATCCAAAGAGCTTAGGAGAGTTGTAACCGTTTGTTTTGTTTCTGACCTTATTGATTGTACTTCAGTTAAAAAATTCTTGTAAGATTCTTTCAGAGAATCCTTTCTAGTAAGAGAACTATCTGAAGTTTGAGCATATAACTTTAAACATGAGATACTAAGTACAAAAAGAAATAATAATAAATGTTTCATACTTCTAGTTTATTAAGTTTCGCCTACTCTATTAAAAAATCCGGTTTTCGGCAACCCCGTATAATTTGTTTGTTAGTAAGAGAGTCAGTGGGAGAGTTTCTCCCATCGCCGCCGCAGTAGTGAGCAAAAGCTCTGTCATTCCGAGAACGAAAAGTGTATCAGTAGTTTTAGTTCCATACATCTCCATGAGTGTTTGAATAGCGTGCCTCTTTGCATTGGCAACCTACCTGCGAAATTACGCTGTCCATTCAACCGTCCGTTACTCAATTATTACTCAATTTTTACCTAAAACTTATTTTAATCCCCTCGTTCCCCTTTAACAAGGGGATGACTTATAGTTTTATTTGGAAGAACATCAATCCGACTGAATCTTCTCTCCCCCTTGTCAAAGAGGGAAAAAGGGGGATTTCACTTTTATTACTTTTCAATAAAAATCAGTGTGTTTATATCTGCTTGTAACTTCACGGACTTTAGATTTTGTTTGATTAAAGAACTGAACGGTACTTCTTTCGTGCTTCCATACTGCAAGACCATGTCGTTCCTCTCGGATTTGGTATGCAACCAATCAATCAATGTTCCGGTGAATCCCTTTTCCACATCATTGAAATAATCCATACACCGCCGAAACAGCTTCGGGAAAATTAATTGAGCACCGATACCCTCCACCGAGTATTTATTCGATAAAACAAACTGCGAAGTAGTGTCTGCTGACCATATATTCTTCTTTGCAACCTTAGCACGAACCGCCGCGGCTCGAAAGAAGTCGGCATGAGACTTGGGCATCGAAGAGTACGTCAGCAAATAGGCAAATCCGTCAGAGAGCATTTGGTAATTCATTGATAATTTGAGGTCATTGGTGGAGAGCTGAACACCTTGTCCGTCTTGGTATTTAGTTGTTCCAAGGAATACATAGCAAATAGGTCTGCCATGCGGCTCTACTCCATTACAAGCAATAAATGCTTCCACTTTCTCAGGCAACGAACTTATAACGGTAGAAGATTCTTTTCCGTTCGTCTTCTTATAAACTACATTCGAGAACTTAGCAAGCGAAAGAACATGGTCACGAGCTTGTTTTCCGAAGGGTTGTTCGTCGGAGACATAGTGAAGCTCGGGAGTGTCAATTCCTTCAAACCGAAGTTGGAGCGCATTATCTTTAGGCGAAGGTTTCAGCAGGTGACTGCGATACACGCCGTTGAAGGTAGAAAAGTCTTTGGGGATAAATCCAAGGGAATCTCCATCAGGTTGTTTCCCGATGATAGTCAGATATCCCGAAATGATAATGTATGAATTTTGAGTTTCAAACGGAATAGCAATTTTACTCATAATTAATCCAAAAAGAAAAAAGAAATTTAGTTAGTTGATTGAATATTTTGTTGTGTATAATTTTGTTGAATGATATTTATGTAAAACTGTCAGTTTCACGAATCGTTTTTCGTTGTTTTGGAGTATCGCCCGAGAGTTTAGCGGCGAAGTAGGTGTCGTTCGGCTTAGGTTGTGGGATAATCCCTTGCCGAGCGATACCTTTTATTTTCGCCGCTAAACTTGTAGCGTTATAAGTTTCGATGATGTATGTCATAATGCTTATAATCATAGTGTTGTTCTCCATCTGATAATGACCTTATAATTTGTAATGTATAATAGTCCACATTTGGGGTTTTTGCATAATTTTTTTGTTTGTTTTTTTTGTCTGAATATTCGTTTTTTTATTAAATGCAAAGTTACGGTATGAAATTCCTCATCCATTACTCTATTAAATACTCTATTTTTGGGTTTTTTGCATTTTTTTTGAGAAAAAATGATGATTTTTAGGTGAAAAAGTCATTTTTTGAGGGGGTGATTTTCAAAAGTACTCTATAGAGTATTTTTTTTTTTGCTGTTTTTCGGTTGTAACCTTATTGTATTATATAGAATTAAGTGCCATTTTTTCTAATTTCCGTTTTTGTACTCAAAAATGTACATTATTTTGAGGTTTAAGGGTAGAAAAACAAAGAGTGGTGAAGATAACTTGGACGGGAAATAGAGGAGGAAAGACAATAAAAAAAGCCGTCCCGAGAGTATCGGAACGGCTAATGTTAGAGTAAGAGTCTATAACTTCTTGTTTATCTTTTTGTAAGTCCGTCGAGAGAGACAGAATACATTTTAGTTGTTGCGTTATATTTAATTGAATAGGAGGTCGCATAGTATTTACCTGTTTGTTGATAAGTAGCAGGTTGTTTCATCACTTCTGTAAAACTTGGTTTTGAATCTAAATATGCTTTTGTAATCATTGGTTCATGGAATACGATGTTGCCTTTGTATGCACCCCAAATCATAGTTTTATCAAACTCAGCACCATGAAGTTCCGGGGTAAGAGAATCCAACAAATGCCAACCCATCATTGGAACAACTTCATGTGGATCGCCAATATAGGTTGGGGGATAAACCGAGGGGCTAAGGGGAACAACAGTATCAGGAATAGGAATGATTGCTGCACGCTCTGCTTTTGAAATCATATAAAAATGAAAATCAAAGTGTGCTTTTCCATAAATCGGTTCAGGTTCATGTCCTTTTGGATTCCAATCTACGCTAACATGATTATAAACGGCACTTCCTGCTTGTGATGGAAACGTAAGTTCGATTGAACTCCCTATTGTTGTATCCAGATTCTTTAAAGCATTCTCACCAAAACTAATTCCTACAGAGATGGGATAACCGGCATCATTTAATGTAACCCAAGACTTAACGGAATCTGCACCCATTGCTTGGGTTTGCCCGATAAATGTACCTGCAAGCGAAGCGGTAGTGCTGTCGCTCTTGCAACCGCTAAAAACTAATGCAGAAACTAAACATAAAGCCAGAACAGAAGAAACGTATTTCATTAATGAACCTTTCAGAAAATGTATAAAATAATGACGTTCAAATCTATGGAATTTAATTGTATTCTCAAAATGATTAGAATAGTAATCTCAAAAAAAAGAAACTCGTTTTATAACGAGCTTCTTATATATTTTCAATCGTTATATGTTATTTTAAAATATGTGCTTCTTCTACTTGTAGAACATTATTGGTTGTTTTATCATTTATTATAACAATAACAGCACAATTTTTGGGATTCCACTTTGTACCTTTGAACGAAATAGTATAGGTTTT
Source organism: Bacteroidota bacterium (assembly GCA_018266765.1). Lineage (GTDB taxonomy): Bacteria > Bacteroidota > Ignavibacteria > Kapaibacteriales > UBA961 > JADJXV01. The sequence goes on from JAFDZU010000070.1 coordinate 21,604, forward strand.
AGAAGCTGTAGCACTTGCGACTGTTGCCGGAAGCAAATCACCGAATCCACCTGCCGTACTTTTGATTCCTGTATATTTATCCTCAAACTTACCACCGCTAATTGCCCCACGCAACATGTGACGATGCACATAATCAGGAATAATAACCGGAGATTTGCGATAATCTTTTTGGAGATAAACAACCGAATCTTCTATTAAATACATTGCAATGCGGTGATTGCCTGTACTTGCTTTTTTATACTTGATATCTGCTTTTACAGTCAGAAGAGAATCAGAAGAGAATTGAGGAGATACAGCTATTGTCATGGTTGGTGTTTTTTTAAGCTCTTTACTAATTGCCGAAGCCCAGTTTGTAGGAGCCATAGTATAATTACCATCACCACCTTTTACATAATTAACAGCACCGGTGGGTTGTCCGGGGCCGCCAAAAAAATCATATAATCCTTCACCTGCAGCAGTTCGGAAATCCTCTACAAATCCTTCACTAGGGTCAGGACTCGCAAATGTTCTTCCTGTGTGCATTGCAACGATTATAACTTTATCTCCGTAAAGTTCGTGTAAACGTGCGGCTTCTTCCGCACCTTTCGGGCAATTCCCGCAACGGTCACCTGTAAAATCAACAAGCAGTACTTTTTGATCTGTAGTAGGTATTACACCATCTTTATAAGGATCTAATATTGTGTCGCAACAAGAACCAAATACAATTGCTGTTAGAGCAAATATGGAGAAACGAATTAGTTTCATGGCTGTCTCCTTCGATGATAAACAATGAAAATTAAAAATTAGAATGTACTTGAAACAGTAATAGAAAATCCATTGGATGCCGGTACCGGTCGACACACACCACCTACACATAATATACCACCACGAACTCTACCATATCCGAGTGAAATCCGAAGAGCGTCTTTCACCCAAATAATATTACCGCTTAGGTAATGCAAACGATGATTAGGATCATCATTACCATAATTATATTCATCAAAAATAGAGAAGAACCATGTAGGTGCAAGTGTATATTCAAGAAGACCGTACGCCCAATTACCGTTATTTCCGTCTAACTCCGGCTTTTTCGCTGCTCCGGTCGAGTCCGTCAGTTCATTTCCAGCATCGTCCACATCGACGTGTTTTGCCCCTAAATGCTGAAGTTCCAATCTGAGAGCTTGATTTGAACCGAATGAATACGTGAACTCACTAACAAAGACATTCATTTTGACTAAACCGTAGCCGGGTGTTTGAACAACACTTTTGTTGAAATATTGATTCATATAACCAATATTGGTTTTAAAGTGTTTTGTCCATTGTTTTGAAATTTCAACTCCTATATCTTCAAAATATTTACGCTTACCAAATTTAAGAAAGTCAGAAGTGTAGAACAAGTCATTATTTGTGATAGTATCTTGACCGCTGATATGTGTAAAGGGCAAATGAGTAGTATCGAGTCCATGAACTCGTGAATAGTTAAAACTGATTGTCGTTCCATATTTACCGCCTAAGTCCGAACCTTTCTCAATTGTATAGAATACATCAGCTTGTACGCCAATCTCACCGTTGTTTTGAGTAGCATACGGATACAGAGTGAGCATTCTATAAAGATATTGTTTAGTAATAGCAGGGAGGTAATTGAGAGTCAGATTGGTTAATTGAGCACTGCGGTCAGATCGAAAATCCATGTTATCTAAAGACTTCATGCTCAAATTTACACCAAGTCCGCGAGTAGAATATGCGGCCGCAAGATAGAGTGCCTTTCCTTCATTAAAAGTAAGATTATTAGCTGCAGACGGGTCCGCGCATTTATGAGCATATTCACCATTAAAGGAAAATTCTCCCGCATTAATAGACATCCGTGCAGACCATGCAAGTACATTTTCAGGAAGATTAAACGATGGGTCGTCATTAGCTTGGTACTTGCTTAATAAACTCGCTCCCATACGTACTTGAAGATTTGTAGGAAACAATGAATTGAAGAAATTACTCGAAAAATCATTTAGTCCTATATCAATATCGCCTCCACGAACTATGCCGGGACCAACTGTAAAGAATGTACGCTGTTTGCCGACTAATCCTGTGATTTGCAATCCCTTAGCAGGCATGAGCTTCATTTTTACACCATCAAGAGCATTATCTAATCCGAGTCCACGCTCCTCATACGAACGAAAAATAAGACCGTTGCCAAATTGTTCATAAAAATTACCAACCGTTAGTTGATAATCTTCGTTCGCATATTTAGCATATCTATAGGTAACTGCACCTTGACCGTTTTCACCACCCCAACGAGAATCAAATCCCAAGATTTCTTTCATGTACATTTCATAACGAAGACCTGCTGAAAAATTGTCTTTAGAATAGGTAAGATTCAAAAAACCATTTGAGCGGATTTTTTCCCGAACAGCTTGTGCTCCTATTAGGGAATCTGCGTTATATGTTTGTGCATCTAATTGAAAATTACCTGATATTCCACCGAAATCTTGTGCCGATAAGTTTGAAACGTCGAAAAGTAGGAAAGCAGATAGTAAGAAGAGAAAAGAAAAAAACGAGTACAAACGATTCATGCTCTTAGCTCCGTAAATAGTAACGAATTAAATGAAATGACAAAGAATGCGTGTGATAATATTGAGGAATATTAGTTTTTAAAATAATCCTGTCAAGCATTTTTATGTAATACTTGACAGGATTTTTATACAGTTTACTGTTTTAGAAAATCAGTGTGTTACTTCTTTTCCTGCGGCTACTTGTTTGATAATTTCATAGAGTTTTTCTTCGTCGCCCGGAGCATACGAATTATGCATCCACACAATTTTACCGTCTTTGTCTATCAAAAATGAATGTGGCATTGTATTAACATTCATTGCGCGTTTGAACTCACCGTTCTCGTCGGTATAAACTTCGAAATCCCATCGTTTTCCGTTAATAAACGGAGCAACTTTAGATGTAGTACGAGCATCATCAACCGAAACAGCAATAATTTTTACTCCGGTTTCTGTTTTCCAATCTTCGTACGAGTTATTCCAGGCAGATAGTTCCTGAACACATGGCTTACACCACGTAGCCCAAAAGGTCAAGAGAATCGGCTTACCACCATTTTCCAAGGCAGTCGTGTTAATCATTTCACCTTTTAGATTTTTGATGTTTGCCGCAGGAAAAAGCGGTTTTTTTGTTTCATCGGCGGGCTTAAAGCTAACAACGGCTAAAGCCATTATAAGCAAGGGCAGAATTCGTTTCATAAGTATTCCTTTCTAAAATATTAATAAAAATGATGGTTAATAAGTATGATTTTTGTAGATTTGAGAAATCTTTATGACTAAGACGTAACAGAAAACAATATCAGTGTTTTCTTTTCTTGTCAAATTTACAATTCTTTTTTCCATTTACCATAGGAAAATTTATGAAAACGTTCTCTACTTTTGTTATTATTTGCTTTAGTGTTGCATTACTCATAGGTAATTGCCAGAAAACAGAAGCTCAAAGCTTGAAAATAATAGGTGATTCGATTCAAATCTATAAATCAAATTGCTTGAAACTTGCTGAGTATATAGTACCGGTTAAAAATATTTCTAATATACCTGTTAAAGTACGAGTTCGTAAGGAGCATATATCAATTACTCCAAAACACGAAGTCTATTTTTGTTGGGTAAGTTGTTATAATTCTTCTGTGTTTAATTCTCCGAAACCGGGATCATCTGAGCCAACACCAGAAATTCCGGCAGGGAAAGATACCAATATATTTCATGCTTATGTTGACCCACGTTTATATGATAATTTAGACAATTTAATAGGAGGTCAAGAGGGAGTTTCTGAAGCACGGTATCATTTCTATAATGAAGAAGATGAAAACGACCAAGCTACAGTAGTTATTAGAGTTGAAGTTAGTTGTTCCATGGGAGGAGCAGATGACCAAACAATCAAATATTCTGCTAAGGTATTGCCAAATCCGGCTGATGAACATGCAAAGATTACTTTCGCTGAAAGACTGCCGATAGGAACTGCAACTCTTCAAGTTTTTGATGCCTTAGGCAAAAAATATACGACAACTGCACTTAATAGTGGAGACCAAGAAGCAATAGTCGCTACATCAGCTTTGCCAACTGGAGTATATTCATATTCTGTAATTTCAGATAGAGGAATACTATATTCTCGCGGTACATTTACTGTTGCAAGATAAATTGACTTAGCTAAAGCAACTGCAATAATGAAGTAAACAAACTAAGCTAGTTGGAAGTAAACTTCAAGAATCCATGAAACAGCATCTATTAATAATGGTAGTAGTAGGTTCAATGTTTCTTTCTTCGTGTGCTACAGTACTGAACGACAATTTTACTTCGATTAATATTAACACTTCAGATAAATCTCAAATAGTATTAAAAACAGATACACTTCAAACGGATACACTTCAAACAGTTGATAATTTTATAACTCTTACTGTGCCTCGAAGTGAAAAGCCATTAAATATTAGTATTCAATCGGATTCACTTAAGAAAGTTATAACTATAGATCCAAAATACTCTTTCTCCTATTATTTAAATCTAATTTACAATTGTGGAATAGGTCTGTTTATTGAAAATCACTTTCCCAAAAGTTTTACATATCCATCTAATATTTATATTAATACTACTACTGATACTCTCAACCAATATTACCAATACTATTCTCCACCTAAAGAGGGTAAATTAGACTTTCATATTTCTTTACCTCATATCAATAGCTTCTATTTGCATCCCACTGATGAAAATTACAAACAGAAAACCGGCTTCTGGGGTATTTCTCTTGGTGTAGATTATTATCATACCTCAAAACAATTTGTTAACTTATCAATGAGTGCTCTTACTGATTTTTTCCTTCCTATCCCTTAGGCAGTTGATATTTATGGTGAACATGAAATGATGAGTACTATTTATGGAAGCGTTACGAACAACCATAAAATTGATGATTTCTCATTCGGTTATGGATTGTCTTATGGCAGAAATAACTGGAGTTATAAGGATTTTGGAAGGACGGATACAATTATTCCACTTCGTGAATCAAAGTATAAGAGTCATCTTTCAGCAGGATTACTATTATCTACATACTACCAATTAGGATATTATTTTAATATCGGACTTGTGTATAGGCCTACTTTTATTAGGTTTGTATCAGCCAATACTTTGCAATATGAACATATTATTAGTGTTGATTTTGCATGGAAAATTCCGTTATTACAATAGTAGAACACTTAATTTTAATAAAATGCAATTCATTCAATCTACCAGTAAAATTATCCTTGTCTTGTTAGTTTCGATGCTGTATTGTAGTTGCTCATTCCTCAAAATGACATCAACATTAGAACCGGACAGCAGAGATTCGACCATAAAGACAATGTACCAATACAAAGCCCAATTTGGGGTATGGAATAATTACTCTGCTAATACATATTCAATTTATAATGACAGTACGTTTGAAATAGCATTTGCTACAAAATTCCCGGATCCAAATATTTCTTGGGGGCCACCCTTCTTACCAGTTATACCCAATTTTTATTATGTTAATTATCGCTTGTTTGAATCTGATGATTATAACTTTTTTGTTGAGTTCTTTCTAAAATCTAAGTCCGGACAGCAGAAAACTGATGTATCAAAAGTACATTTTTACGAACTTAAAGACGGTAAAGAAATCGGTATAGATACCATCAAATTTATCCCGGAAAAACATTGGTTTCTATTAGAATCTGAAATTGAAAGAACGCTTCACGTTGGTTTGGTTTTGCCAACAAATCGAATTATCAAAGACTCAATTATTACAACTGATTCGGTGAACTTTGTTCGGTATAATCTTAAAGTGAATTCTTATAAAATTGACGAAGGATTGATTATAAGATTCGACAAAGGATTTATAGTGAATGACCCGAAGGTTTTACCCGAAATCCGATTGTTCCGTAAAAACAAATATCATTTAGCTCCTTTTATTTTTGGAAGTTAACTCTGTTTTGATTACTTCGCCTTTTTTTCTATACTAATGTCCACTCTTCTACTGTAAATACGTCCTTCAGGTAAGTTATTAGGGAATGCTTTTATTGTCTTTCCTCGCGCCAATAATTTTTGCTTTTGGTGTTTTAACTGCCATTGCTCGGAGTAATGATAGTTCAACATTATAGTTTTTTTGCCTATTGCATCGGTTGAAAAAATCTTATGAATTTTAATGTGAATTAAAGGATTTTCTGTTAAGGTATTGGAGTTTCTACAATAATTTGAACAGTACGGCAATATTGCCTTCCTTCGGGTAAATCATTATCATAAAGGAGTTCAGTTTGCCCCACTCCTTTTTGTTCAGCATTTGGACGACCTATAGAAAGAGCTGATGATGCGGCACGTTTAGCCGAGAGGCGTTCATTAATTTGCAAATTTCCTGTTCTATCTGTATATCCAGATAAATTAACCGTAGAATTAGATTGCAAACGACCTTTTACAAAATTAGTTACCCGTAAATTTCGTTCACTGAGAGTTGATTTCCCAAAATCAAAGAGAATTAATCCGTAATTTTCAATTCGTTTATCACCTGTTTTATCATTCTTCTTTTTGGCAATAGTTCGCTGTTTTGTTGGAAGGGTAATGGTCTGCTCAGCGACATTTCCTTCTCGGTCTTTTGTTTCGATAGTAATAGTAATGGGTGTATCATATTGAGGAGTAGTTGTTTGAGATTTCGCTACGTTCCAATTTATTTCAGTAGGAGGAGTTGACGTTCCTTCGTAATGTTGAAGCACAGCCCCATTTTGAGAAATAGTAATATGCCATGTTGCAATTCCTTCGCTTGAAATTATCGATGGTTTGAACCGCAAAACAGGTGGACTTGGTACTCTGATAGTATCATTTGTATTTACAACATCTGTTATCTCAGGCATATTTGAAGCAATTTCAACTCGTCTATTTTCTTGCATACCATCGTAGGAGAGGGGATTCGAAGGTTTTAGGGGCAGGTTTCTTATAAATGTTTTAATTCTATAAGTATCAATATTCCAAACTGCTTGTAGGTAAGACTTTACAGACTCTAATCTTTCTGAAGATAATTCTTTGTTACCCTTTTCAACTCCATTGTCAGAATTACACCCAGTAAGAGTTATTGTAGCTTGAGGATATTTTAAAAGACGACTGCCAATAATATTCAATACATCATAATAAATATCTAATGCCTTCATTCCTCGAAGTTTTCGCATGTCAAATTGATTCGCTTGTTTATCTGTAAGAGTATGATATCGAGATGGTAAATTTGCAGATGAGCTGTCAAAGAAAATATATGTAAGCAACGGATGATAATATTCAGAAAGGAATTCTTCAATGATAAGCTCTCCGAGAGGTTTTTCGATTCCATTTTTATCAACACCGACTGCGATTATACTTGGTTTTAGTACAATCGGAGGTAATGGAATTTGACGTTCATAGTGTTCAGTAATAGTGGTGATTATATTTATAATACTATCATTTTCAATTATTTTTGTGCTGTTTTCACTATTCAAAAACACCAATTTAATAGTTGGAATTCGCATTTTCTTATCAATTGTATCACGTTTGTACAAAGTATCATAAATTGTCTGTTTTTTATGTGAAGGCTGTAATTGATAGACTAAGGAGATACCCGCTCTTATTGTATTAACATTCCAAGTGAGATTCTGTACTAAAGGTGTAAGTGAATAATAATAAGAAACTTCGGGCACAATTAACCAAGAACGGTTTCTGTTAAGCGGAAGCTCATAACTTATTCCTCCACCAACAGAAAGTTGAAGAACTTGAGCATTAGGTAATGGTTGGTTAACAACTTGATTACGTATCCTTTGCCCTGAATTTCCACCGCCGGCATCGGTAAATGTTGCACCGGAAGGACTGTCTATGCGTTCTTGTTGGTCGAACTCAGGAGAAAGTAATACTTCGGCTCTTCCACCAATATTGACGAAGAATTGACCAAACAACCGATACCCTAAACTTGGTTCTAAGCCGATTGCCCGAATTCTTGAAGTAATCTCATGTACGAATAAACCACCCTGACTGACACCTTGATTGATTATATTCGTTGTTTCTTCACGCCGAAGTATAGCATCGTGTTTGAGATATGACATCCTTAGAGATAAAAGTAAATCATCACCAATAGGAATTCCCATTCCGATTCCTGCCATAAATCCGTTTCCTATTCCGTCTGTGAATTTGGGACAACAATTTGGAACTCCCGGTAATGCGCGAAAATCAGCTGTATGAATGGTATAAAGATATCCTCCTGTCATTGAATATCGAGTTCGAAGTGTGTCGGTTTGTGCTGTTACTACATTGAAACTGCATAAAACAAGAAAGACAAATAAGGTTTTCATCGGATTACCCTTACTTGCTCAGTGAATCGTTCGGTTGGTGTGGACATTACAAGAAAATAAATTCCAGTTGATAACTTTTCCAAAGACAATTGACGTTCATGCTCACCTAAATCAAGCATGTCATTCACTATAGAATTAACTTTAATACCCAAACTGTTATATAAATCAATATGTGTCGTTCCATATTCATTAGTACGGAAGGAAATATCAACAGTATTATTGGAATTATCAAAAGGTCGGATTGAAAGAAACGTTTTTGGTGAAGTAAAAACAAGACG
>JAFDZU010000070.1:30269-85262 GCA_018266765.1 Bacteroidota bacterium
CTAAAGATGTAACTGAATCATTACCAAGTCCGGTAAGAAAAGGATAGACTGCAACTATCGTATCAATTGGCGAACTAAGAAGTTGAGAAGAAATTTGCCATGGAATTGTTCGTGAATTCTGTGTTATGGTTCCTTTTGGTGTTGCGTCTATCGGTTCAAGAAGAGTAGTGTTAAACGTGATGTTTCCTTGTAAACCGGTTACTCCTGTAAAATCTACACTTTTACCTGCTTGTAATCTGACTTTAAAGGAAATTCGTTGATTTGTATTTGCTGTTATGCTGTCAATACTCACAATCAGTGAAGTATCCGATATCGGTATTCGAATGGTAAAAGTTTTGTCAGAAGTATCTGCTTCTCCCGGTATAGTTGTCTGGGGTTCGAAAATAACAGCTCCGGTTGTAGCTCCAGCCATAACCCGTTTCCCATCTTTGCTCACATCTATACTTCCCAGAAAATCTCTCGTTCCAAGAACATTACTTTTAGAAAGAGTTTGAGTATCCCACCATTGTGCAACCGAAGGAGCAGTTCTAGCATCGGTTGTAACAAATCTAGAATCATCAGGAGAAAATCCTATGTCTTGAAAATACCTCGAATTTGTAATGCGACCTTTACGACTTGTAGTAGCAACATCCCATAAATCAATTGCTGATGAATCACTCTTAATACTTACCACCGCCATTGTTTTTCCATCATTACTAAAACGGATTTTAGTAATACCATAAGCATTTCCTGTAAAATCGGAAATAATTGCACCTGTGGTTGCGTTAATTAATCGAACTGATGAATTTATATTGCTTGCATTAGCAGCGGCAAGTACATTACCGTCAGGAGTCCAACTTATATATGGAATAGTAGAACCGCTCGCCGCAGTTCCAAACTTATTAAGGAGTTGTTCGGTTGCAATATCAAATACGTGAATAGTATCAAACTGACTTACTGCTATTTTAGTACCATCAGAACTTACATCCGCATAAAACACATGATTGAAAAAGTCTAATGGATACCGCCAGTTTTTAGAAATACCTGCACTCCAATGCGAAATCTCTGTTCCGTTTGCAGCATCCAATAAATGAAGTGTATCACCGGAAAGTTCATTAATTACCCAAACAATTATACGTGTACCATTCAGAGCAAAATGAGCAATACCGGTAGTTGTAAAATTAGGTACAGCATTGAAATATACTTGAGATTTCCAAAGTTCTTGTCCTGTTACTGAATTATATAAGTGTAATTCATTGCCGTTTGAAGTGAGAGCTTTCGAATTATCAGGACTAAACTCAACATACCCTCCACTTGTATTATCAAAAGGGTTTAGATGCAAAATACCACTACTTTGACTATTTCCTTTACTGACTCGAACAAGGCAATTCGTACTTGAAATAAATGGGATAGGATTCCAAGTATATGAAACCCCTGTAACTGAATTTTTGATGAGATTCCATGATGTTCCTCCATCAGTTGTGTAATCCAGTGAAACAGTATCAGTTACAATTACACCTCCCCAGCGTATTTGAAAACTTGATCCTGCTGTTAGTACTTCATTTCCATTAGGAGCGTAAAGTCGAAGCTGTGCTTGAAGATCAAGTGGGCGTGCTTGGGAAAGTATTACAAAACCGACAACAAAGAGTAAAAAAGATAGGCGTTTCATACACAGAATTAAACAGTGAAGAGAATATCTTTAAATTACATTTAAGTTATACAAATACAAACATCGAGTATTTCGGGAGATTGTCAAAAATAAGAATACTAAAAGGACAGTGGGTAGTAGTTGTTTGTTATCATATTTATTGATATAAAACAAAATAAATATCACATAAAGTCTTTCATTTTTAGAAGTTAATTCTGTTTTGATTACTTAGATTTTTTTTCAATCCTAATATCCACTCTTCTACTGTAAATTCGTCCTTCCGGTAAGTTATTTGGAAACGTTTTATTGTCTTTCCCAGCGCCAATAATTTTTGCTTTTGGAGTTTTAAGTGCCTTTGCAATTGCCTTTGCTCTGCGTAATGATAATTCAATGTTATAATCCTCTTTACCTATTGCATCGGTTGAACCTATAATGGTAATTGTCGCATCCTGTGAAATAATCTTACGAATAATATCAAGTTGATTGCTGTTTGCCTTAGTTAATTTTACTTCGTCATAATCAAAACACATAAGTGAAAAATGATCGTTTAGTTGTTCGGCTAAGATATTTTCGCGCTGTTGTTTTTTCTCCGAAAATTTTATAGTTCCGCTTACTTCTTGAGATTGTTTATCTTGGTCATAGACTGTTAAACGATATTCAATAGGATTTTCTGTAAGTTTTTTTACGCTTTTTTCTGCATTAATTTCCCAATCAAGCGGACTTGGAAAATCATCAGTACCGTAAAATTCTCTAATTAATTGATTGGTTTGAAGTAATTTGAGTTTCCAAGATTGAATTCCTGATTCAGCAACTACATTCGGACGAAAACGGATAATCGGTGGGTCAGCAATGCGAGTTGTATCAGGTAGTAAAAGTGGTTCGAGTAATTTTTCACTATCAGTTTTAAAATCAACTCGGCGATTTTCTTCCGCGGCTAATATCTCTCCTGACTGAGAAGCATTTTCAGGTAGATTTCGCGAAGTGATTTCAAGTCTTGATGCCGGAATTCCATATTTATCAATAAAGTATCTCTGTATTACAGATGCTCTACGTTTTGATATCTCTATTGATTCGTTACTATTATCATTACAACCAATAATTTGTAAATTGGTTTCAGGATAAAGAAGCAAACGCTCCCCAAGTATCGGCAAGAGAGAATAATATATATCAAGAGTCGAAAATGTATGCTCACGTGGAAGTTTGGTCAAATGATAACGAGCAGGAATTTCAGAAGAATTTTCAGCAAAAAAAACAGATGGAAGTAATGTACTGTAATGATTAGTTATAATTTCATCAACTGTGAGTTTTACAGATTTTGATTCAGTTTTATCTTTTAAAACAAATGTTACGGGACATGTTAGTGATAGAAGACCGAGAGGTTTAGGAATTTTGCGATTAAAAGTTTGGTTAATGGTAATACGCTTTCGTATTTCAGAAGATGTTTCGATGGTTTCTTGTGCTTTAATTTCACTTTTTTCTAAGTCTAATCTAGTAGAAGTAATTGATTTGTCACGAGTAGTAATGGTGTCTCGAATATAAATAGTGTCTGTCGTTATTTTTATAGTTGGCTGTGGTTGATACACTAACCCAAGTCCTGCTGAAAAAGAATTTGCTTTCCAATTTAAAGCTATAAACTGTTGAGATATTCCAAAATTTGCACGTATTTGCGGTTCAAGATAAAACGAATGTTCGTGATTGAGAGGCATTCGTCCGCTAAGTTGAATCCAACCTAACACAGTAGTATTTGGGTTCGGAATTGTTCCTGTTTGGTGAATTTCAATTGAAAGCCGTCCACCCGTCGAATCAATAATATTCTGAGTTTGAGTAAACTGTGAAGCTGCCATAGTTTCAAGTGTTAATCCTGCAGAAATTGCAAGGTGTTCTATTGGCTCGAATTGCAGATATGGCGAAGCAAATATTGAAGTGAGGAACGTCGAAAGCGAATCAATAATTTCTGCTTGAATTGGTGTTGCATTGGGGTTAATAATTGTAGGAGTCGTGCGAGTAAAAATTGAACTTGAAGACGAGTATCCAAGTTTTATGCCCGTTTTAAACATGGAAATAATCCGAAGTGTACTTTTAACTTCCGCAGAAAAGTGTGAACCTTCTGCCGTAGTAAAAAGTGAATTCCCCTGATAGGGAATCATTCCCGGAATTTCAAGAAAATTAGCTGTGGTGAATGTCCGCCCATACCCGGATGCAACTCCTAATTCCCATAAACCTTTGTTTTGGGCTTGGATTCGAGTAAATTGGAGTAAACTTATAAAAATAATAAGTATCCAAAGATTATTTCGGGTTCCGTATAGCGTTTTCATCGGCAATGAAATATTCGTCCGTGATTGTCTTCGTTCTACAGCAATCGTTTCTGTTTACTAAGCAAATATACAGTAATCGTTGCAACAATTCAACCATAAAAACTATTATTCATAGTAGTGGTAAAAGATGTTTTTATAGTTATTGCTCCTACAAAAATACTAATTCAGCATGTACTTCGTAACTTTACAAGCTAAGATTTATCTTTCGTTACTGCTTTTTTCTTTGTTGCTGACTGTTGTAATAGTATTTTTGAATCAATTGTCAGTTGATTGTTAATATGATTATATAATTTATCACCTTTTTTATGCTTAAATACAAACTATTCTTTTTCTTATCAAGTATTGGTGTGCTGATTGCGTTTCTGTATTGTAATCCGACTCTCGAAGCTCAATCAGTAAAGAATGATTCTACAAAAACAATATTACTTCGACCGAAGCTTACACCGCTCGAAACTATAACTGCAGATACTCTTAATACGAGTCCGTCGGGTAAAGTAGAACTTATTGAACGTATTGGTGGAGGTGAATATCCATTTACGCCCGAACAAGATACTGCCTACTATAGAGCACTTCGATTGCACACACCTACGGGTACACTTGCTCAATTACATGCTCGAATGTTTTCGGGGATATGGTCAGAAATGCACATGCAATCTCGAAAAAATCCTTGGGAAATTGCAAGGCAAAATCTTGAAATTCCTGCCGATTATTACAAACCTTCTGCTCAAGATCGTGCACTTTATGCATATAATATTGCCAAATCACAAGAAATTCCCACAGGGCTTGGTCGAACACCCGGAACAGGGCTTCAAATCCCTTTATCGGATATTGGTGCATTTTTAGGATTAACTGAAGATGTATCACCAGTTTTGAATTATAGTGTTGAATATCCTATGCTCGTAGAAGTAGTCATTTATAGCCCGCAAGCTCGTGTGATAACAGTGATTATGAAAGCCAAGCAATATCCGGGTAACTATCGCCTAACGTGGAACGGACGTGATGATAAAGGTCAAAAAATGCCGTCAGGTGATTATGTAGCCGAAGTTCGACTCGGAAATGAACGCTATGTACGTAAACGTATTGAAATTCCTTAAATATTATAAATTTGATTAAATTAAATAATTAATATGCAAACGATATTAGGTTCGGGTGGTGCAGTCGGAACATACTTAGCTAAGGAACTCAAACAATTTACGAATGATATTAAATTGGTAAGTAGAAATCCTGTTAAAGTTAATGAGTCGGATATTCTACAAACGACTGATTTTAGTAATCCAAAAGAAATTGTCACAGCAATCGAAGGTAGTGAGATTTGTTATATTACCGTTGGTTTTGATTATAATGTAAAAGTATGGCAACAGCAATGGCCACAATTTATTAAAAATGCTGTTGATGCGTGTATTCACAATAAAACTAAATTAGTTTTCTTTGATAATGTGTATGCAATCGGTGGAAACAATGTCAATCATATAACCGAAAACTCCCCAATAAATCCAAGCAGTAAAAAAGGAGAAGTACGAGCTTGGATTGATAGTTATATTATAGAACAAGTTGAAAAGGGAAGATTAGAAGCTATTATTGCTCGTTCCCCTGATTTCTTTGGGCCAGTGAAAAAACAGACAAGTCTTCTGATGAATATTGCGTATGATAATCTGACAAAAGGAAAAAAAGCTCAATGGTTTTGTAATGCTGATGTCGTGCATACAATGGGCTATACTCCCGACCTTGCCAAAGGAACTGCACTGTTAGGTAATACAAGTGAATGCTACAATCAGCTATGGAATTTACCGGTTGATATGAACTCATTAAGCGGTAGAGAATGGGTGAAATTATTTGCTGAAATCATGAATAAACCTGACAAAATCAGTGTACTACCAAGTTGGTCACTCAAACTTTTAGGGGTATTTATCCCGATTCTAAAAGAAATGCATGAAATGATGTATCAGTTTGACAGACCCTATAATTTTGATTGTACAAAATTTAACAATAAATTTAACTTTAATGTAACAAATAATAGAGATGCTGTGATTCAGACAATTGAAGCATTGAAAGGTAATTCTTTAAAGACGTAATACTATTCTTATGTTCTAATTATTTGTATACTAACTAATGAATAAGCTTTGTAGATTAATATATAGTATTATAGTACTACTTGTATCAATGGTAACTTATGTAGTAAATGCACAAGACGCGGGTGGAAATGCTAAACAAACAACAACAACTACTACTATTGATTCTACCTCAAAAACTATTATAGAAGAACCTTTGAAAATTGAAAATCAGCATTTTTCTTGGTTATTAGCGGTTGGGCTTATGGGGGGATTTCCACAAGGTGAATTTAAAAGTAATATACCAAGATTTATACCTTTAGGTTTTGATATATACGCTGGGTACAGTCCACTACAAATTGTACCATTTGCTTTTGGTTTAGATGTTTCTACAACAAATTATGGAAATGAGAATAAAAAGCAAATATTATTAGACAACACTTCTGTAAAAGAAGTAAATGTTCAAGTCACTAATTCTATTCTGAATGTACATTCTTTTATTCGACTTCAACCTGATATGGGGTATATTAGTCCATATATTGAGGCATTAATCGGTGTCAATCATTTATATACTACCAGTGAAACTTGGTATAAGGGTAAACTTGTTAAAGATTCACCTTATGATGTATCTTCTGATTTTAATAATAATGCTTTATGTTACGGACCTGGTATAGGATTGAGTGTAAAACAATTTTCCTTACGCGAAAAGATGAGTAACGGTAAAATTATAGGTTATGAAGATGCTGTATATTTTGATGTAAGATTACGGTATTTATTTGGTGGCAGAATTCAGTATCTTAAACAAGAAGGTGTGACTACTTACATTGATTTGAATGGTGATTATATTACTATCTACAAACCATCAGAATCTGGTACAGATATGATTTATTTGTTATTTGGTCTTTCGTTTAAATTTTAAAGAAAACTAATCAACACTTACTATTTCCTAATTGACGAATATTTATGTTATTTCCAAAACGAGAAGCACGAGAATTAAACGACCGCGAAAAATCTATTCTGCGTTCGATTGTACAAATGTACATTCTGACTGCAAACCCAATTGGTTCTCGGTTTGTTTCGCGCTATCTCGAACAAGAATTTAAACTTTCACCGGCAACTATTCGTAATGTGATGTCCGACCTCGAAGAAATGGAATTTATTGGGCATCCTCACACTTCCGCCGGAAGAATCCCAACCGATAAAGGATACAGAGTATATGTAGATTATCTCATGCAAATCGAACACCTTACCGATCTTGAACGCAATACAGTCAAAGATAATTTACTTACTACACCACAAGACTCGCTACTTCGTGATGCATCTAAAATTCTCGGTTCAGTTTCGCAATATCTCGGAGTCGTTGAATTACCAAATTTTTCAGATGTTATTGTTCGTCGAATTCAGCTTATTAGTTTAACATCATCTCGATTATTGGTGGTGATGGAATTAGAATCCAATACTGTTCGGACTGTTACACTCGAAGCACAATTCGAGATAGATTTTCTAACTTTAGAATTAACGGCACAATTCATAAACGAGCGTATTTCTGGCAAACCTATCCGTTTTCTTCGTGAGCATTTCTCAGAAGTAATTACAGAAGCCGATACATCTAATCCTACTTTGCGGCTTTTCCTAGATTCTGTTGATACTCTATTTACACCATATCAACAAGATGATAAACTTCATATTGCAGGAACACCGAACTTATTATCATACCCGGAATTTGATAATCCTGAACGTATCAAAGGTGTTATTGAACTCGTCGAAAACGAAGATATTATCATTCATTTGCTTGATAAACAAGATAAAAATGAAGCCGGAATTAAAATATCAATCGGGCAAGAAATGCAAAACGAACTTCTCCACGATTACAGCTTAGTCGCAACTACCTATCAAATCGGTACTGCAAGTGGACTTATCGGATTAATTGGCCCAAAACGAATGAATTATTCTAAAATGTCGGCACTCGTAGAATTTGTTGCAAAAGTTATGTCTCAAAGAAATCAAGGGTAAAAATTATAATAGTGAAGAGATAAGCTTTGTATGTCTTTAACTAGAAAGTAATAAGAGGCAGTACTTCATTTAAATACTATAATATGGAACAAGATATACGATGGAAACAAATTTTTGCAAATTTTCAAAAAGCTTTGTTTCAACTAAAAGATGCAGTTGAGCTGTACGGAACAAACCCCATAAATATCATCAAAGTAGGAATTATCCAACGGTTTGAATTTACACACGAACTTGCTTGGAAAGTTATGAAAGATTTTTTGATTGCTGACGGAATCCAAAATATTATGGGTTCAAAATCTGCTACACGTTACGCTTTTTCGAATAATCTTATTGAACACGGACAGGAATGGATGGATATGATTGAAAGCAGAAACATAACTGTCCATACATACAATGAAGAAATTTTAGAAGATGAATACACCAAGATTGTTCATACTTATTATCCATTACTCATTGACTTCCATGCAAAAATGAAAGCATTCCTATGAAATTTGGACTATCCGAACAAACTATTGCCAAAATCAATTCAGTCTTCATTCAATATCCCGAAGTTGAAGAAGTAATTATTTACGGTTCACGAGCCAAAGGAAACTATCGAAATGGTTCTGATATAGATATAACTCTCAAAGGTGAACATCTAACTTCCACTATACTATCCAATATAAAAGGTGATATTGACGAACTGAATACTCCCTATTTATTTGATATCTCACTGTATCACAAACTACATTCTCCTGAATTAGAGCACCATATTACGAGAGTTGGTCAAGTATTTTATACAAAACAAGTTGAAGAATATTCTCACTAACAGATTCAACCCAAATTAATATTCATAATTATCTGCAATTGTGTGTTTTTATGAAAAGTAAACAGAATATATTAACATCGTTAGGATTTTTAACAGGTCTTTTTCTATTACTCTTGAATGACTTCTATCTCAAAAGTCATTTTGGGAATTGGTGGACGGGTAAACTGTCTGACTTTGCCGGATTGTTTATCTTTCCTATATTCTTGACAGTTCTTTTCCCGAAATATAAAAAGCAGATTTATTGTTGCACAGCACTACTTTTTATGTTTTGGAAAAGTCCTTTTAGTCAAATTTTCATCGATACATTCGATGCAATTCCCGGATTTACAATTTCGAGAACGGTTGATATTTCGGATAATATTGCTTTGCTGATTCTTCCGTTTTCGTATTTGTATTTAGAAGCTCGAAATAAAACACAGTTCGCCATTCAACCGATTGTAATATTTATGGTTGCATCGTTTGCTTTCTGTGCCACAAGTTATTTCGTTAAAGCAAATTATGAAAAAAATTACCAATTCGATGTTCCGATTGATACGCTAACCAACAAACTCTATCGAATACCGACAATTCGCAATTTCTATGAAAATAACAAGCTGAAAACAAATATTGACAGCATAGGAACAGAGCCGTACGAACTCTATGTACATGATACGGTGAGTAATGGAACAAATAGTACGTTCAGGTACTTTAATGCAAAGATTATCGTTAGCGGTGATAGTGTTCGGTCAGCAATTACTCTTCAGAATATAAAATATACCGATTATGAAAACACACCAAACGCCTCCCAAATTCTTTTAGAGTCGTTTGAGAAAACTATTATCGATAAACTGAAATAGTCTTATAAGCTAGTATGGAATATATCGTTGCAATTAAATAATTTACTATTGCATGGTTGGAAGTTTATATGTAGTTTCGTAGAAATTAAGTTACTTTCTTATTTTTATCGAATATCAATTGGAATTCTATCAATTAAAAATAAACTCAAAATTACAAACACCGATATGAAAACACTCACATTGAACGTACCTGATAACTTTGAAATCGAAGATAGGGAACTTGTCATGCTTATTAGTACTAAGTTATACGAACAAGGAAAATTATCGTTAGGTCAAGCCGCAGATATGGCAGGATATTCAAAAAGAACATTTGCCGAAATACTTGGTAAGTATAATGTTTCAATCTTTAACGCACCTACAGTTGAACTTATAAGTGATGTTCGTAATGCCTGATATTATTATTTCAGATACAAGTTGTTTAATTATCCTCAGTAATATAAGAGAAATAGACTTATTACAAAAACTATACGGAAAAATCATAACAACTAAAGAGGTTGCTTCTGAATTTGGACAAACACTCCCACAATGGATAATGATAAAATCTCCTTCCGATTCTTATAGACAGCTTATTCTTGAATTACAAATAGATAAAGGAGAAGCAAGTGCAATTGCATTAGCTCTTGAAAACCCTAATTCTACAGTCATTATTGATGATTTCAAAGCAAGGAAAGTGGCTCAACAATTAGGTATAACGATTACTGGTACAATAGGAGTAATTGTAAAAGCTAAGTTACTCGGAATTATACCGTCTATAAAACCAATCTTACAAAAAATACGTCAAACAGATTTTCGTATATCAAAAGAGATTGAACAACAAGCACTCACAGAAGCCAAAGAATAAATTTTCATTAATTAGGAAACTAATATTCTTATGATATTAATAGTTAGTTGATTTTCATACTACCCTGTTCTACTGTTTTAATTAAACACAAAAAGCTCCATCAAGCGCGATAAAAACGTCGCATTGATGGAGTTTTTTTTTTTGATAAACTTTACTATGATTTTGCTACTTCTGATAACAAAAACCCTCATTTAAAACATTGATTCTCCACCATTTTTATTCTTTATAATTGTAAGAAGAATAATAGTTCGTAAATTTGCAAAAAAGTAAGCGTATTCAAGTAGTTGTTACGTTTATTGCTAAATCATTTTCCATACCGTTTCCATTACAAAAATGGAGGAGTAATTATGAAAAATTTATGTATACTTCTTTGGTTTATAGTAGCATTCTCTCAAAATGACAGTAGTGCACAAACATCCTCTGGCTCAATGTCAATTTCCCCATCTAAATCCGGAAATGACTATGAGGTCACAGCCAAAATTACTATCAATGCAAAAGTTGCGGTTAATACGATTACAACATCCACTATTTCACCGTTCTTTTATTGTAAGGGCAGTACAGTTACCGTTCCGTTTACAATAGCAGGAACTTTCAATTCCGATAATGTGTTCACAGCACAGCTTTCTGACGCTGGAGGAAGTTTTGCATCACCAACATCTATCGGTACATTAAATGGAACTTCGCAAGGTGTAATCAATGCAACTATTCCACTGAATACACCCGACGGCGGTGGGTACCGAATCAGAGTTGTCGGCAGTAGCCCTTCGACAACCGGGACGGATAATGGAAATAACCTTGCTATGAATCCTTTGCCTGTTGTCTATTCTATTACCGGAAATAATTCGTATTGTGCAGGTGGAAATGGTGTAGTTATTGGGCTTAGTTTTTCTGATGTCGGTGTAAAATATCAGCTTAAACGAGATGGCTCGAATGTTGGAACGGAAGTAACCGGTAATTTTTTACCTATAAACTTCGGGTTGCAAACAGTAGTCGGAACCTATACAGTAATTGCCACATATTCAGCAACCGGGTGCACACAAAAGATGGCAGATAGCATAAATTTGGTTGTTAATCCATTACCACTGCAATATACGGTGACGGGTGGAGGTTCATATTGCTCCGAAGGTGATGGTTTATCAATAGGTTTGAGTAATTCACAAGTTGGAATTACTTATCAACTCTTGCGTTATGGCGTTGACATCGGTGTAACAGCCGGTGGAACAGGTGATGTAATTTCTTTCGGGAAAATAAAACCGGAAGGTAATTATACAGTGATGGCCAAAAATGCAACAACAAACTGTTCTCAAATAATGAATGGTAGTGCCACAATAATTATTTATCCGTCACCAACTCAGTACGATGTTATCGGCGGTGGAACTTATTGCGAAGGTGATAAAGGTGTGCAAGTGATACTTTATTCATCAGATACAAGTGTTTCTTATCAATTGAAAGTAGATGGTACAAATACGGGTAGTCCTAAATCAGGAACAGGATTGGCACTTGAATTTGGCTTACAAAAACAGCCGGGTAATTACACCGTAGAAGCTACTAATACAAAAACAGGTTGCAAGGCAATGATGTCAAGTTCGAAAAATGTAATCCGTAATCCGCTTCCACCAAAACCGACTATTACAAAAGTAGGAAATGATTTATCATCGAGCGAAAGTGCAGGAAATCAATGGTATATGAATTCTCAAATTATTGTGGGTGCAACTGCTAAAACTTATACTCCAACTGCAAGCGGAAGTTATTCTGTGATTGTAACATTGAAAGGTTGCCCTTCGGAAGTATCTAATACTATAGATATTACAATTAATTCAGATAAATTGGCGGTTGGAATTAATGCTGATGTAAAAACTGGGACAGCGCCATTAATAGTAAAGTTTTCCGACGCATCTACCGGGAAGCCCAAAAGCTGGAACTGGGACTTTGGCGATACCCAAACAAGCTTTGAACAAAATCCGACTCATACTTATTCCAAATCAGGAAGTTACAGTGTTACTCTGAAAATATCTGATGGAACAGCAACTGATACAAAAACATTTCCTGCGTATATTGTCGTTACGGACTCTTCAAGCGTTGTCGTTGATTTTACAGTTGCTTCAGCAAGTGGAAAAGCTCCTTTAACGGTTCAATTTACAGATATGTCGGTTGGTTCTCCGACTGCTTGGGAATGGAATTTTGGAGATGGAAGCAATTTCGCTACAGTTAACAGCCCCGAACATACTTACATGAATGCGGGTAAATATTCGGTGACTCTTACCGTAACAAAAGATGGTAAACAATTCTCGGCAACCAAAAAAGACTTTATTACGGTTGATAGTGCGAGTATAGGAGTTGGAACAACAGAATATTTTGACAATAAAATCAGTTTAATTCCAAATCCATCGAACGGCTCAGGTGTTCTCTCCTATACTTCGGGATCTTCTCAAAAAATTATTTTGAAAATATATTCAGTTCTTGGCGAATTGATGTACAGAAATGAATTAGCGGTAGTTACAGGTCAATATTCATTTCCGCTTGATAAAATTTGCCCAAATTTTGCAACAGGAATTTATTATATAACTATTCAGTATTCAAACGGAACGCTCTCTCAAATAATGCAGATAGTAAAATGATAGTTTCCATTATGAGGGTGAATTCTCTATGAATACTTTTACTCTGGAAGGAAACATAGTTGATATACTACAGCGAAGAATATATCCTGCTCAAATTACTGTTGAGTATGGATGTATTGTTTCGATTCTTGAGATTGAGCAAAAGTGTGATAAATATATTTTGCCCGGGTTTATCGATGCTCATGTACATATCGAAAGTTCAATGATTGTTCCGAGTGAATTTGCTCGACTTGCAGTAGTTCATGGGACAGTAGCCACAGTATCCGACCCACACGAAATAGCGAATGTTCTCGGTATTTCAGGTGTCGAGTATATGATTGATAATGGAGCAAAAACACCTTTCAAATTCAATTTTGGTGCACCAAGTTGTGTACCTGCCACACAGTTTGAAACATCCGGTGCTACCGTAACTGCTGAAGATATTCGTCAATTATTTAAGCGCAAAGAGGTTCGGTATTTAAGCGAAATGATGAATTTCCCGGGAGTATTGTTTACAGATGAATTGGTGATGGAAAAACTGAGTATTGCCAAAGAATTTAACCGACCAATTGACGGGCATGCTCCGGGATTACGTGGTTCGGATGCAAGGAAATATGCATCAGCCGGAATTTCTACTGATCATGAGTGCTTTACACTTGAAGAAGCGTTAGATAAAATTGAATATGGAATGAAGATATTGATACGCGAAGGTTCGGCGGCTAAAAACTATAACGCTCTTCATCCATTACTCGGAAGTCACCCTAGTGAATGTATGTTTTGTAGTGATGACAAGCATCCGGATTCGTTAGTCGAAAGCCATATTAATGAGTTAGTTCGTCGTTCGATGAAATTAGGATATGATGTCTTCGACGTTCTTAGAGTGGCGTGTATAAATCCTATTGAACATTATAAATTAGAAGTAGGTCAGCTCCAAGTCGGTGATTATGCCGATTTTATTTGTGTGAAGGATTTGGAAGATTTTAATGTTATAAAGACGTATATAAGTGGAAAGCTGGTGGCGGAGAATGGGGCAAGTTTGATTGATAGTGTTTCGGTTGAAATTGTCAATAATTTTTCAGCAAAAGAAAGAGAAGTCTCAGATTTTAAAATCCGACAGGGAAAAGGAAAACTAAGAGTTATCGAAGCTCTTGAAGGACAACTTGTTACAAATGAAATTCACGCCGAGCCACATATTGAAAATGGTGAAGTCATTAGTGATATTGCAAATGATATTCTCAAATTAACAGTAATAAACAGATATTATGATTCTGCTGTTTCAGTTGGGTTTGTGAAGGGCTTTGGATTGAAAAAAGGTGCGATTGCATCGTGTGTAGCCCATGATTCACATAATATAATAGCAGTAGGAACAAGTGATGAAGAATTGTGCAAAGCGGTAAATGCAGTCATTCGAGCAAAAGGTGGAATATCAGTAGTAGAAGGCGAAAATGTAGATGTATTGCCACTTCCTATTGTAGGAATAATGAGTGACGGTGACGGATATGAAGTTGCAACTGCTTACTCCCGTTTAGATTCAAAAGCAAAAAAACTTGGTTCGAGTTTAACTGCGCCTTTTATGACTCTTTCGTTTATGGCTTTATTGGTCATACCTACTCTTAAACTGAGTGATAAGGGACTTTTTGACGGCCAGAATTTCAGATTTACAAATATTTGGACAGATTAGTCGTTTACTGAATCTTACAAACATATATTATAGAGTAAATTTTCAATAATTGAGAAAAAATATGCAGATACACACAATTTCTCCTGCTGAATTAAAACAACGATTAGAGCATAACAACAATATAGTTTTACTTGATGTCAGACAGCCGGACGAACATGCAGAAAAAAATATAAGCAATTCAATTTTGATTCCTCTCGGCGAAATTCCTGCCCGTATATCCGAACTCGAACCCTATAGAGACCAAGAAATTATCGTTTATTGTCGCAGTGGTGGCAGAAGCGGTCAAGCATGTGCATATTTATCACAAAATGGCTATACAGTCGTAAACCTAACCGGCGGCATGTTGAAGTGGTAAATCAAAACTTTACAATTAAATTTATTTATATTTACATTATTATTTAAGGAGTTTTTATGAAATTATTTTGGATGTTCGCTATGATTTTTGGAATCATTGTATCTTCGACTACAGCCGGAGAAAAAGATAAAAAGAAACCGCAATATGTTATATCTGTTACGCAAAGCGGTAAACATCTTGGGGATATTGTCCTTGAGTTATACCCTGAAATTGCGCCAAAGCATTGCGCTAATTTTGATAGTTTAGTTGCTATTAAGTTTTTTGATGGAACAGCTTTCCATCGTGTTATTCCTGGGTTTATGATTCAAGGCGGTGACCCTAATACGAAAACAGACAACACTTCAACTTGGGGAATGGGTGACCCATCACAAAAGAAAGTTCCTGCTGAGTTTAACAGCACGCCTCATGTACGTGGAATACTTTCTGCGGCTCGCAGTTCTGACCCAAACAGTGCTACATCACAATTCTTTATTTGTGTGGATAATGCGTCGTTTTTGGATAATCAATACACTGTATATGGGCATGTTCTGAGTGGAATGGAAGTTGCCGACAAGATTGTCAATACTCCTCGTAATGCTCAAGACCGCCCGAATGAAAAAGTTGTGATGACAATTCGTAAGAAATAATGAAACCTCATTCTATTAAATTAGTAGTTTTACTCGCTTTGTATTTGGTCATAATACCATTAACTCAAAGTAGTGGATTAGCTCAACCATCAATTGTTTCTGCTCAACCTGAAGCGGTTATAACAGATATTGTAACGATGGAAACCTCAAAAGGTACTATAATTATAGGACTTTATGGCTTAGATGCTCCAAAAACAGTAGAAAACTTTACAACGCTTGCATCAAAGAGTTTTTACAACGGTATTCTTTTTCATAGAATAGTTTCCGGTTTTGTGATTCAAGCTGGTGACCCCGCTACAAGAGACACAAGTTTGCGAGCTAAGTGGGGAAGAGGCGGAGAAAGCATCTACGGAGGAAAATTCGCTGATGAACTCAATGACGAAACTCCAAGCTATAAGACTGGTTATGTACGCGGTGTAATAGCAATGGCAAACTCGGGAGAAAATACTAATTTAAGTCAGTTTTTCTTCTGTTTGGATGATTTATCTGACCTCCCCAAAAAATATACGATGTTTGGTAGGGTTCTAAAAGGAATGGAAGTAGTAGATGCAATTGCAGAATCAGATGAAAAAAACAGCGTTCCGATTGAACCAATCAGAATAATCTCGACATCAGTACAAAAGCCCGAAATGAAATAGCAGAGTAGGACTTTTTGAATATTAAAAGAGCGTGAAAGATTTTTTCTTTCACGCTCTTTTTGTTAATACTTGAATAAGCTATTAAGCGATTGTCACTTCATTACATAAATATACGTCTTGAATTGCATTGAGCAATTGAACTCCTTCTTGCATTGGTCGTTGAAAAGCTTTTCTACCGGATATAAGTCCCATACCACCTGCTCGTTTATTGATTACAGCAGTAGTAACTGCTTCTGCAAAATCATTATTGCCCGAAGCTCCGCCTGAATTTATAAGTCCAATTTTACCCATATAACAATTGGCTACTTGATAACGGCAAAGGTCAATCGGATGCTCGGAAGTCAATTCTGTATATACTCGTTTGTCAATTTTACCATAGGAAGAATTTCCCATATTAAGAGCAGTATATCCACCATTGTTTTCGGGTAATTTTTGTTTGATAATATCGGCTTGGATTGTTACGCCGAGATGATTCGCTTGTCCGGTTAAGTCAGCCGAAACGTGATAATCTTTATCTGATTTGAATGCGTTATTACGCAAGTAACACCATAGAATTGTTGCCATTCCGAGTTCGTGTGCATGAGCAAAACAATTTGCAATTTCTACAATTTGTCTGCTGCTTTCCGGTGAGCCAAAATAGATAGTTGCCCCGATTGCCGCTGCACCCATATCATACGCTTGTTGCACAGTTCCGAAGAGAATCTGGTCAGCTTTGTTGGGATATGTAATAAGTTCGTTGTGGTTAATTTTTACGATAAAAGGGATTTTGTGAGCATATTTTCGTGAAGTATTGGCAAGGACTCCAAAAGTGGAAGCAACTGCATTACAACCACCTTCTATTGCAAGTTTTACAATGTTTTCGGGGTCGAAGTAGGCAGGATTCTTAGCGAAACTTGCTCCTGCTGAATGTTCGATTCCTTGGTCAACCGGCAAAATTGAAACGTATCCGGTTCCGGCGAGCCGACCTGTAGAATTAATATATTCCAAATTACGCAACACTCTGTTATTACGATTAGTTGAGTCGAAATAATGAGAAACAAATTCTCCCGATGGAAGAGAAAGGTGTTCTTTCGGAATTGTCGAAGATGTATGTTGTAAAAAATATTCGGCTTTATCACCTAAGTATGTACTAATTGTATTTATCATATAAATTTAAGATAAAGTTTAAAAAATGATTTTTGTTATAATGAACTGACGATACAAAAATAATGAAGTTTGAGGATTTGAAGTGTAAGTAATTGAGAGTATTGGCTGAATATTCGGTAATAAAAAAATATTCTTGGATATACTAACCATGCATTGAAATTGAAAGAATGTGATTGTTACAAAAAAAAGCGGAACAAGAAAAAAACATCTTGTTCCGCTTTATATAGAGATAACCACCTTGTTATATTCTATTTAACAATACTACATTGTTTTACTTCGGTAAATTGACCGGATGAAAATACTATCGTATAAATTCCGCTTGGAATGTCGAAAGTTGGAATCATAATACGATGTTCACCTTCGGCAAGTATTGGGAATTCAACAGTTTTGACAAGTGCACCAATTGCATTCATAACCGAAATAGTGGTTCTACCTTTGAGAGCAACGCCAAAATTAAGCGAAATTTCATCTACCGACGGATTCGGACTCGGCTCACTCAGAAAATAATATTTTCCTGTGGAAGCAACAACTCGGCCATCTCCAAAGCAAACACTCGGCAATAACTCGACAGAAATTCCTTTCGCCGACAAATCAAGGCAATCAAGATGGTTTTCTACTGTCATCGAAATCGGATAATTACCTTTTTTCTCTAAATAAGTATTGTATTGCATCTCAAAAAGGCGTTCTGATTTCAATTCATATACCGGCTGGGAGCTTTTACCTACAATTCTGTATATTCCTTTTAACTGTTTAGAATCATCTATTTTCCACGACCAATTTGTAAGAATAGGATTCAAATTCGATAAACTAAGTACTTGAGGAGGAATTGTAATTTCAATCGTAAGTGAATCTAATGGAGTATTTGTCAGATTTTCAACAGTAGCAATTGTAGTAATTAAAATTTGTTGCCCGGGATTAAATGAAGGATTATTTGTCGAAAGCTGAATGTCACCTTTGACTGTATATCCACTTCCACTTATAAGTACAGTAAACTGTTGGTTAGATTCTGTAGTAATAACCATTACAGCAGTGTATTGTTTGTTTTCAGTCGGGCTGAAAATAATACTTATTCCGGCAGTTTGCCCCGCCGGAACTTCCAAAGAATCTTGAGGTGAATAATAGAAAATATTTCTATCGCCTGTAAATTGAATTGAAGTGATTTTTACCGGATTTTGCGGGTCAATATTAGTAATTTTAATTAATTGTTGAGATGCTTCGCACGTAAGAAGTGCTCCAAAATCAATGACTGAATCTACTGCAAGCGGCGTAAAAAATCCTGTGCCTGTAATTTCTACTGTATCATATTTCGGTATCGTAGCATCGGGACCAGGTACTGCATCAGAAGTAATTTGAATATGTGCCACTCGAAGTCCGATTGCTTTGGCCGTAAATCGAATATCGAAGTTGTGAATATCTATCGAGTTTTGTTGAATTGTAATATTGGGCGGTGGGGGAGTTACCCAAGCAAAATCACCGGGATTATCGATAAATTTAATAGAAGAAACTATAGTTTCAGATGTTGTACTTGGATTGAAAATAGTACAGTTACCAATTTCAGGAGAAAGAGTGTTGAGATATGTCGGCTTGAATGTATATCCAATGCTGCGAATTTCTGGTAGGACTCCAATTCCATCGAGAGTTCCCACAAGCGGTTTTGAAAAACCTTCTATTTCTGCAAGAACTGAGTTGTGATAGGTTATTGTATCTTGCGGATTGAACAGTACAAGAAATGAGATACTATCTTTTGCTCGAATTATCAACGGAATTGTTGGCAAAATAGGGATAAAACTATTTTCAGGCATGGTTTCAAGAGAGAGTTTTGTAATTGTAACATCAGTTGTACCAGTATTACGAATCCACATTTTTTTAGGATTATCGGTTAATATCCTTTTTCTAAACCAGTTTAATGAATCTATACTTGCTTGACGGTCAATTCCAAATCCAGTTAAAATTATTTGCTGATCTGAACATTCAGAATAAACACGAAGATATGCCGATAGATAGCTCGTAGCCGAAGGAGTAAAACGAATTGAAATCGAAATACACGAATCACGAGGAATAATGACGCCTTTTAAGGCAGAAGTTACCGAAAAATCTGCCGGGTAATTTCCTTCAAATTTATAATCTGTAATAGTAATTGGAATAGTTCCTTTATTACAGAGAAAAGCAGTAAATGTTGTATCGTGGAAATCACCAATCTGCCCAACTCCTACAGTAATTGGTTGATAAGCAAATCTAAAGTTAGGGTCGGCAATCGTACAATGTGAATCACTTTCGTCAGGTTCGCCCAATTTCCTACCAATCTGTCGAAGATAGAAATCTCGTCCACCTGCACTTTTAACAGTTGTATCACCGGAAACAAAACTTCCTGTATATGTTCCGGTTTCGTAGGTATTACCTATGCTATCTTTTACAATTTTTGGATTGAAAACAGTTTTATTTGAGCTATCTTGAACATATGTGAAATTTCCGTCTTGGTCAATAAAAGCAAGGAACAGTTGGTCTCCTAAAATAGGTTTTGATTGAAATTGTGTTGTAAGTCCGGTAGCCATACGAATTCTCATAGTTCCCCGAAATGTACCTTCGATATAAATTTGGTGAGTAGCCGAATCTTTTGCAATTCTCAGAGCATGAACATCAGAAGTGCTTGTAATGGACTTTACCCATGTAATTTTGTTGTTCGATTGTATTTTAGCAATATATAACTCATGATGACTTGAAGAATTAGGCATTATATCACCAATCAAATAGCAGGATAAATCAGTTGAATCTATCACAACACCTTTTCCTGCTGAATAAGAATAGGGAGCAAATTGAGTAAGAAAGCCCGTTCCGCTAATAGCCCACAAAACTTTATCATTGTTATAACGAGCAAGAAATGCTTCTTGTGTTCGAGGTGACGTGATGATTTTGCCGTCGAAACCGGCTTGTTTATTGAAATCACCGGTCATGTAAAGCATTGAACCATCAGCAGTAACTGTGATTGCTGTTGAAGAGTCACCTGCTGTGCCACCACCACTTCGAGTCCACGACGGGCCAATTGGTTTGGGAGTATAAGGAGTAACTCTAATCTTATACAATCCCGCAGAAGGAGGCATCCAATTATAAAAATTATTTGTAGCAAAAGGTGTAACAAGCATCCACGTAGCTCCGAAATCTAAGCTGTATTCAAGTTTTACTGTGTCTGTATTAACTACCCCTGTCCAAGAAATAAAGAGTGAATCGCATGTAGAAAACATTTCACCTCCATTTGGAGTAAGCAAAGTAATTTTCTTAATTCCACCACTAAGAAGAACTGCGGGAGCTGAACAAGGAATTCCAGTAACTAAGAGTTGTGCTGACCGAGCATCACGTGGTGCTGTTTGAGTGAATTGAACAGTAATTGTACGAGAAGTCCCTTGGGTAAGTGTAAAGGGAGGATTCGTTCCACCCCAATCTATAACAGCAAAATTTCCATTTGGAATTATTGTAGCTCCAGTAATTTGCATATCAGCATTTTGGGCTGTAATTGTATATAATTCTTGAAATGAACTACCAACTGTTATATCAGGAAATGGTGGTAAAGAAACAATAGAATTAACAATTCCAGAAACACTCGAAGGAGGTGCAATATATTGTCCGTTATATGTTAACTTACTCGGTTTGTGATAAATATTAACGTTTCGAGTTCTACTTACTTCGGTACAACCCGGAGGAGAAGTCCATTCAAGCCAACAGTAAGTAATTGTAGGACGGTCAGTTGCTAAAGATTTATAGATTGCATTAAGAGCATCAAGACTTAAAATCACATATAACTGTCCACCTGACTGCTGGGCTATATCACGGAGTTCTTGAGCCACATCGTAAGTCATGCAAATTGCATACGTTTTAATTTTGGATACATTCAGTTGAGGTATGATTTTTTGTGATGAAGCTTTGGAATTAGGATAGCCGTCGGTAAGAAAAATTATAACTTTACGTATCCATGCAGGACGAGTATTAAGCATAGCAATAGCACCATCTTTGGGGTCTAAAAATGGTGGATCGTATTGAGTTGCTCCACTTGCATAAGTAATATTGTCAATTGCGTCTAATAAAGGTGTGCGACTATTCTGGAAACCTATAACATTATAGACATATCCGTCGAATGAGATAATTGCTACATACGTATTCGCACCAAAATCCAAATTGTTGACAAACGTTTTAGCTCCTTCCTTTACCCAATCCAATCTTACTTTTCCACCCCCGACCGGATCGCCCATTGAGCCACTTCTATCAATAACCAAAACAGCACTTAATGCAGGATCTTCCGGTATAGTATTGCATTGAGTTTTCAGCGTTGTTTTCATGTCAATGCCATTTTCCAACACCGTGAAGTCTTGAGTTTTGGCATTATTGAACATAGTACCGGAGCCATAAGCTCGTATAACAGGATACATTGAGGCATCAATTCCCGATATTTGTGCTTCTGTAGCCGAACTCGTTATGAGAAGAAAGAAAAGTAATATAAATTTTTTACACATAAATTGTTAGTAAATTCACTATAAAAAAGGGATGCATAATTGTAGTAACCAATTTGCATCCCTTCGATGAGATTAACCGGAAATAACCAATCAGATTACTTTGCTATATACAAGCGTTGTTGCTCCATATATGGTCCAGAACGAATTACATAGAAATAGACTCCGGCAGGAAGCGTAGAAACATTTAATGTTATCTCGTATGTACCGGATTCTTGATGCTCGCGTACTAATGTTTGGATTTGCTCTCCGAGAGAATTATGAAGTGTAATCTCGGTCATACCGGATAGCCCAATTCCATATTCAAACTTAGCTTCATTCGATGCAGGAGTTGGTTTTGGGGCTTGGAGCTGATATACAGTATTACTTGTACTGATAAGTCGACCTGCCCTAAAACATATATTAGCCATTTCGAATAATGTTCCTTTACTTGTCGTAGGAACACAAAGGGATAGTCGAGAAGGAACACTTCCTTTTACAGCGATTGGATACATTAATGTATCACCTAAATATGCATGCAATCGAAGATTGAATAAATCTTTGTTGTTTTGTGCTGTTGTAATGCTCGGACCGGTTCCATCTACTGTCATTACTAAATTCGTTCCCACATCAAGCATACTTGGTGTCCAAGTCCAACCGGGAAGGAGGGTTTCAATTTGCTCTGTAGGAGAGAAAGTAGCAAGCCCGAATAATTTTTTAGGGAATGTAAATGTAAATTTAAGTGTATTTAAATTTGAATTATCAAGATTTCCAAGAATATTCGCTTTTACTGTGATTTTAGCAATATCAGCGGGATTAAGTCGTGTAGAACTTGCCGAATCAGGTGTTACGAAGAAATCAATAGGTGCAATTTTACCTTCACCTTTTACCTGAACATTTTTCGGACCTACTTTTACTGTTCCTGAAAATGCACCAACTTTATCCGGTTGGAATACAACAATAAACGATTCTGAGCTATTTGCTGCAACAGTTACTTTTCCAGATGGTGTTACAGTGAAGTTCGATTTATCAGAAATAACATCAATATCAACAGGTACAGGACTTACATTACTATAAGTAACTGTTCGTACAGGTCCTTCGCATAATAAAACGCTGCCGAAGTCAAGAGTTGTATCAGCCGCAAATGCAGAGCCGCAAACTTCTATTGAATCCAATCCGGGAACGCCATCAGATATAATTCGGATAAATGCAGTTGTATTACCGACAACCGAAGGCGTAAATGTAGCTTGAATATCTTGTGATTTATTTGGAGCTATGGTGAAATTATTAGGAGTAAATGTAGTAAAAACACCATTATTCGCTATTGAAGTTACATTTAAAGGAGCATTTCCGGTATTTGTTACAACTATTGCATTAGGGATTACAGAAGAACCTCCAAGTGCTGTTAGCGGGAAACAATTTTTAGAAAGATTAACGACGGGCAAACATCCTTGTCCTGTGAGAGTATTACTGAATACTTTACTTCCGCCAGTGGATGATGCATCAACATTTAAGACATCATTATGAACACCTACAGCAGGAGGATTATATTCAATTGTAACAGGAAAACTACCACCTGCAATAATCGTAATCGGAGGTGTCGGGCTTATTATTGTAAAAGCAGTGCCAGTTTGTAAACTTAGCTTTGTAACAGTTGCATCACCCGTTCCTATATTCTTCACATTAAGAGTTTGCTGAACTTTTGTACCGGGGCGAGTACATGTCCATGTTTGTGGCTCTACTTCGAGCGCAAGTGGCGCAAGTCCGTTACCCGTGAGGATAGATTTAGCAAAACCACAAGTGGAATCAATTCTATATTCTAATAAAGCAGAACGAGGACCGGCAGAACTTGGTTTGAATCTAACTGTTATTGTCAAGCAACGACCGGCTCGTAATGTGAATGTACCAGTAGGAGCAAAAACAACACCGGCATCATCTTTCACATCAATAACTTCAAAATCACCGGGATTTGCTCCCGTTAGGTCAAATCTACCGCTAAATTGTGTTATCTTACTTGTATTACAAAGCATTTGAGTAATAAGCATATCATTATTACTTCCTACAAGTGTTGGCGTAAAATCAGCATCTTTTTTAGTGAATGTGCATTCGTCAGCTGCTTCAGCACAAACTGTAATTTTTACAGGTTCAGCACATTTAGCATAGAATGTAACATCAGTGCAGTGTGGATTTGGTAATAATGTTTTAGGGCTGAAATTGATGAAAACATCAAAGTTAGCACAATTTGGAACTATAAATTCTAATCCTTTAAGTTCGTTATCAGCAGAAAATTCAGTATTTGAAAAGACTACCGAATCAATTTCAGTTGATAAAGTACCATAATTACATAAACTAGTTCCTAGTTTTTCAGTTATCGTATTACCTACTCCTGCTTTAGTTTTCAAATCATACCTGATATTAGGGCCATTAGTAACCATCAATGGCTTACCTAACGTAATATTATAAGCACTTGCATCAGAGCTTGCCGGTAATCCACAGAATTTTGATATAAAGTAATCAGTTCCACCGGCACTGGTTAAATTGAAAGCACCTTTTGTAATCGGTGTACTGAATTTTCCGGTTTCATAAAGGCAACCATCTTTATCAGTTGCCGATAATTTTGTATAAGGTTGATTTTGATATGTTTTAATAAGATTAAGCAAAGTACCGTTATAGTCGTGAATTGCAGTAAAATCATCAAATTGATTTGGATTCGTTGAAGCAATAGTAATTCCTAAATTAGGATCATTAATCCGCCCTTTGAATTTACCGTGAACGTAAATACGATTTTGTGAAGGAACATACGCAACTTCTACTCCATAAGATTCCCCTGTAAAACCGACTTTAGATTTTGTACCGTCGTAAACAAATGGTATAGTACCACTTGGCTGAACACGAGCAAGGAAGTAATTCCGTACATTTTTGTCAAGAGGATTCATAGTCGAACTACCGAACACTGCGTTTCCTGTATAAAAACCGGTTACGAACGTTATTCCACCGGGAGCAGATACCGCACCCATAGCTCTATCTTCGCCCGAACCACCAAAGCCTGTTACCCAAACAACATTACCTTGAGCGTCGTATTGTGCCAAAAAGCCGTCAACACTTCCTCCGGCACTGGTAAGTTGTTGTCCACCAAAGTTAGCATTCGTACCTTGATATGAACCACTCACATAAGCATAGAGTCCATCATCACTTAATGATATTGAAGATGTGGAATCGTCTTGAACTCCACCACCACTTTTTGCCCAGATAATTTGTTTTGTTGATGGAATGAGAATTTTAATTCTGAATTTACCATCTTTATTCATTTTTTCAATTTCGCTTCTCGGCCATGTGTAGCTTAATCCGGTAGCATTTTCTTTCAATAACTTCCATGTTACACCACCATCATCGCTGTATTGAATTAAGACGCTATCTTCCGGTTTTACACCAGCCCATTTTATAATCATATCTTCACATGAAGATTGGAGTGTATCAGATGGAAGTTTTCCCGGAGCAAGTAAAACAACCTGTGAAAGTCCGGCAACTAGTGATATAAGGGGTGGGTCACAAGGAGTTCCTTTGATTAGAAATGTTCCTTGTCTGAATGCTTTTGGGTCAGATTGGGTAAATGTTATTTTAAATGATCTGCTTTTACCAGAATCAATTGTAATAGGGGAAGAGCCATCCCAATCATCAATAGTAAATGTACCACCCGAAGAAACAATGCTTCCTTTAGTTAAGGTGATTTTTCCTGTACTTGCAGTAACTGTTACCGTTACTGTTTGTGGCATATTTGGGTCGGGGTCGCCAAAATAAGCAACAGGTGGATTTACTGCTATTTTCAAAACACTGTTAGCCGGGGCTGTATAACTTGTAGTTCGAGTTAAGTTATAAATACTCTTTAGTTTGATTTCAACGTTTCGTTTCCTACCACCTTCATCACAGCTAAGTGGAGCTGTCCAACGTAAATAACATTGTTCTTTTCCTTGAAGTTCTGCGGCGATTCTACGATAAATTTCGAGTAGTTTCGACCCTGCGTCAGCGCCATCTGCTACGAATGCTTTGCCGCCGGTTTTATCCGACCATAATTGGAGATGAGAGTTCATACCATTAAAGGCAGTAATCGCATAGAAAATTGCTCCTAAATCACTTAACCCTTTTAAAATAAGAGAATCCACCGGACCGGGTGGAGTTGGATTGCCATCTGTTAGGAAAATAATTATCCTTTTTGCCGGCGGTTCGCAGTTTTGATTTTTCAGTAATTGAAATGCTCCCCATCGGTTATCCAATAGTGGCTGTTCATATCGAGTTACCGAACCTAACGTAATTTTATCAATTCTGTCCATAAGGACTCCTTTTTCTTGGGACCAATCTGACTCCCAGTATGCCTCTCCATCAAACGATACAATTGCAACGCTCGTTTTTTTCTTGTAATCGAGTCCGTTTACGAAATCTTTAGCGGCATCTTTTACAAATTGAAAACGAGTGGTATTAGTACCATCTACTATTTCTCCCATAGAGTTACTCTTGTCAATAACAAGAACAATGCAAAGAGTAGGGCCGTCAACTATAGTTGAACATCGTTGAATAACCAAACTTGGGTCAATTTTTACACCATTTTCAACTATATCAAAATCATTTTTTGTGAGTCCTTGAATCGGATTACCTGACGCATCTTTTGCATCATAGAACGCCTCAATAGTTGGAAATTTTTTGGCATCAGGAGTAAAAACAGTAAATACCTGCGCAAATGATGAGGAAAAAAGTAACACCATCAACAGCGGTAACAAATATGTCATTCGCATAAGAAAAGGGCGTAAAGATTTCATTGGATTTCTCCTAAAATATAAAAGTGTATGTGTAAATTTTTTAATTCTAAGTTTAAACAATAACAGAATGTTCAATAATTGTAAAAGTTTTTTCAGTTGCATTTAATTCAGCTTGAACACCAATTGGCAATGTCATTTTACTTTTCACATGACCGAAAGGTAATCCATAGACAGCAGGTATTCCGAGAGATTGTATTCTCGCCTCTAAAACTTGTTGTAATGTAAATGAAATATCCAGTCCTGATTTTGAAGTTGCCTCACAGTTTTTAAAATGTCCAAGTGCTATTCCTGCACAATGCTTTAATTTCCCGGCAAGCCATAATTGAGTGAGCATTCTATCAATTTTATAGGGTTCTTCAGAAACTTCTTCTAAAAACAATATTGCTCCCTTAGTCTCTATTTCATAAGGAGTTCCAAGAGTACTGACTATCATGGATAAATTACCGCCTACTAAATGACCACGAGCAATTCCCTCACTCAAAGTTACCAACTTAGAATCCGAAAAGGTTATTTGAGGAAGTGTTGCGTTTGGATTTTGTTCGTTTATAGATTTTGGAACAAATAATGTCTTAATAAAATTATCAAGAGTAAAAGAATCAAAGGTTGATGAAGCAACCGGCCCGTGAAACGTTGCAATTTTTGTTTGATTGTAAATTGCAATTAATAATGCAGTTATATCACTATAGCCAATTATTATTTTGGGATTTTTCTTAATTGCTGAAAAATCCAACATCGGTAAAATTCGCATTACTCCATAACCACCACGTGCACAAAGAATACAGTTTATATCTGGTCGTTCAAAAAATTCCATCAGTTCTGCCGCGCGTTCTTGGTCTGGTGCAGATAAATACCCATAATTTTTGTAAATAGCTTTCCCCACTACAACTTCACATCCATTTGCTTTCAAGACATCAATGCCTTCTTGTATTTCTCCACTATTAATTCCACTCGCAGGAGCAGTAATTGCCACTACTGAACCTTTTTTGAGAGCAGGCGGGAGAATTAGTTGTCGAGGAACAATCTTTGAATCTATTTCAAGAGATATTTCCTTACCTTCTTTGCCGGAATTAACCATAGCTTGGACTCCTTGTTTTCCTGCTACAAGAGTACCAATTGTTAGACCAAGTAATTTACGTCGAAATGTATTCATAACTTATGTCGTGCCTTCTATGTGGCAAATTCTGCTTAAAACTGAGTGAAATTGCACACACTATACGGGAAAATTACAAAAAATTACTGACTTCCCCAACGGCAAAAATCATTCCAATACACTTTCTTCCTTTTCTTATACGAATTATTGCAAAATCTATCTATGGACAATATAATACTGACTCAACTTTACTCAATAGAATAACACCAGAGCTACAACATACGTTACGAGATAATTTCGTATATTTGCATCGAAATTATGAATATGGAAAGGTGCAAGAGTGGTTTAATTGGCACGCCTGGAAAGCGTGTGTACTCGAAAGGGTACCGAGAGTTCGAATCTCTCCCTTTCCGCATTATGTTTTTAAGCCGGATGCTTCACGGAAAAAGGGGTGTCCGGCTTTTTTTATCAGATTACTGAATCTGATATTCGTTTCAATTCATTCCTGTTTGATTAATACGAAACTAAACTGTATTTTGCATTGTTTCAAATACATTTCTCCGAATTTTTGGTTGTATGTCATTGTTTATTAAATTGTTATGACAAAGAGTAAGCAATTTCCCGATGAAGAACAATACCGACTTTCAATGCAGGAAGATATTCTTGTTATTGAGAAAATTAAAGCAGGTGACTCTAATGCCTTTCAGCATCTCCAAAAAAAATATTCTCGGCTCATCACGTCACTTATTCGTAAAATGATTCGGAATGATGATGATGTTGATGATTTGGTGCAAGATTCTTTCATCAAAGCATTTACTGCAATTCATTTGTATCAATCAGATTTTGCTTTTTCGGCGTGGTTATATAGGATTGCTTCTAACACCTGTATAGATTTTCTTAGAAGACGAAGGTTACAAGTTTTTTCAATTGATAAACCGCTCACGAACGACGATGGGGATTATCACTTTGAAATTCCCGACACTTCGTTTATGCCGGATACACACGTTTTAGATAATGAACGTAAGAAAATTCTTGAAGAAGCACTTGCAACGCTTTCACCAAAGTATAAAAAAATTATAAAAATGCGCCATGAGGAAGAGTTAGACTATCAAGAAATAGCCGACAAACTTAATCTCCCTCTCGGTACAGTAAAAGCTCATCTTTTTCGTGCAAGGAAATTACTCTATAAGCAACTTAAAAAACATACGGTACATTTCGAGCAATGAACAAGCTCAAACATTGGTATAACATAAGTACTGCAACTGCAGTTCGGTTATGGATCTTACTCATTTTACTCGGTTTAGTAGTAATAATGATACTGTCTTTACTTTTTAGATTTGTATTCTCTCATCCAGTTGTAGCTGAAATCCCAGCAGGAAAAGGAAGAACTGCTTCCGAGAAGTTTATTCAAATAAATATTCTCAATGGTGCCGGTGAAAAAAAAATAGCAAGTAAAGCGATGGACTATTTTCGTAATCGTGGATTTGATGTCGTAGAAATTGATAATTATGAAACTTTAGTTGAAAAATCGTTTGTTATTGATAGAGTTGGAGATTTGAATTCTGCTAAACAAGTTGCATTTGCTCTCGGAGTGCCGGATAGTTTGATTCGGTCAGATATTGATTCATCATTATATCTAAGGTCATCGGTTATATTAGGGAAAAATTATCAGTCTCTTAAACCCTTTCGGTAATTATAAAATAAATTATTACATTCTTTCGAAATAAAAAGGAAATTCTATTTTGTCTAAAATTGTTAAAAAACCACGTACGGTAAAAGGTTTTGCCACTCTCTGCGCACAACTTGCCGCCGAAAAGAAAGCAGAAAATATTTTAATCCTCAATTTATCAAAAATTGAAAGTGCTCCGGCTGATTATTTTATTATTTGTACTGCTCTATCTGATACTCAAGTAAATGCTGTTGCCTCAAACGTAATTCAAGGAGGAAAAGAAGCCGGAAGCGGTGCTCCAAAATCTGAGGGTTGGGATAGTGCTAATTGGATTATTGTTGATTTTTTTGATGTTGTGGTTCATGTAATGCATCCTGATGCACGTGAATTCTACAAATTAGAAAAATTATGGAGTGATGCTGAATTTTTTATGCTGACAGAAGATTCTAAAGTGAAGGCACTTAAAGATAATTCTGTTAAAAAAGATTCTGAAATTGAAATTACGGAGTAACTATCTCATTATGATGTACGATAAAATTATACAACCATTTGAAAAAGCTTTAGAAGCAATTGGTCTTCAAGAAGAAGTTACGTTGCTTTCATTTGATATTCCCAAAATTGTGTCTCACGGCGATCTTTCTACGAATATTGCAATGCTGCTTGCCAAAAAGTTAGGCAAAGCACCACGAGTAATTGCTCAAGAAATTATTGAAAATATGAAGTTTGAAGAAGGAATTGTTTCAAATTTTGAAATAGCAGGAGCAGGATTTATTAATGTTCGTTTTGGGCCGCGATATTATGAGCTTGTACTTGAGGAAATGTCATCGCAACTTCAG
The DNA here is from genome assembly GCA_018266765.1 of Bacteroidota bacterium. Lineage (GTDB taxonomy): Bacteria > Bacteroidota > Ignavibacteria > Kapaibacteriales > UBA961 > JADJXV01. The sequence goes on from JAFDZU010000070.1 coordinate 60,685, forward strand.
AGTTACGGACGCACATCTAAAGGAAAAGGACTAAAAGTAAACGTAGAATATGTGAGTGCTAATCCAACAGGATTGCTTCACATCGGACATGGGCGCAATACAGCAATCGGTGATACTGTCGCTAATCTTTTGGAATGGACCGGACATGATGTTACTCGTGAATATTATTTTAATAATGCGGGGAATCAGATGAATAACCTTGCACTTTCGATTCGTGCAAGGTATCACCATAAAGCAGGAGAAATTGAATATCCATTTCCCGAAGACGGCTACCATGGAACGTATATTCAACTTATTGCTAATGAACTTTCGGAGTTGCATGGTAATACATTAATGGACGACAGCAAAGAAACCCTTGAACAATTTCGTTTGGCAGGTGAAAAATGGTGTTTTGCGGCAATCATGCAAACACTGGATAAAATGAAAGTAAAGCAAGATGTGTTTTATAATGAAGATTCACTTTATTCCACTGGAAAAGTTCAAAAAGTAATTGATGACCTTCGTTCTAAAGGACTTGCGTATGATAAAGATGGAGCTGTTTGGATTGCTTTATCTCATATAGATGAAAAATTAACTGACCGCGTTATCGTTAAATCAAGTGGTGAACCTACGTATCGCTTGCCTGATATTGCTTATCATCGCGATAAAATTGAACGTGGATTTGATCTAATTGTTGATATTTTTGGAGCTGACCATATTGCAACAATTCCCGATGTGATGGCAGGTGTAAAAGCACTCGGATTAGATTCCGGAAAAATTAAAGTTCTTATTTATCAATTTGTTACTCTCACTGAGAATGGCGAACAAGTGAAAATGTCGAAACGAACAGGAAAAAGCTATACTTTAGATGATTTGATAGAAGAATTAGGTGCAGATGTGGTTCGATTCTTTTTCATTATGCGTGGAATTAATACACATCTCGAATTTGATTTAAGTTTGGCTCGTGAGCAAAGTGACCGAAATCCGGTTTTTTATCTTCAATATGCTCATGCACGTATTTCAAGTATATTTGCAAATGCCGCTGAAAAAGATATTTCAACGTTAGGCAATGTTGATTTTGGACTGCTGAATCATACTGCTGAGTGGGAATTAATTCGTTCATTACAGCGTTTTCCAGAAGCTATTGGCAGAGCCGCTCAACAATTAGAGCCTCAAATGATGGTAGAATATTTGCGCGAAGTGGCAAGCTGTTTCCATACTTTTTATCACGAGTGTCCGATTATGAGATCGGAAGACAGTTTGCGTTCTGCACGGTTTAAATTACTTGAAATTACAAAAACCGTACTAAATAACGGATTGAAAATATTAGGTGTTACTGCACCTGATAAAATGTGAATACATTATAAAATAGAATAAAATAAATGAATAAACCGACAATTGCAGGAATTAAATCAATATCAATTGAAATGGAAGTTGGAGTGTATAAATGGTGCTCATGTGGTCTTTCGAAGACTCAACCATTTTGTGATGATTCTCATATTGGCACAGAGTTTCTTCCTATTGAAGTAGAAATCACAGAAGCAAGACGGTATTCTTGGTGTGCTTGTAAGCAGAGTGGAAAAAAGCCGTTTTGTGACGGAACACACAAACAATTACCTGAGCATATTGCCTATATGGAGATGATTGCCATGCAAGCAAGCATTACTCCAAATACATAATTTCTACGATGAAATTAAATAAATGAGAAAATCAATTGGGCAGCCGATAAAATTACGGTAATTTTGTAGGAGATGTTCTGCAAGTCTCCATTTCGACAACACAGAAGGTTTGACTAAAATTTAGATTGAGGAGAATGTACGATGGGAAAAGTTATTGCGGTGGCAAATCAAAAAGGTGGCGTAGGAAAAACCACAACAGCGGTAAATCTTGCCGCTTCGCTCGCTGCTACCGAACAGCCAACACTTCTGATAGATATCGATCCTCAATCCAATGCTACCAATGGCTTAGGGATTAATATGGAAGGTGTTGATAAAACTGTATATGAAGTTATGGTTGAAAACATGCAAATGTCTGAGACTATTTGTTCATCAGAAATGCCATTTCTGGATGTAGTTCCTTCCCATATTAATCTAGTCGGAGCCGAAATTGAAATGGTTGATGTGAAAAACCGAGAAATGGTTTTAAAAAATGCTCTTGCCTCCTTGCGTAGGAAATATAGCTTTATTATTATTGACTGTCCGCCTTCGCTTGGTTTGCTTACACTGAACGCTCTGACAGCTGCTGATTCAGTATTAATTCCGGTGCAATGTGAATATTATGCACTCGAAGGTCTTGGGCAATTATTAACGACAATATCAATTGTACGCAGACATTTGAATCCGTCATTAGAAATTGAAGGTGTGTTGCTTACTATGTTCGATGGTCGTTTACGTTTATCAAATCAAGTAGTTGAAGAAGTTCGTAAGCATTTCGAAGATAAAGTTTGCGAAACAATTATCTCAAGGAATGTACGCCTTTCGGAAGCCCCTAGTCATGGTAAGCCAGTCATTTTATATGATGCATTATGTTTGGGTGCACAGAATTACTTGCAACTTGCACATGAAATTTTAACTCGAAATAATATTAACGTAGCCGCTTAAAAATTTATGTCGAAAGTAATGAAATCTGCTTTAGGTCTCGGTAAAGGATTAAATGCTCTTATTCCGAGCGGTTTGCATCAAGCCAATCGTACTCATCAAACTCTCAATACCGACGACGGTGCAAGTGTTGGGATAACAGCATATATTGATATCTCTAAGGTGCGTCCGAATCCATTTCAGCCACGCCAAACGTTTGACGAAGATGCTCTCGCCGAACTTGTAAGTTCAATTAAAGAACGCGGTGTAATTCAACCAATTACCGTACGAAGAGTTGAAAACGGTTATGAACTTATTGCCGGAGAACGCAGAGTACGAGCTTCGATTGAAGCAGGTCTTACCAAAATTCCTGCCTATATTCTAGATGTTGAAAGTGATGCCGACATGCTCGAAATTGCGCTGATTGAAAATGTGCAGCGTGAAAACTTAAATCCGATTGAAGTGGCACTCGGCTACCAACGTCTTATTGATGAATGTAAATTTACCCAAGAAGAAGTAGCAGAAAAAGTTGGAAAAGACCGTAGTACCGTAACCAATCTTCTGCGATTACTTCGACTTCCCACGGCAATTCAAGAAGCTGTACGCCAAAAGCAAATTTCAACAGGTCATGCCCGCACAATGCTTGCTTTGCCGGATGCCCCGACGCAACTCGCTGTTTTAGATGAAGTTGTCAAAAGTGAGCTTTCTGTTCGTAAAACCGAAGAATTGGTAAAGGATGTGGAATTAGGACGTGTCTCTCTTACTTCGCAAGGAATGACACAAATCAAATCGCGTCCTTCTCAGCATTTAAAACCACCTCAAAATGTAAATTCAGAAGTAGCAGCTATGCTTGGTGAAATTGAAATACGATTACGTCATGTGTTTTCTACTCAAGTTCGAGTTCGCACTAAAACAAGCTCGACTGGAGTAATTGAGCTGGAATATTATTCGCTTGAGGAGTTAGAAAGAATTTTAGATTTATTTGCTGTGATTGAAAAATCAGATTTGTAAACGGTTACTGTTATGAGTCAAACGAAGACAATTTCCCATACTTCTACGGTGAGAGTGCGCTATGCTGATACAGACAAAATGGGAGTTGTTTATAATGGCAATTATCTGACTTATTTTGAAATAGGGAGAACAGAACTATTGAGGGCAATCAAACTTCCTTATTCTGAACTTGAAAAGTCAGGATGCCTATTGCCTGTTTCGGAAGCAAAAATCAAGTATAAAACTCCGGCTGTTTATGATGATATCTTAGAAATTACGGCAACATTCGAGTATCTTGCGAATTCTGCCACAATAACAATAGAATATAATATAACACGTGGAACAGATTGTATTGCCGAAGGTTATACAATTCATCCATTTTTAAATGCAATGACGCGCCGTCCGATGAGACCCCCAAAAATTTTTATAGATACATTTGAACGACCTGAAAATATCTAAATTCATGATAATTTTTACCAATATTAAGTTAAATAGACAGAACAACTTTTTGGAGAATCATTTATGATTTGCAGAAAAATTATATTCACGGTAGCAGTCTTTTGTTTGATGGCTACGGTCTCGTTTTCACAACCGGGATTTTATTTCTTGAATCTTAATTCAAGTGCTCGTTCTGCCGCGCTTGGTGGTGCAGTTGTTTCAATGCCCGAAGATGCTTCAATGATATTTATTAATCCTGCAACACTTTCAACCGTAGATGAACGCCAAGTTTCTGCAACCTTCCTAAAGCATGTTTTAGATATAAATTCAGGTTTGATTACCTATAATTCTTCAAGTGAATCTATTGGTCATTATGCTGTTTCGGCACTGTTTACCAGTAATGGTTCGTTTCAAGGTGCTGATTCCCGAGGTATCAAAACCAATACATTCTCAGGGAATGAGCTCGCACTTTCGGGCACATATTCGCATTCTTTAGATTCTAACTTTTATTATGGAGCTTCCCTTAAATTTATTTATTCGGGACTTGAGCAGACAAGTTCGACCGCAATTGCCGTAGATGCCGGATTGCTGTATCAAATTCCTAAATCAAGAGTAAATATCGGATTTTCATTGTTGAATCTTGGAACACAACTATCCAAATATGTTTCGACAAGTGAATCACTGCCTGTGGATGTTCGTTTGGGGGTTAATCACAGATTACGCGGACTTCCTCTTTTGATGAATTTCTCATTTCATCATTTAGCTGACCAGACAGACGGATTTTTTGATAAATTCGCCAATATTTCAATCGGTGGGGAATTAACCATTAGTAAGGTAATTGATTTGCGTTTGGGATATGATAACCGTATTCGGAGTGCAGTAGTAACTTCTACTCAGCGAGGTTATTCAGGAATTAGCGGTGGGGTAGGCATTAAAACAAAGAACATATTGATTGATTATGCTGCGTCGTCGCTCGGGTCACCTGCTACACTACATCGTTTGAGTGTGAATTTCAAATTATAAAGTCAATTAGTATCATCAAAGTATAAATTTGTATCTTTGTATCGAAAAAGTAAGATAACACATTTGTTTTATTTATTTGTATTTCAAATTTTTGGAGAAAAATAATGGTTCGTTTTCAATTGAAAACAGCAATAGTTGCAATGATAATTGCAGTAGTTGGGGTAGGAACTTCTTTGGCACAAACTAAGCAAGAAGTAGTTACTTTAAAGCCAAAATTGGCATTAAGCGAGGTAGCATTTGCTGCACAAATGCTCGAAACAATCGAGATTCGCGGTAGCGAAGTAGATGCTTTTGTTGATGTTAAAAAAGTTTTTATCAGTGTTCTCGAAGCCGCTCAAAAAGATAAAAAAGAAGCTAAAGATGTAGTGACAGTCGAAATGAGTATCGGGCAAGCTCAAAACCTTTTGGCATTGCTTCAAAGAGCAAAACTAACAGGTGCAGATGCTGAACGCTATAAAAAATTAGTAGATGTGATAGTCGCTTCAGCACAGCCAGCCGGTAAATAATAAGAAATAATGAGATTCTGTAAATTTTCAAGCCCTGCTTTTTCAATAGAAAGCAGGGCTTGTTTAGTTTTAGGGGAATGGAATATTTATAAAAATTCTAAGACTTCAGCACACTATCCAGCAAACCGCTTTCGATAAGTGCAATTACTTGCTGAATATCATCATAGAGAATTCTGTCGTTTTCAGCAAAAGGAACAATTCGTCTAACAAGTTTCATAACGGATTCTAATTGAGGGCTACTTTCAAGCGGTCGTAAAAATTCAATAGCTTGAGCGGCGCAGAGCAGTTCAATCGCAAGTACTATTTGAAGGTTATGTACTACTTTCCAGGCCTTTTGAGCCGAAATACTCCCCATTGAATTATGATCTTCCTGATTGCCGGAAGTTGGTATAGAATCAACACTTGCAGGATGAGTCAATACTTTATTTTCGGAAACAATCGAGGCAGAAGTATATTGAGCAATCATCATTCCTGACTGAACGCCACCTTTTTTGGCAAGAAATCGTGGAAGTCCATTGCTTAATGCACCATTAACAAGGCGTTCGGTTCGTCGTTCGGAAATATTAGCAAGTTCGGAGCAGGCAATTGCAAGAAAATCCAGAGCGAGTGCGAGCGGCTGACCATGGAAATTACCACCTTCGATATGTTCGTTAGTCTCTGGGAAAATGAGTGGATTGTCATTAGCAGAATTTAGTTCGGTAGATAGAACGGAATAAACATAGTTAATCGCATCCCGAGATGCACCATGTACTTGCGGCATACATCTGAGAGAATAGGCATCTTGTACAAGTCCGTCCCCATGACGATGAGATTCTCTGATTTGACTACCGGTGAGTAATTCACGAAGATTTTTTGCTGTCTGTAATTGTCCGGCAAATCCTCGTAATTGATGAATTCGTTCGTCGAAAGCTCTGTCTGTTCCACGAAGTGCATCGAGAGTGAGTGCTCCGCAAACATCAGCTAAATTAGCAAGTTTTTGTGCTTTTTCAACTGCCAATGCACCAAAGGAACACATCATTTGTGTACCGTTTATTAATGCAAGTCCTTCTTTTGCTTTGAGGATGACAGGTTTAATAGAATGTTCTTGAAGTATTGTTTTACTTGGAATAGTCTCACCGTTTTTCAACAGTACATTTCCTTTACCAATAAGCGTAAGAGAGATATGGGCAAGCTGAACAAGATCACCGCTACTTCCTACCGAACCTTGTGAAGGAACGGCAGGAATAATATCAAGATTTAGTAATTGGACAAGAGTTTCGAGAGTTTCAAGGCGAATTCCCGAATGTCCTTTGGCGAGAGCGTTTACTCTGAGAATCATCATTCCGCGCACAACATCACGGTCAAGTAAAATTCCTGCTCCTGCACTATGAGAAAGTATCAGATTTTCTTGAAGTTCTTCGAGTTCATCGGGTGGAATCATAACATTTGCAAATTCACCAAAACCTGTTGTAATACCATAGATTAATTCATTGTTAGTAACCCAATTTTCAACTGTATTTCTAGCTCTGATGACCGCTTGCTTTGCAGGTTCGGTAAGTGAAATTTTGATTGAAGTATCATTAATTGCCGTAACTAAATCATCAATTGTGAGTTCAGAGCCATTAAGTTCGAGAGAGTTCATATAGTAGTATTTTTATTAAGTTATGTAATATTTTTAATTATATGATAGTTTGATTCCAATAAAACCAAGTGTTAACGATAGTTTTTACGTTTTGCCACCGGAACCATAAATTGAAGTGCTGTCCAATCATTATTCAGAGCACAAATTTTATTGTCTTTTAGTCCTTCAGCAAGTCCAAGTGGCTGTACATTCTCAAATTGAAGGTCTGTTTCAATTTCAGCAGATAATTTATACCAGGCAACCCAAAGTCGGTCTTTGGGTTTGATAAGTGCTGTTAGAGTAGGGAATTGCTTTTTGAGTTGTTTCAAATTTTCTACGAAAAGAATAGCAACAGTATAGTTTTCGGTCAAGCTTGTTTCGATAGTTACTTCTTCAGGTAATTCGCCTAATTCATCAATAAAAGTAACGGGAGCATTCATAAGTAATAATACAGTTCCTTCTTTAATTCCAAGTTTTTTCCAGAGAGGCGTTTGAGGATATTCATACATAGTATTTTCAATCTAAGTTGCTTTAATGAAAAATTATTATTGGCAATTGTGAGTTTATGTTTCCGTTCTGAATATGAACTAAATATAAACCTATTGGCAATTGAGCCGTTGAAATGTGCATTGTATTTTTATCTGTTTGAAAGGTAGTAATTACTTCACCTAAAATATTTGAAAGAGTAATTTTGCTCAGTGAAGATTGATTAGATGAAAGTACAATTTCATCGTTTGCGGGATTCGGAGAGATTGTCCATTGGGTTGATAATAAATCAATTTTTTCATTTTTTACGGAATTAACCGACAAACAAGATTTGAGTGTATTGGCAAGTTCAGTTTCGGACATTGCAGCACCAATACATAAATCAAAACTGCGAGTTTCATTAGGCAAAAAGTCTCCTGAAAACTTCATTCCAGCCGCCATTCCTATATCAGTTTTTTTATCTGTTTGTAAGGTAGTTCCGCTGTTCATAAGTTTGATTTTTTCGACAGTACCAAAATCACCCGGAATAAAGTCAGCGACACTAATTCCAGCCATTTGTGGCTGGGCAGTCGGATGTGTAGAATGAACAATCCATCCTGCTACCGGATAATTCAGGATTTGTGAACCGATATTTTCTCCTCCGTCACGAGTTATCATTTCAGCGGCGGCATTTGTAATTCCCGTTGGTATTGCCTCACTAAAATATCGTGAATAATTATAATTCCCTAAGTTACCGATATCCCAATCAAGATAATATCCGAGTGCAATATCCTTGAGCGTTTTACCTGAAATATTTGTGATGGAAAAACTAATTTTACCGGCAGGAAGTCCTTTTGCCATTGCTACATGACGTTCTATCTTTACTCCTATACGTTGTGATTCGTCAATTATGGAATCTGAAATAATACTTAAGCTTGGTGTAGGTTCACCAAAATTCTTTTCAGAAATAAAATCACTTGAACTGCAACTCACTGTTTCTATTCTTATTCCATCTTCAGTAAGGATTAACGTATGGTCTGGAAGCGAACCAAATGATGTACCAAAAATCAGATTATCTGTTCTTTTGTAGTCTAATCCAGCTCCAGCCCATTCAACTCCATTGCCTGAATATCCAAACGAACCTCCATCGCCTAATGAAAACCGAAGTGAATCATTCTCAAATGTCGCAATATCCGAAGTTGGAATAATCGGTAATAGGAAAAAATCATTGTAATTGTCGGCTTTCATATTCACTCTAATAAAATTAAGTGAGGTTGTTTTGGCTGTTACTACAAATGTAAAGTGTGGTAAATTAATTGCTGTTTCAGATTGAGCACTATTAATTATCCCTGTAGAATCAATAAAACTAAATGGAATTATATATCCACTTACTGACAACGAACATGCTACATTTTGAGCTGTTCCTAAATAATTGTATGCTTTAATAACGGCAGTTACTGTATCTCCAAGTGCAAATCGTGTAACAGGTGAATTATGGACGAAATAAGTGGTTTGAATTGGTCGTATCGAAGGAGAAGCAAACGGAGAAAGGGTAACTGCTTTAAGCATATTCACCCTACCCGGAACAATTCCTTTCACCGATGGATTATTAGCATCGATGTTGTCACTACTTAGGCGAGTAAGCTCAGCTGCTTGTCGTGCCGTAAGTTCTGGATGCAAACTTCTTACAATTGCCACTACACCAGCCACAACAGGAGAAGCGGCTGATGAACCACTGAATGTATAAATGTATTGTTGAGTTGTATTTGTAGTTGTAATAGAGTTTGCTCCCGGAGCCATTATTGCCACATGTGATCCCACTGCTTCACTCCCGACATCATCCCCAATTGTTACTTGTCCCACACCTAAGACACCGGGATAACCCGCCGGATACCAAGGAACTGTATTCGAACTATTACCGGCTGCGGCAACAATTACAACACCCTTACTTAATACATAATTAACAATTGATTCTTGAATTCGAGAATATGTATTTGGAATTCCCCAACTGCAATTAACAACCTTAAATCCACGCATAGCTGCGTAAATTAATCCTTCATTGCCATAATAAACACCTTCTTTGCCAACTCTTCCGGCCTTTATTGGAAAGATTCTGCATTTATACCCAACACCTGCAATACCAAGAGAATTATTGGTAGTTGCACCTGCTATTCCTGCTACACTTGTACCATGATAATTCTCAATATGAGTGTCACCCGGTTTTGAGAAATCATCCGCACTTCCGAGATTAACTCCAATGTAATCATCAGTATAACCATTGTTATCATCGTCTTTGCCATTGTTTGGAATTTCATTGAAATTCGGGGCAATTGAATTAACAAGGTCTTCGTGTGTTTGGTCTATACCGTTATCGCATATTCCTATAATAACCGTTGAGTCCCCTTTGGTTATATCCCATGCTTCGAATGCTTTAATAACCGTTAATAATTGCTGCTGATTGACGAGTAAATCATTCGGCTTGCCTAGGATTTGAGCTATATAATACGGTTCTGCAATTTCAATTTCAGAATTATTCTTCAAGAGAAAATTACAGAATCGTTGCGGAGGCATTTTACTGTCATACTCCACAACATAGGTCCGTAAAATTGGTTCTTCTGCGTTAAGTATTTCATCTAATTTTTCTGAATGTAGTGGGGAACTAAGATTAAATCTCGCACTTTGCTCCGGCAAGAGCATTTGGCGAATTGGCCGAGCACCTGATTGTGCTAGTGCATTAGTAGCTTCACGTAATGAATACCCGGATTTTAGCCGAACTATAACTGCATTTGAAAGCATTTGCGGTTCGGTTGCAGTATTGGGTTTCGTTGTAATTTGTGCATTACTCACAGAATTTGTAAAGCAACTTAGAACTATAATAAGAAATATTGTTTTCATGGAAATTGAGATAATAGTCTGTTTGTAATAAGGTTAGTGTCTGGCGGCACCACCATCTACATTAAGTGTTTGCCCTGTGATTATACCCGAAGCCGGAAGTGCAAGGAACGCAACGACATTTGCTATATCTTCCGGTTCGTCTGCACGATGAACTGCCTGCATAGGGAGAATGTGCTGTAATATTGAACTGGATTGCTGAGCATTGGCTGGACGTTGAGTGGCTGTGAGACCAACTGTAATTGCATTTATAGTAATTCCATAACGACCAATTTCGGAAGCAAGCGACCGAGTAAAGCCAATGACTCCCATTTTTGCCGCAGCATAATGAGCCAAATATGGAGTTCCGAGCCAAATTGTATTGGACGACATTGTGATAATTCTGCCGAACCCGGCTTCTTTCATAATCGGTAGAACTTCTTGAACTACAAGGAATAAGCTGTTAAGATTAACATCCAACATTTGCTTCCATTGCTTGTAATTAATAAGTTCAAACGGCTCTTCATCGTACATTCCTACATTATGAACAAGAATATCAATCCGTCCGAATTTTTCAATAGCTGTTTGTACGAGTTTCTGAACGTCATCAGGATTTGTACAGTCAATTTTGATGGAATATGCCTCGCTTCCTGCATCTCGAAGTGCTTGAACGGTGTCGGAAGCATCAGCAATGTCAGCTATAATTATTTTTGCACCTTCTTCGGCTAATCGTTCGCAAAAGGCACGACCATTGCCAATTGCAGCACCGGTAACAATGGCAACTCTGTCCTGTAAACCGCGTTCAAACTCATGAATTTTCATATACTTTTCGAATTTATTATTGTGTTATAATTTTCTTTTTTCAATAAATATACTAACTCTCAGACAAACTTTTGGTGCTTGGCATTGAGTAAAGAAGAGTTTGCCACACAAAAAGTACAAAACCAAGCAGCAGATTTATCTTTACTAAAAAAGAATATAAATGATGAAGAGAAGTGAATCCGGCAATTAATTCAACATCTTGCGCCTTTGGATTATCAAAACTACTGATAGTCGAAACCAAAGAACTCATCTGAGAACCTATAACCATCGAATACACAATTAACAAAGTAAGCATTATTCCGATGATTACAATCGGTAATTTCCAAACAAATCCTTTTTCTTGTTGATTACGAAGTAATAAACCTCCTAATATTATTCCACCACCAACAAATTCTACAATGGTAAGCCGAGATAAAATGGCTCGATTCACTGCACCCGCTACATCACGTGATGAAATAGAAGAAAATAGAACACTTGCTACTCCGAACCCAAAAAACACCAAACTACCAATCCATAATGCAATACCAATATAAAACAAAAACATCGAAAAAGTAGTTCGACTGTTTGCCTTGAATTGCTCGCTAAAATCTGTAAGTTGTTTCATAATAATATATTGTAAAATTTGCAAATGAGGGTGTTCGTTGTCATTCTAAAATTATTGACTAAGAAAACCGTCGCGTAGTTGCGAATATTAATTTTAGAAGATAATGAACTGCGTTATGTTCTTCCAAAATTAACACCTTTTTGTAGAATTATATCTAACGAACTATGTATATTGGAATTTCATCGGATATATTAAACCGTCAATACGCCACCCAACGGCAGGGAATGTGGTGCTGGGCGGCTTCAATTCAAACTGTTTTACGCTATTATGGAATTGCAATTAGCCAAGATGCGATTGTTCGCCGTTCGTTTGGACTTGATAAATACGGGCAAATACCGAATAAACCGGCAGGTTTTGATGTAATGACAGCTCGGCTCAATGATTGGGGAATTGATTATCACGGGAAACGGTATATACTTCAAGCACAGATTCTGCCCGGAGCACCGTCACCTGATGTTTTAGTTCGCGAAATGACAGCTCGAAGACCAATCTTAATGTCATATCAAAGTCGTCCGAGCATGAATCATGCGGTAGTTTGTACTGCATTACAGCTCGATACTTCTACACAAATCCCTACTATTAAATCAATTGTAGTCAGAGACCCTTGGCCTTCAAAGAAAAATATGATGGTTCATGGACGATTGGAATATCCGGCACGTACACTTGCTCAAAAAACTGCCGCTCATTGGATTATTAGAGTTAGAGTGGAAAAAACATAAATTTAATAGCTCCTTAAATTCAAACAAAATTTAGACTTCGTATCATTGAAATATAAAGAAGTGATATTATCATCAAAAAAAAAAGTAATTTTGCGTCAGAATGTCAATTCTAAAAGATCAGAAACATTCAACGGTAATCAACAATATTCACCGTTTATTCTATTCAAAACACATTCAAAACCATGAATAATTTTCAAATCGAAGAGCCAACCTCAGATTCATTAAGTCTTAAAAATAAAATACTGTTAATTCTATTTCTTGCTATAGCGTTACTTGCAACTATTGCGGCAGAAGCACAGCCAATAGATGGGCAAACCGTTGATAAAATTGTAGCAATAGTCGGCAAGGAAATAATATTAGAAAGTGATATTCAAGCCAATATTGCCATACTTGCACAGCAATCGAAACAATTGGATGTAAAAGATATGTCAGTTCGCAAAAAAGTTTTGGACGGACTCATTAACGAACGACTTGTCATTACCAAAGCTATCGAAGACAGTATTACAGCATCCGACGAAGAAATTACACAGCAATTAGACTATACATTACAAGGACTTGTGCAGTCCTACGGTTCTGAAAAAAGAATTGAAGAACTCTACGGAATGTCTATTGCAAAAATTAGAAAAGATTACCGTGAAGAAATCCGAAAGAGAATTCTTTGGGAAAAAATCCGTCAGCAAAAGTTTGGCACAGTTAAATCAAGTTCGCGAGAAGTAGATGATTTCTTTACTCAATACAAGGATTCTATTCCGCCGATACCTCCACAAGCTGAATTAGCACATATAGTTAAATATGTACAAGCAAGTGTGTCACAAAAAGATGAGACATTAAAATTAGCTCAAAAGGTTCGTGACTCAATAATTCGCGGTGGTCATTTTGGAGAATTTGCCAAACGATATAGTGGAGATTTGGGTTCGGGTGCCGCAGGAGGAGACCTTGGTTGGATTGACAAAGGAAAACTTGTACCGGAATACGAAAAAGTTGCATTTGCTCTCGGTGCAGAAGAAACATCACAACCGGTAGAAACTCCATTTGGTTATCATATAATTCAAACAATAGAAAAACGTAAAGATGCTATTCATACTCGACATATTCTTTTCAAAATAGGACGTAGTTCTGATGATAATGAACGCACTAAAACTGAATTGTCACAATTAAAAGAACGAGTAGAGAAGGGTGAGAATTTTGAAGATTTGGCAAAACGATTCTCCGAAGAAAAGGAAACACAAGGTTTTGGCGGTGCTATGGGTGCAGTAGAATTAACCAGATTGCCAGGTGAATTAAAGTCAATCATTGAGAAATTGCCGGATGGCGGAATTACCGAGCCACTACCTTATATGTCTGACCCAACAAAACCTGCTTTTCATATCCTTCAGCGGAAGGCAATGATTCCTGAACATAAACCTAATCTCGAACACGACTTTAAAAAAATAGAACAAATCGCAAGTGCATATAAACAAAATAAAGAGTTTGAGGATTGGGTGCAAGTCCTTCGTAAGACCTTATATTGGGAAGTGAAAGAGTAAAAAGTACTACCTAAAAGTAACTTACCTATTGAGTGAGTATAATTAAATAACAAAAAATTCTAACCAATTTTCAATACCTTGTCATGCTGAATTCATTTCAGCATCTCCGCAAGTAGAAGAAAAAGTATATCTGAATAGTCACGGAGATCCTGAATCAAGTTCAGGATGACAGAAAATAATTGATGTTTGTGTTTTAAGTTGAGATTTTAACCGTTACTTTTTCAGTTTGACCGATGCACCGTTTGTCAGTTTTTCCGATGGATTAATTACAACCTTATCTCCGGCAGAAAGTCCGCTTTTGATTTCAAGTAAACCTCCGAGATCATCACCAATTTCTACTGTAGATTCAGTTACTTTGTCGTTTTTCATTATAAACACAACTTTTTTACCTTTTCGAGAAAGTATTGCAGATGCAGGAACAGTAAGTTTTGGCGGTAGATTGTTGCTTTCAACGGATGAATTATCCTTTAGAAATAATACTTTAGCACTCATTTCCGGTAAAACTCGTTCGTCACGTTCCGTAAAACGGATTTTCGTAAGAACTGTAGCTTTAGCGCGGTCTGCCGTCGGGATAATTTTACTGAGAAATCCACGGTAACGTTTTTCGGGAAAAGCATCGAGCGTAATTTCACATTGTTGGTCTTGTTGTAGGCGTTCAATGTTCGATTCGGAAACATCAGCTTCCACCTCCAAAGAACTCATATCGGCAAGAGTTACAACTGCACCGCGAGAACCTGCCGCGGCTCCGAGCGAGGTAATAACTTCACCAACATTTGCATTTTTATTGAGTACCGTTCCGTCGAATGGAGCGCGAATATAAGTGTTTTCAACTTGAACTTGAGCCGAACGGACATTCGCTTCAGCCACTTTTATAGACGCTTCCGAAGATAAAACTGCCGCTTGAGCACGACGAACACGAGCTTGTGCATTAGTCAAATCAAGAGTTGAAGTTGCACCTTGAGCATTCATTGATTTTTGGCGGTCGGCATTGAGTTTTGCGTCGTCCAATTCAACGACACTATTTTGTAAATTAGCTTTGGCAACTTCAACAGAAGCATTGGCTTGAGATAGAGTTGCTTCGACATCACTGCTTTCAATTCGCCCGATAACAGCACCTTTTTTGAGTTGGTCACCTTCGATTGCATACAAAGATTCTAACCGTCCTGTTGCTTTCGACGAAACTGATGCTTTACGCTGGGCTACTACATAACCGCTTGCCGTCAGTACAGCATTTGCTTGCGAAGGCGAAGTCATTGAAGCAGAAACTACTTCCACTTCTTCGGAGGTGAACGAAAAATTGCTTGTTGAAACATAATAATAACCACCGACAAGCGCAAGGATACCGATTATGAGTACTATGTATTTTCCTTTGCCGCTACTTGCGGGCTGTGGAGGAGTACTGCGGTTTATACGAAGTGCCGACAAATCTACATGTTGGTTATCTACTGATGACATAAGGGGATACTCGTTTGAGAATTTAAAATACTAAAAATATACGAACTAATTATTTACAAATAGTACTCTCAAATATACCAAAAAGTTTCATGGTAAAATGACCTTCTAATAAATTTACTTTTGCAACTAAGATAACATTTTGTAATTTTAATTGCATGAAACGTAATTATATATTTTGATTACTTAATTCCGAAGAAACTAAAATAAATAGTTCTAATTTTCACAAAATTTTTATTTGATACAAATATTATGAATCCCATTTTTACTAAATCTATGCGTTATCTATTTATAATTTTAATTCTCGGTTTTTATCCGATGATATCCTCGGCGCAGTGGAAACTTCTCTTGCCATAAAAAACATATACAGTTTCTGTGAATCCAAAAAATCCTAAGTCAATGCTCGTTGGCGGAATAAACAGAAAAATATATCGCACTTTCGACGGCGGTATAACTTGGGACACTCTCGTCGTTAGTTTTCAAAGTTCCTCTCCGACAGTAAAAATGACCAATGTATTTATCCATCCTATTGATACAAATATTATAATTGTTGGCGGAATAAACTTTAGTACTATTCAACGGAGTACAGATGGCGGTAAAAATTGGGCAGTTGTTCTTGAAGGGACAGCTGGTGGGAAATATCCGATTGCTATGACTTCTGAGGTGATTTTCAGTGATGCAATTAATCTCGATATTGTCTATGCCGGTGACTATAATTCTACGTTTCTTTACAAAAGTTCAGATAAAGGTGCTTCTTGGGATTCGATTAGTTATATTAAGGGTGTAAATGTTTGTACAATTACTATGCTACCAAACACTACTACAATGTTCGCAGGTTGTCGTACCGGAAGTATCCGAAAATCCACAGATACGGGAAAAACGTGGCGTGAGGTAGCAGATTTTACAAACGAATTATATTATGCAGAAGTACCAACCATTATATTTAGCAAGAAAAACCCCAATGTGGGGTATGCAGTATCTGCCTATGATGACTATAAAGATTTACCGAATGGTGGAGTATTTAAAACAATAGACGGCGGAGAAACATGGGCTAAAATCGGTTATGGCGATACAAGTTTATGGGCAATAGCCGTTCGTACTTTAGGGTGGCAAGATGATGTTTATATTGGTGGGTATGCCGAATCACCATTTCCTGAGTTTATTATTCCCGGTCAGGGACTTGTTAGCCGTTCGTCCAATAGTGGTGCAAGCTGGGAAAGGATTGATAATTCTATTCAATGGATAGATACCGTCCACCGAAATGTTTGGGCAATGAAGTTTGTAGAGGATACTCCTCAGAACGAAAAACTGTATATGGCAACGGAAGAGGATTTTATGTAATGGATGTACCAGTGTCGGTTCGAGAACAAGAGCCGGAACAAATATCCGATGATTGGAATGTACGACTTGAGAACGGCAAATTAACAATAAAAACTCCGAAGAATTATAAATCTACAACTGAATATACGGTGCGATTATATACACTCCTTGGCGAAAAGACAAGTGAGGAATATTTAGTAGGAAACAACGAAATTGCAATTAAAAATTATCAAACAGGAGTTTATTTATGTGAAATAATAGATGGACAACAAAGAAAAAAACTGCTTCTTATTGCTCAATAAGTGGTTGGAAATATATGTAAAAATGGATTGCTTGTCATGCTGAATTTATTTCAGCATCGCCGCAAGTATATGAAAAAAGCACGAACAAATGGTCACGGAGATCCTGAATCAAGTTCAGGATGACAAAAATATTTGAAGTATAATTTGAGCAATTTTAATAAACATCCTCAATTATTTACCTGTTAGTTTCGGTAGCATCGGCACTCCACAAGAGTTTCGCCCGTAGCAAATCAAAGTAAGTTGTATCTTTATGTTTTACTAATTTTAATACATTATCCGAGCGTTTTACAACTAACTTTTCACCATTCGAAATTGAATGACGAATTTGCCCGTCAGCCAAAAGCATTGCACCGTTATTGAGCGAAAGAACCTCGAATGTAACTTCTAATGAATCAGGTATTACCAGCGGACGAAGTGTGAGAGTATGCGGAGAAATAGGTGTGATACAAAGAACTGCCGCACTTGGTGCGATAATTGGCCCACCACTCGAAAGAGAATACGCGGTCGAACCCGTTGGGGTTGTTAGAATTAGTCCATCTGCACGATAATCTGCTATGAGAAAATCATCAACTGATGCTCTGACGGTAATCATTCCTGTCGAATGATATTTATCTATCACAAACTCATTTAACGCATAGATTTTCTTGTTATCTATTGTTGTTTCGAGAACTGTTCTGTCCACTACACGATAATCACCATTAATTAAAGCAGTTATAGCTTCTTTTAATTCGGTTGTAGAGAATTCTGCAAGAAAACCAAGTTTCCCAACATTTACACCCATGAGTGGAATATCCCTGTCAATAAGCTGTTGTGCGGCGGCGAGCATAGTTCCATCACCGCCGAACGAAATCACAACATCTGCGAATTTTCCGAAATCTTCAATGGGAATTCGCTCTACATATTCTGCTGTTGTCGGATTAAACGCATCTACAACTTCATCATCTGCGCAACAGTTGACATTCAATTCTTTCAGCAGTTCAGCCGCTTTTTCTGCCCAATACATTGCTGAGGGTTTTTGTGTATTGGTAAACAACGCAAATGTATTCATTTACGCTGTTTCTCCGGCAGTAGGAGAAAGTGGGTTGTTACTTTCGGCTACATAATTTAAGCGTAAATCTTGTAATGTTTGTTGAATAAACCGCTGTTCGCCATCTGTAAGATTCCCACGAGTTTTATCTTCGATTACCGAAATTAAATCAATGATAAACGAAGCGTGGTCAAGGTTCTTTTCGATTGTATCAGTTGCAGGATGTTTGAGTTTGCCGAGAGCAACATAGCCCTCCATTTGGAACATTTGTACTATTCCGGAAAAATCAATTTTCATGTTATTATTCTTTCTATCTATTTACTAATAATTTAATTAAGCTAATATTTCTGCAAGTCGAATTAAATGATCTTGTAATGCTTTTTTGCGTTCATACGTTTGAGGTAGTGAAGTAACTTGGAGTTGTCCATGTACTTCACCGACCATTACATTACTTGCACCACCGAGTAGAGTTTCTACTGCTCCATATCCGAGTCGGCTTGCCAATACTCTATCAGCAACAGAAGGAGTGCCGCCGCGCTGTAAATGACCGAGAACAGCTACACGAGATTCGATATTATAGCAATCTTTGAGCAATGCCGCAAGTTCAACTGCACCACCAACTTCATCGCCTTCGCCGATAACGACGATATATCGTTTGTGAGGGCCCTCACGTTTGATGCGCTGATGCAAATCAGGAACATTTGTAATCGTTTCAGGAATAGCCATATATTCTGCTCCACAAGCAATTCCAACCATTGTTGCAATAAATCCTGACTCACTTCCCATCACTTCAATGATATAGACGCGCCCTTGAGAATCGGCAGTATCACGAATTCTGTCTATGGCTTCAGCGGCAGTATTAATGGCCGTATCAAAACCGATTGTAAAATCAGTTCCGAAAATATCATTATCAATCGTTCCGGGAACACCAATTGTTTTTATTGAATGGTCGCGGTGAAGCAAATGAAGTCCTTTCATTGTTCCATCACCTCCGCATCCAATAAGCCCTTCGATACCTGCTTTTGTAAGATTTTCAGCGGCTTTTGCTCTAAAATCAGGCATTTTAAATTCTTCGCTTTGGCTGGTTTTTAATATAGTTCCACCAAGACTTATGATATTAGCTGTGTCTTTGCGCTCAAGAGGAAAAAATTCTCCTTTAATCAGGCCGTCGAACCCATGACGAACGCCAATAACTTCTACGCCGCGAGCATTTGCTGTTCGAACAACCGACCTGATGTGTGCATTCATACCGGGTGCGTCCGTACCACTTGTGAGCAGTGCAATTTTTTTCATATTTTCTCCAAAGATTGTATTCAATAAATAAAAATCACTTGTTATTATCCTCAAAAATATTCTCTTTTTCCCGAAAAATCCTCAAGCTTGAGGATAATTCAAAAAAAAAACCTTATTTTGCTCCGAAACTAACAGAAAAAAGTCATGAATCCTAAAATAATTTATAATTCAGAGCGTGCACCCGAACCGGTAGGTGCATATCCACATGCCGTTCGTGTTGGGAATATATTGTTTTTATCAGGAGTAGGACCACGGGAACGTGGACAAAAAGCGATTCCCGGAGTAACACTTTCTGCAGACGGAAAGATAGAGAATTATGATATAACAATACAGACTGAATCAGTTTTTCGCAATATCCGTTATATTTTAGAAGATGCAGGTTCTTCATGGGAAAATATTATTGATGTAACTGTGTTTTTGACTAATATGAAGAAGGATTTCCCAGTTTTTAATAAGTTGTACTCACAATATTTTGACGGAATAAATGCTTGCCGCACAACATTGGAGATTGGAGCTTTGCCAACTCCCATTGCCGTAGAATTAAAAGTACTTGCTTGGATTGATTAATTTAAAAAACATAACATATTATTTAATATATAACTTAATTCAATAGGATAAGAGAAATGCATATAGCAGAAAGAATATCGCGTTTAGGAACGGAAACAGCATTTGAAGTGCTTGTACGAGCACGAGCATTGGAGGCACAAGGAAAAAATATTGTTCATTTGGAAATAGGTGAGCCGGATTTTGATACTCCACAAAATATCATTGATGCGGCAAAAACTGCATTGGATAATGGATTTACCCATTATGGGCCGTCAAATGGATTGCTTCAGACTCGAGAAGCAATAGCTAATTATATCAATCGTAAACGCGGTATGGAAATCTATAATGCTAACGAGATTGTCGTTACTCCCGGTGCAAAACCAATCTTATTTTATGGAATGATGGCTGTGATTGATGAAGGTGATGAAGTGATTTATCCTAATCCCGGATTTCCGATTTACGAATCCATGATTAACTTTTTAGGAGCAATACCGGTTCCACGTCCACTAAAAGAAAAGAATGAATTTCGTCTTGATGTAGCAGATTTGGAAGCAAGTATTACTCCTAAAACGCGTATGATAATTATCAATTCTCCACAAAACCCAACGGGTGGAATTCTTACACACGAAGATTTACGAGGAATAGCAGATTTAGCTATTAAACATGATATAATTGTACTTGCAGATGAAATTTATTCTCAAATAACGTATGATGATTTTAAGCATGAATCAATTCTGCAATTTGAAGGAATGAAAGAACGCACGATTTTATTAGACGGATTTTCTAAAACGTTTGCAATGACTGGTTGGAGAATGGGATATGGCGCAATGCCTGAGAATATTGCAAAAGTGGTGGCTAAATTACAGACTAATTGTACAAGCTGTACTTCAAGTTTCTCTCAAATTGCAGGAATTGAAGCACTTAGTACAAATACAGATCCAATTGCCGCTGAATTTGTTGCTGAGTTTAAACGCCGTCGAGATGTAATAGTAGCGAGATTAAATGAAATGCCGGGCATCCGTTGCCACAGTCCCAAAGGTGCTTTCTATGTCTTTCCTAATATTGAAGCAACTGGAATGACTTCTCAGCAATTTGCAGATTTTTCACTCTATGAAGCGGGTGTTGCATGTCTAAGTGGAACAGCATTTGGTGAATTTGGAGAAGGGTTCGTTCGGTTTAGTTATGCAAATTCAGTAGAGAATATTGAAGAAGCTATGAAGAGGATTAAAAAAGCGTTAGAACATCGGTCTAAAACTTAAAATACGCCATTATCAAATAATGTAAATTGAAAAATACAGAGGCGTTCCGGCAACAGAACGCCTCTTCTCATTAAATAAAAAATAACCAGTATCAATTTAACAACACAATAATTTCATGGAAGAGAATATAAATACACAAGCTAATCAACTTGTTGAATTATCTAAACTTGCAATGCCAAAAAGATTAGAAAAAATTAAGCAGGTGCTTTCAAAACGTCAACCAAGTTTAACCGTTGTTCTAGAAAACGTGCATGATCCGCATAATGTTTCAGCTGTGTTTCGGTCTTGCGATGCAGTTGGGATAATTGAGGTTTGTTTAGTGTATTACAATGGTTATCATTTTCCTGATTTAGGCGAAAAAAGTTCAGCCAGTGCACGTAAATGGGTTGATCAAAGAAAATTTTCATCTATAAAAGAGTGCTATGAATATTTAAGAAATAATGGAATGAAAATTTATTCGACAGATATGAATTCAGAAGCAGTATCATTATACAAACTTGATTTAAAACATCCGGTTGCTTTAGTTTTTGGTAATGAACATTCGGGAGTTTCTACCGAAGCTGTTAAACTAGCGGATGGAAATTTTATTATTCCTCAAGTCGGAATGATACAAAGCTTAAATATATCCGTAGCATGTGCTGTCTCTGTATATGAAGCATTTCGCCAACGTGAAGAAGCGGGAATGTATAATCAAATCCAGTTTGAAGAAAAAACGTATAATTCGATGATAAAAGATTGGGCTCTGAAATAATGTGATTAATTATTGAAAAAAGACATCAACGAAACTGAAGTTTTTGAGTCAATTACCGATACTTGAGCAAGGAAGGATTGTAGGATAAAATAGTATTGCCATGTAAGACTTTTATGAAAAAAAGTGATAATATTCGACAATATCCTCCAGTTTTCTGTAAAAAACAATCATAATTTTTGGTTGGCACGTTAATTGCATTTGTTCTAAAAATAGTGAGCAGCACACTTATGAGTTTCTTCCAAGAGCCTACAGCTCAAAAAATAACGATAATTTTAGCAGATGATCATGAAATAGTTCGTGTTGGATTAAAGAGATTTCTTTCAATTGATTCAAACATTCAAGTTGTAGCAGAAGCAACAAATGGTGAAGATGCTGTTTCTTTGTCAATGTTGTATCGTCCAAATATAGTTTTGTTGGATATAAACATGCCTAAAAAGGATGGAATTAAAGCAGCTACAGAAATTAAACGTCAAAATCCCGAAATTAAAATAATAATGCTAAGTGCTCACGAAGATTCTTATCATCTCGAAAAAGCATTAGGCGCAGGTGCAAATGGTTATCTTTCAAAAGAAATCGAAGCTAAAGAATTATTACCTGCTTTACAAGCAGTTATGAGAGGTGAAAGGGTTCTTAGCCGTTCAATTCTTCAGCTTATTCAAAGAAATTCTGGTTCAATGGATGATAATAGTGGTGCAGCAGTTTCACTAACAAAGCGCGAACAGGAGATTCTTGGAATGGTAGTGAAGGGGTTGACAAGTACTGAAATTGCCGACAAACTTTCAATTAGTCCTAGAACTGTGGAAACTCACAGATTTAACTTGATAACAAAATTTGGAGTAAAAAACACAGCCGGATTAGTAAGATTTGCTGTTCTGAATGAAAGTAATTATTAATCAATATGTATTAATCAATTTGAATATCAAGTTTGATTATCATCTAATAACAAAGATTAAAGATATTAAAATACGTAGTTTTACGGATTGACTTGTATAGCAAATATATGTTAATTTAGCCCAATGCAAAAGCTATCCCCCGAGATCTGCATACTTTACACGTTGAATAGGTATAAATTATGGCAAAATTCATTTACAATTTCATTGCAAAATCTGGTTGTTATAACAGCCGGACTTTTACTTTTATGAAACGAACATCACACAAAAGAGCTCAATTCGGCAAAATAGTTGCCGCTTTACTGATTCTTGTAGCAATATCACTAACCTTTACGGTTGGAACTCTTACTGCACAAGAAAATGTTGGTATTGGAACTAAAAATCCTGATAACTCATCCGTTTTAGACTTGAGCATTGATTTGTTATCATCTCCGAAGGGTTTTTTAGCCCCTCGTATGACGAGTTTACAAAAGAACTCAATTTTAGCACCAGCGACAGGTTTGCTCATATACCAAACAGATGGAAGTAATGGATTCTATTATTTTAATGGACTTACATGGATACCTTTCATTTCGTCAGTTACAACAATTTCGAGCATGATAGATACACTTGCTTGGACACTTCGGGGGAATGCTGGAACTACAAAC
The DNA here is from genome assembly GCA_018266765.1 of Bacteroidota bacterium. Taxonomy (GTDB): domain Bacteria; phylum Bacteroidota; class Ignavibacteria; order Kapaibacteriales; family UBA961; genus JADJXV01. The sequence continues at coordinate 84,291 of JAFDZU010000070.1, forward strand.
GCAAATTTTTTGGGAACGACTGATCAACGAGACCTTGTTATAAAGTCAAATAACGTGGAAAGGTTACGAATTACTTCTCAAGGTGAAATAAATGTTGCTTCTTTGAGTACGGGTGGAATTGTTAAAGCACTTCCCGGTAACGGAACTTTAGTGACAGCATCTGTCGGTTTTGGTGGTGATGTAGAAGCACCTCTTAGTTTTACAAATGGACTTACTCGTAGTGGAAATACAGTAACTCTTGGTGGTGGTTTAGTTAATAACACAGCTTTAATTCTTAACAATAATAATTTTGTTTTTAGTGGACAAGGTAATGTTGGTATTGGTGTAGATAATCCAACCTATAAATTAGAAGTTGGAGGAGCTCCCGGTTCCTCAAGTGTTCGATTGCAATCATTAGCAGGTACAGGAATACGATTAGTAACAGCAACAGCTTTAGGTGAACTTAATACTTTAAATCTTCCCGGAGGAAATGTTGTTGGTGGAAGCGGAACTGCAAATTTTTTAACCAAATGGGCTGCTGATGGTTTAACCCTTCAAAATTCACAACTATTCGACAATGGAACTAACGTAGGTGTTGGAACTGCCAACCCACTCGCTCTTTTTTCTGTTGGCACAAATTCTCAGTTTCAAATTAACTCAACAGGTGCTATAACAACGGCAACCGGTATTAATTCTTCAGGAAATATTCAGTTTAGTTCTTTAAGTGCGGGTGGAATTGTTAAAGCTGACCCTATTACGGGTAAATTATCAGTAGCACTTCCAGGTTTAGACTTTGAAAAAGGTATTGGGTTCTCTAACGGATTAACACGAAGTGGTGATAGTGTACGGTTCGGTGGGACGTTAAATAATCCTACAAGTTTAAATATTGGAGCTAATGATTTTAATATTAGTATAGTTGGCAATACCGGTAATGTAATCATCGGTAAATTCACGAGTTCGGGAATAGTGAAGAACAGCGCGAGCGGTGTCTTA
>JAFDZU010000071.1:0-12481 GCA_018266765.1 Bacteroidota bacterium
GACGTTTATGCACTCTCGAACGACTAAGTTAGAGCATCATCGGAGTTTTTCGACGGTTCAACGACCAAATCAATACAAAGACAGCTCCATGAATATCAAAATTCCGATTCCTTGACCTCATCAAATAATTCTATAACAGGTTGGTTGTGTATGAATTGCCTTCGGCTTTAGCCGGAGGATAGATGAAAAACAGCTTAGGGCAGATAGCTGAAATCTCTCGGTTCACCCAATAATTCGCGACCATCAAGAATTCTATTTTCAACAACTTTAATAAAGTGAGAGTAATCCCAACCCGAAGTATAATCCGGCTGATTGATGAAATTGATCATTCCGAGCGAACGAAGCATCATATATTCTTCGTGAATTATCGAAATATCTTCTGCTATAATAGTATGTTGGTATCGTGCGGCACAACTAATAATTTCATCGTACCAGTTCATACCTCCTCGTGAATAGATGACTTCATCTGCTTTTGCCAGCTCTTCAATAGTTAAATATAATGTATCAGTACCCACATAATCATTTCGAGGTACTTCGCTCGCCCGTTTAGATTGTCGGTAGAGATACTGAATATACCCATGCTCGAAATGCTCCACAAAGTCCTTCATATCGGCATGGAGTACCATTTTTAGTTTCTTCGGCGGAGGATTTTTGGGTGCGGCAGGTTGTGGTATATTTTTATCTGTTTGCGTAGGAAAGTTCGCAAGTTTACGTTCTCTTTGTTCGGCAAGTTCACGTTCTTTTTGCTCGGCAAGTTCACGTTCTTTCTCTAAGGCAAGTTCGCGTTCTTTCTCTAAGGCAAGTTCACGTTCTTTTTGTTCTTTTTTTCTTATAACATCAAGGTATCGTTCTTCTGCTGTACCAACTACGTCTTGGAGTTGCAACAATACCCCCGTTCCCATTCTTCCATCATAATATTCAAACCATTCAGGATAATTACAATAGTTTCCGTCCCAGTCACGCTCGGCAAGTTCCCTATAATCTTGTAGCTCCCTATCGAGATAGTTGTCTCCATCTTCGTTGTTTTCTAATAAGAATCCCTTCATAACCTCAATTTCAGTTTCTGTAATTGGGTCTAAGAACGGACATTCCCGTATATTCTCTCCCCAAAACCAGAAATGATACGAACAATAGATAGAAGGAATATGAACTTTGCCTGCTCTCCACAAGCATTGAAGATTAAAGAGTTTCTTTTGTGCAATAAGCCAATAATATTTTTCAGTTAATTCCTGATGTCGTACTTCTTTGGAAATATTATGATCATTTAAGAGAAAATTCCCAAGTTTTAGGAAATTAGATTTGTAGAATGCCCATCGGTTAGCGAAACGGCTTCGGGATATACCATGCTCAGTAAAAAAATCGTCATAGAGAGGATTAGTCTTTATATCTTCCTCGAATTTTATGCGAAGTTCCGCAAAGAATAATACTCTATCAGACTCTTTTTTGGGAAATTTAGAATAATGAAATTCATACTCTTCGTTTTGCATAGTGAACTCTCCGAATAAAAAACAAAAGAAACAAGTAGTAGTGTATTGAATAGTAAGCGATAGGTCAATATCCCATCGGTAAATAATCAAAGTTTAAGGGTTCTCCGAGTAAAGCCCGCCCTTCGAGTATAGTTTCAACATTGATTAATCCTTTATCCTGTACTTCAGTATAATCCGGCTCTGTAATAAACTCAATAAATCCGTTTGTATAATCTTCCATATATTTCTCATAATACGCATCTAAAGTATCAATTACAAATTCATGTTTGAGGCGAGTTGCACATTGGAGAATATCCTCATGCAATGGCATTCCCCCTTGTGTGTACATCGGAAACGGTTGGTCTCTCAGAAATTGTGCCGCCATTTCCACTTCATGAGTATCAAATAACCTATCATCCCTTTCATCATTCAACCGTTTATCACGTTTATGAAGCGACTGTACATACCTATGCTCAAACCGTTCAGCAAATTCATCATAATGTTTATCTTTAGGATCTTTCTCATTCTTGGGATACGGAGGAATCAGCCCTTGCTCGCGCAATAATCTATCCTGCCGAGTACTTTCCTTCCATGCTGTACTAAGATACTTCATTTCTAATTTACCCACAATATCCGGTAGAATCAAGAGAGAATCTGTTCCCATCTTTTCATCATAATATTCATACCATTCGGGATATTCTATAAATTCTCCCTCTTTATTCTTTTCGGTTAGCATTGAATAACACTGCCAATCGGCATCATGATTCCGCTTGTGATAAAGAGTTTCATTCTTAGAAAGATACTCTTTCAGCAGTCTTACTTCATCATCAGTAATCAAGTCAATAAAAGGACATTGCTTAATATGTTCTGACCAATAATAAAAATGCTGAGTACAATACACACCTTCAATTCGGATTTGTCCGGCTCGCCATTTGCATTGCATATTAAACAGTTTTTTCTGGGCTATCATCCAAAAATATTGCTCCCTCAAATCTTCCAACATTCCTTGATGTGAAACATATTTATTCTGCGAATAGTATTTTTGTAGCTTGATAAGGTGCATTTTATCTCGTGCATATACTTGCGCGAAACGTTCACGGTCATTATCTTCAAATATCGCAAAATATTTGTCGTAGAGCGGATTGGTTAGAATATCTGTTTCAAACTTCTTCTGTAGTTCGGCAAAAAACAATTGCTCGTCAGAATTATCTGTCGGGAGTTTGGAAAAATGATATTCATAGTCTTCGTAGGGCATAAATTCCTCCGATTGTGATGTTCCTATTTGGGTCGGTTGTTCCTCCAACCAATTTCCAATAATTTACTGAATAAAGATGTTGCGAATAATGCTTTTATTAGAGATATGTACTCGAAGTTATAATTTTGAATTGTAAAAATTGGACGATTGATAAATTCACAGGTTACTTTATTCCAAAACTCGAAAGAATAAAGAACACATCCAAGAAAAATCTTTACTTTTAACACAAAAAAGCCCTTACAATGATTAAATGTACCATTATAAGGGCAAGAATCTATTATAATTCCACGCCATAGTTTTACTTTACCGTCACCACCCCAAGGCAATCCGATAGACCACAAAACTAAGTCCGTAGGCAAGAATAAATGTATAACCGAATGCAAAAGCCGGCCATTTCCACGAGCCGGTTTCACGTTTCAACACTGCAATTGTGGAAATACATTGCAACGCATACACATAGAATGCAAGCACAGCCAAAGCGGCAGGCAAGCCAATCGCCTTCGAGAGAATTTCTCGCAATGGTGCATCTGACCCGCTCACATCTGCACTGTATAATTGTCCCATAACCGAGATAAACACTTCACGTGCGGCAAAACTACCAATAACACCAATCGTCAGTTTCCAATCAAATCCAAGCGGAGCAAACATCGGCTGAATGGTTTTACCCAATGTACCGGCAAACGAACCTTCGAGTTGCATTCGTTCTGCTTCGATGGTGGGAGTTCCGGCGGGAATATTCGTGTGTGGAAATTCCGTTAATGCCCATAATACAACAGAAAGTACAAGGATAATTCCACCGGCAGTCCGCAAAAATTCCTTCGAGCGATTCCATACTGTTACTAATAAGCTTTTCAGCGATGGCATTCTGTATGGCGGGAACTCTATCAAAAACGGCAACTTCGACCCACGAAACATTGTCCGCTTAAACACTCCGGCAATGAGTAGTCCAGATACAGCCGCGAGCACATATAATCCGCCCAAAACCATTCCCTGCAAAGAAAAAACACCTCCGATAAGCCGCGCCGGAATAAACGAACTTATCAGCAACGCATACACCGGAAGGCGTGCCGAACACGTCATCAGTGGTGCTACCAGCATTGTGGCCATGCGGTCTTTTTCCGATGGAATTATCCGCGCCGACATTATTCCCGGAATTGCACACGCGAACGAACCAAGCAATGGAATAAACGACCGCCCTTGCAACCCGAATACACCCATTACTCTATCTACCAAAAAAGCGGCTCGCGCCAAATAACCGCAATCTTCCAAGATGACTATAAATAAATTTAATAATAGAATTTGCGGCAAGAATATCAGTACCGAACCGACTCCGGCAATCAATCCTTTTGTAATGAAATTTTGGAATAATCCTTCGGGAACTGTCGTACTGACAACAGCTTGCAACCATGCAAAACTATCGGCAATTCCATCCATCAGAGGTTTAGCCCACGTAAAAATTGATTGGAAAAATAATGCCATGACAATCAAAAACACGAGCGGCCCAACTATCGGATGAAGGAATACTTTGTCTAACAGCTCCGAGCGTTTGTCGTTGTATTGAATATTGATAACACGGTGAGCAAGTTCGCGAGCAGATGTGTAGCGTTCGTGATGCGTCATCGGTGAGTCGCTCCATTTTTTAGGAACAGAAAACTCCGAAAGTCGTGTAAATTGCTCGTTAAGCTCTTCTATTCCAATTCCTTTATGACCAACCACACTCAGCACAGGAACGCCAAGTTCTCGCTCTAAGGTAATATCATCTAATGCACCACCTTGCGCTTTGATTGCATCAATCATTGTTACAATCGCAATAGTTGGCAATCCTAATTCAGCAAAATGCGAAAAAAGGAACAGTCCTTTTTCTACGCTCGTGCCGTCAATGATAAAGACAACGGCATCAGGTTTGGGAAGAGATGGCTCGCGCCCTTGCAGAACTGCAAGTGTTAGTTCTTCGTCACGTGATTTGGGGGATAAACTATATGTGCCGGGAAGGTCAATTAATTGAAAGTGAGATTTGCCGACGGTAAGTGTTCCGATGCCTGCCTCGACGGTAACTCCCGGGAAATTACCAACTTTTTGGTTCAGTCCGGTCAGAACATTAAAAAGTGTAGATTTACCACAATTAGGAGTACCGACAAATGCAATTGTTGCGGAGGTGGTCATTCGTTAGCAGGAGAACTCTTCAGCCGATTTGTTTTACTAATATTGCAGTGCTTTCATTCGGACGAACTGCCAACCGAGAAGATTGTCCGTAGGTAATTTCGAGCGGGCCTTTGAACGGAGCACGGCGGATTATTTTAAGTGTTGTTCCGGGTGTAAGCCCCAATTCTTGAAGCCGTTCGGTAAATTCATTAACGATACCAAAACCAACTATAATAGCCATTGCGCCAATCGGAAGTTCTGCTATATTCATCTTGTTAAAAGCGGATTGTAGAGTGGATTATACAAAATTTGCTTCCTTATTTATATCAAATCTACATAAAAATAAGGAGAGAGCCAAAGGAAATCAATTCTACAGCTATTTTAGCAATATAAAAAACCGTTGCATTACCAAAAACACAACGGTTTCATATTGAATTTAAATCAGATTCTTCGCGTAATTAATGTCTGAAATGTCGCATTCCTGTCATCATCATTGCAATATTATATTCATCAGCAGCGGCAATTACTTCCGCATCACGCACCGAACCTCCCGGCTGAATAACTGCCGTAGCTCCCGCCTCCACTGCTTGCAGAAGTCCATCGGCAAACGGGAAGAACGCATCACTTGCCACAGCACACCCTGCCAAATCTATTCCGGCATCTTGCGCTTTCTTCACTGCTATTCTTGCCGAATCCACTCGCGACATTTGCCCTGCACCAACAGCAAGTGTTCGGTCGGAAGCGGCATACACTATTGCATTCGATTTCACATGTTTCGCAACTCGCCAAGCAAACATCAGAGCCGCTTTTTCGGTGTCGCTCGGAATTCGTTTTGTTACCGTTCGGAGTGCTGATTCATCAAGTAATTCGGCGTCTTCGGTTTGGAGCAAAAGCCCGCCGGCAACTGATTTTACCTGCATCACGATATTCTTGCGAAGCAAGCTGTAATCTGCTGTCATCAACCGTCTGTCTTTCTTTTTGCGGAGCAATTCGAGAGCTTCGTCGGTGATTTCGGGAGCAATTAATACTTCGGCAAATAAACTGTGAACCGTCTCGGCAAACTCACGATCTATCGGACGGTTCACCGCAATAATTCCTCCGAACGGCGAAACAGTATCAGTAGCAAATGCCTTGGAATATGACTCGCTTAGCGTAGCACCCGAACCCACTCCACACGGGTTTGTATGTTTGACAATAACAACCGTCGGCTCGGTAAATTCTAACACTATCTTAGCCGCCGCGTCAATATCCACTATGTTATTATACGACAATTCTTTACCATGTAATTGACGGAAAATCGAACTGAAGTTTCCGTATAATACCGCCGATTGATGTGGATTTTCGCCATAACGAAGCGATTGTTCTTTTCGCATCGGCAACAATAATTCATCAGGGAACATTTCGCTCTTTGTTATCGAACGTAAATAGCTCGCAATAAGCGAATCATAATATCCAGTGTGAGCAAATGCTTCTCCGGCAAGTTCGCAGCGATATTCTTCCGATAATGTTCGATTAGTTGCACTTAATTGTTCGAGAATGGACTGATAACGGTCGGGATTAACCACCACTGCCGTCCAACGGTAATTCTTAGCGGCGGCACGAACCATTGCCGGCCCGCCAATGTCAATGTTTTCGATAATATCTTCGGGTGTAGCTGTAGGATTGGCAAGTGTTTTCTCAAACGGATAAAGATTCACCACCAAAAGGTCAATCGAACTGATTGAATGCTCGTTCATTTGTGCTTGATGTTCGGGATTATCCAAAACAGCAAGCAATCCGCCATGAATTTTGGGTTGCAGGGTTTTCACCCGTCCGTCCATTATTTCGGGGAATCCTGTATAATCGCTCACACTCACAACGGGAATTCCCGCAGAACGGAGAAGCGAGGCCGTTCCGCCCGTCGAGAGGATTTCGATGCCGAATTGATGTAGCTTTTCGGCAAATTCTACGATGCCGGTTTTGTCGGAAACGCTCAATAGAGCGCGAGTTATCGGGTATGTTTCGGGAGTCATGCTATCCTAAAGTTGTTGGGGTATTGATTGAATTCAAACTGTGAGCAGAAACCATCAGAATATCAGATTGCTCTGTTTTATTACAACAAAACTAAGGAAATTTTCTCCAAAGCTCTCTACTATTGCGGTATCTCCGCCGCAGATAAAAAGAATATTCTTCTATGGACAGTTTGTAGTGGCAATGGCTGCAATTATATTGCACACAATGGTAGTTATTGAACTATCCAAATACTTTTGTGTGTTATCACATTAATTGAAGGTTTGAAAAAAATTCTATAAATTGGGTGTTAGTTGTAATATTTTAAACACACCATTTCGCATACAAAATGACATTAAAAAGGTTACTGAAAATTTTAAGTTTCACGGTTTTAGGTTTTGTGGGATTTATTCTATTGTATTTTATTTCAGCATATTGCCTGTCAAGAATTACCATTGATAAGGAAAAAAATGCAAAAGATGAAGTAATTATATTCATCAAAACCAATGGTGTACATACAGATATAGTTGTTCCGGTACGTACCGACCAAAAAGATTGGAGCAAAGAAGTTAAATTTGAACATACTGCTTCAAAAGATACGACGTATCAATATTTAGGCATGGGTTGGGGCGACAAAGGGTTTTATTTGGAAACGCCAACATGGGCAGATTTGAAAGTATCAGTTGCCTTTAAAGCCACAACAGGTTTGGGTACAACTGCTATTCATGCAACCTATTTCAAGTCAATTAGCGAAGACTCAACTTGCAAAAAAATACTAATAAGTAAACAGCAATACCAACGACTAATTACCTTTATAGACAATAGTTTTCAAACTGATACAAATGGACATTGCATAAATATCAAAACAAATGCTCATTATGGAAAAGATGACACATTTTACGAGGCAAAAGGAAGTTACAGTCTGTTTTATACATGTAATACTTGGGCGAACAACGCCTTAAAAACATGCGGACAAAAATGTTGCTTTTGGACACCGTTCTACACCGGTATTTTCTTACATTATAAATAAAATACATTTTTATAAGACAGTGTCTGATGAATAATTTTAGTGAAACTCTTTAGTTTTTTTGTTATTACAGAGGATTGTCGTATTTTTGTGGCTTACTTTATTGTACCAATCGCTCCAGTTGCATGATTGGAAGCGGTTAAATTATTAACTTTATTGCACAAAAGCACGTTTTTACGGCTTTTGATAGCGGGGTACTTTTATGAATTATACCGGACCCAAAATCCGAATTTCCCGTAAATTGGGAATTGCGCTAACTCCTAAAGCGCGCAAAGTGATGGACAGAAAACCGGCTCCTCCGGGACAGCACGGTGCTTCTAGAAAAAAAGGCAAGTTGAAAGTGTACGGACAACAACTTTTTGAAAAACAAAAGTTACGTCTGCAATTCAATATTCACGAACGCCAAATGAGCAATTATTACAAAAAAGCGGCTCACATGTTCGGTAATACAGGTGATTTATTAGTTCAACTATTAGAATCACGTCTTGATGCAATCGTATTTCGTTCGGGTTTTGCTCGTTCGATGCAAGCGGCTCGTCAGTATGTACGCCACGGTCATATTCTTGTTAATGGTAAATTGGTGGATATTGCATCCTATAATGTACGCCCTAACGATACAGTTTCGGTTAAAGAATCAAGCCGTAAGTTGGAGTGTTTCCAAGAAGCTATCCGCACAGCTGGTGTGCCTCCGTATCTTGCTCTTTCCAAAGCAGATTTCTCGGTGAAATATCTTTATTTGCCTCCACGTGAGGAAGTTCCGGTTGTTTGCGAAGTTCCACTTGTTATCGAGTTTTACTCACGATAATAGAACTTCTCAAATAAAAACAAGTACAAAAAAGCCGCTTTTACAAAAGCGGCTTTTTTTATTATCTCTATTAATCAGTCAAACTACTATTTATGCGCTGATAACCCAAACTTTAACAGTAGCAATTACTTCAGGATGAAGTTTTACTTTTACGTCGAATAGTCCGAGTGATTTGATAGGTTCGTCAATTGTAATATTACGGCGGTCAACTGTGTGTCCGAGTAATGCAAGTTCATCGGCAATCATTTGAGCAGTTACTGCACCAAACAATCTGCCTTCTTCGCCGACTTTCATGCCAACACTTACTTGCGTTTCGGCAAGTTTAGCCGCAAGCAATTCAGCCGCGCCTTTCATTTTTTCCATTTGCGCCATAATGCGTTTTTTCTCGGATTCAAATCCACGAACAGCACCGGGCGTAGCATAATAAGCATAATTACGGGGAATAAGAAAATTGCGAGCATAGCCGTCTTTCACGGTGAGAATCTCGCCCATTTTTCCCAAATGCTCTACATCTTGTCTAAGAATAATTTTCATTGGAATAACTCTCTAAATCATTAATTAGTAATTTCTATAAGGATATATGTTGACAGATTATTCTATCGTGTCATCATCGTCATCGTCGATAATTAAATCGAGATCATCTTCTACCGGAGGTAATATGTCATCATCATCGACAACAGGTTTAACTACTTCGGTTGCAGCTGTGGCTTTTGCACCTTCTTGCATCGAAGCATGAACTGTTCGTGCTGCACGATAATCACGCAATTTTTGCGTGAGAATGACCGTAAGATGACGAAGCACATTTTCTTCGAGGATGAAGAATCGCTCTATTAACGAGAGTGCGTTGGTTGGGATTTCGTAAGCGACATAGACATAATACCCGTTAAATTTCTTTTTAATCGGATACATAAGGCGTTTTCTGCCCCATTTGCTCAATTCAACGATGTTGGCACCGTGATTCTCTAAATAATCTGTTACACGGTGGATTACCGTTTCTACGTCGTTGTCTTCCAATGCGGCATTAACAACAAATGTAGTTTCGTACAAGCGTTTTACGCTCATGACTGCTCCTGTGGATGTTCATAAAACAGCCCCGAAATGTTCTAATTTGGGGCAGGAAATTCTAAAAGGACTTCAAAAATAACTCTTTATCTCTAATTATACAATATTTTTTTGTTATTTCCTTGTTTTAGTGGGTTGCAATCCTTGTGATATTGCTTTAAAAAGCCGTAATTTGAAGTCCTTTAAAAAAAATACATACTGTTTCATTGTACTGGATTCGTGTGAAAACTGTTTTTCGTGTTCTTCGGTATATGCGTGGATTTGAGTTTATTCTCATTCTCTCTGTAATATGCAATACACTGTATTCTCTCCTTACTGCGGCTTCTATTGCTATTATTCAGCCAATACTTCAAGTGATTTTCAAACAAGATACAACTGCAACTTCACCGACTGTTGTACCCCTTGGAAATGCTTTGAGCATCAAAGATTCATTTTATAATTGGATTAGCACTATTGTTATTTCACCGGATAAATCTACAATGTTATTTCGCCTCAGTTTGTTTATTATCGCCGCATTTATTGCAAAAAATATATTCAAATACCTCGGTGCTAATCTTAATGTCCGTCTTGGCGAAGGTATTATCAAATCTATGCGAGATTCTCTCTTTGGGAAAATGGTGAATCTCTCAATGGATTTTTTCAACCGAAGTAAAGCAGGCGAACTTATGTCACTCGTAACGAACGACATAGGCGTTATGCACGGAAGCATTACACCACTTGTCGTCACGCTGTTTCGTGAGCCGATACAAGTAGTTGTTATGCTGTTTCTGTTGATTTCATTTTCTCCGGAACTTACGCTAATTGCTTTCAGTACCAGTATTTTTAGTTTGCTTATCATCCGATTTTCTACTAAATATATTCGCCGTTATGCCACCAGAATGCAAATATCAACGGCAATTTTTACTTCAGTTCTTCAAGAAACAACTTCCGGTATTCGTGCAGTTAAATCATCGAGTGCAGAGCGACATGCCATCAGACGATTTACTGATGAAACGTATAATTATGTTCGCTCCGCAATTAAAAATCAAAAAGTTGTAGATTTAGTTCCCTCAATCAATGATGTTCTTGCAATTGTAGCACTTTCAGTGGTGTTGTATGTCGGTGGTTTGCAAGTATTTTCGGGAAAAATGAATGGTTCGGATCTGATGGCGTTTTTATTCTTGCTTTTTGGAATTATGTCGCCAATCACTGCACTGACGGGAATTCCTGCACAAATTCAACGTGGACTTGTTGCCGCTGAACGGGTGTTTGCAGTAATAGATAGTTCGCCGAGTGTAGTTTCCGGCAGTAAAGAACTAACAGGATTTTCTTCACAATTGGAAATCAATAATCTGACATTTAGTTATCACGATAAACCTGTACTTCGTGAAGTTTCATTTCAAATTCCAAAATCCAAAAAAATTGCGTTTGTGGGACCAAGCGGTGGCGGAAAATCTACGATGGTTGATACTATTATTCGATTTTACGACCCACAGCGCGGTGAACTTACAGTTGACGGAACGAATATCCGCGAATTCACCCTCGAAAGCTATCGCTCTTTATTTGGAATTGTCTCCCAAGAACCTATTTTATTTAATGATACCGTTGCAGGAAATATTAGTCTTGGCTTCCCGAATGCTACTAAAGCCGACATTGAGCGTGCCGCTCAAATTGCGAATGCTCACGACTTTATAATGCGACTTCCGCATGGTTATGATTCAATCGTTGGTGATAGAGGTGTATTGCTTTCGGGTGGACAGAAACAGCGGATTGCCATTGCTCGTGCGGTGGTGCGTCAGCCGCAAATCCTTATTTTTGATGAAGCTACGTCGGCTCTTGATTCCGAATCCGAAAAAGCTGTTCAAGAAGCTGTCAATCGTGTTTTGGAAAACCGCACCGCTATTATTATTGCCCACCGACTTTCTACTATTATTGATGCCGATGAAATCCTTGTTTTCGACGGCGGTCAAATCGTTGAGCGAGGCAAGCACTCACAACTTATAGCTCTCGCCGGAACATACAAACGGCTCTATGATATTCAATTCAACACTTCAGAGCAAAACTAACAACCATCTTCAAATCAATCACTTAAACACATATATATATGAATAAATCGTTTTAGCTGTTTGATTGGGCGGCTTCACTACGTACGAAATACGATAAACTCCCGGCTTCTTGTTATCAAGGTTTATTTGTAGTGTAAAATTTCCGGCTACAGAAATATTATCTAAGATAAGGTTTGGCTCGGACTGCCCGTCATCAATTGTAATTTTTATTGATGTGCCACCTGCTCCTATTTGATACCCTATAGTACTGCTATATGAAGCCGGATTAGGAGCAGAAGCTTCTATCTTAAAATTATATTCCGGTATCTCTGATTTTTCAATGTCGGCACAATCCAGACCAAAAGTTCCTCCAATTGCTCCATTTTCAAACGTTCGATATAACATTACTCTATTGTATCCACTGAAATTTTTGAGAAAAAGGAAGAATCTGCTGTTAGATTTTTCACGTACCATTAGAGTATCAGTGGTTAATTTTTCTATCGAGTACACTGTGTTCAATATAGTAAGATACGAAACATTTGCACTGTCAGTTACTTTCCAGTCTTGGGTTGCTGTCGCATCACATTTGGTAAGATTAGCGGATTTGTCAGTTCTAAATGTAAGCTCTTCACAGATAATACCGGGTGGGAAAGGAGCACTCTTTAGAAACAATACTCCATGCCAAGTGTTGGCTGTCAGTAGCTTTTCTAT
>JAFDZU010000071.1:12524-27143 GCA_018266765.1 Bacteroidota bacterium
GTAAACCAATAAAACAATAGTTTTCATTTGATTTTCCGATATAAGTAAATGATTAGAATGAGTAATATTTATTACATGTTACAAATTTATTAAATTATAATTTCTTTCTTACTGTTTAATTAACTTCTATCGTAATACCTTCGATTCTCTAACATTAATTTCAACAGAGGCATTTCACAAGAAGCATACCCACTATTCCATTCCTCGCATGATAAAATCAACCGGAAATTCTACCGAAAAATTAAGATTCCAATTTTTCTTTTCATTTGGTTTTACCGTTTGTTTCCACGAGATAATTCCATCGGGATTTGCACGTATTTCCTTGATATTGGGATCAAGTTGTTCTATCACAATTTTTTCGTTTTGAGAAAGTGGGATTTGGTCTAACACTTCTACCTGCACAGTGTCTTTTTTACGATTATTCTGAAGTATATATTCATAGTTATACTTTACTACTTTGCTTTTGGTAAAAACGCCACTGCTTTCATAGTTGGTAGTGCGATTACGGTGGATAGTAATCGAAGGATCAACGCCAATAGATGCCGTAAATGTTTCCGACGGCGAAACAAACTGCAAGGTTGATTGACTGATATAATCACGGTCACTGTAAATGCTCATCGTACCCGGCAAAATAGGAATATCGGAAGTATTTTTAATTGTTGCTTTGAGATAGACATTGAGCGATAGTTTGGGTGTACAGCTATATCCAAATTCAGCCGCTAATTTAAGCTTGGAAATAACTACTTTATGAGGAATATCATCGGAAGGAATAGTGGACTTTGCAACTATATCAAACATCGTGGAATAATAGTCAGATTCAATACGTGCAAGCGGTTGAGCAATTGCAACATTCTCAATACGATTATAACTACTTGTGCTGTTTACCGAAGAAGAAGACATTGCTCTCACTCTATCACGAGACGACGGACTTAACGCATCAGTAGCACCATCATCAGAATTTTTTCGTTGTGCCATTGGTTTCGGCGGTTCACTTCCTGAAATATACCATGAGCCAAGGATAGGTTGATTGCCTCCCACATCAGGACGAGCAGTTGAGAGAGTTATCGCTACATTATTCCAATCTTCACCCGTATTTTGGCGTATGGAAGCTCGGTAATCCAATTGAATATCTTTTGTTGCTTTCTGAACCCGTAGATCGTATGTAGGTGTCCAGCTTGCACCTCTCACCACATAACTTGCAGTGAATTCTACCTCTCCCGCTCGAGTAACATCCAATTCTACCAATACAGTTTTTACAGGTTTGGAATTAGCTTGAACATCCGACCCTCCGGCAAAACGCAAAGAATCAATCTTTACTTTAAGTTCTTGGTTCATTCGTTCGTATTTACGCTGTTCGGCGATAAGTTTTGAGCCGTTCATTCCTACAAAATCAACAAACTTTTGCCAATCTTCGGTCGTTGGACGAGTAAGTTTGAGCTGTTCGTTAATATTGCCGCCGGTTTGCACTTTTATTTGTTCCAATAATGCTTTTTGGGAGTTAATAACATTAATTTTATCTACATTATCAGAACGAATCATTTCTAATTCATTCACTTTATCGAATATTTTTTTGCGGCGTGCCGCTTGCAAACTATCAGGCAACGGAGGAATCGAAGTTGTTGATTTGATTTGAATATCCAAAATTGCGGCACCCGGTGCATCACCAGAAACACGAACGGAATTATCATCTAATCCATACGGTAAGCCCTCAAATGAAAGTTTATGGATTCCCACCGGCAAGGTAATTCTACCAATTCGAGAAACCAAAGCTCGATCTTGATAGACTGTTACAGCATCAATTTTTGATGAAACAGGTCTAATTTCTGCGGCATGAATTGAAATGCAGAAAAGCACAAGTACACTCAAATAAATATAGTTTTTCATACGAACCTCAAAAAAGAATGAAACCAACTTTTATCAATTGCCTGAAACTATAGAGGTGTGTCGAATCAATTTAGTTACAATAAAATACCCTGCTTCGTACTACTTGAATAGGGAGCAGGGTATTCGTATATGTATAACTGTAGTGATTTCTACATTTTTTCAATCATAGCTTTTCCTTCGGGTGAATTTCCCACACTTGTTTTTTCCCAAGGTCTTAGTTTGGTATAGGCAGGGCGAAAAATACCGAGAGCATCATCGTGTTTGCCAATGCGATATAAAAAGACAGACAGATTAATTTTACCAAAATTATACGAAGGGTTTGCCGTTGGAATTTCGCGCATAATCTCTTCGGCGATTTCAAGTTTTTCTTGTTTTTCGTAGATTTTAGCAAGATTGATTCTTGCTCTCACAAAACTTGGTTTTGCTCCTATTGCCCTATTAAACCAAATAATTGCATAATCATATTCTTCGAGTTTTTCGCAGGCAATACCAAGAGCAAGCATTGTGGTTTCTTCATCAGGGAAATCACGCAAGATTCCATAAGCAGTTTCTTTTACTTTCTCCCAATTTTTTAAAACTTGATACACTTGCAGTTCAAGAGCGCGATAACTGTATGACTCGGGCGAGGAACGTATCAGATTTTTAACATGCGGAAGAATATCACGTTCGATATTAACTTCGGGCTTGTGCGAACTCATCCAGCACATCGAAGAGCAATACGAATCCAATCCCTTGGGAGTGGCTCCTTCGGGCATTCGGGCGATTGCTTTTTGGAATACTGCATAGCTTTCGTCGGTCAGTCCGCGCCACAGTAAACTTCCCGCGAGTGTAAATTGCACAGAAATATCTTCCGAAGAGCGCACATCCTCGATGAGAAGTGTGGCAATCGAGTCGTCTTCTTGGAATGCCGCATACCACGCTTTCAGTATATCGGAATTAGTGGCTTCGATACCGTCAACAAATGCTTTTTCACCGTCTTCGGAAAGATTAACAGAATCACGAAAACACGCAAAAGCAAGTGAAGTATAGGGGTCGGCATTGTCGGGAGCAAGTTCTATCGAACGCTCCAAAAATATCCTTGCTTGAGGAAGCCGTGTGCGAGATTCAAGTTCTGCGCCGATTACGGCAAGGCGTTCCGGCTCGTTCCAATGGGAATATCCGTCGTGTATTAAGTCGAGTATTGTTTTCATTGAGTAGTATTTTAAGTTTAAGCGTATGTAAAAAATCCTTTGCCTGATTTCCGACCGAGACATCCAGCGGCAACCATTTTTCGAAGAAGCGGGCAGGCGCGGTATTTGCTGTCGCCTAAGCCGTCGTAGAGAACTTCCATTATCGAAAGACACACATCAAGCCCTATAAAATCAGCAAGTGTAAGCGGCCCCATCGGATGGTTCATTCCAAGTTTCATAACGGTATCAATATCTTCTGCCGAAGCAACACCTTCCATCAAACAGAAAATCGCTTCGTTAATCATCGGCATAAGAATACGATTGGAAATAAATCCCGGATAATCCTGAACGTTCACCGGAGTTTTTTGGAGCTTTTGAGCAAGTGTTTCTATTATAGAATATGTTTCGTCGCTTGTGGAATATCCGCGTACAATTTCACAGAGTTTCATCAGTGGAACAGGATTAAAAAAGTGCATTCCGATAAACTTATCGGCACGCGAAGTAACTGCCGCAATTGACGTTATCGAAATAGAACTTGTATTGCTCGCAAAGATAGTATGCGGTTTGCACACAGAATCCGCAAGTTTGAAAAGCGATGCTTTTATCTCGAAGTTTTCGCTTGCCGCTTCGATAATCAAATCAGCATTCACAGCCGCATTTTCAAGATTGACCGACGGAGTAATTCTTGATAAGGTTTCAGATTTTACGGTTTCTTCAATGATTGCTTTTTTGACTTGACGGTCTAAGTTTTTCTCAATAGTAGAAACTCCTCGATGAAGCGACTCGGTGCTAACATCAACCAATGTAACAGTATAACCAAATTGTGCAAATGTGTGAGCAATACCATTGCCCATTGTTCCTGCACCAATAACAACAACATTCTCGATAGTCATAGATTTCCTTGAATAAATAGATAAAAGACGGAATGATTCATTAAGTAAGAATTGCTACAAATTTACGAAATAAGACTCGTAAGGCAATTTTACTTGAAAAGTTTAGTCGTAATGTTTGGAGGATAACTTGAATTAGTGGTCTTTAGGAGTAATTATCAGGTCAAGAATTACCCACTATCCAAAATAACAATGCCGCCTGCGAGATATTCCTCACGGCGGCATTGATATAAAGAATACAGTCAGTGTCGTAGTATTATTTCACTACCATCACAGGGAAACTACGGGATTCACCTTCAAGTGAAATGTTAATAATGTAAATCCCTGATGGTACATCTGAGCAATCCCATTCTAATATGCCCATATAGTCCTGAATCTTATTTATCTTAATATTTTTCGAGTTCGTATTAGTTCCATAAACTCCATAAACATTAATTGTTGCATTCTCTATATTATAATAACGATTCCAAAAAATTTTGCTGTTAATTATATTTTTACCCGGCAGTGGATATGGTTCGTAGTTCCATAAAAAAACTCTTTCTTCATCAATTCTTGGATTCTCGACACTATTTATACCCGTATTTTCGGATAGTTTTACAATATTCATTTTAAATTCTTTACCACCAATTCCATTCCGTGACGTACCAATTATTAAAAATCCAGATGTATCATTAAATATATGGGATGATAAAACTGCATCTTGATCATTTCCAAGGAATAATGGATTATACCCATCCCAATTGGTAAAAATATCTTCTCCTTTGACCGAATCCCAAATAGGATTATTTCCTCCTATATTCTTAGAATAGAAAAAATTATTAAAATTTGAAGTAGCGACTACTTTAGAATTAAAATCAAAAATAGTATTAGGATAGCTATTAAGTTGAGTTGGGATTTTTACAGAATCAAATATATTATTTACATAGTCATATCTATATATAAGATTATATCCTTGATTTGTATAAGATTGCGAATAGGTAGGGTAAAGTATATAGTTATTACTTTGAGCAACACAATTAGAAAACACACTATTTAGATAGTAGTGGTTTATATTGTCAGCACTTTTAGTAAGAGTTTGATAAATTGGAACATTAACCTTCAAACTGTCCCATGTTTTTCCTTTGTCAACAGATTTCAATAGGAAGTAAGAATATGAGTAATCATTTGGTTTACCAGAGCTATCAGTCTTATTACTGCCTTTTGAATTTAAAGCAAGACAAATTATACTAGAGTCTTTTGTTACGACTGTACTAATAAGAACGTTACAGTTTAATCTTACTGTGTCTATCAATCTAAAATTATTGTCGTATCTTAATACTGTATAATTGTTTGACAACACGCCATTACTATCTTTTTCACTTCTCGCAAGGACGTAAAGAATAATATCTCCTAATCCTTTCCCATTGCGAAATTTCATTCCATTTGGATAGTTGTTGTCAAATTTAAAATGAGATGATGAGTCATTATATTGTAAGTTATATGTTTCACCATTATCGTTAGTAACAAGAATATTGGTATCGGCTACATTTTTTGTGACAATTTTTATATATCCTTGACCGATTGAGTTAAAATAAAAACTTGAAGGAGCTAATCCTGAGAACTGAGGGTATTCTTTATACTTCTGAGGCAGCCATGTTACTCCGCCGTCTTTGGTCTTATAAAACGACAAGCGATTTAATACATATCCAATTTCCTTGGTCGGAAAACTTGTAAAATCTATACCTTCAGAAAAACTACTAAAAAATGATTTCATTTCCCATGTTCTGCCACCATTATTAGACATCACAATCATTTTATTTGTTCCAACAGCTATTAATGTATCAGTATTAACATTTATTATCTCATTAAAGACAGTTGGTGAGGTAAAACTCGAATTATAATAAATAGCTCTATCAATACCATCTTTAACATTTATTACTGAATAATCGGATGTATCAATTACAAAATGTGATGTATCTATTTTTATATATTCTGGACCAAATAGGACAGAATTATTATAATAAAGTGGTTTAGGTTTTATAACTGAAATTGTATTATTGTCAATTATATAATAACCATTTAAGAAAAGATGATTCGTTAAATTTTCCCAGTTTTTTCCTTTATTATCAGACTTTACAATTTTTAAATAATTATCTTTATCAACTTTTGAATTTACCATAACATACACGGTGTTACCTGATAATTTCAAATTAGTAATATTTGTACAATTGCCACATGAAGGAGAAGTTACATTTATAAGATTTGTTGTATCTAATTGCTTAGTATCCATCGAATAATGGATAAGATTCTTCTTATTATAGATAATATACATATCCTTACCATCGGTTTCGAGTTCAGTGTACTCAGCATTTATATCTAATTCTAATAATGGTTGCGAGTTTAGATTCAATGCGCTGTCAGCCAAAAATACTCCATTATTAGTCAATAGAAACACAGTATTGTTGACTATTGCCATATCAATGACTGTTGCAGAAGAATCAAATATCTCTTTATTTACCCACGTTAAGCCGTTGGTCGTAGATTTAATGAGAGAATGTTCTGTTGCCCCAATGAAATCATTTCCAATGTTGTTAATTTTTTTTATACTATACCTATCACCTATATTCAATTGATTCCATGTTTGCCCGAAGTTAAGTGTATAAGTCATTATACCATAATCACCGTAGCAAATGATATTTTTTCCATTAGAAACGACACCTCTAAAATCGGTTATCATCCTTTCTGCTTTGAATGGCAATTCTTTAGATGAAAGAGTACATAAAAACGTAAGAAAAAAAATAATAATAACTAAGATATTCATAATTAAACCCTTTAAATAATAGAAAAAGATTATTACTTCAATTTTTATAACTTGCTTATTTTTACTTTTGAATTAAAATGGGTACCCGATCCTGATTTCAGATACCCGAATTTTTATTAAAAAAGAGATACAATTTGTATTTATAGAATATCTGTATAAGCCCCTATGGACAACTTAAGGATTTAAAGCATCCTTCGTATGTATGATTACCAAGATTGCTTGGAATATGGGCAGGGTCGTCTGGTTCTGCTATTACTACTGTTGAGCAAGGCGTACCATATTCATAATACTGAATCGTAGAAGTATTACATTTATGAATTATGGTAGTCACTGGATCTCTACACACAGCAGTTTGTATCTCACAATATGATAGTCCTCCTTCACACGGTTCCTTCCATTTTGTAAAACTCCAAACACCTCCGACAACTTTACCAAAAATATGCCATTGCCAACAAAGTGGATAGCGTATCGTAAGAACTCTAACTTGGTGGTCGCAATCTGGATCATTTTCAAGACAATCAGGAATAGTGCAAACACTATTAAAAAAGTAGTTTATAAGATAAGTAATGAGTTCATCTCTAGTTGGCTCAATACAACCCGTTTGAGTTGGAGGATCAAGATAGGTATGAACAATTCCAATACTACTAGGAGATGCACCAGTAATACTACAAGTCCAGCAAAAATCTACACGCCAAGTACATCCTGCGATATCTGTGTAAGTAGTTGTAGATGTACCTTCTGGGAACAGACATTGAGCATAAACATTATAAGGTAAGCTGATTGAAAGTAGTACGAATACTAGTAGAAAACTAATTAAAGGGTTTTTCATAATAACCTCAAAATTAAAGAAAATAAATTGTTTTGTTTTTATTGATACGAGGAGTATACCGACTTAACAAACGAATTCTTTTTTCTTACTTTTGGGGTGGGGAACGGTCTTTTACTTGGTGGTTATGAAGTATTTGATATACACCGTATTCTATAGTACGGGATTCGGGATTCGGGATTCGGGATTCGGGATTCGGGATTCGGGATTCGGGATTCGGGATTCGGGATTCGGGATTTCATAACGTATAAACTTTGGTTAGCTAACAACGAAACTACAGATGAAAAAATTTGTGAGTGCAACTTAGCAAATAGTTAGAAACAAACCAAAGAAAAAATTGTGGAGTAAATAAGAATTTTAACTTCGTTACAACCGTATAGAATACTAAGGGATAGAGAGACAGTTTTATTCACCGCTCGATACCTCAATATAAACTATTTTTGCTGTGTATGTAACCCTTTTCGGCGATATTTCCTCATACTGTCAAGAACGTTCGATACAATCAAGAAACGCGATATGAACATGAAAACAAATGGTACATCAACTAATCCGGTAGATTCGGCACTGCAAGCAAAGCAGGAGCGATTTATGAATCTGCTCCGGCCATTCCACAAACGGCTCGAACGGTTCGCTTTGACAATGACACGAAACCGTGAAGATGCAAAAGATGTGGTCGGCGAAACAGTACTACTGGCCTACGAACATTTAGAACAGCTTCGCAATGATGATGCATTCCTTGGTTTTCTGTTTACGATTGCTTCGAGGGTTTCGCAACGGCGAACATTCCGCAGAAGAGAAGAAACTGCAACCGAAGAACAAGTAGAAGCCCTCTTTGATAATTTCACACAGCCCGATGTGGCATTAGATGTTCAATTTCTCTATGAAGCACTCGAAAAACTACCATTAGAACAGCGCGAAGCCGTTATTATGGCTGAAATTACGGGTTTATCACACAAAGAAATTCAGAAGGTTCAAGGCGGAACAATTTCAGGAGTGAAAGTAAGGATTTTTCGAGCTAAACGCCGTTTAGCTCAATTATTAGGTGTAGAAAAAAAGTCAGTAATTGCGACATCGCAGAATTAAATTTTCCTTTTCGGTCAAGTATAATCTATAAAAAGCAAACTATTCATTCTCAAATTAGCAAACCATGAAAACATCTCTTCAATATCTCTTCGACAGAGTGGTTTCTTTCAAAAGCGGAGCACCTCTTTGGACAGAAAAAGAACTTCGCGCTCTGGTAGAAAGTAGCGAATCCCCTTCGCCTTTTCCAAATAAACAATCATCTATGAGGTGGAAAATTATGATACCCGGACTCTTCATACTTGCCGCCGGAGCGACTTACTTCTATAGTACAATTGACGCTCCAACTACAATTTTATCCGATAAACAACAAACTGCCGAAATAAAACAACCTGCAATCATTGCAGAAACTTCCGAAAATATTTCTCAATCAACCGAGAACGATTCTCAAGTAAAACCAAAAATTCACGCGCCTCTGCACATCGAGGGCATACACGTAATTGACCTTACAAACGAAGAATTAACAGAGCTTGGAATTCACCCGACAGCAGGCGGAGGATTTACTCTCACAGCAAAATTAGGCGTGGAATACAAAAACCCCGCATCATTGGTTGCGTTCATGAGCAATCAACCTAATCGCAGAACGGAAGTGCAGTTTCGTGCCGATGGCGTAAAATCAATCGTCGAGAAATTAGGCGGGCAAATTTCAACGACATTCGGAGTGCTGAAAATTAATGTTTCTATTGATACTTTCGGTATTCATTCCAAAGTAGTTGACAGCCGAAATGATACTCCAAAAGAAGTCTATCCGCTTGTGATTACACACCAAAGTATTGACCAGTCAGGCGAAAAGAAATCTCAAGCGCAATTTTTTGGTAATCAAGCGGATTCGTTCAATGTTCCCGAAGAATACCGAAACGAGATTGCAGGATTATTCGACCTCTATTCTGATTCTCCCGCAGAGAAGAAAGATATTCAGAATTTTCCGCTTGTCGGGAAGTTAATTCCTGTGCGAGTGAGTTTGGGAAATGAAGCTAAAAATTCGAGCAGTGCCGAGATTATTTACTGGTTCTATCCTTCGCCCACGTTTATTGATAAATTGCCCGAACGCTATAAAAATCAATTACAAGCAGAAGTTCGAGCTATCACAAAAACTGAAGATTCACTCAAAAATAAGCCGACGATTCCCGACAAACCGCTTTCGCCGAATGAAACAGGTGAATATAAATATACTGATGTGGCACGTTCACAAAGCGGAGCAATAGCAATATCTGCAATTGGGCCTAACCCTGCGCATGACCGCACAACGATTTTCTATTCTCTCACGGCTGAACGAACTGTAAGTGTCGCGCTCTATGATTTCAGCGGTCGGCTCGTCAGAACGCTGGCAACCACAGACAGAGTTTCAGCCGGGGAACATCATGAGATTACAGTAAATGTGGGACAATTACCCACAGGTGCATACCTCGTAACGCTTCTGACAGACCGAGGCGAACAAGCAATTCAACGATTGATTATTCAGAATTAACCAAAGGAAAAAATTATGAAAGCAATTGTTTTCTTCGTCGTAATCGTTTGTGGAATGCTAAGAGTTCAAGCACAAACAAGTCAATTCAATCAAAAACCATCAGGTGAGGATTGGAGCGGTTCACCACGATTATTAGTTCAAACAGGCAATGCAAGTGATGTAGAGCTTGCTTCGACTTCAGTTACAGCATCAATCGTGGGCGTAATTGCCGATGTAAATGTCCGACAAGTCTATGTAAATCATGGTTCACAGCCACTTGAAGCTGTGTATGTATTCCCGGGTTCGACAAGAGCCGCCGTCTATACAATGACGATGACCGTCGGAAATCATATTATCCGTGCTGTCGTTCGCGAAAAAGAGCAAGCTCGCCGTGAATATGTTGCCGCCAAAGAACAAGGACGCTCGGCTTCGCTCCTTGAAATGCTCAAACCAAATATTTTCAGAATGAACGTAGCCAATGTTCGTTCGGGCGATTCAATCGTTATTGATATGCGCTATACTGAGGCGATTCCACTTTCGGAAGGTGTGTATGAATTTGTGTATCCTGCCGTTGTAGCTCCGCGGTATGTCGGAGCAGTTCAGAATGAAGTAACATCTGCTCTTTCAAATGCTAATTTACCGACAGAAATTCCCGGTACATTTACTATTTCCGTTACACTTTCTACGGGCGTACCGCTTAAATCGGTAGAAAGTCCGTCGCATACGCTTGATATTAATGGAAATAATTCATCGTCAAATCTACGGACATCGAGCAGTAAAGGGACTATCACCAAAATAGGAATTTCAAACAAAGACAGCGGCAAACAAAACCGAGATTTTATTCTTCGATATGTACTTAGTGGACGAAGTATCGAATCTGGACTTCTACTGTTTAAAGGTGAGAAAGAAAACTATTTTATGCTCATGGCACAGCCACCGAGAAATGTAGAAATCCCATCGGTTCTACCTCGTGAATTTGTGTTTATTGTGGACGTAAGCGGTTCGATGATGGGATATCCATTGGCTATTGCCAATCGTTTGATGGATAGTCTATTTACCACGCTCAGACCGGAAGACAAGTTTAATATTATGACATTTTCGGGTGGATCTTCGGTTCTCAGTGATAAATCTGTATTGGCTTCACCGGAGAATATCGAACGCGGACGCACATTCCTCAAAAATAATTCCAATAGTGGTGGCGGAACTGAACTCCTTCCTGCTCTTGACCGTGCTTTCAAAATGCCGACAGAGCCGAAGTACTCCCGTTCATTTGTGGTTATAACCGACGGTTATGTTTCGATAGAACGAGAAGCATTCCATTTGGTACGGGAAAACTTGAATAAAGCGAATGTTTATGCCTTCGGAATCGGTTCGTCGGTAAATCGTTATTTGATGGAAGGGCTGGCACGTGCAGGAAATGCCGAACCGATGATTATTACGAATCAATCCGAAGCTCCGGCTATGGCGGATAAATTCAAAAAGTATATCGAAGCTCCTGTACTGACAAACATTAAAGTAGATTTCGGTAAACTCGATGTCTATGACGTAGAGCCGTCGGCTATTGCTGATGTCACTGCTCAACGCCCGATTATACTATTCGGCAAATGGCACGGCAAAGCGACAGGAACGGTAAAACTTACAGGAATAACTGCCGATGGCGCACTTGATATTACGGTTGATATCGGTGCATCACCTACTCTTCCCGAACACAGCGCACTCAAATATCTTTGGGCACGGAATAAAATCTCGATGATAGAAGATGAGTCGAACCAATATCCAAAAGATGATGAGCGTAAACTTATAACTGAAATTGGGTTGAAGTATAATCTCCTTACACGCTATACTTCGTTTGTGGCAATTGATTCTGTTACTCCGGTCATTGCTCCGAAACCGGTGGTAATTACTCCCAAATTAACAATAGACACTACTAAGAACGCAGTGTATAATTCTGCTATCAAGCGATTTTCAAATCAGGAATCTAAGAGTAAATATCCAAATCCACAAATTGCCGTAGGTGCTGTAAAAGCAAATCGAATCTACGATAGCGTCGTAACAACACAAAAATTACGAAATAAACCAGTATCGTCGGGTCAAAATATTGACGATGTGGTGAATCAAAATACAGAGAATTCTATGAAAAAGAAAAAGCCAACCAGAAAACTGCCGGAACCTTCATCCAAAACAGTAAGCCAAAAAGATGCCTCTATCAATCCTGCAGATGCATTATCTCAGCACGCTCCGCAGGCGGATAGCATTAAAGTTCAAAGTGGATTCTCCGAACCACTACCTCAAGGTGGGTACTCAATTCGTGGTGGTCGTTCTAACGAAACGCAAGTTCGAGTACAAGGAACTGACGTTGGAGACCAGTTTTCAGGTAGAACGAGCAGTTTGGGGTATAGTGGTGGAGCAGATATGTCAAATGCTCTAATGCCAATGCCTAAACCACCGAGATTATTTGTTGGAATTATCTCGACAATCAATACGGGCTGGCTTGGCAAGTACGAGCCGCATGGACTTGATGGTAATCAGCTTTTGGAGCTGACTCGTGAACCCAAATATACATTTTCAGTTGGTTTACGTGGAGAATATATTTTAGGAAATGTTAGAAACTCACAATCTTCTATAACTGCTGATGTCATGTTCGGAAGAGTACGATTTAATTATTCAGCCAAAGATTCGGTTTTTTCTACGGCGTTGGAAAGAACGGCAGGAAATTATAATCTTTCGGTCAATGCTTCTGCTTTAACACTAAACTTGCTCTATAATCAAAGAGTTCCCGGTATGCGTCTCTTATACGTTTTCGGAGGAATTTCAACAAATTATGTATTCAATAGTGAGCATAGCTACAGCGTTTCGGCAAGCAAGCCAATTCGGACGAATGCCTCGGTAAGTGGAACTTCGGACGATGGACGCACCGTGAATTATACCGACCCTTCGACTACCGAAGTCAATAACCTTCAGTTTGTGGCAGTTGGCGGATTGCGATATGATTTTTATTTAGGGTCAAAATCATTCTTGACAGCTTTTACACAATTTGACTATGGTTTAACAGGATTTGTAAAAGGTGGTAATGAGAAACCTCTGATACTAACAGCTGGGATTGCGCTCACATTCACGTTCTAATACTGATGTGATAACGGAGAATTCTACCAAACAAAAAAAAGCCCGTGAAAACAATCGCGGGCTTAAATCTATGTAACCTATGTACCTATGTGGTTCACAAAAAAAACAATCACCGACTAACCATCATCGGCTTGACCACTGCGCCTTTGGCTGTGCGAATGCTCACAAAGTAGAGTCCGCTCACCAAATCCGATACATCAATAGAATACTGTGAACTAACATGAGTAAACTGTTTTACTTCCTCACCCAAACTATTCACCACCCGAACCGATGCAACACCCTCCACACCCGAGAGCGTGAACTGTGTCGAAGTTGGATTCGGGAAAAGGTGGATGCCATCGGATGCGGCGGGCTGTTCAGAGACGGCGGCGGCTTTATCTCGCATCTTCATAACAACTGCATGAGATTGATTGACTCTTACTAGATAGTTATCTAAACCTCCAAGTAAAATAGAATGGTCATCTACAACAGCAATATCAAAAATCATATTACCCGTTGTTGTTTCACCAAATAAATCCGACCACACAATATCGCCGGAAGCAGTTGTTTTGATTACTAAATATTTATTATATTTATTTTCTGAATTATCATGTCCGTATCCAACAAGAAAAAAATCACTGGAAGGTGTTTCTTTGATTGAATATACTAAACTCCTTAAAGTTGGAGTATAGCTTTTTGTGAATAAAAGGTTTCCTGTAGAGTCGAATTTTCGTAGGAGAATAGGAATAAGACTATCTTTTAGATTATAATTCTTGTCTTTTATTGAGGCAACTGCATAACCTCCGTCTTTTGTTTGAATTGCCGAGCTATATTGACGATTCGTATGAACTTTAAATGTTTCAGGTAGTTGTTTTCTCCACAATACATTTCCTAATCTATCTAATCTCCAGAATTGGAGAAAACCATTTGTATCACCCGGTGCAGTTCCTTCACAAGAAATTAACACCCCCAAACCACCACCTGTTGTTAAAAACATTTTTTCTACAAATATTCCGGTCGAAGCAATTTTATTATCAGAATAAACAACTTCATTAAGAAGTTTACCATTTGCATCAAACCATCGCAAACAAGGTGTTACTATAATATTGTCGAAATCCTTATTATAGGTACCAAAAGTCATATACGGAGTATAATACCCTCTAAGAGCCGGACTTAAAAGATTAGAACCTCCACCATTACTAACAGTAGTCTCACCTTCTATTTTCCCTTTCCATTCAGAGACTAATTTTCCATTTCTATTAAGCTGTATTCGATACCTTTGATTAGCTGGGATAGGGGCATTATTTATATTACCTGAAATATTACCTGAAATTTCATAACCATCAAATATTTCTATAAGCTCTTGCATTTGATTTATAGATAGCGAACTGTCTTGAGCAACTGAATATTCCCACTCTATT